>NZ_CP122961.1:0-604127 GCF_029854215.1 Halomonas alkaliantarctica | reverse complement strand
CCACCGATATCGCTCCAGCCATGGTGAAGCGCGCGGCTAAAAGGGCCGAAGCCCTTCGCCGCGATGTTGAGTGTGAAGTAATGGATGCTGAGGCGCTTAGCTACCCAGACGAGCACTTTGATGCCGTCATCATGCATTTGATTATTGCGGTCATGCCAGACCCTCAACAAGGGCTTGCCGAAGCGCACCGTGTACTAAAACCCGGCGGGCAGCTGTGTGTGATGGATAAGTTTCAGCCGGATGAACACCCGGCAGGGCAGGGTCGACGCCTCCTGAACCAGCTAACATCAGCGCTTGCGACCGATATTACTCGTCAAGCGCAGCCACTGCTCACCGAGGCTGGCTTCCAGATTCGTCATGATGAACCGGTACTGATGAGTGGCTTATTCCGTGCACTGCTAGCCTACAAGCCTGTGCCTTCTAAACATTAATCGTGTGACTTTTTACCGCTGCGTGAAGGCTAGCGATCGTTAAGTAAACTATCTAAGCTGTCGCACTACTTTACCGATACCACTCGGATTCAGCGAATGACAGCCCGTTCCCCTAGCCGCACTAGCAAACTGCTTTTTGCCCTGCTTAGCCGCCTCCATTTATATACGGGCCTTTTCATCGGCCCTTTTATTCTCATCGCGGCACTATCCGGTATTGCTTACTTACTGAGCCCACCTCTTGAAGAGTGGCTCTACCATGACACCCTGTATGGCGTTACGCAGGGTGAGCCTCAACCACTTGCTGAACAGATCGCTGCTGCCCAGCGGCACCTGGGCGCCCCAACCATACCCAGCGCAGTGCGCCCTGCACCGACACTAGGCGACACTACCCGGCTAATGTTTAACGAGTCAGGACTGGGGCCTTCTGAACATCGTGCGCTGTTTGTCGACCCTATTTCACTGGAAGTGACTGGTGATACGACGGTTTACGGTACCAGCGGTATTTTACCGCTACGCACAGCGATCGATCATTTTCACCGCCAGCTGTTAATGGGCGAGACGGGGCGTGTCTATAGTGAGCTGGCTGCCTCATGGCTTTGGCTTGCCGCGCTGGGTGGCGTAACGCTGTGGTTTCAGCAACGCCGCGCGCTGAATACTCTCCCAGGGGCCCATACGACCCGCCGCCGACACGCAACGCTAGGGGTAATACTCTCTCTCGGGCTACTGTTCTTTTCGGCAACGGGGCTTACTTGGTCACAGTGGGCAGGGGGTAATATTGCAGAGCTTCGCCATGCCTGGGGCTGGGGCACGCCTAGTGCCTCAACGGCACTGATCGATAGCGATAGCCAAGTAATCGATGAACATGCCGAACATCGCGGCCAGATGGCAATGGTTTCCACAGCCATCGTCTTAGCCGACTTTGACCGGGCACTGAGTGCAGCTCGTGAGGCGGGACTCAGCGCCGCGCGACTTCAACTAACGCCCCCGAGCAGCCCACAGCAAGCGTGGCGGGTAGCAGAAATTGACCGCCAGTGGCCTACGCAGGTAGACCAAGTGGCGCTGCATCCGCGCAGCATGGCGGTGACCGATCAAACAGACTTCGCCAGCTTTCCGCTAGCCGCCAAGCTGACCCGCTGGGGAATTGATCTGCATATGGGAGTGCTATTTGGTATCGCTAATCAAATAGTACTGGCGTTAATCGCCGTCGGGCTGGTGATCCTTATCGCGTGGGGTTATGTCATGGCGTGGCGGCGACTGCGCAAGGCGAGTGGTCAGCGCTTTCCAACGGTAACGGAACCCTGGTTATTGCTCCCACTCCCGGCCAAACTAAGCGTGCTGTTTATCGCTATCGCGCTGGGCCTAGCGCTGCCAGTATGGGGAGTGAGCTTGGCGATTTTCGTCGTGATCGATGCGCTGCGCTGGTATGTTAAAAAGCGCTACACTGTCCGCAACCTGAAACCCCGTCACTCAGATACGTTGAGGTGATCGATGCCAAAAGCCCCCGTTAAGCGCTTTCGCCGCTTACCCGATGATGAGCAGTCGCGCATGATTGAAATGGCTTGGGAGGACCGCACGCCGTTTGAAGCAATCGAAACGCTGTTTGGGCTTGCCGAGCCCGACGTCATTGAGGTGATGCGCCACCAGCTTAAACCCGCCTCGTTTCGTTTATGGCGCAAACGTGTCACCGGCCGCGCCACCAAACACCAGGCCCTGCGCTCGCCAGATGTTCTCCGTGGATACTGCCCGACACAATATAAGCGCTGAGACTCACTAGCAGATAAGACACTGATCCGACCTCCTCCAAAACAGACCCTTCTTTAAACACCCTTATTGTTATATTATCACATAACATAAAATTTAGAGGTGTATTAGTAATGACTGCGTTTTCTCCCCTACCCGTCACCGTTCTATCGGGTTTTTTAGGTGCTGGTAAAACCACCGTGCTCAATCATATTCTCGCCAATCGTGAAGGCCGCCGTGTAGCGGTCATCGTCAACGATATGAGCGAGGTGAATATCGACGGTGCGCTGGTGCGCGGCGGCCCTGGCGAGTCGACTTTGGATGACGAAGTAGCCCTTAATCGTTCCGAGGAACGCTTGGTGGAGATGAGCAATGGCTGCATCTGCTGCACCCTACGCGAAGACTTGCTAATAGAAGTCAGCCAGTTGGCTCGAGAAGGCAAATTCGATTATCTGGTCATTGAGTCCACGGGCATCTCCGAGCCGCTGCCTGTGGCGGAAACCTTCACCTTTGAAGATGAAAGTGGCCAGAGCCTTTCCCATGTAGCACGGTTAGATACGCTAGTGACCGTGGTCGATGGTGCCAACTTTCTTGAACAGTACCGTGAAGCGCAAAGCCTCGCCGAAGCAGGTGAGAGTTTAGGCGAAGACGATGAGCGCAACGTCGCCGATCTGTTGGTCGATCAAATCGAGTTTTGTGATGTGCTACTAATCAGCAAAACTGACTTGATTGATGCAAAAGAGTTGGAGGCGCTCAAGGCTATCCTGCGCTCGCTGACCCCCGACGCGGAGCTGGTGCCAATCACCCAAGGCGGCGTGCCGCTGGATAAAGTACTGGCTACCGGCAAGTTCAATTTCGAGCGCGCCCAGCTGGCACCGGGTTGGCTAAAGGAGATGCGCGGCGAGCATGTGCCAGAGACCGAAGAGTACGGGATTGGCAGCTTTGCCTATCACGCCCGCCGGCCCTTCCATCCGCAAAAATTCCACGACCTGTTGAACCAGGAATGGTTTGGTAAGGGTCTGTTGCGCTCGAAAGGCTTTTTCTGGCTGGCCACTCGCCCTCAAGCCGCAGGTCAATGGAGCCAAGCAGGCGGTATCGCCCACCATGGCCCGGCCGGGGTGTTCTGGAAAGCCATTCCCGAAGAGCGTTGGCCAACAGACCCAGAAACGCGTCAGTTTATTATGGAGAAGTGGCAAGAGCCGTTTGGCGATATGCGCCAGGAACTGGTGTTTATCGGTCAGAACCTGGATAAAGATAAAATGCGTGAAGCGCTGGATGGCTGCCTGCTAAGCGAAGGCGAACTGCTGCTTGGTATGGGCGCGTGGAAGAAACTGCCCGATCCATTTCCGTCCTGGGAATGAGTACCTAGCAGCACTGATTAGGATATCGACTGTTTACTTTGCTTGTTTATCTGGCGTGCAGCCCACTCACGCACCTGGGGATAGGCGCGCTGTTCGAACACAGCAAAGCCATTAAGGCTGCGGGCTTTGAGCGGGGTAAACACCGGCATGGTCAAGCCACACAGAAAATGCGCCACCCGCTGGGCATTGGGCGGCTGGCCGAACTGTTCGGTGTGGCGCTCAATCAGAGGCGTGGCGTAGCGCTGAAAATCGGCCGCCGTTAGCGATGGCTCGGGCGGCGCATCCGGTAGTTTAACCGGGTGGCCATAACACACCGAGCAATGCCCGCAGCGGCCCTGCTCGGCATTGGATGGTGTATCAAAGATGCTATCGCCAAAGGTACTATCGCCAAAGTGCTCGGCTATCCGCCGAGTCAGGCAGCTCTCCGACTCAAACAGCGCCAGCATGGCCTGTAGTCGCTCAATCTCTATCCGCTCCCTATTCAGGCAGTCGTCGTATAGCTGGCTCGCCAGCGTTTCAATGGCAAAATTCGGCTGGCAGATCTCGTAGACATCGGTCATCCGCTTGCCTTCCAGAGTCAGCCAGCCCTTATCCTGAAAATACTCAAGCGCAGCGATCACTCTGTCGCGGGAGGCATCAATGTGCTGCGTCTGCCCCGCCTGGTGCAGGCGGTCAAAATCCACCGTGCCCCAGGTGCGTGCGATGGGAATATTATCGACTAAAAGCCGCACAAAGGCCGCCCGTTCGCCTTCAAAACGGTTTACCAATGCACTAGGATCGAGATGGTAGCGCAGCCGGTACTCAGCTAGAAATGCGAAACGCGGCGCGATAATGCCCTGCATCTCCAGCCGCACCAACAGCGTTTTTAGCGGCAGCGGGCGGATATTGGTATCGCGGGAAAGCGTATTGAGCAGCACCTCCCACTGGCGATCCGGCGCTTGGCCTGCCGCCGCGATCTCTTCCAATAGGCGATAAATGCCCGCATATTCTGGGGTATCGCCATACACAAAGTTTTCCAGCACCCTCAGACCGTCCCGCCCGGCCATGGTCAAGCAGGTGGAAGGCTGGCCATCGCGCCCCGCCCGGCCAATCTCCTGGCTGTAGTTTTCGATGGATTTAGGCAAGTCATAGTGCACCACATTGCGGATATCACCCTTATCGATACCCATGCCAAAGGCAATAGTGGCCACGATGCAGGGCGACTCGCCGCCCATAAACTGGCGCTGAATCTCATCCCGTCGGCTTGAATCCAACCCTGCGTGGTAGGCCTGGGCTGCGATCCCCTGTGCCGCCAGCGCCTTAGCCACCCGCTCGGCGGTTTGTTGCAGGGTGACGTAAATAATCGTCGGCGCTTCGCTACCCGGCTGCATCTGCGGCTTCAGCCAGTTGATCAACTGCTGCTGGCGGTCAGCCATGGCAGGCACCACCAGCAGCTCCAGATTGGAACGGTAAAAACCGGTAGTGATGACGTTGTCCGCTGCGATGGCAAATTTCTCGCCCATATCGGCAATAACGGTAGGCGTTGCCGTGGCAGTGAGCAGCAGGACTTGGGGGATAGCAAAGTCGCGCTGGTAGTCCGGCAGCTTCAAATAATCGGGCCGGAAGTTATGCCCCCATTCAGAGAGGCAGTGAGCTTCGTCGACCACCAGCAGCGATATCTGAACCTGGCGTAGAAAGTGACGGAAGCGCTCGTTCTTGAGCCGCTCCACCGAGACCATCAATATTTTAAGCTCGCCGCTTTTGGCACGCTCCATGACATTCCGGGTGGTGTCGCGGTCTTGGGTAGAGTCAATACTCGCCGCTGCCACGCCGTGGCGGGCCAGAAAAGCGAGCTGATCCTGCATCAGCGCCAGCAACGGCGATACCACCAGGGTTAAGTGCGGCAAATGCAGTGCAGGAAGCTGATAGCAAAGTGACTTTCCCGCGCCGGTGGCGAAAATAGCCGCCGTGGAGTGCCCCGCCAACACCCTGGACACCACCGCCTGCTGGCCGCCACGAAAGTCGTCAAAACCAAATACGTCTTTCAGCGTTTGCTGCGGTGATATAGGGGGCATGAATACTCCTTGATAGCAAAATTCCGGCTTAAAACGCTTTCTCCAGCGCAAAGCGCGGCTGGGTGTGTCCTTCTTTAGTCACCGTTTCAACAAACATGTCGAGCGGGCGCACCCAGAGGCCGTATTCACCGTAAAGGGCGCGGTAGACTACCAAGGGCTCTTCGCTTTCGCTGTGCTGGGCGGTGCCGAGCACTTCGTAAAGGCTGCCTTTGTAGTGGCGGTAAATACCGGGAACGGGGGCGCTCATTGGCTTTCCTCTTGAGTGGCGTTGGAGTCGGCTGGCTGGTTGGCTTTTTTGGCGAGGCGTTCGAGCACCTTTGAAGCGGCGACAAAGCCAAAGGTGCCGGTTAAAAAGGTCGCCGCACCAAAGCCCGAAGCGCAGTCCAGTCGTGTGGTGTCACCGCTACCGGGCTTTTGCAGACACACTTCGCCGTCGGCGCCGGGATAGATCAACTGCTCGTCGGAGTAGACACACTCCACCGAGAAGCGCCGCTTGGGGTTGCGGGAGAAGCCGTAATCCCGACGTAGCCGCGAGCGCACTTTGGATAACAGCGGGTCGTGCTCGGTACGAGTGAGATCCGCGACCTGGATACGCGTGGGGTCGGTTTGCCCACCGGCCGCACCGGTCACCGTGATCGGCATTTTGCGTCGCTTGCACCAGGCGATCAGCGCGGCCTTGGCGATCACGCTGTCGATGGCATCCACCACGTGATCGGCGTCATCGGGGATACGCTCAGCCAGATTGGTGGGCGTCACGAAGGCGGTGTCAGCCACAATCTCGATTTCCGGGGCAATCAAGCGGCAGCGCTCGGCAAGCACTTCCACTTTGGGCTGCCCAATAGTGCCATCCAATGCGTGGAGCTGGCGGTTAACGTTGGAAACGCAGACGTCGTCCAGGTCTATCAGCGTCAGCTTGCCAATGCCCGAACGGGCCAGCGCCTCTACCGTCCAGCTACCCACGCCGCCTACTCCAACCACGACCACATGAGCACGGCGAAATGCCTCTGCAGCGCGCTGACCATACAGGCGGCGAATACCGCCAAAGCGAAATTCATAATCGCTCGACGCATAGCCACTTGAAGCATGGTCGCTCGACTCTGAAACAGGAGAGATAATGGTCTCATTCAATGACATAACGGCAGGCTCACAGTGCTTGCAAGGCGGAAGGCGTGGCAATGGGCGGCGTTCGCGCGCTATCCAGCGGTAAATGCCCTGCCCAGCCAAGCTGATTAAACAGCGCGATCATTGTGTCATCCAAGGCGCAGCTCAATTGTACACGCTTGTCTAACAGGGGATGGTCAAAAGCCAAATAGGTCGCGGCGAGCAGTAAGCGTGGCGCGCCCATCTGGTCGGCAAAAAAGCGGTTGTGGACACTTTTACCGTGCTTGGCATCGCCAATAATCGGATAGCCCCGCCGCGAGAGGTGACGGCGAATTTGATGGCGGCGCCCGGTCATCGGCCGCGCTTCCACCAGCGAATAGCGCGCCACCGGATAGCGGTCGACTTGTACTGGCAGTTCAACGCTATCAAGGAGGCGAATATCGGTCATCGCTGGCATGGCGGGCATTTCCGCCTTGGGGCGTGTGCCATCCTCCTCCCGCAGCGGGTAATCCAAACGTTCGCTTTCCGGCGCTTTACCGCGCACCACCGCCAAATAGCGCTTCTCCACCTGCCGCTCACTAAACGCTTCGCTGAGCAGGCCAGCAACGGCTGAAGATAGCGCAAACACGATCACTCCCGAAGTCGGTCGATCCAGCCGGTGAACGGGATAGACCCGCTTGCCAAGCTGGTCGCGTAGGCGCTGAAGTAGAAATTCGGTTTCACCACGCGCCAACGCCGAGCGATGCACCAAAAGCCCTGCCGGCTTATGCACTGCAACGAGATGCTCATCCTGATAGAGGATGTTGAGTGGCGTCATAACGCTCCCTGGAAAAGCTGGCGACAAAAATGTCGTTCATTATAAAAACAGCCCGCTATTGTCGTGGCTGGGCCGCGAGATGTCATCTTCTCGCTATGCCCTCATCCCCCACCGCTTAGTTATGAGGCGTCTGAATATCAGTCAACACTTGTGGATTTGGTAAAAGCGGTAATTTACCAGGCGGAATGTGCTCTTTAATAAACGCTAAGAAAACCTGAGTGGCACTCGGTAAGGTTCGATTAGCGAGGGTCTGAACCTCGATAAAGCGTGAATCCATGCCCTGGTCACGAATAGGAATAGCGACCACTCGGTGTTGATGAATGCGATAACGAACAGAGATCTCGCCGGCAAGCGCCACCCCTCCTCCCAGCATGGCAAAATTAATTAAAGCCTCGGTGTAGTCACTGCTAAAAATGGATTCAAATGCTAGGTTTTGGCGACTACAGCAGATATCGAACAACTGGCGCAGGGTCGTTTCTGGCGAGGGCAGCGCCAGCGGATAGCGCTGCAGTTGCGCTAACGTTATGTGTTTTTTTGCAGCTAGTTCATGGCCAGGAGAAACCAGTGCCATAATCGGCGCTGGTTGTCTCAAAGAAACAGTAATATCTGCTTCAGGCTTTAGGCTGAAGGTAATGCCGATGTCCGCATCGCCCTCCCTGACATGACGGGTCGCCTGTGCAGGTGATCCCACCATCAAGTGAAAATGAATGCCGCTGTAGCGCTTTCGAAAAGCCGCAATGGCTGCAGGCAAAAAATCCACGGCAAACCCTTCTGAGCTGGCGAGACGCACCTTGCCACGCTGTAATCCCCGCAGTGCCAGGATTTCACTGCCTATTCGGTCGGCTTCCAGCTGCATATGGCGGGCATGTACCGCCAATAGCTCGCCTGCAGCACTCGGTACCATGCCACGCGCTCGGCGTTCGAACAGCAACGTGTCCAATTCACTTTCGAGCCGGGCTATCTGTCGGCTGATCGCCGAGGGCGCCACATTTAACTTGCCCGAGGCTTCACTAATGGAGCCGCAGCGAACCACTTCTAAAAAATAACGTAACGCGGTTTCTTGTAGCACCCGTGGATTCATTGTGCCTCCCTTCTCCATCAGAATTGCCGAAACGGCAATGATAAGTTCTAAACATTGCACTGGTGGCATGACTGATTAATAGCTTAGTTTTAATTCAAGGCGGCGGCTCATCTAAAAAACAAGAAGCCCTGCCAGTACGCCAAACGCTCATAACCTTCTCTTATTAAAAAACGAGGTATGGCATGCAAACATCTAGAACTCTTTGTTGCGTTACGTCACTTGCTTTACTCAGCATCGCGACACCTGCTTTAGCAGGCAAGGCCAACGATACACTGGTCTATGCCTCTGATAGCGAGCCTGAAAACGTTAGCCCCTACCACAATAATCTGCGTGAAGGCGTTATCCTCGCCCATTTGGCTTGGGATACACTGATCTACCGTAACCCGCAAACCAACGAGTATGAGCCGCGTCTGGCCACCGAGTGGGAATGGGCAGATGATAAGACCCTTGATCTTGTGCTGCGCGAAGGCGTGACCTTTCACAACGGCGAGGCCTTCAACGCCGACGATGTGGCATTTACCTTTAACTATGCGGTATCCCCCGAATCACGGGTAGTAACCCGACAAAATGTTGACTGGATCGAAAGCGTTGAGAAGCTTGATGAGTATCACGTTCGCATTCACCTTAAAGAACCTTTCCCCGCCGCCCTTGAGTACCTTTCCGGCCCGATGCCAATTTATCCCGATGAGTATTTCCAGGAAGTGGGTATTGAGGGTTTTAGTCGTGAGCCCGTGGGTACCGGGCCTTACCGGATAACCAACGTCCGCCCTGGGGACGGCGTCAGCCTGACACGCTTTGATGATTACTTTGCCGGCAGCCCGATTGGTCAGCCCGAGATTGGCAATATAGAGTTCAAGGCCATTGCCGATGCAGACTCACGTATGGCGCAATTAATGTCCGGGCAAGTCGACTGGATTTGGCGCGTGCCGTCGGATCAAGCTGAGTCGTTAAGCGGGATGCCACAGCTTAGCGTGCTAGGCGGCGAGACCATGCGGGTCGGCTATATCGGCTTGGATGCGGCCATGCGGGAAGAGTCGCCGTTAAATGATATCCGCGTGCGTCAGGCCATTAACCACGCCATGAACCGGGAAGGCTTGGCTAATGATCTAGTGCGCGGTGGCAGCCAGCCTCTTTATGCCCCCTGTTTTCCCACCCAGTTTGGCTGTGAAACAGAGAACGTCATCGAGTATGAGTACGACCCCGAAAAAGCCCGCGAACTACTCGCCGAGGCCGGTTACGCCGATGGCTTTGACATTGACCTTCATGCCTACCGTGAACGTGAATACGCCGAAGCGATGATTGGCGACCTACGTGCAGTGGGCATTAATGCCAACCTGCGCTTTATGACCTCCCCCGCGCTGTTGGAGCTTCAGCGCAACGGTCAAACCGATATGGCTTTCAAAGCCTGGGGTTCCTTCTCTATTAACGATGTATCGGCTTTCGTTAGCGTCTATTTCACAGGCGGCATTGACGATCTCTGGCAGGACACCCAGGTGCAGGAGTGGCTACAAGTCGCCGATACCTCGGTAGATCCTGATGTGCGCTTAGAGCACTATCAAAAAGCATTCGCCCGCATTTCCGAGCAAGCGTACTGGGCGCCGCTGTTCTCCTACTCCACCTATTACGCTCACACCGCTGATCTCGACTTCACCGCCTACCCTGACGAACTCCCCCGTTTCTACGAGGCGAGCTGGAAGTAACGGCGCCTGATCGACTTAACGGCAGCCGTGGCAATCTCGCCACGGCTCGCTTTCCGCAGCGAGGGAGTGATGCTTTATGTGGGCATTTGTTTTCAAGCGCACGCTGATAGCCCTTAGCGTCGCGCTGACTATTTCGGTGCTCTGCTTTAGTCTGCTGCAGCTCTCAGGGGACTTGGCGCTTTCCATAGGCGGCCCCGAGGCCACCGCTGAACAGGTTGAGCAAATCCGCGTTGAGTACGGTCTGGATCGCCCGGTGCTTGAGCAATTTACCACGTGGCTATGGGGGGCGGTTCAGCTCGATTTTGGGCGCTCTTACTACTATCAGAGCGAGGTCATGGATCTGGTGGTCGAGCGCCTACCGGTAACGATGACCCTAGGAATATTAGCGTTGGCGATTGCACTAGGCGTGTCTATTCCCCTCGGCGTTGTGGCCGCGCTGAAGCGCGGCAGTTGGATAGACCGCACGGCCATGGCGATTGCGGTTACCGGCCAGGCAATGCCCAACTTCTGGTTTGGCTTAACGCTAATCATCCTGTTTGCCGTCAAGTTGCAGTGGTTTCCTGCGGCGGGTAGCGATAGCTGGCAAGGCTTTGTACTGCCCGCCGTAGCGCTGGGCTATTACGCCACCCCCGCCATGATGCGGCTAACCCGCAGCGGCATGCTGGACGTCCTGGAGGCAGACTACATCCGCACCGCACGGGCCAAGGGGCTGCGCACCGGCACGGTGATCTTCAAACACGCGCTACGCAATGCAGTGATTCCGGTGGTGGCGCTGGCCGCTGTGGAGCTGGGATTTATGCTCGGCGGTTCGGTGGTCATCGAGACCGTCTTTTCGCTGCGCGGGCTGGGGCAACTGGCCTGGAACGCGATTTCCCGAAATGACTACCCGGTGGTTCAAGCCATCGTCCTGATCATTGCGCTGTTCTATATCGTGCTGACGCTGCTTGCCGACATTCTCAACGCAGTTTTAGACCCACGCCTACGCGCGCGCTAACGGAGAACACCATGGCACACACCCTTTCCCCGCCGGTGGCGGCAGAGCAACACTTCGTCGGCAGTTGGCAATCGCGTTTACTGCGCAGCACGCTCAATAACCGCAACTTAACCATAGGATTATTGATCATTACTTCACTAGGGTTGGTGGCGCTTCTGGCCCCTTGGCTAGCCCCCCATGATCCCTATTTACAGAACACCGCTAACCGCATGGTGCCACCTATTTGGCACGAAACCGGTAGCTGGACGCACCCATTAGGCACCGACCGCCTCGGCCGTGACTACCTGAGCCGACTGATTTATGGCACCCGGATTTCACTCTTTATCGGGCTGGTGGTTGCGCTGATTTCAGGGCTGATTGGCACCACTCTTGGCGTGCTGGCAGGTTACTTCGGCGGTCGCGTCGATGCCGTAGTGAGTTACCTGCTCACCACTCGCCTGGCCATGCCCGTGGTTTTAGTGGCGCTGGCCATGGCTTCGCTGATGGGGGGATCTATGCTGAGCGTTACGCTGCTACTGGGGCTGCTGCTGTGGGATCGCTTTGCGGTCGTTGCACGCTCGGCGACTCAGCAATTGCGCGATGCTGAGTATGTGCAGGCAGCCCAGGCACTGGGCTGCTCGCTGCCGTATATTTTACTGCGCGAAGTGCTGCCCAATATCGCTGGCGCGTTGATTGTGGTCGCCACGCTTGAGGTCGCCAACGCCATTTTGCTCGAAGCAACGCTGTCGTTTCTGGGCATGGGCGTGCAGCCACCATCCCCCTCCTGGGGGCTGATGATCGCCGAAGGCAAAGCCTATATGCTCTTCCAACCCTGGGTGATTACGATTCCCGGCAGCGCACTATTTATTCTAGTGCTGTCGATTAACTTGCTAGGCGATGGACTGCGTGACCTCAGCGCACCAGGAGGCCGCAATGAGTAATCTCTCCTCAGCTGAGCGCTCAACAGCGCCAGTCTCACCACTACTCACCGTAAAACAGCTACGTGTCGACTTGCCAGTAGCAAAAGGCACGCTTCACGCCGTACGGGGAATCGACTTTCACGTTGAACGGGGTGAAATGCTCTGTCTGGTGGGCGAATCGGGCTGTGGTAAATCCATGACCTCACTGGCATTAATGGGCCTACTGCCACGCAAGGCGCAGGTAAACGCCGACTGTCTCGACTTTGACGGCGTTGATCTGCTGACGGTTTCCGATCGCGAGCGCAGCAACCTGCGCGGTGCGCGCATGGCGATGATTTTCCAAGAGCCCATGACCGCTCTCAACCCCGCCTACACCCTGGGCAATCAGCTATGCGAAGCCTTGCGCCGTCATCAGCGTGTATCGCGTAAAGCGGCCCATGACCGCGCCCTCTATTTACTCGAACGGGTAGGTATCAGCGCCGCCGAAGAGCGTATGCGCCAATACCCCCACCATCTGTCTGGCGGGCTGCGCCAACGGGTCATGATCGCCATGGCGCTAATGTGCGAACCCGATTTGATCATTGCCGATGAGCCCACCACAGCTCTAGACGTCACGATTCAGGCGCAAATCCTGCACCTGCTGCGCGACCTGCAGCAGGAGTTTGGCACGGCGGTTATCTTCATCACCCACGACCTGGGCGTCGTCGCGCGCATCGCCGATCGGGTTGCCGTGATGTATGCCGGTGAAGTGATTGAAACCGCCTCTGCCCAGGCGCTCTTTCAAGCCCCTAGCCACCCCTACACCCAAGGATTACTGCGCTGCATACCGACACCCGGCAAAACGCTGCCGGGCAGCCGCTTACAGGCTATTCCAGGGGTAGTGCCCAACTTGGTAGAGAAAGTTGACGGCTGCGCCTTTTGTAATCGCTGCGACCAAGCGGATGAGCTTTGTCACACCACACCGCCCTTGCAAACTGTCGCAGATGGTCACTTGTCGCGCTGTCACTTTGCCCACCAGTTGGCAAATCCGGCAACGATAAACGCTCAGGAGGTAACGCTATGAGCAGTGCCGCAAACCATTTTGAGCCGCTTGCCCTGGAGCTCTGCGCGCTATCCAAAACATTTAAACTGGGCGGCGGCATGCTGCATAAGAGTCAAACCTTAACAGCCGTCAATAATGTATCGCTGCGCGTTCCCCGCGGTCAGGTGATGGGGCTGGTGGGCGAATCGGGCTGTGGCAAAAGCACCCTAGCCAAAATACTGCTAGGGCTCACGCCCCCAAGCGAAGGTGATGTACTGATCAACGGCAAAGCAATTGTCAATGCTAATCAAAAAGCGCTTGCCCGGCATATACAGCCGATTTTCCAAGACCCTTACTCATCGCTTAACCCGCGCCAACGAATTGCCCAAATCGTTGGCTTGCCGCTGCGCATTCATGGCATTGGCACCCAGAAGGAGCAGGCAGCCAAAGTCGATGAAATGCTGGAGCTGGTTGGCCTGCCCAAACGCGCCGCCCAGCAATACCCAGGGCAGATGTCTGGCGGGCAACGGCAACGGGTGGCGATTGCGCGGGCGCTGATTATGCGCCCTGACCTGGTGATTTGTGACGAACCCACCTCCGCCCTGGATGTGTCGGTTCAGGCGCAGATTCTCAATCTCCTGCTCGACCTTAAGGATGAATTTGGCCTTACCTATCTGTTTATTAGTCACGACCTTGCCGTGGTTGAGCACCTAGCGGATCGGCTGGCGGTGATGTACCTGGGTAAAATTGTCGAAGAGGGCACCCGGGAACAAATTTTCGCGGCCCCGCGCCACCCTTATACCCAAGCGCTGCTGGCTTCTGCGCTGACACCAGAGCCCGGCTTAGGCGTGCCTGATATCGGTCTTGGGGCAGGACAACCCGACCCAACACGACCTCCATCAGGATGCGCTTTCCACCCTCGATGCCCCATAGCACAGCCCCAGTGCTCAGAGCAGTCGCCAAAGCTAACCGACCTTATTCAAAGTGCAGCCCAAGGCACTACTCAGCCTAATCATCCACGCGTCGCCTGCCATTTTGCCTAAACACTCTTACTGAACGCCTAATACTCAGAGGGATATTTATGTCGCGCCAACACGCCTTAGACAATGCCAAAGCTTATTTTGATAGTGGCGAATTTTATGCTCAGCTTGCCCCGCGTATTGCCATCCGCAGCGAAAGCCAGGAAACGAATAGGCAGGAGGAACTGCACGCTTACCTGACGGAACAGATTATCCCAGACATTGAGCAGCTCGGTTTCACATGGGAAATTGTCGATAACCCCGTGCCTGGGTTCGGCCCATTTCTGCTCGCTGAACGTCTTGAGCCTGAAGCCATGTTCAGCGTATTGACCTATGGCCATGGCGATGTAATACGCGGCTATGACGACCAGTGGGCCGAAGGGCTGTCGCCATGGCAAATCACCCAACGGGGAGATCGCTGGTATGGGCGCGGCACCGCTGATAACAAAGGCCAGCACACGATTAATTTAGCTGCGCTCGGCTGTGTGCTGAAAGCCAGCGGCGGGCACCTGGGCTATAACGTCAAGCTGGTGCTGGAGATGGGAGAAGAGACCGGTTCGCCGGGGCTAAAGGAGGTTTGCCACCGCTATCGGGAGCGTTTAGCGGCCGATGTGTTTATTGGTTCGGACGGGCCCCGCCTGGACGCCGAATCGCCGACGCTATTTTTAGGCTCACGGGGATCGTTCAACTTCGACCTTAAACTGCAGGCCCGGGAAGGTGCCCACCACTCGGGCAACTGGGGCGGGGTATTAAAAAACCCGGCGGTGCGATTAACCAATGCCCTGGCCACGCTGGTGGATGCTAATGGTGTGATCCAGATACAGGGATTACGCCCGGCACCTATTCCAGATGCCGTGCGCAACGCCCTAGCCTCACTCGAGGTAGGCGTCGGTGACAATTCTCCGACGATTGACACTGACTGGGGCGAGCCAGGGCTCTCCCCCGCGGAGCGGTTATTCGGTTGGAACACCTTAGAAGTGCTGGCCATGAAGGCCGGCAACCCGGATGCCCCAGCCAATGCAATCCCGCCCTACGCCTACGCCCACTGCCAGCTGCGCTTTGTAGTGGGCAGCGATCAGGATAACTTTCTTGCCCATTTACGCTGCCATCTGGATCAACACGGCTATAGCGATATTGAAGTGAGCGCGGCGCGCATGTCGCAGATGAATGCTACACGGCTTGATCCCGAAGATCCTTGGGTGAGCTGGGCATTAACCTCGATGCAAATGTCGACGAATAAAACGCCCACGCTGTTACCTAACCTAGGCGGTTCATTACCCAACGATGTATTTGCCGAAACGCTGGGCTTGCCTACATTATGGGTTCCCCACTCCTACCCCGCCTGTTCGCAACACGCCCCCGATGAACACCTGCTAGGGAGTATCGCTTCAGAAGCGCTTATATTAATGGCGGGCCTATTTTGGGATTTGAGTGTTCAAGGTGCAGAGATTTACAAGGAGCGAGCGTCATGCAAGAGTCACTAATACAACAAGCCTGTGATTGGCTGGAGGGCCAGCAGCAGGCAATGGTTGACTGCTTAGCGGCCCTGGTCAATATCGACTCCAACAGCTACGACAAAGCGGGTAACGATAAGGTGGCCGACCTGATTAGCCAGTGGCTGGAGCAGGATGACATCACGGTGATACGCCACCCGCGCCCTGACTCAGGCGATATTTTAGAAGCACAGCTGGGGGAAACTGGCCAAGGCCATGTGCTCTTAATGGGCCACCGCGATACGGTTTTTCCCACAGGCACGGTGGCTAGCCGGGGCTATACCCAGCAAGACGACGTTGGCTTTGGCCCTGGCGTGGCCGATATGAAAAGCGGCCTGGTGATGAACTGCTTTGTGCTGCGCGCGTTAAGCCGCCTGCCCAACTGCCCACTGCCCGTTCGCGCCCTGTTTACCGCTGATGAGGAGATTGGCTCGCCAGATGGGCGGGCGTTCATCGAGGCCGCCGTCCAGGGAGCACGTGCCGTCTTGAACGTCGAGCCTGGGCGCGTCAGCGGCAATGTAGTCACGGGCCGAAAAGGAGGTGCTGGTTTTTTGATCAACGTCACCGGCAAAGCCGCCCACTCCGGCGTGAGCCATGCCGATGGCGCCAGCGCCATCGAAACACTGGCCCGCAAGATCATCAAGCTGCATGCACTGACCGATTACGCGGCAGGCATCACCACCAATGTGGGCACTGTCACTGGTGGCGTATCTCGCAACACTGTCGCGCCTTTCGCGTCTGCTCAGTTAGATACTCGCTTTGTCACCACAGCACAGCGTGACCAGCTGTATAGGGCCATTGAGGCGATAATCGCCGAACCCGATATTCCTGGCACCCAGGCAACCATCGAGCAGACATCGGAATTCTATCCGCTCGAAGAGCGTATGAGCAGCGAACTGTTTGCGCTTTACCAATCTCAGGCTAAAAACATTGGTTTTGCTGTTGATGGCGAATTCACCGGCGGCTGTTCCGATGCGGGCTGGACGGCCAGCTTGGGCATTCCCACGCTGTGTGGCCTCGGCCCGGTCGGTGCCAAAATGCACACGGATGAGGAGTACTGCTTACTCAATACGCTTGTGCCACGCACTCAAGCACTCACTGCTACTTTACTGGGCTTAAAGGACTGGGCCTAAAAGACTGGGTTTAAAAGCTTGAATTTAAAAGGATGCTTTTATACAACCTCGCGGTGGCCTATTACTCGCCAGGTGGCAAAGTAGCCGCTCGGCAGCTACCTTAAATAGGCAACGCTACAGACGCGTTTCCATGGATTAGGAAGGAGAGATCAATATGCGCTATACAACTGCCCGCTATTCACTTACCGCTATGGCTGCCTCGCTGCTACTCGCTACCTCGGCGGCGCAAGCGAATGAAACGCTTGATGTGGAGATGCATAAAGTCAGCGCCGAAGGAGTCAAAGAGTCGATTGGTACCGTGTCTTTAGAGCATACGGATCATGGCTTACTGCTGACACCTTCGCTGACGGATCTTGAGCCCGGTGTTTACGGTTTTCACGTCCACCAGAACGACAGCTGCGACCCTGCCGAGAATGATAGTGGCGAAATGACCGCTGCACTGTCTGCAGGGGGGCACTATGACCCCGAAGAAACCGGCACGCACCAAGGCCCTTACGGTGAAGGTCATTTAGGCGACCTGCCGGTGCTCACCGTTAATGAAGAGGGCGAAGCCAATCTACCCGTTCTAGCCCCACGCCTAAGCATGGAAGATATGCCGGGGCGCAGCCTGATGATCCATGAAGGTGGCGACACCTACGAAGATGAGCCCCACCTGGGCGGCGGCGGCACCCGGATGGCTTGCGGCGTCGTTGAGTCTTAAACTTTACCGTTGTTTTAATCGACAAAATGGGCAGCCGTTCGGCTGTCCATTTTTTTGCTTACGGCCCACTAAAGTCTAACTGTGATTTTATAGCGCTTATCTGTACATTCAGTCCTGCTAAAGAAGCGCCTGCTTGCATGCCTTCCGACATGCTCGCCCATCCCCCTCACTGCTCTAGGTACCTTAGATGATCACCTTTATCGTATCGATCCTGCTGCTGATAGCGGGCTACTTTACCTATGGGAAATTCGTTGAGCGTGTATTTGTCACTGACCGCAAGCGTCAGACGCCCGCTTTCAGCATGCGCGACAACATCGACTACGTGCCGATGAACACCACGCGCAATTCGCTTATTCAGTTATTAAACATTGCCGGTGTCGGCCCTATTTTTGGCCCGATTCTCGGTGCCCTGTATGGCCCGGTGGCGTTTGTGTGGATTGTGGTTGGCTGCATCTTTGCCGGTGCTGTTCACGATTACCTGACCGGCATGATATCGATCCGCAACCATGGTGCTCACTTGCCACAACTGGCCGGCAAGTTCCTGGGCAAAGCGATGAAGCATGTGGTCAATGGCTTCGCGATTCTCTTGCTGCTTTTAGTCGGTACGGTCTTCGTCACATCGCCTGCTGCGCTGCTGGCCAATATGACCTCGCTGTCGCTAACGCTGATCATCGTCGCTATCTTTATTTATTACTTGATTGCCACCCTGCTGCCGATCGATAAAGTTATTGGCCGTATCTACCCCTATTTTGGCGCCCTGCTGCTGTTCAGCGCGGCGGGTATCGGTATCGGCTTGATCATCACTGGCGCGCCGATTCCCGAGCTCTCGTTCCAGAACATGCACCCTGACGCCGCACCGATTTTCCCGCTGCTGTTTTTAACCATCTCCTGTGGCGCGCTATCTGGCTTTCACGCCACCCAAACGCCGATTATTTCGCGCACCACGCAAAACGAAACCAATGGCCGCAAAATCTTCTACGGTATGATGATCACCGAAGGCATTATCGCCATGATCTGGGCGGCCGCCGCCATGAGCCTGTTCTATGGCGACCAGTCGCTTTCCGATGTGCTGGCCGCCGGTGGCCCTGCCGCGGTGGTCAGCGAAGTGTCGACCACCATGCTCGGCGCTGTCGGCGGCACCCTGGCAGTACTCGGTGTTATTGTGTTGCCGATCACCTCCGGCGATACCGCTTTCCGCAGCGCGCGGATGATCATTGCCGACTACATCAAAATCGATCAAAAGCCGATTGTGAAGCGTGTCATGGTGGCCCTACCGCTGTTTGTAGTCTCCTACGCCTTAACGCACATGGACTTCACACTGCTGTGGCGCTACTTCTCCTGGGCCAACCAAACCACCGCTGTGATAGCGCTGTGGGTAGGCACCATGTACCTGGTGCTGTCGCGTAAGCCTCACTGGATTACTTCGATCCCCGCCACCTTTATGACCATGGCCACGTTTACCTACTTGGCCTACGCGCCGATCGGTTTTGGTCTGCCACTCCAGCTAAGCTATGTGGTAGCCGCGCTAGGTACGCTGATTTGCATTGCGCTGTTTATGAAGCGTGTACGCCGCTTGAGCCGCACAACCTTTGTGGTTGATGAGCCTGTAACTTCAGCGCTCGCCGCTGGCAAAACAGGGGTTACGCTGACCACCAGTTCGTAGTGCGTAAAGGTTGGGTATCAGCAATAGAAAACGGGCAGCCTTTAAGCTGCCCGTTTTACGTTACGCTAATAGCTGAGCCAAAAGTCAGCTAACAGATTAGCTATAGCGTTTTACTCTTCGCCTGCCATTTGCATCTGGCGCTGCAGGTAGTTCTGAATACCGACCTGCTCAATCAGTTTGAGCTCAGTTTCGATATGGTCGATGTGGCCTTCTTCGTCGGCGAGCAGATCGCGAAGCATATCGCGGGTAACGTAATCTTTAACGCTTTCGCAATACGTGATGGCTTCGATATAGTCGTTGCGGCCATCGTGCTCGATTTTAAGATCACTTTCGAGCATCTCTTTAACGTTTTCGCCGATGTGCAGCTTACCCAGGTCTTGCAGGTTGGGAATGCCTTCCAGAAACAGAATGCGCTCGATGATCTTGTCAGCGTGCTGCATCTCTTCGATGGACTCATCGTATTCCCATTTGGCTAACGCTTTCAGGCCCCAATCTTTGTACATTTTGGCGTGCAAAAAGTACTGATTAATCGCGACCAGTTCGTTACCGAGCGCCTTATTGAGATGCTCGAGAACTTTAGTATCACCTTTCATAACGTCACCTTATCTACTGTAATGCTGATGTATATACCAATGGTTAAGCTGGCCTTTAAATAACGCGATCAAGCAGTTACGTTTGGAGAGAAGTATAGATGAGTATAGCTACACTCCCAGCTTTACAGAGAGTATAGATAAGGTATTCAAAAGTTCAAGCAAATCATATATTTGCTAAAGATAACCCTAACAATAGTGATTCGCGTCACACGGCGTAAGCAAGGCCCATATCGGCTTCTTGGCGTGCTTCATGAACGGCATCGCGGGTAATAGATTTAGCGTAGCACGCACACTTACCGCACTGCGTTGCGCAGCCGGTTGCCTCACGTACTTCTCGCCAGCTGCGCGCTCCGTCGCTAACGTGCTGGCGAATCTGATGGTCGGTTACTCCCTTGCACACGCATACGTACATGGCGACACCTCATAAAAGTCATGAGATGAATGTAAATGATTCGCATACATCTTATCAAGTAGAAATGACTGCTTTTTGTTATCTATTCGTCTTAACCAACAAAAGTACCACCATAAGGTACTGTCTCAGCGCTACTTTTCGGCTCACACCAGTAAGAATTATTTTTTCGGCAAAACCACCGTTTGCGTGTTGGAAGCAATATCCGGCCAGCTACGGCGCTGTTTATCGAACAGCACCCATAAGTAACCCAAACCAAAGGCCAGTAACGAGAGCCACGCCACCGCGCAGCGAATCAGGCACTGCTTCAAATTCAACGAACGGCCATCTGCCGATTGCACCCTCAGCCGCCACGCCTGCATGCCGAGAGTCATGCCACCGCGTGACCAGGAAAAAACAAAAAACAGCGTGACAAAAAACACCAGCATGAGACGCAGACTCCAAACATCACTAGGCGTAGTGCCAATCTCTTCGGGCTGTTGGCCAAGCACATAGCGGAAAAAAACCATATGCGTGACCGTTACTGCGATCCAAATCGCGGTGACTAAGAAGCCGTCGTACAGCATGGCACCCAGTCGTCGCCCAAGGCCCGCTGGCCATACGCTATCTAACTGAGTAAAGCGTCGTGTTTGCATCGTTTTTCTCGGCTCCTGGTTGGCTGTTT
This sequence comes from Halomonas alkaliantarctica, assembly GCF_029854215.1. NCBI lineage: Bacteria > Pseudomonadati > Pseudomonadota > Gammaproteobacteria > Oceanospirillales > Halomonadaceae > Vreelandella > Vreelandella neptunia. The sequence continues at coordinate 583,254 of NZ_CP122961.1, read as the reverse complement.
TGGATAATCATCGGCCGTATTAGCTGCCCGTTGCGGCATTAACCATTGCGACGCAGGAAGAATATCCCGACCCCGGCACACGCCAGCGTAGGCACCAGCACGGCCCAGACGGGTGAAAAGCCAAAAATCGTCGAGGCGGGCGCCAGCAGATCCTGCACGTACTTAAAGGTAAGCCCGGTGATAACGCCGTAAAACACTCGGGTGCCTGCAGCCACGGTACGCAAGGGGCCAAACACAAAGGAGGCAGCAATTAGCACCAGCGACCCCATGGTGAGTGGCATCAACATCTTCTGCCAAAAATAGAGCAGCGCTTGGTCATTCTGCAGGCCCTGACCTTCAAGGAACTGGGCATAAGCCCAAAGTTCGCTGGGTGCCTGACTCTCGATATCGCGCAGCAGCCTCTCTAATTGGGTGGGCGTAAAGGAGGTTTCCCAGTCCAAGCTTGCTACTTGGTCAGACTCGGTATGATCATCGAAAATGCGCGTGGTAGTGACGTTTTCCAAGCGCCAAGCATCGCCCTCCCATCGAGCACGCTGGGCGTAGGTGGCTTCGACTAGCTGCTGCTCATCAAAACGGTAGCGGGATAATTGAAGCACAACATTATCAGCGCGAATTGCCCCAAAGCGGTAGACGCTGTCGCCCTCAATCTGCCAGCCGCTGCGACTGGTCAACACAGCGCCTTCCCCCTGGAGTTTTTCCAGCCGCCATGCTTCGGCATACTGCTCGGTACGCGGGCTGACATACTCAGCGACTAACAGCACTACAACCACTACGACCAGTACTGGCTTCATCACTCCCCACAAAATCCGCGCCAAGGAGCGGCCAGCGGCGCGCATGACGGTGAGCTCGTTACTGGAGGCCATGCTGCCCAAGCCAATCAGCGCCCCTATCAATACCGCCACCGGGGCGTACTGATAGAAGCGCCAAGGTGTACGCATTAGCAAGTAAAGGAGTGCATCTAAGGCCGTATAGCCTTCCTGCACATCACCTAAATCATCGATATAGGCGATGGTGATATCCAAGCCCAATAGCACGAACTGAACGACGACAATAGCCGCCAGAACATTGCGGGCAATATAACGGTCGAGACGGTCAGCGACTGTTAGCAACGTCAGCATTAGCGCATCCCCTTGTGTTGCGAGCGCCATAGCAATAATAGGCCCAGCCCGAAAAACAGCCCATGCACTGGCCACACGCCCAGCGTAGTGGGCCAAGTACCGCCGCCAATCGCATCAACTACCGCAAGCAGCAGGCTAAGATAGGCGACGTATAAAAACACGGCCGGCAGTAGTTTGCCAAAACGCCCCTGGCGGGGATTAACCCGTGAAAGGGGCTGTGCCAATAAAGCCAATACAAATACCATCAGTGGCAGCCCCGCCCGCCACTGCCACTGGGCTTGGGCACGGGGGCTTGGATTATTCCATAGCGCTGGCGTGGTGGCATACTCCAGTGAATCAAGCTCCTGCCGGTCGCGACTCAACCCCAGGCGCAGCGTATAGCGCTCAAACGTGAGCCGTTCGGCACTCTTCTCGCCAGGCGTCACCCCGTAGCGCTCACCATCATCCAACACCAGAAAACGGCTACCGGTTTCGAGCCGGGTCTCTTGATAGCCCGATACCGCACGGGTAACGAAGTCGTGGGTGCCTTCGTCGCCCGGCTGGTTTTGTTCGTGCACCAGCACGTCTCGCATTTCCGTGCCGTCGCTAGAGAAGCCGCCTATATAGGCAGTACGGCCACCGCCGAACTCTTGAAAGCGCCCTGGGGCCAGTACGGAAACATCCAGGCGACTACGTTGCTCTTCCAACGCAGTTTCGGTTTGCAGCGCCCCAAAAGGCGTCAGCCATAGGCTACAGACACCGACCAGCACCGAGACGACGCTGGCGGGCAGCAGGGTCACTTTCAACAGCCGCGTAGGGCTCATCCCGCAGGCGACCATCACAGTGATTTCGCTGTTCATATAGAGCTGCCCGTAGGCGAGCAGGATGCCTAGAAAAAACGACAGCGGTAGGATCAATTCCATAAAGCCCGGCAGGTGAAACATCATCAGGCTACCTAGCATAGAGACAGGGATATCGCCTTCCGCCGCGTCCGAAAAATAACGGATAAAGCGGCTGCCCATGATCACCAGCAGCAGAATGCCAGCGACCGCCGACATGGTGAGTAACACTTCGCGAGTTAGATACCGAAATAAAATCAACGCGCTCTCCGGCTAGTCGTGCAGGATGCCATGCAATAAGCGCATGGCTTGGGTACACTAATCAAACTATTTACAGTCCCTTTTCAAAATCAAAATCAAAAGCAACGGGGCATTATCCCGAATCCCCCGTTGCTTGTCTTGTTGGAGACGTCATGGAATTTTCCGTTCAGACCGCAAACCCGGCCAAAGCTGAAACACCCTGCCTCTTGGTGCCGGTTTTTAAAGGGGGCGATCTATTGCCCACCGTCGCCAAACTGGACGACGCCAGCGAGCGCCTGATCGGCCAGTTACTGGAGCGCGGCGACTTTGACGCAGCGCTGGGTAACGTGCAAATGGTGCCCTTTGCCCCCGGTCTGGGCACCGAACGCATCTTACTGGTGGGCTTGGGTGAGCGCGAAAAATGCCAGGAAGCGGCCTTTATCAAGGCGCTGGATGCGGCCATGACCGCGCTGGTAAAACTGCCCATCGACGAAGCCAGCGTCGTATTTGCCGATGTTCCGCTGACTGACCGCGATGCGGCCTGGAAAGCACGCAAGGTAATGGAAGCGGCCGAGCGGGCTATTTATCGCTTCGACCAATTCAAATCATCACCTGCACCGGCCCCCAGCCTTGCCAAGCTGACATTAATGATCAGCGATGCTGATGCTGTGCCACAGGTTAAGCAAGGGGCGTTAGTCGGCAACGCTATTGGCCAAGGCATCAACTATACCCGCACCCTTGGCAACCTGCCCGCTAACATCTGCACGCCCCGCTATTTGGCCGATCAGGCGCAGCAATTGGGCCGCGACTCACAAGGCGCACTTGAAGTCGACATTCTCGATGAAGAAGCGCTGGAAGCCCTGGGCGCAGGCTCGCTTCTCTCTGTAGGTCGTGGCAGCAAAGAACCAACACGCCTGATCGTTATGAAGTACCAGGGCGCCGAAGAAAGCGAAGAAGCGCCCCATGTATTGGTAGGCAAAGGCATTACCTTTGATACCGGCGGCATTTCTCTGAAGCCCGGCGAAGGCATGGACGAAATGAAGTTCGACATGTGCGGCGCCGCCAGCGTATTCGGCACCGTCAAAGCGGTATTGGCGATTAAACCTAAGCTCAATCTGGTATTTATCGTTGCCGCTGCGGAAAACATGCCCGACGGCAATGCCACCAAGCCCGGCGATATCATCAAGACCCTTAAAGGCTTGACCGTGGAAGTGCTCAACACCGACGCGGAAGGCCGCTTGGTGTTGTGCGATGCACTCACTTATGCCGAGCGCTTTACCCCGGCCAGCGTGGTGGATATCGCTACTCTCACCGGCGCCGTGATTGTGGGCCTGGGCCACCACGCCACCGGCCTGCTCTCCAACGACGACGACTTGGCGCTGGATCTGTTGGATGCGGGCGAAGCGGCCTGGGATCGCGCTTGGCACCTGCCGTTGTGGGACGAGTATCAAGAGCAACTTGAATCCAACTTTGCCGACCTGGCCAATATTGGCGGCCGCCCCGCGGGCACGATTACCGCCGCATGCTTTTTGTCGCGCTTTGCCGATCATTTCCCCTGGGCGCACCTGGATATCGCCGGTACCGCCTGGCACTCCGGCAAGCAGAAAGGCGCCACCGGACGCCCAGTGGGGCTGCTAACCCAGTACCTGCTTGACCGTGAAACAGACGCACAAGTAGAAAAGAGCGACGCCTAATATCACAACGCGTCATCAACGGTTGCCTTTCTGCACGGCAACCGTTAAACCTGAACGTATTAAGGTGCAGCGGGCTAACACTCGCTGGGCCTCTATCGCTATCAAGTTATCGTCAATAACACCCAACCGCCCTGCTAATAGGGTCGGTTCAAGCGGAGAGTAACAGCCGTGCCCACTGCCAGCTTTGAAACGAGTTTTGAAACTCTGCCATCCAATCAGCCGATGGCCGATGAAATACGTGAAAATATTCTTAAAAACCCCGGTTTTGGTCGTTACTTTACCGATCATATGGCGCATATCCGTTGGACTGGCGACGCTGACTGGCATGGACATCAGGTGCGCCCCTACGGCCCGCTAACTCTTGATCCTGCCGCCTCCGTACTGCACTACGGTCAGGAGATTTTTGAGGGCATCAAAGCCTATCGCCATGCCGACGGCTCTATCTGGACGTTCCGCCCAGAGAAAAACGCCGAGCGTTTTCGCCGCAGTGCCCGCCGCTTGGCACTACCCGAGCTTTCCGATGAAGACTTCATTGGCTCACTGAAAGCACTATTAGCGCAAGACCACGCCTGGGTGCCCACGCCTGCCAGCGCTTCTGACGAGTGCAGCCTCTATCTGCGTCCGTTTATGATCGCCTCGGAAGCGTTTCTCGGCGTGCGCCCGTCGCAGGAAGTCGATTACTACGTGATCGCCTCTCCGGCGGCGGCGTACTTTAAAGGTGGCGTTGCTCCGGTTTCGATATGGCTCTCCTCAAACTATAAGCGCGCTGCTGCAGGCGGCACCGGTTTTGCCAAATGTGGCGGTAACTACGCCGCTTCATTAGCCGCGCAGAAAGAGGCCGAAGCCCACCAGTGTGGTCAGGTAGCGTTTCTTGATGCGGCAGAAAACAAGTGGGTGGAAGAGCTGGGCGGTATGAACCTGTTCTTCGTCTTCAAAGATGGTCGCTTGGTCACACCCCGCCTGACCGACACCATTTTAGAAGGCGTGACGCGCAATTCAGTCCTCACGCTGGCCAAAGATGAAGGTCTGACGCCAGAAGAGCGCGCTATTAGCATTGACGAGTGGCGTGAAGGCGCGGCGTCCGGCGAGATCACCGAAGTATTTGCCTGTGGCACCGCTGCGGTCATCACCCCGGTGGGCGAACTGGTCAGCGAGCACGAGCGTATTCGTCTCACAGCAGATAACAACAGCAATGAAGTCGCCATGCGCATCCGGACCAAGCTGCTCGATCTGCAGTACGGTCGCAGCGAAGATAAGTACGGCTGGCTAACCAAGTTGGTGTAACGCTAGGGCTTACCCCCATACCGCCGCATTTATGCGGCGGTGTTGTTTCTGGAACCAACTTACCTGGAACCGCCATGGCGCGCATTGATTTCTACATTTTGCCCGATACAACCTTAGAAGCGCGTTTGCAGTTTGCCTGCAAGCTCGCCGAAACCATCTGGCGCAAAGGCTACCGGCTGCATCTGCATTGCGAAGATAAAGCCCTCGCTGAGCAGGCCGATAGCGCGCTGTGGAATTTCCGCCCGGACGCTTACCTACCCCACGCATTAGAAGATAACGAGATGGCTGCTAGCGTACCGATCACGCTTGGTTGGCAGCAGTTGCCGGTGCCCACAGAAGAGGCCGCGCTACTTAATCTGCACCCGGAGATTCCCGAGGGCGTAGAGCGCTACGCGCGGGTCGCCGAAATCATTAATCAGCACCAACAAGTGCTGGTCGCCAAACGCGCCTGTTGGCAGCGCTATAAAGAAATGGGGCATGAAGTCGTGCCGCATAAGCTCGGTTAACTCATTATTTAACAACAATAACTTAACAAACGAGAGCGCCGATGCTGTCCCACGCCTTGTTAGCCCGCACCCCATTGGCCGTTATCGTTATCGCCCAACTGTTTGGCACCTCGCTATGGTTTAGCGTTAATGGCGTTGGCTTGGCGCTGCAGGAGGCCGTGGGCCTTAGCGAAAGTGACTTGGGCCTGTTAACCATCGCCGTTCAGGCTGGGTTTATTAGCGGCACGCTGCTGATCGCCACCACCGGCCTTGCTGACCGCATTCGTGCCAGCCACCTGTTTGCGTTTTCTGCCGTTCTTGGCGCACTGATCAACGCCGCCTTTATCGGCGTGGCTGAAAGCGTAACGCTCGCCGCTATTGCGCGCTTTGCGACTGGGCTCTGCCTGGCGGGCATTTACCCGCTGGGTATGAAGCTGGTGGTGAGCTGGACACCCAGCCACGCAGGGGCAGCGCTGGGCTGGTTGGTGGGCATGCTCACCCTGGGTATTGCCTCCCCACATCTGCTGCGCGGTTTAACGCTGCATTTACCCTGGCAGTGGCCACTGCTGCTGGCTTCACTACTGGCATTGGTCGCCGCACTAATGATTTTCAAGCTGGGCGTTGGCCCTCACCTACCGGCGACCGCCAAGAGCGGAAGACCTTGGGCGGGGTTAGCAGCGTTCAGGCAACCCCGTTTTCGTGCCGCTGCGCTGGGTTATTTCGGCCACTGCTGGGAACTGTATGCGCTGTGGGCGCTGGTGCCGTTTCTGGTCGCCCGGGAACTGGAGCGCTTGGGCGCTTCAAACAGCGCCCAGCCGTGGCTAAGCTTTGCGGTGATTGCGTTGGGCCTACCGGGCTGCGTGCTCGCAGGCAAATGGAGCCGTCACATCGGCAGTGCCCGAGTGGCCTGCGTGGCACTGACAACCTCTGGTGCGCTGTGCTTGATTTATCCGCTACTCGGCAGCACCTCGCCCTGGCTGCTGTTAGCGCTTCTCGGCGTGTGGGGCGTCAGCGTGATTGCCGACTCCGCGCAGTTCTCTGCACTGGCCAGCGCCACGGCGCCACCCGAGCGGCTAGGGGCGGCGCTGGCGATGATGAATGCGATCGGCTTTGGACTAACTATTCCCTCCATCGCGCTGGTCACCACGCTCTGGTCGAGCCAGTCGCTGGCGGTGATTTGGTGGCTACTACCAGGGCCTATCCTCGGATTACTCGCCATGCGCGGGTTAAATCGTCACCCGGCAAGGGCCTGACGCCTCACCCCTTATCGCGCTATACTTATCGCCATTTTTCGACCCTATTTATGAATTTCATGCTTCCCTGCGGGAAGCATCGTTGCTGTGAGCCAACTCTCCATGGAAAAGACCTACCAACCCGAACAGATCGAAACACGCTGGTACGAGCGCTGGGAAGCCGACAACCGTTTTGCTCCCTCCGGCCAGGGCACGCCTTTTTCGATCATGATTCCACCGCCCAATGTGACCGGCAGCCTGCACATGGGCCATGCGTTCCAGGACACCATCATGGATACCTTGACGCGTTGGAAGCGGATGCAGGGCAATAACACCCTGTGGCAGGTAGGCACCGACCACGCCGGTATCGCCACACAAATGCTGGTGGAGCGCAAGATTGCGGCCGAAGAGGGCAAGACCCGCCACGACCTCGGCCGTGACGCGTTTATCGATAAAGTATGGGAGTGGAAAGAGGAGTCTGGCGACCATATTACCCGCCAGCTGCGCCGTATGGGCGCCAGCGTCGACTGGTCTCGCGAACGCTTCACCATGGACGACGGCTTCTACAAAGCGGTGCAAGAAGTGTTTGTGCGCCTGCACGAAGAGAAGTTGATCTATCGTGGCAAGCGCTTGGTCAACTGGGATCCGACGCTACACACCGCCATTTCTGATCTGGAAGTGGAAAACAAAGAACAGCAAGGCAGCTTCTGGCACTTCCGCTACCCGCTCGCGGACGGCGTTAAAACCGACGACGGCAAGGATTACCTCGTGGTCGCCACCACCCGCCCGGAAACCCTGCTGGGCGATACCGGTGTGGCGGTGAACCCGGAAGATGCGCGCTACGCCTCCCTGGTCGGCAAGTTTATTGAGCTACCATTGGTCGGTCGCCGCATTCCGATAGTCGCCGACGAGCACGCCGATATGGAGAAAGGCTCGGGCTGCGTCAAGATCACCCCCGCCCACGACTTCAACGACTACGAGGTCGGCAAGCGCCAGAACCACCTGCTGATCAACGTCTTCTCCAAAGACGCGGCGATTCTTGAACAGGCCGAGATTTTCGACCTGAAAGGCCAGTCCCAACCGGACGAAGACGCCACCCTGCCCGCCAAGTACGCAGGCCTCGACCGCTTTGAAGCGCGCAAACAGATCGTGGCCGACATGGACGCCCTGGGCCTGCTGGAGCAAGTCGAAGCCGTTAACAACACCCTGCCCTACGGTGACCGCTCCGGCGATGTGATTGAGCCGCTGCTTACCGACCAATGGTTTGTGGCGGTGGAAAGTCTCGCCAAGCCCGCCATCGAAGCGGTGGAAAACGGCGATATTCAGTTCGTGCCCAAGAACTACGAAAACATGTACTTCGCCTGGATGCGCGACCTGCAGGACTGGTGTATCTCCCGCCAACTGTGGTGGGGCCACCGCATCCCGGCTTGGTACGACGAGGAAGGCAATGTCTACGTTGCTCGTAGCGAAGCCGAGGCTCGCGAGAAGCATGAACTCGGCCCCGATGTCACCTTGACCCAAGACGAAGACGTGCTCGATACCTGGTTCAGCTCGGGCCTGTGGACGTTCGGCACTCTCGGCTGGCCGGAAGAGACGCCGGAGCTGGAGACCTTCCACCCTTCCAGCGTGCTGGTGACCGGCTTTGACATCATCTTCTTCTGGGTTGCCCGGATGATCATGATGACCTTGAAGTTCACCAAGCAGGTACCGTTCAAGACGGTGTACGTACACGGCTTGGTGCGCGACGGTCAGGGGCAGAAGATGTCCAAGTCCAAGGGCAACGTACTCGATCCCATCGACCTGATCGACGGCATTACGCTGGAGGAGCTGCTCGAAAAGCGCACCGGCAATATGATGCAGCCGAAACAGGCCAAGGCGATTGCCAAAGCGACCAAGGACGAGTTCAAAGACGGCATTGAAGCCCACGGCACCGATGCGCTGCGCTTTACGTTCCTCTCCCAAGCCACCACCGGGCGTGATATCAAGTTTGATATGAGCCGCCTGGACGGCTACCGCAACTTCTGCAACAAGCTATGGAACGCCTCGCGCTACGTGCTGATGAACGCCGAAGGCGAAGACTGCGGCACTGGCGGTGAAGAGGTTGAGCTCTCCCTGGCCGACCGCTGGATTATCTCGCAGCTGCAAAAAACCGAAGCCCAGGTCACCAAGGCGATGGACGAGTACCGCTTTGACCACGCTTCTCAGGCGCTGTATGAGTTCGTCTGGAACGAGTACTGCGACTGGTACCTGGAGCTTTCCAAGCCGGTACTGTGGGACGAAAACGCCACGGCAGAGGCGAAGCGGGGAACGCGTCGCACGCTGGTACGCGTACTCGAAGCCATTCTGCGCCTTGCTCACCCGATGATGCCCTATATCACCGAAGAGATCTGGCAGCGCGTCTCGCCGCTGGCGGGCGTATATATGGGTGAAAATGCCTCGATCATGCTGCAAGCCTGGCCAGAAGCCGACGAGAGCAAAATCGACGACCAGGCCAGCCTGGATATCGAGTGGTTAAAAGGCGTCATCATCGCCGTGCGAAACATCCGCGCCGAAATGAACATCGCTCCCGGCAAACCGCTTGATGTGCTGCTCACCAAAGGCAAGCCCGAAGACGCCGAGCGCCTGGAGAGCAACCGTCGCTTCCTTTCCAAACTCGCCAAGCTGGAAAGCGTTACCTGGCTTGAAAACCCGGACGATGCCCCGCTCTCTGCCACGCAGTTGGTGGGTGATATGGAAGTGCTGGTGCCGATGGCAGATCTGATCGACAAAGACGCCGAAATTGCCCGCCTCAGCAAAGAGATCGAAAAGCAGGACAAGCTGATCGGTGGCATCGAGAAGAAACTCGGCAACGACGGATTTATCGCCAAAGCCCCTGTCGCCGTGGTGGATAAAGAGCGTGGCAAGCTGGCCGAATTCCAAGCCACCAAGCAGCTGCTTGAAGAGCAAAAGGCGAAGATTGAAGCCTTGTAAAGTTGGTTAGTAAGCAATAGCTCAAACGAAACGGCACCCATTAGGTGTCGTTTTTGTTTTCGGCAACCGGTATGGGAGCTTACTCTGGCGTTAAGGTTGACATCTCATCAGCCTGACAAGGCCCTGGCTCGAGATTCAGCAAAGTGCGAACCTAATTCGTAACAGAAGGGAGAAACGGTGGATAAATGAGCGTTTATGGAATGCTTTTCATCGCCTGGGGCGCCGGTCTTATGGCACTTTTCGGCGGCTTTCTAGCACACGTTGAGGGAACCGCAAATACAATTGCCAAGCAAGAGCTTGTGCATGGAATCACAGCCTTTGGTGGCGGCATTTTAGTGGCGGCAGTGGCCTTTGCGCTGGTGCCAGAAGGCATGCATGAGTTAAACACTTGGCAATTGACGGGATTGTTTGCCGCAGGTGGCGTTACGTTTTGTGTTTTGGATGCCTGGTTACAAAACAATGAAGGCAATGTCGCACAGTTTATGGCGATGTTATTAGACTTTGTGCCGGAAGCGGTTTCACTTGGCGCGGTGTTTGCTGCTAACCCGCAAATGGGTGTCTTACTGGCTCTTTTTATCGCTGCGCAAAATTTCCCCGAAGGATTTAACGCCTATCGTGAATTAAGAGCCGCGAAATTAACGACTAAAACAGCATTATGGGGACTCTTGGGCGTGTCATTTTTCGGCCCGCTGTCTGCAATAATGGGGTATTGGTGGTTGAGTGAGGCGCCACAAATTACGGCGATGATCATGAGCTTCGCAGCAGGCGGCATTCTGTATCTGGTATTTCAGGATATTGCGCCGCAAGCGCGAATGCGGCGCCATTGGACACCCTCACTGGGTGCTGTACTTGGCTTCATCATTGGCATGCTGAGTAAGCAACTTTTAGGCTAGCCTTCAGTTTATAAAATCACTTTTTCTTATAAAACGTGTAAGGTTGGTACAAGATTCGCCACTAAGTGGCATCGCTTATTCAGCAACGACACGGACTGCTCTATGCCGACACCAACCGAAGCGCGTTTACAGGCGCTGGCAACCGAATTAAAGCGGGCCGGAATTACCTACCGTGAGCTTACGCCGATGGCGGATACCGGTCTGGCCCATGATCATGTGTGGATTCATCGCAGTGAGGACGATGACTGGGTGGCGCGGCTGCCGAAGCAGAGTCAGATGAACCTGCCACCTGAAGAGAACCTGGCCTATCAGACCGCCTGCTACCAGCGCGCCAGCGCTGGCGGACATACGCCAACACTTTACGGCACCCTGCCACCGAGCGAGGCACTGCCCCGGGGTGGGCTACTGGTTGAGGCTATCCGTGGCCGCTTGGCTAAACTCCCGGAAGACCTACACGCCATTGCCGATGCCCTGGCCAGCCTACACAGGCAACCGCTGCCCAGCGAAACACTGAGGGCGCCGCTGCTTGCCCCTGAAGACCCGTGGCAAGCGATGAAAGAGGAAGTGTGTCAGCAGGCTAACTGGTTGGGCGATGCGCAACTCTCGAGCAAGGTCACCCAGCGCATTAAACAGGAGCTGGATTTACTTCCGCCTCGCTTAAGCGAGGCCACCCCGACACTGATTAGCTTTGACACCCACCCTGGCAACTTCTTGATCCGTGACGATGGCCGTGCGGTGTTGGTGGATTTAGAGAAGTGCCGATACGGCCTACCGGGTATCGATCTCGCTCACACCAGCCTCTACACCTCGACCACCTGGGACATAAGCAGCCAGGCGGTGCTATCGCTAAGTGACGTGATTAGCTTTTATCGCCGCTGGCAAGCCAACATGGATGAGTCACCCGATACAGACACCCTGGTCGCCTGCCGACGCGCAACCTGGCTCTGGTCGTTGACCTGGTGTGCCAAGTGGCGCGCCCAGCACTTGAACGCCAAGGATGCCGAGCAGCGAGGGGAAGACTGGTCCGCTGAGCTCACTGACCCGGCCGTGATCGACCACGTGCGCGACCGCGTCGAGCATTACCTCTCACTGCCGAGTATTGATCACGTTCATAGCGAACTGCAGTGCTTGCAAGCCTCTCTATAACGTTTGGAACGCCTACAAAAGAGAAATGCGATGCCCATTAAACATCTCCCTTTACGCCTAACTCTCGCCACAGCGATGTTAGCTCTTGCGTCTCCTACCCTGGCCAACCCTGCCCCTGATGATTGGCAAAGCGTGTTAGCGGAAGCCGAAGGCCAAACCGTTTACTGGAATGCCTGGGGCGGTGATACGCGCACCAATCGCTACATCGATTGGGTGGCGAAGCAGATGCAGGCACAGTACGACGTTGAGGTGGCGCACGTAAAACTGGACGATACGGGCAGTGCAGTAGCGCGGGTACTGGCGGAAAAACAGGCGGACAATAACGACGACGGCAGTATCGATCTCATTTGGATCAACGGCGAGAACTTCGCGGCGATGCGCGAAAGCGACCTGCTGTTTGGCCCCTTTGCAGAATCGCTGCCCCATTTTGCGCTCACCAATGCCACCGATAACCCAGAGGTGGTGACCGACTTCACGCTACCTACAGAAGGCTATGAATCGCCCTGGGGTAAGGCACAAATCACCTTTTATTACGACAGCGCTCAAACCGAGACACCACCCCAGGATATGCAGGCACTACTCGCCTGGGCCAAAGATAATCCCGGCCAGTTCAGCTATCCGCGTATTCCCGATTTCACCGGCAGCACCTTTTTAAAGCAGGCGCTGATCGAGCTCACCGATCAGGAGAAGGCACTTTATCAGCCGGTTTCAGAAAGCGATTTTGAGACCGTCACAGAACCGCTATGGGCCTATTTAGACGCGCTGCACCCGCACCTGTGGCGCAGTGGTCGTGCTTTTCCCGACTCTGGCCCCAACCTGCGCACGTTGATGAGCGACGGCGAGCTAAGTTTGGCGTTTTCGTTTTACCCCACCGATGCCGCTGTGGCGGTGATGGAGTATGAGCTGCCTGAAAGCGTGCGTAGCTACGTGCTGGAAGGCGGCACGTTGGGTAACGTTCACTTCGTGGCAATTCCTTATAATTCGCCGCATAAAGCTGGCGCCATGGTGCTCGCCAATTTTCTGCTTTCACCGGAAGCTCAGGCGCAAAAGCAGTCGCTCGCGATGTGGGGTGATCGCAGCGTACTGGATATCGAGCAGCTCGACGCCGAGAACCAGGCGCTGTTCGAACAGGGTGATCGCCACCCTTCCGAGCTACCGGCGGACGCGCTGTCGAACACCCTGCCTGAACCGCACCCCAGCTGGATGACCGCGCTTCAAGACGCCTGGCTTGAGCGTTACGGCGTTAACTAACGATGCTGCGACTGGCCCCAGCTCTCATTATTGCCCTATTAGTATTCCCCGTGGGGGCGGGTCTTATAATGGTTCTGCTGCCTGCGTTTGGCTACTTGCCAGCACTAGGCGGCTATGGCGCCAGTTTAGCCCCCTGGCAAATGCTGTTCGCCCAGCCGGGGCTAGGACGCTCGATGGCGGTGAGTTTTGCCAGCGGGTTAATAAGCGCGGCTGTCGCGCTAGTGATTGTGGTGCTGTTTTTAGCCGCCAGTCGAGGCACGTGGTTAGATCGCGGCATACGACGGCTGGTATCACCGCTACTCGCCATCCCTCACGCCGCTATCGCCTTTGGGTTTGCCTTTTTGATTGCCCCTTCGGGTTTGGTGGCGCGACTGATATCGCCGTCGCTGACAGGCTGGGAGCGCCCCCTGGACGCGCTGATTATCAACGATCCCTGGGGGCTCTCACTGATGGCGGGGCTGGTACTCAAAGAAGTACCATTTTTGCTGCTGATGAGCTTGGCGGCACTGCCGCAGTTAGCGCCGGAGAAGCGCCTGATGCTGGCGAGGTCACTAGGCTATTCCCCCACCATTGGCTGGTTAAAAACGGTGCTTCCCTCCCTCTATCCACTAATTCGCCTGCCGGTTTATGCCGTGATCGCCTACGCCACCTCGGTTGTCGATATGGCGCTGATTCTTGGCCCGAAGCTGCCCCCCACGCTGAGCGTGTCTCTCTTGAGTTGGTTCAACGACCCGGATGTCAGTCATCGCTTTATGGCTTCGGCGGCGGCGGTACTGCAACTCGGCGTCACTGTCGCTGCGCTGCTGTGCTGGTGGCTGCTAGAACAGCTGATCCGCAGGCTGACGCGGTACTGGCTGACCAATGGCAGCCGCCAACGCGGCGAAATTATCCTGCGCCTCGTTGGCCGCTCGGCATTACTGCTTTCGAGTATCACAGCGCTGGCGGCCTTGGTTGGGTTGGGGCTATTTTCACTGGCTGGTTTCTGGCGCTTTCCAGAAGTGTTACCGCAGATGCTAACGCTGGACCACTGGCAACGCAGCGGCCCTATGCTATCTACACCGCTCATTAATACGGCATTGATTGGACTTATTTCTACCGCCTTGGCCACGGCGCTAGTGCTGGCAACGCTGGAAAATGAACACCGTCAGCACATTCAACCCAAGCGCGCGTTATGGTTACTCTATTTGCCCCTATTAGTGCCGCAAATCGCCTTCCTGTTTGGACTGGTCGTAGCGGCGGAAAGCCTGGGTATTCGCCCTCAGCTTGGTTTGGTAATCGCGGGTCACCTGCTGTTTGTGCTGCCCTATGTGTACCTCTCCCTGGCTGAAACCTATCGCCGATTGGATCCGCGTTGGCTAGAGGTAGCGCGTTCACTGGGGGTGTCACGCAGTGCCGCTTTTTGGCGGGTTCGCCTGCCGCTGTTGCTTGCGCCGCTGTTAACGGCGTTTGCCGTAGGTTTGGCAGTGAGCATTGGCCAATACTTACCCACCCAGTTACTCGGTGCGGGCCGCGTGACAACCGTGACAACCGAAGCCGTCGCGCTTGCCTCTGGCAATAATCGACGCTTAATCGGCGTCTGGGCATTAGTGCAGGCGAGCCTGCCGTTGATTGGCTTTATGCTCGCGCTGGGACTGCCCCGTTTATTGGGTACCCACCGCCGTGATTTAGCTACCTAAGAGGGACTTTGTGACAGCTTCTTTTTGCGCGCCGCTACGTCTTGAAAAAATTAGCATCGCCCTGGCCGGCCGTGAGTTACTGGCAGTGGATGCCACTATTACTCCCGGTGAGGTACTCACGGTAATGGGGCCCTCGGGGTCGGGAAAATCTACCTTATTAGCGTATATTGCAGGCTTTCTTGATCATGAATTCACCGCCAGCGGCGGCGTATGGCTGGGTGAGCGCGATTTGCTCAGCCTTCCCGCCGAACAGCGCAATATAGGGCTTCTGTTTCAGGACCCGCTGCTATTTCCGCACTTAAGCGTGGGCGGCAACTTGCGCTTCGGGCTACCTCGCCACAGCAAAGGGAAGCACCAGCAGGTTAGCCAGGCCCTGGAGCAGGTTGGGCTAGCGGGCTTTGAGTCCCGCGATCCGTCCACCCTTTCCGGCGGCCAGCAATCACGGGTGGCGTTGATGCGTCTGCTGCTTTCCAAGCCGCGAGCGGTGCTGCTAGACGAACCGTTTTCCAAGCTGGATACGGCGCTGCGCCAGGAGATGCGCACGCTGGTGTTTAGCCAACTACGCGAAGCCGGCCTGCCAGCGCTGCTGGTCACCCACGACCACGCGGATGCCAACGCCGCGGGGGGGCCGGTCATTGAGCTCGGCTGAACTCCCCCCTCGGCTAAGCATCGTTATCCCGGTGTTAAATGAAGCAACCACCCTCGCCGCTCACTTGACGGGGTTGCAACCGCTGCGCGCGCAGGGGGTCGAAGTGCTCGTGGTGGATGGTGGGAGCGATGACAGGAGCGCTCAAATCGCCCAACCACTGGCGGATCGTGTGCTCAACAGCCCGACCGAACGGGCACGACAAATGAACCTGGGCGCACAGTACGCCACTGCACCCGCGCTACTGTTTCTGCACGCGGACACCCAATTGCCCAAGAACGCCATTGAGCAGATACTCCAAGCGCTTAAACGCCACGCCTGGGGGCGTTTTGATATTAAGCTTTCAGGCTACAGCGGCTGGCTGCCCGTGGTGAGTTGGATGATGAACCAACGCTCCCGGCTTACCGGCATCGCCACCGGCGACCAGGGCATGTTTATGCACGTGAGCACCTTCAAGGCAGTCGGTGGCTTTCCCGAGCAGCCGCTGATGGAAGACGTTGAGCTGTCTAAACGGCTCAAGCGGTTATCGCGCCCCGTCTGTTTGAAGGCGAAAGTGGTAAGCTCGGGCAGGCGCTGGGATGAGTTTGGCGCGTGGAAAACCATCCGCCTCATGTGGCGGCTGCGCTACCGCTACTGGCGCGGCGTTAGCGCCACTCAACTCGCCAAGGAGTACCGCGATGCCCGCTGAAACACCTCATCTGCATTTGCTCGCCAAAGCCCCGCTGCCGGGGCAAGCGAAAACGCGCCTGTCACCCCTGCTCGGTTTGGAAGGTGCTGCCAACGCTCACGCAGAGCTTGTGCGCCACTGCGTCGCCAATGCCTGCAAAGCGCTGCCCGCGGAAAAAATCACGCTATGGACAGCGCTTGACCATACGCACCCGCTGTTTATCGAACTTCGTGAAGCCTTTGGTGTGACGCTAAGCGCCCAGCCAGAGGGCAACTTAGGCGCACGGGTTCGCCACGCGCTGAACAGCACCCCAGGGCCTGCCATGCTAATGGGCAGCGACTGCCCAAGCATCACCAGCGCGCTGATTGCCACCTGTGCACAGCAGTTGGCCAACGTTGAGGTGGTGATGTTACCCGCCGAAGATGGCGGCTACGGTTTTGTAGGCACCCAGCAAGACTATCCCGCATTGTTTGAAGGTATCCCCTGGGGTACCCAACGCGTGCTAGCGACCACTCAGCAGCGCATTGAGGCATTAGGCCTGCGCGCCGCCTACCCCGCGACTATTTGGGACGTGGATCGCCCCGAAGATTGGCAGCGCTGGAAAGGATTGCCTGTATCGATGTAAGCAAGTGGGCACTCTCTTCACACAGCAAACACTGATACTTACCTTACTAACGCTGGAGCGTTTATTGTGACCCGACAACGTTTGATTATTGCAGCGTTACTGCTTATTGCCATTGGGGCGTTTTTCATTAGTGGTGCCCACCAATGGTTCACCCTAGAAACCCTAAAGGCTTACCAAAGCGATTTCCAAACGGCATTTAATCAAAACCCCTGGCAGGTAGCGGGGATCTTTTTTGCTGTTTATGTGGTGATCACTGCGCTCTCACTGCCAGGCGCCACACTGATGACCCTACTTGGCGGTACGCTATTTGGTTTAGGTTGGGGTCTGCTGATTATCTCCTTCGCCAGCACCATGGGGGCCACACTGGCCTTTCTACTTTCACGGTTTCTTTTCCGTGGCCCTATCGAAAAACGTTTTCCGCGCCAGTTCGCCTCGGTGAATCGGGGCGTAGAGCGCGACGGTGCTCTCTATCTTTTCACCCTGCGTTTAGTGCCGGTATTCCCGTTTTTTATGATCAACCTGGTCATGGGACTGACACGGATCAAAACCGTCACGTTTTACTGGGTAAGCCAGGTCGCGATGCTCCCCGGCACCGCCATCTATGTGAATGCAGGTGGGCAACTAGGTGATTTAGAGAGTCTGAGGGGGATTCTCTCGCCGACGCTTATCGCCTCGTTTTTACTGCTGGCTATCTTCCCCTGGATAGCTCGGCGCATTGTACAACTGGTACAGAAGCGCAAAGCGTATAAAGGTTTTACCCGGCCAGCGCGTTTTGACTACGACATTGTGGTCATCGGCGGTGGCTCAGCCGGGCTAGTCACCAGCTATATAGCCAGTGCTGTGAACGCCAAAGTGGCGCTGGTGGAAAAACACAAGATGGGCGGCGACTGCCTGAATACCGGCTGCGTGCCGTCTAAAGCGTTAATTCGTGCCGCCCGCGCCGCCCATGAGGTTCGCACCGCCCACCGGTTCGGAGTGACTACCAGTGAGCCGCAGGTCGACTTTGCCAAGGTGATGCGCCATGTGCATCAGGCGATTAGCGATATCGAGCCCCACGACAGCGTGGAGCGCTATAGCGGCCTAGGCGTTGAGGTGTATCAGGATCACGCCACGTTGGCCTCACCCTGGGAAGTGCAGGTGGGGGATAAAATACTCACCGCCAGACATATCGTGCTGGCCACCGGCGCAAGGCCCAAAGTCCCCCCGTTACCCGGCATTATGGATGCGCCCGTTCTAACCTCGGAGAACCTTTGGTCGCTTACTGAACTGCCCGAACGTTTAGTGGTGTTGGGCGGTGGTGCCATTGGCTGCGAGCTAAGCCAGAGCTTTGCCCGCCTGGGTAGCCAAGTCACGCTGGTCGAAGGCATTTCCCAACTGCTGGGTCGCGAGGATCCAGAGGTCGGTGAACTAGTTGAAAGCACCCTGGCTGACGAAGGTGTGATGGTGATGACCGACGCCAAAGCGCTGGAAGTTCTTAACGAGGATGGCGGCTATCAGCTAGCGGTGGAGCATCATGGCGAGCGGAAATTGCTCCGCTTTGACTATTTGCTGGTGAGCGTGGGTCGCCAGGCCAATGTTGAGGGCTTAGGGCTAGAAGCGCTGGGGATCACGACCACCCAAACAGGCACTTTTGAACTTAACGAGCGGCTGCAAACCCGCATACCCAATATCTGGGCCTGCGGTGATTTAGCCGGACCTTACCAACTCACCCATGCCGCCGCCCACCAAGCGTGGCATGCGGCCGTCAATGCGCTGTTCGGCGAGCTGAAAAGCTTTGCGGTGGATTACCGCTATATGCCCACGGTCACCTACCTGCAGCCGGAAGTTGCGCGGGTGGGTTTAAACGAAAAAGAGGCGAACGCACAGGGCATTGCCTTTGAGATCACCCGCTACGCCATGGGAGAAAGCGACCGTGCCATTGCCGAAGGCGCGACCCAAGGATTTATCAAAGTACTCACCGTGCCCGGCAGAGACAAGATTATCGGTGCGACCATCGTGGCGGAAAACGCCGGTGAATGGCTGGGTGAATTTACCCTCGCCATGAAACACGGCCTGGGCCTCAACAAGCTGTTGGGCACCATTCACCCCTACCCAACGCTGGGCGAAGCAGCTAAAGCCACGGCGGGCGTATGGAAAAACGCTCACAAACCCGAGCGGGCACTGACACTATTGAAGCACTACTTCAATTGGCGACGCGGTGACAGTTCAGCAAAGAAAATTGACACCTAGCACATCGAACTGAAAGATAATTAGAAAAATGAGTCGACCTAATCGTTACGCCCGCTGGCAGGCGGGTGCACTTTAGCGAATGTTTCAATAATTTCGCGCACCACTTTACGCTGGGCAGCGGGAAGCTCCCGGTAGAGTGACAGCAATTGGCGCTCTTCACTGGTGGATGAAACGTCCCAACTTGCGGAAGGTTCGCTGACCGTATAAGCGCTGCTACTGCCGTAGCGCAAGTGGTGTGGATCGACTAACAGCCAACGGGCCAGAACCTGGAGCTTATCCTGGCTGGGGATCGAATCTCCGCGCAGCCAACGCCTAACGGCCTGAAAAGTGATCGGCTTTCCCCAGTAACGCAGGTTAAATTCCCGCTCAAGCACTGACGGCCGCGCTTCGTAACCGGCTGCTTCTAGTGCAGCTTTCAGACGCTCGGCGAACATGATTTTTTCATTCATGCCGCCAATGTGAAGCGATTGTTCAATAACAGTTGAATAACGGTTCACCTTTTGATTGAATCATTAATTCAATTTCGAGTTTTCGCTTAGGCGAGTTGCTATGCTAAGCGCTGAGAAGCGGCGCTTGAGGAGTCATTCAGGATGAGTGGCACACTATCTCCATCGGTGCAAAATCTCGACAATCTGTGCCTTAAGCTGGCCTTGCTATGCGGCTCGAAAACCCCTTTTGAGCTTTTTGAACTGCTGGCTAAAACGCTACATGCGCTTACCCAGGGTCAACCAGTGGTACTTTATCGCCGATTGAGCACAGGCAACCTTCGTTTGGCCTACTGCTATCCACTGGAAAGCACACTCGCCTCTCATCACGCGCTGCTCTCTATTCATTGTTACGACGACCTAGCCGCCTCAGAGCTGCAACTGTATGAGCTAAAGGGCGAACATGAAGTGTGGGGGTATATTGGGCATTCACCTGCCGCCTACGCAGGGCCTGGCAAGTGGATCCAACTACTCATTGATATTGCTTCCCAACGCTTACGCTTGTTAAAAGCGGAACGTATGGCCACCCGCCAGCTAGGTTTAAAGTCGCGCCGCAGATTGCTATCCAGAGATATTAAACGACTGACTTCCATTGATGATATTTTGCAGCATCATGGCGCTAGCTGGTGCGATATTTTTCAGGCCGAAGGCATTGCGCTGGCTTATCAGGGCGATCTCCACTGCTTTGGCAAATCCCCCTCCAGGCCCCAGATATTTCATCAGTTACAGCAGTTGAAACAGTACAACGCTCAAGACGAGATTGCCGAGCTAAACGGGAGCTGCCAAGGCGGTCTGGCGGCCCAGCTCAGCGTCGCGAATGCCTCGTTAGGCTGGTTAGTGCTGTTTCGCCAACAGCCGCTCCTCCCCGCTCTGGTGGCTGATACAACGCTTCAAGACGTCTTGAGTTATTGGATGCCGCTGGAAGCCTCTATGATGATTGAGCTGGCCGACGATTTAGCCGTGGCTATAACGGCCCAGGAGGTTGTTCGCCTCAATCGCCAGTTAACCAAGACCAATCAACGTCTCGAGGGCCTGGCCCATACCGACCCCTTAACAAAGTGCTGGAACCGCTACTACACAGAGCTTGTGATTGAGGATTTGATCCATTCGTCAGTCAGTTTTGCCCTGTTGATGTTTGATATTGATGATTTTAAAAATATTAACGATACCTATGGGCACGCAACTGGCGATGATATCTTGCGTGATATGGCTCAGTTAGTGCAGGAAACGTTGAGACATGAGGATCACCTTGGGCGCTGGGGAGGCGAAGAATTCGTCATCATATCCAAGGGTCTAAACCAGGACGCCAGTCTAAAGCTGGCTAACCGGCTCTGCCACAACGTGGAGCAACACGCCTTCAATATCGCTGGCACTTTAACAATCAGTATCGGCCTGACCCTTGTCCAGCCCGACGACCGGCCCCGTCAGTTATTTGAGCGGGCGGATCAAGGTATGTATCTGGCTAAAATGGCGGGTAAAAACCAAGTCTTTGTCTGTTAATCCCCAACAGCACCTTGCTTCTTCTATAGGCGATGTCCATGCAGCAATTATTACTCATGGGTGCGGGCCATGCCCACGCCTTTGTACTCGAAGCCTTCGCCAAACAGCCTGAACCAAGCATTGCGGTTACCGTGGTGAGTGATAGTCCTTTAGCAGCATACTCCGGCAGTGTACCCGCATGGTTAGCGGGAGAGTGTACGTTACGCGAGACACAGATTGACGTCGCAGCATTGTGCCAAAGAGCCAACGCTCGGCTAATTCTTTCCCCAGCGAAAATGATCGACCCCCAGGAACGTTGCGTAACGCTGGCGAATGGCGAGCGCGTTAATTTTGATGTGGCCTCCGTCAATATCGGCTCGACCCTGGCGCCTCCTCCGCTAAACGGAGAGAACCTACCCAAGCTACTCGCCATGCGGCCATTGAGTAGTCTGCATCAACGCTGGCAGGCGCTGAAAAATGACATTAGCCACTTACCCAGCGGCGGTGCCCAACGGGTGGTGGGCGTCGGAGGGGGCGCCGCTGGCTGTGAGACACTGATGAGCGTGCTGGGCCAGCTGCGCAAACAGCGCCCGGATATTGTCTGGCAGGGGCATTTGCTCAGCGCGTCTAACGCGTTATTGCCCGATGCCGGGCGCGTGCCACGCTGGCTAATGCGACGCGCGCTGTCACAGGCAGGTATTACCGTTCACGTTGAACAACGCGGCGAAACACTGATTGAAGGCGGAGTAACAACCCAGAACGGTAAACGCATCGATGCGGACATCGTTCTGTGGGCAACGGGGGCTGTCGGTCATCCATGGCTGGCGGGGACTGATCTGCCGTTGGATCAACACGGTTTTATCCGCGTAGACAACAAGCTGGAGGTCACCGGCCAACCGAATATGTTTGCCGCTGGCGACTGCGCAGCATTTACCCCAGCGCTACCAAATGCAGGAGTGTATGCAGTGCGCATGGGGCAACACTTAGCGGACAACCTCCGCCGCGCCTGCTACGACAAAACGTTACTCCCCTGGCAGCCGCCCAAACGCGTATTGGCACTGATTGGCACCGGCGACGGCCGCGCGATTGCCAGCCGGGGAGGCTTTGGGGTATCCGGAAAATGGGTATGGCAATGGAAAAAGCGGATTGATGCGCGCTTTATCGCCCGCTTCAATCCGCCTTTTGAAGACTAACCGGCTATCAGTTACCTTCGCGCCAGCCGCCTAAAACCCGACTATCCGGACCAAAGAACACCAACCGATCATGGTCGATCAAATACCGATAAGCGGTCTCCATCATATCGGTGACCCGCTTGGCATCGGCCATTTGCGGGCACGCCATGCGGGTGGTGGCTAACGGGCTAAACTCAATACGTTGGTTCTCACCGAGTTTTACTTCGCCAGTAAAGCGGTTACAGCCGTCGTGGCCGCTCACTTTGCCCTCTTTTGAAATCTGGAAAAAAGGCGTTTCCGGCATGGAGAGCCGCTCATCGGTCCCCACCAGCAATAAATTCCAACGTTGGTCGACGATAGCGCCTGAAAGCGAGGCGTCACTCGGCCCTGATTGCGGCGAAGTGCTTGGCCCTGGCGAACTGCTACAAGCACTTAACAGTAGCGCAGCGGAAGCGAGCAGTGGCAGTAAACGCCAACCTTTCGTGGTCATGGTGAACTTTCCTTGTGTCATAGCCTTTGTGGAACAGTCTGTGTGGAATAAAGCTTGTGTAATAGTTACCAGCTACCGGTGTTTTCCATGGAGGCCCATGGCTCTTGCGGTGCCAGGGCATCGCCTTTCTGCAGCAGCTCCACAGAGATTCCATCCGGTGATTTAACAAACGCCATATGGCCATCACGAGGTGGGCGATTAATTGTCACGCCATTGTCCTGCAGGTGCTGGCAGAGCGCATAAATGTCATCCACCCGGTAGGCTAGGTGGCCAAAGTTACGCCCGCCTGTGTACTCTTCCGGATCCCAGTTATACGTCAGTTCAAGCTCTGGAGCCGTCAGCCGCTCTGAGCGTGGCTCATCTTCTGGTGCGGCCAGAAACACCAGGGTGAAGCGTCCTTTCTCATTCTCTTTACGGCGTACTTCTTTAAGACCCAGCAGGTCGCAATAAAAGCGCAGTGAAGCATCTAGGTCACTAACACGCACCATGGTATGTAGATATTGCATATCGACTCCTGATAAAAACGGGCTTGGTTACACTTTACAGAAACGTGACAACGAAAATAAATTGCTACAACGCTGTATAATTAAATCATACCGTTTATCTTAGCTGGGTTTACCCGTCGGAGAAACCTGTGGATTCAGTCACGCAAGCCGCACTTGGCGCAACCATTGGTGGAGTCGTACTGGGCCGACGCCTAGGCCGGAAGGCCATTCTCATCGGCGCCGTACTGGGCACCCTGCCCGATCTTGATGTAGCGTTGGATTATGGCGATGCCGTGGCCAATGTCACCGAGCATCGTGGTTTTAGCCATTCGCTTTTTGTACTCACAGGGCTAGCCACCCTATTGGCGCTGCTTTGCGCACGCTTTGCTCCCGCAAAGGATATTAGCCTGCCCCGCTGGTGGTGCTTTTTTGCGCTTATATTGCTTACCCATCCGCTGCTGGATGCGCTGACCACTTACGGTACCCAGTTGCTTTGGCCGCTTGATCTCGCTCCTGCCGCGTGGCCGATTATTTTTATTATCGATCCGCTCTATACGCTGCCGTTGTTACTCACCCTGGGGATCGCCTTGATCTCTCAACGGGTCCGTAAAGCCTGCACGTGGGGATTGGCCATCACCAGTGTTTATCTAGTGGTAGCAGCAGGTGCGAAGTTAGCGGTAGAGCAACGTCTTGCCCCAGTCCTTGCGGAGCAGGGGCTTGAAGAAGCTCCGCTGCTGTTACAGCCAACACCGTTTAACATTGTGTTATGGCGCGCCACAGTGATTGACGGCGACCGCTATTATGAAAGTCTAATCAGTGTGTTTGACGGCGACCGTCAACCGCGTCTTGAGCCGCTGATTCGTAACACTGAACTAGAAATGTTCGCTTTGGCCAGCCAGCAAGGGCAGCGCTTAACATGGTTTACGGGACCTTTCTTGCGCTACGAAACGCGGCAGTTGGATGGAAAAGAGACGCTGATCGCTACTGATATTCGACTCGGTTTCCCAGGTTTTCATCCGTTTAACTTTACACTGGCAACGTTAGAGGACGAACGCTGGGCGCCGCTTGCGGTCAGCGAGCAGCTGGAAAGTACCCGCGGCATTCAGATGGAAACGCTATCGCGTCTTGCTGCTCGTGCCGCAGGCAACACCTCGGCCCTGTGCGCCAGCGACTTTGTGGCACATGAATGGCGGGCCGAGCGTGTGATTTATCGCTGCTGAGCTAGCGCTTTATTAGGGCGCAATACCTTGGCCACAGCCGCTATATTGCTCTCCACCATAGGTCAGCGTAACGCGAGCGGGGAAAGGCTTGCCGCTCATGTTATCGAAACAGGCTCCAGCGTCGATACGCACGCGGAAAAAGGGCTTCACGTCGGCGTTTTCAATTACGACCCGACCCGCTTCATTGTCCATCACACTAACCATATAAGGTAGTTGAAGGCGCTCTTCCCCGTAATTCGTCTCCATCGTCAGCGTTGGCGTGTCATTCGCTAAGGCAACCGTCCAGCCCGGTTCGTTACCCTGGCCAAAGAACATCACGCCGGGCTGGTCAGTGCGGGTTAAGGCGTCACGCTGCTCGGCCAGCGAGCACTGCAATTGTCCTCTTGGCGTTTCCACTAACGCCTTGTCTCCCCGGTTCCAGAAGCTGATCTCACCATCTTGGTAGCGTGCGCCGCTAGCCACGACGGCTTGGGGCAGTTGCCATGCGCCATGCAGCGACCATAGGCGCAAATCGTTGGCATTGGTGGCGGTGACTAAGTGCTGCTGAGCAGGCTCGCAGTGCCACGCATCAAAGGCCTGCGCAGAGCCAGGAAAAAGCGCCGATGGCAGAAACGGCGCCCGGTTATCCAGCGTTGCTTGGTTAGCGGCGTTCGTTTCTGTGGAGGGCGTCGCTGCACACCCCCCAAGCACCACTATTAAACTGGCAGCGGCGATAGCCCCACCCCATGCTTTTAACGTATTCATACGTCATGCTCCCTGTATAACTAATTCTATTACTTGCTGAACAACTTACCCACGTTTGAACGCCTGCAGATCATGCGTATCGATACTTTCCACCTGCGGGGGCAACCCTAGCTCTTCGCGCTTGATTTTAACCTGCATTTTTTCCGCTAGCCGTTCGGCGTCGTCATCGGTGGTGCGCCCATTAAGCTCCGCCAACTGCGCCATGCCCTGGTGATAGAAAGTGAGCAGATCCAGCGCCGTGCGATTGTTCTCTTCCACCGCTTTACGCAGTTGCGAAAGATAGCCACTGACTTGTGACAAATGATGTTTGAGCTGCCAGACGTAGCGCACCTCCGTCATCCAGGGTCGTTCACGCAGCACAGCAAATAGCGCGCTGGTGGCCAATAGCCCAAGTAGCACGCCTAGGGCATTGAGCCATAGGCTGCTGCCAAAGGTGGAGGTAAGGAGCATTGAGAACAGGAGGCCGAAAATAATCAGTTGCCCCGCCATGGCAAAGCTGATCATGCGGGCTTTGCGGCGGTAAGTCTCGGGGTCGTGATGTTCTAGGGTAAATACCATGGCCAGCCTCATTATCGCTGCAAACGCCCTATGATACGGGGCTGGCCAGGGCAAACAAGTAATAGTATTCGACTCCCCGCGCACAAATTGACGCAAGGGCGCTGTAGACCCTTCCATGGGCGCTACTTTCGCCATCTGACCGCCATGGATGGCGGAAATGCCGGAATTGTTGGGAACATTTTCCGGCCCTGGCGAAAGACCCTTGCTTTAACTTGTCCCCGGTTGTGTATGTACCTACGCCAAGCGATCTGCAGCCGTTTTGAGTAAGTGTTCGGTCGTTTCCCAGCCCACGCAGGCGTCGGTGACGGATACGCCGTAGCGCATCGCGCCAGGTTTTAGCGGCTGCTTGCCTTCGAACAGGTGGCTTTCCAGCATCAGCGCGACCAGGTTGGCTTCTCCTGCCTGACGCTGCGCCAATACATCCAGCATTACTTCACTCTGGCGGCGATGGTCTTTACGCGCATTGGCATGGCTGCAATCCACCATGAGCCGCGGGTTTTGCCCGGCATTACGCAGCGCGGTGGTTGCCGCACGTACGTGTTGTGCCTGATAGTTCGGCTCGCCGTGCCCGCCACGCAGCACTACGTGGGTGTGCGGGTTGCCTGCCGTTTGCTGGACGATTGGGTAACCTTGCGGGTCTACCGCGAAACGCTGGTGCGGATGGGCCGCCGCACTCATGGCATCGATAGCCACTTGTACATCGCCACTGGTGGCATTTTTGAACCCCACTGCCGCTGACAAATCGCTGGCCAGCTCACGGTGCAGTTGCGACTCGGTGGTGCGCGCACCAATGGCTACCCAGCTCAGCAAATCGTCTACATAGGGCGCCAACATCGGCTGTAGGAGCTCGGTAGCCACCGGCAGGCCGCGAGCAGCGACGGCATGCATCAGTTCACGAGAGAGCGCCAAACCACGGGGCATATCGCCGCTACCATCCAAATCTGGATCGTAAGCCAGCCCTTTCCAGCCCACGGTGGTGCGCGGTTTCTCAACGTAGACACGCATGACCGGCAAAATACGTTCGCTGACCTCTTCGCTTAGGGCAGCCAGGCGATCCGCGTACTCCAGCGCTGCATCGGGATCGTGAACGGAGCAAGGGCCAACGACAACAAGCAGGCGATCATCGTGACCACTCAAAATTTGCTGTACGGCGTGGCGCTGACGGGCAATTTGCTCAATAAGCGGATCGCTTAACGCAATACGTTGCCGGAGCTCGGCGGGGGTAGGCAGCCGCTTGGCAACTGACTCAGGCGCTGCAGGCGTTAGTCGAGCAGTAGCGTGGGCATTGGTTACAACAGTTTTATTAATAACAGGGCTGACAGGCGCATTCATGATTAACTCTCCGCGATCGTGTGACATCGTATGGTTGTGTGACCACCCAAGTGAACACGGTCGGAGGTGGTAGCTAGCACCGACCGCGCGTCGCTAAATCGCCAGCTATAGCCATTACCCACAAAATAGGTAGCGAAAGCGTTAGTCAGTGCGCGATAAATCATGATGCTGCTCCTTGATGAAATAATGATGAATAACTATTGCCGAAAATCGCTCAGCCTATACATCGCTGGGGCTCTAAAACGCCAGAAGCCCCGGCGGGGTTACCGACCGGGGCTTCTGTGCTTGCGGCAGGCAACCGAGTGGTGTGCCTGGTGGCGCGACGTTAGGCGTCGGCCAGGGGCACACCGTGGCTAAACCAATACCCATAAAACGCAAAACCACCAACCAATTCTAGCGGTGGATTCACTGTATCTGGTGTGGTTAGTCGCTGCATGCCCATATTCCGTTAGATTCTGTTAGTTACGCTGGCAATCGCTAGCCCAAGTAAAGCGCTTGTGATAAGGCTACCGCCATGGCGCTAAGGTTTAATCCTGCCTGCAAGCGCTGCAAATGGCAATACTCAACCGCCAAAAGCTTGAATCACGCCAATCGTCGCGGGCAGCGCGCTCATACTTACCAGTACCACCAAGCCTAGAAAGATGGACAGGAAACCAGAATTGTCTTTAAAGTTTTCGTCGTGATGGGCCATGTTAGCCTCCTTTTTTATCAACGCTATATCAGGGGGAGCGTTACAACGCTGCGGCCATATTAAGTAGAACGGGGTGCGTAGGCAAACACATCCGAAAACACCCGCTCAAGCTTCATGCCTTTTGTGTCGAGCACATCCAGGCAAGCGTAGACCATGTTGGGCGAACCCGAGATATAAACATCATGGGTATCTGGCGTGATATCTGCGGTTTTCAACACCTGATCAATACGCCCCAGGTGATGGGTGATCCGCTCGCCCGCTGCTAACGGTTCTTCCAAGGGCGATTCGGTTACCGCATGAAAGCAGACATTGTTGTGGGTTTGCGCCCACAGGCTGGCCAACTGTTCCAAATAGAGGTCGCGGTGTTCCCGAGCGGCCCACCACAGCGAAATATCTCGTTGTG
Source organism: Halomonas alkaliantarctica (assembly GCF_029854215.1). Lineage (NCBI taxonomy): Bacteria > Pseudomonadati > Pseudomonadota > Gammaproteobacteria > Oceanospirillales > Halomonadaceae > Vreelandella > Vreelandella neptunia. Next base: position 555,221 of record NZ_CP122961.1, on the reverse strand, counting down.
GCTGTTCATGCAGTACCGCTTCGACAATGGCTTTCATCTGGGAAAAACCGGTTCCTGCTGCAATCAGCAGCAGCGGCCTTTCGCTCTCGCGATCAAGCACGCACTCACCGCCGGGCAAACGCAGCGTGAGCTGATTGGCTACCTGCAGTAGCTCACGCAGCCGCGCTGAGTTATCCCGTTCCGGCCAGTGTTGAATATGCAGCTCGATAACCCCGTCTCTACGATCTGCACTGGCAATCGAAAACGGCACCCAGGTGGTGTCGTCCAATTTAAGCTCTAAATATTGCCCCGGCGCGTGCTGCATGGCTTCGGCGCGCCCGGTTAGCGTCACACCAAACACATCGGGGCTTAAGTTCTCAACCTCGGTGACTTGGCAAGTCAACGTCCTTGCACTCATGAAAGCCTCTTTTTACAAAGTTGGTCAGCGATACATCGCATTCAGTGTCGAGCGGGCGGCAACTCAAGGTCGATACCCAGCGCTTCCCAGCGTTCATCCACGCGCGCTTTAACGGCATCGTCCATTACAATCGGGGTGCCCCATTCACGGTCAGTTTCGCCCGGCCACTTATTGGTGGCATCTAGCCCCATTTTCGAGCCCAGGCCTGAGACCGGCGAAGCAAAATCGAGATAATCAATGGGCGTATTTTCGACCATCACGGTATCCCGCGCGGGATCCATCCGGGTGGTGATCGCCCAGATCACATCTTCCCAATTGCGTGCGTCCACGTCGTCATCCAGCACAATCACAAACTTGGTGTACATAAACTGACGCAGAAAGCTCCATACCCCCATCATCACGCGCTTGGCGTGGCCGGGGTACTGCTTCTTCATAGTGACCACCGCCATGCGGTAAGAGCAGCCTTCCGGTGGCAGGTAGAAGTCGACAATTTCGGGAAACTGCTTACACAGAATGGGCACAAACACTTCGTTAAGCGCCACGCCGAGAATCGCCGGTTCATCCGGCGGACGCCCCGTATAGGTCGAGTGATAGATCGCATCACGGCGCATGGTCATCCGCGTGATGGTAAACACTGGGAAGTGGTCGACCTCATTGTAGTAACCGGTGTGGTCACCAAAGGGGCCTTCCGCTGCCATATCATCCGGATAGATAAAGCCTTCGAGGATAATCTCGCTGGACGCGGGAACATCAAGGTCGGCGTGTCCACACTTCACCAGCTCAGTACGCGAACCGCGCAGTAGGCCCGCAAAGGCATATTCTGAGAGCGAATCTGGTACTGGGGTAACGGCGCCCAGAATCGTCGCCGGGTCGGCGCCAAGCGCCACCGCAACCGGGAAAGGTTCGCCTGGGTGGGCTTTCTGGAACTCCAGAAAATCCAACGCGCCGCCACGATGGGAGAGCCAGCGCATGATCAGGCGGTTCTTACCAATCTTCTGCTGACGGTAAATCCCTAGATTCTGGCGCTTCTTGTTCGGCCCTTTGGTAATCACCAGTGGCCAAGTGACCAGGGGTGCCGCATCGCCAGGCCAGCAGTGCTGAATCGGCAGCAGGCCGAGATCGACCTCGTCGTCTTCATACACCACTTCCTGTACCGGCGCATGCTTGACGTTTTTCGGCCCCATGCTGAGCACTTGCTTGAAGATCGGCAGCTTGTCCCAGGCATCCTTCAAGCCTTTGGGGGGATCAGGCTCTTTGAGAAACGCCAACAGCTTGCCCACTTCTCTGAGGGCTTCTACCGAGTCTTGACCCATGCCCAGCGCAACCCGTTTGGGGGTGCCAAACAGGTTGCCCAGCAATGGCATGTCGTGGCCTTTGACGTTTTCAAACAGCAACGCCGGGCCACCGGCACGCAGCGTGCGGTCGCAAATTTCGGTGATTTCCAGGTAAGGATCGACTTCGACATGGATACGCTTGAGTTCACCCTGGGCTTCAAGTGCCGCGATGAACTCACGCAAGTCTTTATACTTCAAGGCACGCTCCCTGGCTGGCGAATGCGCCGCTCTAGCGGCGCTCTTTTTTTACCACAAGCTAGCGGCGCTTCATCGCTTCAAAGAACTCCAGATTGGTCTTGGTATCTTTCAGACGGTCAATCAGGAATTCAGTGGCAGCGGTGTCTTCCATCGGATTGAGCAACTTGCGCAGAATCCACATGCGCTGCATTTCATCTTCAGAGGCCAACAGGTCTTCACGACGGGTGCCACTGCGACGGATATTGATCGCCGGGAATACGCGACGCTCTGCCAGCTTACGGTCCAGGTGGGCTTCCATGTTGCCGGTACCCTTGAACTCTTCGAAGATGACTTCGTCCATCTTGGAGCCAGTATCGACCAGCGCCGTGGCGATAATCGTCAGGCTGCCGCCCTCTTCGATGTTACGCGCCGCACCAAAGAAGCGTTTCGGCTTCTCAAGGGCGTGGGCATCGACACCACCGGTGAGCACTTTGCCGGAGCTCGGTACCACGGTATTGTAAGCACGCGCTAAGCGGGTAATCGAGTCAAGCAGGATGACCACGTCTTTCTTGTGCTCAACCAAACGCTTGGCTTTCTCGATTACCATTTCAGCCACTTGCACGTGACGCGCAGGCGGCTCATCGAAAGTCGACGCCACTACTTCGCCACGCACGGTGCGCGACATTTCGGTCACTTCCTCAGGGCGCTCATCTATCAGTAGTACGATCAGATGACACTCTGGGTTGTTGCGCGTGATGGAGGTCGCGATGTTTTGCAACATCAACGTTTTACCCGCCTTGGGCGGCGATACCAGCAAGCCACGTTGGCCTTTACCGATCGGCGCGGTTAGATCGATGATCCGTGCGGTAAGGTCTTCCGTGGAGCCGTTACCGATCTCCATACGCATACGATCGTCTGGGAACAGGGGCGTCAAGTTCTCAAACAGGATCTTGTGCTTGGCATTTTCCGGGCGGTCAAAGTTGATTTGACTGACCTTCAGCAGGGCGAAATAACGCTCACCCTCCTTCGGTGGACGGATTTTGCCGGAAATGGAGTCACCCTTGCGCAGATTGAAACGGCGGATCTGCGAAGGCGATATGTAGATATCGTCGGGACCGGCGAGATAGGAGCTGTCAGCGCTACGCAGGAAGCCGAAGCCATCCTGAAGAATTTCCAGCACACCGTCGCCGTAAATATCCTCGCCACTTTTGGCGTGTTTCTTGAGGATGGCGAAAATGATGTCCTGCTTGCGCGAACGGGCCAAGTTATCAATACCCATTTCACGGGCGATATCAAGGAGCTCGGGAACGGTTTTTTGCTTGAGTTCAGTGAGATTCATCGGTGTGTTAGAAAGTTGCTCATGGAAGCTGGGCGCCAGGCGCCGGGAGTATGACAGGAGGCGTGAAAGTGACGCCGTGTGATGCGTTCAGACCCCGGTAAAGGCACGCGCTCGAAGATGAAAGGAACGGCGTTGGACTTAACTAACAACACAGCTGCTTGTTGTTATTAAGACTCAACTCGAGGGTGCTAACACTTGTTTAATCTGGTTGCACAGGAGAGTAGTGAAACCAGTGGGCTATCTGACGACTTGGAATTCTGGCTGACGCTAACGGGATAAACAGTGAGTAACGTCTGGGGCGACCAAGGTGCCGTACTTGAACGACGCATGCAATATGATTTATCTAAACTCTCTATTCAACTCGTCTATCTAAACCATCTTAACAACGAAGTACTTGTGGACACACTAACTAATCAGGTCAGATCAAGCCAGTAGCTCGATGGTAGTCAAGCGCCGCGACAAACGCAAGCCTTTGGCAATTGACAATAGGTAAAGGCCACCGCAACCTTGGCACAGCCAATACGAAGGAATGCTCATGCCCACGGATATTTCGCCCCCCATTGCCACCTCTGCCGCGGAGGCAGACAGCGGTGCACCGCAGCGCTTCGCCGCTATAGACCTGGGCTCTAACAGCTTTCACCTACTGGTGGCTAACTACCAACACGAACGCCTCCAGGTGGTCGCCCGCTTAGGTGAAAAAGTGCAGCTCGCCGCGGGTTTAGATGATGACGGCCAGCTCAGCGAAGAGGCAATGCAGCGTGCCCTGGACTGCCTGGGCCGTTTTGCGCCGTTTTTAAGCGACATTGCCAACGCCAATTTGCGTATTGTCGGCACTAACGCGCTGCGCGATGCCGATAATAGCCAAGCGTTTATCGAGCGCGCCGAGGCCCAACTAGGTCACGCCATCGAAATTATTGCCGGTCGCGAAGAGGCCCGGCTGATTTATTTAGGCGCCGCCCACGCGCTGGCCGAAAATGGCCGCCGCTTAATCGTCGACATTGGCGGCGGTTCAACCGAATTTATCATTGGCGAAGCCTTTGAGCCCAAAGCGCTGGAAAGCCTGCGCATGGGCTGCGTGACCTTTTCTCGGCGCTTCTTCCCCGACGGCGAGTTAAACGAAAAACGTATGCGCCGCGCCGAGCTAGCCGCCCTTTCGGAGCTTGCCAATATTCAGCGTCCTTACCAGCGCCTGGGCTGGGATGACCCCGTTGGTTCAAGCGGTACGATCAAGGCCGCCGCCAGCGTGCTGTATGCTTACGGCGATACGCCCCACGAAGGTGTGATCACCCGTGGAGGGTTGAAGAAACTGCGCGACCGGCTGCTAAAATGCAAGCAGCTGGATAAAGTCGCGCTGGATGGCCTAAAAGCTGACCGCGCTAAAGTCTTCCCAGCGGGCATTGCCATCCTTGGCGCGATCTTTGAAGCCTTTGATTTAACCCAGATGCGCTTTGCCGATGGCGCTCTGCGCGAGGGCGTTCTCTACGACATGGCCGGGCGCAATACCGCGGAAGACTCACGCTCGAAAAGCCTGGAGTCGCTGCAGCGCACGTACGATGTTGACACTCGCCAAGGGCTTAACGTTGCCGACACCGCCGAGCGCTTGTTTAATCAGGTGCGCCATGCCTGGTCGCTAAACCTTGATCAAGGACGCTATTTGCAATGGGCCAGCCATGTGCATGAAATCGGCCTGGCGATCTCCCACAGCCAGTTTCATCGCCACGGTGCCTACTTGCTTGAGCACTCCGACCTTGCTGGCTTTTCACGCCCTGAACAGCGCCTGTTGGCGTTTTTAGTGCGCGCCCATCGTCGTAAATTTCCGCTCAAAGAATGGCAGGCGCTGCCTGAAGCACAGCAAGCCGTGACGCAAAAGCTCTCCCGGCTGTTGCGTTTAGCCGTACTGCTCAACCATTCGCGCCCTGAAACCGCTCCCTCGCTGCCTGAGATAAGCGCTGACAGCGATAGCCTGACCATCACGCTGCCTGCAAACGATGAACCTACCCTGCTGAGCACCGATTTGGAGCAGGAGCAGGCGTTTATGGAAGCCGCCGGTTTTAAGCTGATCATTAAACAGGCGAAGTCAGACGGGTAAAGCGAACGCCCTCTGCCTGCCATAGCAGCTGAGCAGGGGGGCAAATCACCCCAATGCACGCTTCATCCTGCATGATGACCACCAGCCGCTCACGCTCCCAGGGCGGCATATCCGCCTCTTGTAGCAGCCGTTTGAGATCGCGCCGCCCTCGTTTGGGCAAATGAATCACCTCGCCGCCCTGACGCCAGCTCGCCCTCAATAGTTGAGAGTGCGGTTGAGATGGTGCCACTTGCCAGCCTAGCGGCCCAATGGGCGTCTCTAGCGGCGTTTGACCATCCCAGCTAGCTTCCCAAGGCGGTAGCGGTTCAAGGGGCTTAAGCAGATAGAGCCGCTGGCGCCATAGGCGCGCCTGCGCGCCCGGCCACTCAACGCAAACCTCGGCATCGGCTTTGGCTGCCAGTTGATCTAGAAGACTCTCTAAACGCTTCTGCGGCGGCGTTGGCAATTCTTGCTGCTGGCAAAGAGCACGCACCAGCAGCCGCTGGCGGGGGCGGGAGCGCTGACTAAGCGCGCTTGCATCTACCTGCCCTTCTCCGGTGATGAGCTCTGTTAGCTCCGCAGCTAAATACTCACTAAGCACTGCATCTGCTTCACTGGCATGGGCAGCGCTATTCGCCAGCGCCGTTTCTGCCGCCGGCCAGCGCTCGCGCATCGCGGGCAGTAGCCGGTGACGCAGGCGGTTGCGATCAAAGCGAATATCTTGATTGGTGGGGTCTTCGCACCAGCTTATCTCAAGCAGCCCAGCCGCCGCTTCGAGCTCCGCTCGGCGCACAGAGAGCCAGGGGCGCACCAGATAGATACTCTGAGCGTCCCGGCGATAGGGCATACCGGCCAGGCCACGTAGTCCGCTGCCGCGCAGAGCGGCGAGCAGAAAGGTTTCCGCCTGATCGTCCTGATGCTGGGCTAGCCAAAGGGTGTCACCCCCAGGAATAGTCGCGAAGAAGGCCTCGTAGCGGGCGTTTCGGGCGGCGCTTTCGATGCCTTCGCCCTGAGCATCTACCGTCACATTGACCACCGTCAGCGGCACGTTTAAACGCACACACATATCTCGGCAGTGCACTTCGAATGTCTGCGCTGCCGCCTGCAGGCCGTGGTTAACGTGGATTGCCTGCAAGCGGCGGTCTGCGTGCTCGCAGACCTCTGCGGCTAACGCGAGCAGTAGACAAGAGTCTAAACCGCCCGAGAGTGCCACCCAAATAGAGCGCCCCGGCGGGGTTTCCGCCAGGGCGTCGTTGAGTAAGCCTTGCAGCAAATTAAGCGGCTGGGGCGCCATAGCTCATTAAACGCTTATAGCGACGCTCTAGCAGCGCGTCGGTGTCCATCGACTGCAAACGTTCCAGGCTGGCGGTAAGCGCCTCTTTGACCCGTTCAGCGGTGGTGAGCGGATGGCGGTGAGAACCACCAAGCGGCTCCTTAATTAGTGAGTCGACAAAACCCAGCTCTTTAAGTCGCTCGGCGGTAATCCCCATGGCCTGAGCGGCGTCGGAAGCTTTGGTAGCGCTCTTCCATAGAATCGAGGCGCAGCCTTCCGGCGAGATCACCGAGTAGGTGGAGTACTGTAGCATTTGCAGCTCGTCGCATACGCCAATGGCCAGCGCGCCACCGGAGCCGCCTTCACCGACCACGGTAGAGATAATCGGTGTTTTCAGTCGCGACATAACGGCCAGATTATAGGCGATGGCCTCTGACTGGCCGCGCTCTTCCGCATCGATGCCGGGATAAGCCCCAGGCGTATCGATAAAAGTCAGAATCGGCATTTTAAAGCGCTCGGCCATTTCCATCAGGCGGCACGCTTTGCGGTAGCCTTCTGGGCGCGGCATACCGAAGTTGCGGCGCACTTTTTCTTTTACATCGCGGCCTTTTTGATGGCCAATCACCATCACCGGCGCGTCGTTCAAGCGCGCGATGCCACCCACTAGCGCGGCATCATCGGCGAAATTACGATCGCCGTGTAACTCGTCAAAGTCGGTGAAGATGTGCTCGAGGTAGTCCAGCGTATAGGGCCGCTGGGGGTGTCGAGATAGCTGAGAAACCTGCCAGGGAGTCAAATCCTTGAAGATCGATTCCGTCAGCTTACGGCTTTTCTCTTCCAGCCGAGAGATCTCGTCGGAAAGGTTCACTTGGCTGTCGGAGCTGACCAAACGCAGCTCTTCAATTTTTGCCTGGAGTTCGGCAATAGGCTGTTCAAAATCGAGATAATTAGGATTCATCGGCTCTGCCTGGTCAAAATAAGCATGCATATGTGTGTAGAGAGTATAAAGAGCATTATCGCACCCTGACCCTGCTGCGCAAGGTGGATGCTCGCCCGTTTACCCGTTAACGATACTTTTAACGATAACGTAGCTGAACGCCTGCCTGGCCCTGCACATCCCGCAGCGCCAGCAGTAAATCGTCACTCGGGGCGACTTTCCACTCATCGGCGAGTTCCAGCCACGCGACGGCTGCCGGGTGCCGGTACTGTAGGCGTACCGGTAAGCCCTCTTGATCGCGATACGGCGTCAGGCTGTCACGCAGGGTTTCAATTAAGCGACCATTGATCTGCCCTGCGTCCAGCGCCAGCTCCACCGCTTGGCCGTAGCGAATACGCGCCGTCACCATCGGCGTAACGTCTTTACCGCGCAGGCGCAGGCCACCGGAGAATTCATCGCTGGAGACTTCGCCCTCTACGATGAGTACCTGATCGGCCTCAATCTGACCGCGCAACTGCTCGAATAGCTCCCCAAACAGCGAGGCCTCAATACGCCCGGTGCGGTCGTCCAGGGTAATAAACGCCATGGTATCGCCGCGCTTGGACTTCATGGTACGCACGCCAACCACGAGACCAGCTACACGTTGGGGGTCGCGGGAGGGTTTTAAATCGCTGATCCGCGTCGAGACAAAGCGCTTTAATTCGCGCTCGTACTCGTCGATCGGGTGCCCCGTCAGGTAAAGCCCTAAGGTGTCTTTCTCCCCAGAGAGACGCTCGCGATCTGTCCACTCTCGGGCGTTGATATACTCGGCGTAAACGTTGCTATCAGTGTCATCGGCTTCAACGAAGGCGTCGCCGAACATATCCAGCATACCCAGATTTTGATTGGCGTGGCTCTGAGCGGCGGCTTTTAGCGCGTCTTCCATGGCAGCGAACAACACCGCGCGGTTGGGGCCAATGGTATCCAGCGCACCAGAGCGAATCAGCGCCTCCAGGGTGCGCTTATTCATCCGCTTGGGGTCAATACGGCGACAGAAATCGAAGATATCTTTGAAGGGGCCATCTGCCCCACGGGCTTCGACAATGGCGCCAATCGGGCCTTCGCCCACGCCGCGAATCGCGCCCAAGCCATAAACTACACGCGCATCGGTATCGACGGTGAATTTATAGCCACCGACGTTAACGTTGGGGGGAGTCACAGTGAGCTTGAGGTTGCGACACTCCTCAATCAACGGCACTACTTTATCCAGGTTGTCCATTTCTGTGGACATCACCGCAGCCATAAACGGCCCCGGGTAGTGGGCTTTTAGCCATGCGGTTTGGTAGGAAACCAAGGCGTAGGCTGCCGAGTGCGACTTGTTAAAGCCGTAACCGGCGAATTTCTCTACTAGGTCAAAGATGTTACCGGCGAGGTCTTTATCGATACCGTTGGCGGCACACCCCTCCATGAAGCCGTCGCGCTGCTTGGCCATCTCTTCAGGCTTTTTCTTACCCATGGCCCGGCGCAACATATCGGCTTGGCCGAGGCTGTAGCCTGCCATGACCTGAGCGATCTGCATGACCTGCTCTTGGTAGAGGATGATGCCGTAGGTAGGCGCCAACACGGGTTTCAACAGTTCGTGCTGGTAATCCGGGTGTGGATAAGAAACTTCGGCTCGGCCGTGCTTACGGTTGATAAAGTCATCAACCATCCCTGACTGCAGCGGGCCAGGGCGGAACAATGCCACCAGGGCGATCATATCGTCCAGTGAGTCGGGCAGCAGGCGCTTGATCAGTTCCTTCATGCCGCGAGATTCAAGCTGGAATACCGCCGTGGTTTCAGCGCGCTTGAGCATCTCAAAGGTTGGCGCGTCGTCCAACGGGATGCTCTCGATTTTGAGCGGCCCCTGGCCATTAACGCTACGCACCTTATCGACCATCTCCAGGGCCCAGTCGATAATCGTCAGCGTCCTCAAACCCAGAAAGTCGAACTTGACCAGCCCCGCCTCTTCGATATCGTTTTTATCGAATTGCACCACCAGCCCTGAACCGTCTTCGTCGCACAACAGAGGCGAGAAGTCAGTCAGTTTGGTCGGCGCGATGACCACGCCCCCGGCGTGCTTACCGGTACCCCGGGTGGTGCCCTCAAGCTTGAGGGCCATCTCCCAGATCTCCTCGGCTTCTTCATCGTTGCCGATAAACTCTTTGAGCGCGGGCTCCTGCTCAATGGCTTTGGCCAGGGTCATGCCCACTTCAAAGGGGATCAGCTTGGAAAGCTTGTCGCCCAGCGAGTAGGGGCGACCCTGAGCGCGTGCAACATCACGCACTACGGCCTTGGCGGCCATGGTGCCAAAGGTCACAATCTGGGATACCGCATTGCGCCCGTAGCGCTCGGCCACGTACTCGATCACCTTGTCGCGTTTTTCCATGCAGAAGTCGACGTCAAAGTCGGGCATGGAGACACGCTCGGGGTTAAGAAAGCGCTCGAACAGCAGGTCGTAGCCGATCGGATCCAGATCGGTAATCTTTTGCGCGTAGGCCACCAGCGAACCAGCACCGGAACCACGCCCCGGGCCTACCGGCACGCTGTTGTCTTTGGCCCACTGGATAAAGTCCATAACGATCAGGAAGTAGCCAGGGAAGCCCATCTGGATAATAACGTTGAGTTCAAACTCCAACCGGTCGCGGTAGCGTTGGTCGATCGCCCGGTACTCTTCGCTGTCGCGGGGATAGCGTTCAGCGGGGAAAAGGAAATCCAACCGCTCGGTTAGGCCGTCATGGGACACCTTGCGGAAGAATTCATCCTGGGTCATGCCTTCAGGAATGCCGAATTCGGGCAGGAAAATCTCGCCTAGGCGCACGTCCACGCTGCAGCGTTCGGCGATCATCACGCTGTTTTCCAGCGCTTCGGGAATATCTGAGAACAGCGCCGCCATCTCGTCGGGGCTTTTTAAGTACTGCTCTTCGGTATAGCGGCGTTCGCGGCGCGGGTCGTCCAGCGCCTTACCTTCGCCGATGGCGACACGAGTCTCATGAGCCCAATAATCGTCGCGCTCAAGAAAGCGCACGTCGTTTGTCGCCACCACTGGGGTGCCTGTTTCAATGGCCAGCTTGACGCTGGCGTGAACGCAGGCCTCTTCCAGCGGGCGGCCGGTGCGAACCAGCTCTAGATAAAAGCGCTCAGGAAATGCCGCCTGCCACTCTTCGAGCAGTACCCGCGCATCCTGTTCGTGATCAGACAGCAGGTGGCGGCCAATCTCACCCTCACGCGCACCAGAGAGCGCAATCAAACCTTCGCTCTGCTCAAGCACCCACTGTTTATCGAGAATAGCGCGCCCCTGACGTTGACCATGCGTCCAACCTTTCGAGATCAACTCGGTCAGGTTGCGATAGCCAACGTCGTTCATCGCCAGCAGCGTTAGCCGGTAAGGGTGGGACTCATCATGGGGATTCTGCAGCCATAAGTCGCTGCCAATAATCGGCTTCAACCCCGCCCCCTGGGCGGCTTTATAAAATTTCACCAAGCCGAACAGATTGGTTTCATCGGTCAAGGCCAGCGCTGGCATCGCCCGTTCAGCCGTGGTGCTGACCAGCGACTTGAGCTTCACCAAGCCATCGACCAGAGAATATTCACTGTGCAAACGTAAATGAACGAACGGAACCGTCATGGGACTCTCAGCAAAACGCTAGATGAAGAAAAAATTCGTTAAAGCAGCGCCAACTGACGCTGCACTGGCGCGAAGCTACGACGATGTTCGGTAAGTGGCCCGTGAGCTGCAAGCGCCGTCAGATGCTCTTTGGTCGGGTAGCCTTTATGGCGCGCAAAACCATACTCAGGATAGCACTCATCCAAGGCGACCATCTGGGCGTCGCGAGCGACCTTGGCCAAAATCGACGCTGCGGCGATGGCACAGTGGCGTGAATCGCCCTTTACCACGGCCTGGCCGGGCAGCAGATGCCCAGGTAATTTATTGCCATCAACCAGTAGATATTCCGCCGCCGGTGCTAGTGCATCAATAGCTCGACGCATGGCCAAGTGAGTGGCGTGGTAAATATTCAACGCATCCACCTCGGCAGCGCTGGCTTCTGCCACGGCAAAGGCTAACGCCCTCTCGCGTATCTGACTATCCAGCGCTTCACGTTTGCGCGCCGTTAACTTTTTAGAATCGGTAAGACCGTCAATCGGCTTAGTGGGATCAAGAATCACCGCAGCGGCTACCACACTGCCGATCAGCGGCCCGCGGCCTACTTCATCGACTCCTGCCAGCCGCTCACCACGGTAGGCAATGTCTAATGGTGGAAAATCGTTATGCTCTATCAACCAGTGCTCAATCGCCATCAACAGCCTCCAGCGGCAGTCGCGCAGCCAATAGACTAATGGCCTCGGCAGCGCGACGGCTGGCGTTGCGCTGGAGCGTAGCATGCATCTCGGCAAAGCGCGCTTCCAAGGCATGGCGGCTATCGTCATCCGCCAGCATGGCACTGAGTTGATCGGCAATCGCCGTCGGGGAGGCGGCGTCTTGAATGAGTTCAGGCACCAGCGTCTCTTGAGCAATCAGGTTGGGCAGTGAGACCCATTGGGTTTTTACCAACCGCTTAGCCAGCCAGTGGGTGACCGGTGCCATCTTATAGGCCACTAGCATGGTGCGGTGACATAGCATGGCTTCCAGCGCGGCGGTGCCCGAGGCCAGCAATACAACATCGCTAGCCACCATCGCTTCGCGGGCCTGACCATCCAGCAGCGTAGTACGCTCGGCAAGCAGCGGGTAACTGGCCATCACTGCGCTGATTTCCCGGCGCCGATCAGATGTGGCCGCTGGAATCACTACGCTTAGCGCGGGGTGACGCTGGCAGAGCTGTTCGGCGGCGGCAAGAAAAGTGTCGCCCAAAAACCGAATTTCATTGGCTCGGGAGCCTGGCAGCAGCGCCAACACTTGGTTATCAGGCGCCAGCTCCAGAGCCAGGCGGGAGGCAGCGCGGTCATTTTCCAGTGGCATTTCATCTGCCAGCGGGTGTCCCACAAAGGCGACGGGGACACGGTGTTCACGATAAAAGGCGGCTTCAAAAGGGAGTAGTGTCAGCATGCCATCTACCGACTTAGCGATGCCTTTTACCCGCCCCTGGCGCCACGCCCATACGGAAGGGCTGACGTAATGGGCGGTGGTCATGCCCGCTTCGCGCAGCTGGCGCTCCAGGCCTAAATTGAAATCAGGCGCATCGATGCCAAGCATAATATCCGGCTGCCAGGCCAACGCTTCGGCTTTTAGGGTGCGCCGTACACGGATTAGTTCGGGGAGGTGCTTAAGCACCTCAACCAGCCCCATCACCGCGAGGGTCTCTAAAGGAAAGCGGCTCTCCATGCCTTCCGCCTGCATGCGCGGCCCGCCAATACCACGAAACTCAACATCGGGATGACGTGCTTTCAGTTCACGCATCAGCCCAGCGCCAAGAATATCGCCGGAAAGTTCTCCGGCCACGAGGTAGACGCGTTGCAGGGTCATAAAATGATTAGCATCGGTTAACGGGTAATGCCGCGAGTCGAACGCTCAATGGAGGCAGCAAAATGCTCGACTTCGGGTAGCTCAAAGCGGCTACGCATTTCGGTAAGCGCCTGCTCAGTGGTCAGCCCTTGGCGATAGACCATTTTATAAGCGGCGGTTAAGGCATTAATCGCTTCGCGGCTAAAGCCACGGCGCTTTAAGCCCACCAGGTTAAGGCCACGTGCTTCGGCAGGGTTGCCATTAATCATGATGTAGGCGGGCGTGTCTTTGGTAATAATCGAGCCGCCACCGGCCATGGCGTGATCGCCAAAATGGCAGAACTGGTGCACTGCCGCCAAACCACCCAGAATGACATGATTGCCAACGGTGACATGCCCCGCCAGGGTTACCTGATTGGCCAAAATGCAGTCATTACCGATCACGCAGTCATGGCCGACATGGACGTAGGCCATCAACAGGTTGCGCGAACCAATGGTGGTTTCACTGCGATCCTGCACGGTGCCACGGTGAATCGTGGCGCCTTCGCGGATCACGTTATCGTCACCCATGACTAACCGCGTGGGCTCGCCAGCGTATTTTTTGTCCTGACAGTCTTCACCTACCGAGGCAAACTGAAAGATACGCGTGCGCTCACCCAGCGTAGTAGGGCCTTTAACCACCACATGGGGGCCAATCACCGAGCCCGCGCCTATTGCGACGTCGGGGCCGATGATACTAAAAGGGCCTACCTCAACGTCGTCGGCAAGGCGCGCCGTCGGGTCGACCAGTGCAGTAGGATGTATCAAGCCACCTTCCTCTCGGCACAAATAATTTCCGCTTCGCAGGCCAGCTCACCGTCAACCTTGGCACGGCATGCAAATTTCCAAATACCGCGTTTACCTTTAATCACATCGGCCTCTAAGGTGAGCTGGTCACCCGGCAATACCGGGCGCTTAAAGCGCACTTTGTCACTGCCGACCAAATAGTAGACATAGCCATCGGCAGGTAGTTTATTAACCGTTTTAAAGCCGAGAATGCCGCATACTTGGGCCAGTGCTTCGATCACCAGCACGCCCGGCATAATCGGGTGATGGGGGAAATGGCCGTTGAAAAACGGCTCATTAATGCTGACATTCTTATACGCAACGATGGATTCACCGATGGCTAGTTGCGTTACTCGATCCACCAACAAAAAAGGGTAGCGGTGGGGCAAGTACTCGCGAATTTCATTGATATCCATAACCATCGTAGCGACCTCTAAAATAACAAAAAACCTGATGTACTCCTGAAGAGAGTCAGGCGAATACCAGCACGTCCGCTGATTAAAAGACAGAGATTATACCCCGCTGCCATCTAGCCACAAAACCGCAGCAGGTAAAATTCAATCAGCTACTACTAATCACGCTGCTTTTTTTCCAATCTCGCCAGACGCTTAGCAATGTCATCAAGCTGTTTAAAACGCACTGCGTTTTTACGCCACTGGGCATTAGCCATGGCGCCGGTACCGGAGGAGTAGACTCCTGGCTCATGAATTGAGTTAGTCACTAAACTCATTCCCGTCACCTGGACGCCATCGCAGATGGTTAGATGGCCGGATAAACCAACGCCGCCACCCAGCATGCAATGCTTACCCACCTTGGTAGACCCAGCAATACCCACACAGCCCGCTAAGGCGCTGTGGTCGCCAATAATGACGTTATGGGCAATTTGTACCTGACTATCAATTTTGACGTCATCGCCAATCACCGTATCACCCAGCGCGCCTCGATCAATGCTGGAGCAACTGCCCACCTCAACGTCGTCGCCCAGCACAACGCCCCCCAACTGGGCAATTTTATGCCAGCCAGCACCGTCGTGGGCGAAGCCAAAACCGTCACCGCCGATAACACAGCCGCTCTGCAGAATGACTCGCTTACCTACCACCACACCATGGCACACGGTGACATTGGCATGCAGCCGCGTTGCTTCACCGATAATGCTGTCGGCCCCCACCATGCTGCCCGCCCCTATCACTACGCGGTCACCCAGCACCACGCCAGACTCAATCACCGCGTGAGCTTGAATGCAAACATCGGCGCCTAGCTTCACGCCTTCCGCCACTACCGCCGTAGGGTGAATACCGACGACGTCGCGGGCGGGCAGCGGGTCAAACAACTGCGATAGCTTGGCGTAGCCCAGGTAAGGGTTGTCGATTTCCAGACGAGGTACCGGGCAGTGCTTGCCATGTTCAGGGTGCAGCAATACTGCTGCCGCCTTAGTCGTCGCCAAATCTTTCAGATAGGCACGATTGGCCAGGAAAGCGACTTGATCCGGCTGCGCTTCTTTTAACGTTGCCAAACCACGTATCGGCTGCTGGGCATTGCCGCTAACGGTAATGCCCAATTGGCGCGCAATGTCTGCGAGAGTAAGCTGATGAGAAGCGTGCGTCATAGGAGCCCAGGGAAGCTTTGGTGTGGCTTGGCCACACCAATCATCGTTTAAATTTAGTTCAAGGAATCAAAAATCTGTGTGACTTCATCGGTCACATTGGGCAGATCAACCCCGGAGTGCAGTACGCCCTGAGGCTCGACCAGCACATCAATACCGTGGCGTTCCAGCACTTCCTCAACAGCTTGCTCAAGTTTCGGCTCGGCGCCTTCTAAAAATTGCTGTTCGGAACGCTGCTGTGCCTGCAACACTTCCTGGCGAAGCTGCTCAAAACGGCTGCCTTTCTGCTGAAGCTCGCTAATCAGCGACTCCCGCTGGGACTGAGCCATCGTTTCGCCTTCATTCTGCAAACGCTGCTGAAGCTGCTGCAACTCATTGCCAAGGCTCTGCGCTTCACGCTGCTGATTGCCAACTTCACCTTCCAGGCTGCTCATTGACGCCTGTGCAGACTGGGTATTCATCAGTGCTGCTCGCCAGTCCAACACCGCTACTTCTGCGGCGTGAGCAGGCAAAATCATCGCGCCCAACAGGCATAGCATCGCTGTTAGTCTACGCATATTGTTACCTCCTTAAATTACGCTAGCGCGCGCCACCATGGCACGCGGTCTAGCAAAACTAGAACGATTGGCCGAGTGAGAACTGGAAGAACTGGGTATCGTCCCCGCTCTCATCGTTCAAGGGTTCGGCAACGCTAAAGGTCAGCGGGCCTACCGGCGTCAGCCAAGAAAGGCCGATACCGGCGCTGTAGCGCAAATCGCCCAGATCAACGCCGGAGTTGCACTGCTGGCGCCCTGCATCTTCCTCGAGCACATCGTAGCAAGAGCTCAGGAATGTATTACCCCCATCCAGGAACAGTGATGTTTGCAGGGAACGTTGATCTTCAACAAAGGGTAGTGGGAAGATAATCTCGGCACTGCCTTCAATAGAAACGTTACCGCCTAGGGTGCGGTCACGGTCGCCTTCATTTGCTGGCGTAGTGCGCTGGCCCAGCGTATTGGAGGTATAACCGCGCACCGAGCCAAGACCGCCAGCGTAGAAGTTTTCATAGAAGGGGAAGGGATCGTTGCCACCCAGGGTATCTGCATAGCCGACGTTGCCGGTAAATTTGAACGCCCACGACTCATCGTCGTTAATCGGGAAAAGCTGTTGAGCCCGCGCACGCAGTTTGTAGTACTCAGCATCGCTGCCGGGCACGCCGGTTTCCAGCGACAGGCGCTGGTAGTTGCCATCGGTCGGCATAATACCGCGGTTGAGGTTGTTGCGTGTCCAGCTAGCGGTCAGCTTCAGGCTTTGCGCATCTTCGCCCTCATCTTCCACATAGCGAAGAATTTCCGAGGCCGTATCGTTGTAGGTCTTGACCGACAACTCTTCAATACTTGCACCGAAGTTAAGCCTTGATAGCTCGCTGATGGGGTAACCGAAGTTTATACCGCCACCGTAGGCATCTGTTGAGTACGTCGAGATATCCGAATCGGCATAGTCTGTTTCACGGTAGAACAGATTATAGCCGCGAGAAATGCCATCCAGTGTCCAGTAGGGGTCGGTGAAACCAAAGTTCACGCTGGTAAAAGTGTCGCTGCGCTGTGCGCCCACGTTGACCCGGTTACCCGTGCCCAGGAAGTTGTTTTGCGACAGGCCGACGCCGTAAATAACCCCGGCGCTCTGGGAAAAACCGACACTTGCGGAAACCGAGCCAGAGGGCTGTTCTTCGACGGTATAGGTAACGTCGAGTAAGTCTGGTTCACCGGGAACAGGCTGGGTGTCAACTTCGACTTGGCTAAAGAAGCCCAAGCGCTCAAGGCGCTGGCGGGACTGTGTAATGGCTTCGGTGGAAGCGGGTGCGCCCTCTAGCTGGGTCATTTCACGCCGCAGCACTTCATCCTGGGTAGTGGTATTACCGAAGAACTCGATACGGCGTACATAGGCGCGCTCACCGGGTTCAACAGCGATAACAAGATCGACCGTTTCACCATCGTCTGACACTTCAGGGATGCCCTGAATATCAGCAAAAGCGAAGCCCTCGGCACCAAGACGTTGGCGTAAGGCTTCAGTCGACGTATTGACATCGTCGCGCGAGAAAATCTCACCCTCTTCGACGGTCAACAGTTGGCGGGCTTCATTTTCACTGATCTGTAGATCACCCACGAAACGAATGTTGCCAACCCGATACTGGGCACCTTCATCGACGTTGAGAGTAATAAAGATTTCGGACTTTTCCGGGCCAATCGACACCTGAGTCGATGTCACATCAAAGTTGACGTAGCCACGGTCCAAATAAAATGAACGCAGTCGCTCAATATCACCGGATAGTGCTTCACGGGAATACTCGTCGCTAGAGAACCAGCCGAAGAAGCGTCCTGGTCGGTCATTTAACTCAAACACGCCGCGCAGCGTTTCATCGTCAAAGGCTTCGTTACCAACGATATTAATTTGACGAATCTTAGCAACTTCGCCTTCGTTGATATTGATATTGACCTGAACCCGGCCCTCATCAACCTCTTCAACTTCGGTATCGATGCTGGCGCTGTAGCGACCTTGAGACTGGTAGACGCCTTCCAGTTCACGCTGAATCTCTTCAAGCGTGGAGAGCTCCAGTACCTGACCTTCCGAGAGCCCCGATTGACGCAACCCATCGCGCAGGTCTTCTTCAGATATTTGATCGTTGCCGCTAATATCTAGCCGCGCAATGGTCGGGCGCTCGACGACCTGAATCACCAGTACATCGCCTTCGCGTGCCAGGGAGACATCGTCAAATAGCCCGGTAGCGAACAAGTCACGGGCAGCAGCAGCTAATTGTGCTTCGCTGACGCGCTCATTGGCACTCACCGGAAATGCATTGAAGACCGAGGCGGCGGATACCCGCTGCAGTCCTTCCACTCGAATGTCTGAAACATCAAAGGATTGTGCTTGGGCGCCGCTGGCGCCTGCCAGCAAGAGTACCGCCATTCCAAGGGTCTTGATTTTCATGCAGTCAATTCGCTCGCGTTGGTCTGCCGTTCATTCCAGAAAAGCACCATATACATTTGTGCAGGCAGGTGACAAGGCATCCTGCGCGCTACACGCGTCATTACCACAGGCGCATCAGATCAAAATAGAGTGCCATCAACATCAGGGTGCCGACCATGGCAAGCCCAATGCGTAATCCTACAGCTTGAGTTTTTTCAGATACTGGCCGTCCACGCACGACCTCCATAAAATAATAAAGCAAGTGGCCGCCATCGAGCACGGGGATAGGCAGTAAGTTAAGCACCCCAAGACTGATAGAAAGATACGCTAGAAAGCCAATAAACGCCTCCATTCCAGCACGGGCTGAATCACCCGAGATCTGCGCAATGGTGATCGGCCCCGACAGATTGGAGGGCGAAATAAGCCCTACCAGCATTTTTCGAATGGCGTCGATGGTGAGCAGCGTCATCTCGCCGGTGCGTGAAAGCGCCTGACCTACCGCTTCAATAGGCCCATAACGAATTTCACGCTGAAACGCTTCTGGCCACTCGACCTGTTGCGCGCCTGCGCCGATATAACCAATTTCAACACCCGTTTCCAAACGGTTACGTCCTGGGGTTAAGTCGACGTTCGACTGCTCACCGTCACGCTCGTAGGTAAGCTGCAGCGTTTCACCAGGACTACCTCGCACCCTATTAACGAAGTGCATCCAATCATCCACTGGTTCGCCATTAATCGCTACTATCCTATCGCCCGCCTCGAGTCCTGCTTGCTCGGCGGCCTCACCGCTGATCACTTGACCTAAGACCGCGGGAAATTCCGGCTGCCAAGGGGTAATGCCCAACGATTGCAGCGGCTGTGGCGGATCTTGGCGAACCAAATAATCGTTCACCGATAAGCCAAAACGCTGTGGGTCGCTGGCGCCTTCGGGGCGGGCGTCGATATCCAGCTCACCGCTAAAACCAATGATCGACACCAGCTTAAGGTTAACATCTTCCCAGGAGCGCATCTCATCGCCCTGGATAGCGACAATTTCATCGCCATTGGCAAGACCGGCTTCGGCGGCGGGCGAGTCAGGCGCAACGCTGCCTACCATCGGCGATACCACCGTGGTGCCCGCCACAAACAACGCCCAGTAAGCGACGATCGCCAGTAAAAAGTTGGCAATAGGCCCCGCTGCCACAATCGCAATGCGCTGCCACACGGTTTTGCGGTTAAACGCTTGGTCAAGCTGCTCTTCCGGAACCGGCGCCTCACGCTCATCAAGCATTTTGACATAGCCACCCAGCGGAATGGCGGCTATCGCGAACTCGGTGCCGTGGCGATCAACCCGTGACCATAGCGGCTTACCAAAGCCTACCGAAAAACGCAGAACTTTGACTCCGCAGCGCCTGGCCACCCAAAAATGGCCAAACTCGTGGAAGGTCACTAACAGGCCTAAAACCACAATGACCGCTAAAATATTCTGTATAAGGCCCACACTGAACTCCTTAATGCCCCGCTCTAACGACCAGCTCAGCGAATGCTTAAGCGGACCACCTTGTTACTAGTTCCAGCGCCTGCTGTCGCGCCCATTGATCCGTTGCTAATACGCTATCAAGGCTATCAACCCGGCCTTGACAGGGGCGCGACAAAACGTCGGCTACCAACTGCCCAATGGCTGTAAAGCCAAGCCGACGCTGTAGGAATGCCTCAACCGCAACCTCATTGGCAGCGTTGAGCACTACGGGTGCCATGCCGCCCTGCCGCATCGCTTCACGGGCAAGCCCTAAACAGGGAAAACGTGTTTCATCGGGGGCTTCGAAATCAAGCCGCGCCACCTGAAAAAGATCCAGTGTTTCGACCCCCGCGTCAATTCTCTCTGGCCACGCTAGCCCGTAGGCGATGGGGATGCGCATATCAGGATTACCTAACTGAGCAATCACTGAGCCATCCTGATAGGCCGCCATGGAGTGAATCACGCTTTGCGGGTGAACCACCACCTGGATCTGTTCGGGGGTAGCATCAAACAGCCAGCAAGCTTCAATAAGCTCCAGCCCTTTATTCATCAGCGTGGCGCTATCCACCGATATTTTACGCCCCATCGACCAGTTCGGATGAGCGCAGGCCTGCTCGGGAGTGACATTGTTGATATCGGCCTGGCTCCAGGTACGAAACGGGCCACCTGAGGCCGTTAGCAGCAGTTGACGTACGCCGTGCTTGGCAAGCCCGCCACGATGCTCCGCAGGTAGACACTGGTAAATGGCATTATGTTCGGAATCTATCGGCAGTAATGTTGCGCCGGAGCGGGAAACAGCCTCCATAAATAGCGCGCCGCTCATCACCAGTGCCTCTTTATTGGCCAATAGCACACGCTTGCCTGCTTCCGCTGCGGCTAGTGCAGGCAGCAAGCCCGCCGACCCAACAATGGCTGCCATTACGCAGTCGACGCTGGCCTCTCGAGACACCTCGCATAACGCCTCGGGGCCTGCGTTCACCTCGGTTAGCTGGCCTGCCCCTTTGAGCTTTTGGCGCAGCCAAGCGGCATCGGCTTCATCATCTAGCACGGCAACCGCGGGGCGGTGCGCTAAACACTGCGCTAGCAGAGCCTCTTTTGAGGTGTGCGCGGTCAGGGCATGTACGCAATAGCGGTCGGGATGGCGACTAATCACATCCAGCGTGCTAGTGCCCACAGAGCCTGTCGAGCCAAGTACGGTCACACGTTGCTTATTAGCGAGTTGGCTCATAGCGGTGGCACCTGAGCAAACACCTCAATCAGTACTTCCACATAGAACAGCGCAAACAGCGGAATTGCCGCGGTGAGACTATCAATGCGATCCAGAACCCCGCCGTGGCCGGGGAGCAACTGGCTCGAATCTTTGATATTACGGTGGCGCTTGAGCATGCTTTCCAGCAGATCCCCTAGCACCGAGGCCAGGGTGACCACGGCGGTGATGAGTATCAGAGCAATGCCACCCACTAGACCGAGCGGCAACCACAGCGCAAAGAGGATGGCCAGAATAGCGGTCGCCGCTAATCCGCCGTAAACGCCCTCCCATGATTTGCCAGGGCTCACATGGGGAGCCAATTTGCGCTTACCCCAATTCCGCCCCACAAAGTAGGCGCCGATATCCGCGCACCAAACCAGCAGGAGCACAAACAGCAGCCAAACCATACCGATGTCACGCAGAACGTTAAAGCCCACCCAGCAGGGCAATAGCACCCATAAGCCCATCGCCAGGCGACGTGCGGTGGCCTGCCACTGTTCACCCGCCGCAGGGTAGCGGGTTACCCAGTAGAGATTCACCAGCCAGCCAGCGGCGGAGAGCCAAAGCGGCCATATCGATGTGGCAGCCCCGATAAGCCACATGACCACCATCAACACCGCCATCACGGCCACTAGCTGGGCACGCTGCGCCGAGCGGGTAACACCCGCCAGATTGGCCCACTCCCAGGTGGCGAGTAGCACTATCAGTGCCGTAAAAAGCGCAAAAGCGCCGCCGTCTAAACCAAACAGACCAGCCAGCACCAGAGGTGCTAGCCAAGCTGCGGTGATAATCCGCTGTTTAAGCACCCTGCGCCTCTATTTGTTCGTCCGTCATACCAAAGCGACGACGACGCTGACAGAAGTCGTTTAATGCCGCATCAAACGCATCTGCACCGAAATCGGGCCATAGCAGTGGGGAAAAGTGCAGCTCGGCATAAGCCAACTGCCAAAGCATAAAGTTGGATAGCCGCTGCTCACCACTGGTGCGTATACACAGATCTACCGGTGGTACATTATCAACTCCCATCGCTTGATCAAAGCAGACTTCGTCAATATCTGCAGGTGCTAATTCGCCAGCCGCCACTTGCTCGGCTAGAGTGCGCGCCGCGCGTGCGATATCCCACTGACCGCCATAGTTGGCGGCAATCACCAGATGCATGCCCGTGTTGTCGGCCGTTAGCGCTTCAGCACGCTGAATATGCTTTTGAATGGCGTGGGAAAAGCCGCGCTGCTCGCCAATAATCGAGAGGCGGACATTACGCTCATTGAGCTTTTTGACTTCACGCTTCAGCGCCATCAAAAACAGCTCCATTAACGCATTGACCTCTGCGGCTGGGCGTTTCCAGTTTTCACTGGAGAAGGCAAACAGGCTAAGCGTTTGCACTTCGCGCTCGGCGGCCCGCTGAATCACCGCACGAACGGTTTCCACCCCAGCCCGGTGCCCGCGCACCCCCGAGAGCCCGCGCGCGCGCGCCCAGCGGTTATTGCCATCCATAATGATGGCAACGTGGGACGGCGGGGCCTCCCCGGCCAAAGAAGAAGCACAGGCGTCATCCGGCTGTTTATCAGGAAGCTGCGGAGACGTCATGGATTCTCGCACCAAAGTTCAGTCATAAAAAAACCAGCCAGAGTGTGGCAAAACGGGCAGCCTAAGCTGCCCGCGGCTGAATAAAGCACAGGTTTATACCTGCATGAGATCCTGCTCTTTTGCAGTCAGCGCTTTATCGATCTCAGCAATATACTTGTCGGTCAGCTTTTGAATCGCGTCTTCGCCTTCACGCTGATCGTCTTCAGTAATCTCTTTATCTTTTAACAACGACTTGAAGTCGCCGTTCGCATCACGACGTACGTTACGTACGGCAACGCGGGCGTGTTCAGCTTCGCTACGCGCCTGTTTGATGTAACCTTTGCGGGTCTCTTCGGTGAGCATCGGCATCGGCACCCGGATCACGTTACCCGCACTGGCCGGGTTCAAACCAAGATCAGAGGTCATGATGGCTTTTTCGATCTTCTGCACCATGCCCTGCTCCCACGGCGCAATCGTCAGCGTGCGGGCGTCCTCAACGTTGACCGATGCCACTTGGCTAAGCGGTACCTGGCTGCCGTAATAGTCCACGGTAACGGCGTCTAATATGCTCGGGTGAGCACGACCGGTACGAATTTTATTGAAGTTGCTATGCAGCGCCTCAACGCTTTTTTGCATGCGCGAATCGGCATCTTTCTTAATATCGTTGATCACGTCATTACCCTCTGTATATCAGCGTGCCTTCCTTGCCCCCTACGACCATATTCAGTAGGGCACCAGGCTTATTCATGTCAAATACCCGCACCGGCATATTATGGTCACGTACCAGGCAGATAGCGGTCAAATCCATAACGCCCAATTTTTGATCCAGGGCGTCGTCGTAAGAGAGCTGGTCGTACTTCACCGCATCTGGATGTTTTACCGGGTCTTTATTGTAGACGCCATCGACTTTGGTCGCTTTGATCACGACGTCGGCGTCCACCTCAATACCGCGCAAACAGGCAGCAGAGTCGGTGGTGAAGAAGGGGTTACCAGTACCTGCAGAGAACAGCACTACGTCCCCAGAGGTTAAGTAGCGAATGGCGGTACGCCGGTCATAGTGCTCTACTACGCCGCTCATCGGGATGGCAGACATCACGCGCGAGCGGATATTGGAACGCTCTAACGCATCACGCATCGCCAGCGCATTCATCACGGTCGCCAGCATGCCCATATGGTCACCGGTGACACGATCCATGCCAGCTTCATTAAGCGCCGCGCCGCGGAACAAGTTCCCACCGCCAATCACGATGCCAACCTGAACCCCGATGCCGACGAGCTGGCCAATTTCCAGCGCCATGCGGTCAAGCACCTTAGGGTCAATACCAAAATCGTGCTCACCCATGAGCGCTTCGCCAGAAAGCTTGAGCAAAATACGTTTGTATTTTGACTTCGAACCCTCAGCCTTGCTGGGTGCTACATGGGGGGTAGGTTCTTGAACATCACGCGACATGGCATCTCTCCTGAGGCAGACCTGTAAACAGGCAGGCGGGTCAGCCCCTTGGTATAAAACCAGTGTATAAAACCAGCTATCTTAGGGCCGATTATACTAGCATTAATTATACAGGGGCCGGATACGCGAAGGCGTGCGCTCACGCGCACGCCATCTTTTTTCTGAAACCTCTGACCTTAGCGACGGCCAGCCTGTTCCATAACTTCTTTAGCAAAGTCGACTTCTTCTTTCTCGATACCTTCGCCAACTTCAAAGCGCGTAAAGCTAACCACTTCGCCGCCAGCAGCTTTGACGAACTCAGCAACCGTCTGATTGGGATCTTTTACAAACGGCTGCTCGGTCAGGCTGTTTTCTGCCAGGTACTTTTTCAAGCGGCCTTGAACCATTTTCTCAGCGATCTGCTCCGGCTTACCAGCCATATCCGGCTGTGCCAGAATAATCGCTTTTTCCTGATCCAGCTGCTCTTGGGGCATGTCGGCAGGATGCGCAACCGCAGGGTTAATTGCGGCTACGTGCATCGCAACGTCTTTTGCCACTTGCGCAGTACCGCCAGTCAGCACGGTTAGAACACCAATGCGACCGCCGTGGACATATTCGCCTACCAGGCCACCACCAACAGCGTTCACAACGATGGCACGACGCACACCGATGTTCTCGCCGATTTTCTGAACCAACTGCTCGCGAGCAGTTTCCAGCTCGCCAGCCATAACGGCGGCGACATCTTCACTTTTCGCTGCAAAGAAGGCTGCGGCGATTTTGTCGGCAAATGCGATGAAGTTGTCATCACGGGCAACAAAGTCGGTTTCGGAGTTGATTTCAACCATTACGCCGTAGCTGCCGTCTTCCGCTACACGCGTAACCACTACACCTTCTGCGGCGATACGATCGGCTTTCTTCGCCGCTTTTAGGCCGGAGCTTTTGCGCAGGTTTTCAATCGCAACTTCGATATCACCGTCGGTTTCGGTGAGTGCTTTTTTACACTCCATCATGCCGAGACCGGTACGTTCGCGAAGTTCCTTGACCTGAGAGGCGCTGATAGCTGCCATGAGAATTCACCTCTGAAATGGTTCTATGAGAGTTAGACGCAACACAGAGTATAGGCATGATAAATGACCATCATGTATCACGCTGCCTATATCTCCCTGTATTGCGGGGCCGGTACTGAGTGCCGGCAAATTCGTCCGCTCAGACAGTTCATCTGTAGCGGGAAAAAGGGGGCATAGCCCCCTTTGTCTTGATGCGGCACACCTGCTCACCGCACCCACTGCTGCTATTACTCAGCGGCAGTGTTGTCTTCAGCTGCAGCGGCCTCTTCGGTCACTTCAACGAACTCTTGAGCGTTGCCTTCTTTGGCACGACCACACGCATCCGCAATCGCTTTTACGTAGATCTGGATAGCGCGGATAGAGTCATCGTTGCCGGGGATTACGTAGTCAACGCCATCGGGGTTGGAGTTAGTGTCCACCACGCCGATAACCGGGATACCCAGCTTGTTGGCTTCGTTGATCGCGATGCGCTCGTGGTCAACGTCGATCACGAACAGTGCGTCCGGTAGGCCGCCCATGTTCTTGATACCGCCGATAGAGCGCTCAAGCTTTTCCTGCTCGCGAGTCGCTACCAACACTTCTTTCTTGGTCAGCTTCTCAAAGGTGCCGTCTTCGCGCATAGCTTCAAGATCGCGCAGACGCTTAATCGACTGACGGATGGTCTTGAAGTTAGTCAACATGCCGCCCAACCAGCGATGGTTGACGAAGTGCTGACCTGCACGATTGGCTTCTTCTTTAATTACCTTGCTAGCGCTGCGCTTGGTGCCAACAAACAAAATTTTGTTGTTGGATGCCGCCATCTTCTCGACCACATCGATCGCTTCGTTCAGCGCCGGAAGGGTGTGCTCAAGGTTGATGATGTGAATCTTGTTGCGCGCGCCGAAGATAAATTTGCTCATCTTCGGGTTCCAGTACTTAGTCTGGTGACCAAAGTGAGCGCCTGCTTTCAGCAGGTCACGCATATTAACGTGAGACATGGTAGAACTCCTAAAACTCGGGTTAGGCCTCCACGCACCCCATGGATCCGACCGTTGACCGCGTTAAACGCTGCCAGCGGCACCCGGGACCATGTGCCGGTGCATGTGTGTTTTTAAGGCTTGATAGTAAGCAACGCGCCCGTTAGCGAGCACCCTGCGGATTCATCGCCCTGCCCTACTGCGTCCTTCCCAGCTAACAAGAAGCTCGGAATCACGATTGCAGGAAAGCGCGCGGCTTTATACCATAGATCATTGCCAAGATGAAGTCGCACCCCGTTTGACGGTCTTAAATTGCGCCATTCAATTATCCATTCAGAACCCATATCGAGCATTCATGAACGTTCCTATCAAGACGCCTTCTGAAATCGAACACATGCGCGAAGCCGGGCGCCAAGCGGCTAGCGTGATTGAAATGATCACCCCGCACGTACAGGCGGGCATTAGCACGGGTGAAATCGACCGTCTCTGTCATGAGTATATTGTTAACGAGCTGGGTTCAGCCCCGGCACCGCTGAACTACCACGGTTTTCCCAAAGCGACCTGTACGTCGATCAACCATGTGGTGTGCCACGGCATCCCCGACGACGCCAAGAAGCTCAAAAATGGCGATATCATGAACCTGGATATCACCGTTAAGACCACCGACGGCTACCATGGCGACTCCAGCGTGATGTTCGTAGTGGGTGAGACCATCCAGGGCGAAAGGCTGTGCCGAATTACTCAGGAGTGCCTGTATAAAAGTATCGAGCTGGTGAAGCCTGGCGTGCGCCTCTCAGAGCTTGCCCGCGTGATTCAAAAACATGCCGAAAGCAACGGCTACTCCGTCGTTCGGGACTTCTGCGGCCACGGCATCGGCGCCGAATTCCACGAAGAGCCGCAGTTTTTACACTACGACGGCTACGCACCGGATGCCGACATTAAGCTCGCCGCAGGCATGTGCTTTACCATCGAGCCGATGATTAACGTTGGCGGGTATAAAACCAAGGTGCTACGCGATGGCTGGACCGCCGTCACCAAAGATCGCAGCCTTTCAGCGCAGTGGGAACATACGCTGCTGGTGACCGAGGGCGGTGTAGAAGTACTGACCGCGCGTGGCGATGAAGACTTCAGTTTTCTAACCAACTGATGCTATTACACCACCACCGGTTTGAGCCGGACACCACGCTTTTCGACCTGGATCTTTTCCGCACCGAGCTTGCCGGCTCACGTTCGCCGGTAGCGCCCTTCAAGGCCGCACTGCGCGAGCTACAGGCGCGCCTGGACGACCAGTTCCGCGCCGGTGCAGACATCCGCGACCTTGTGCGCGGCCGCGCCTGGTACCTGGATCAACTACTGGCGATTGCCTGGGCGCAGCATGAGTGGCCTGATGATGGTATTGCGCTTGTGGCAGTAGGCGGCTATGGCCGTGGTGAGCTACACCCCCACTCGGATATCGATCTACTGCTACTGTTGGAGCAGGACGACGACACTGCCTATCGCGAACCGCTGACCGCTTTTATCACCTTCCTGTGGGATATTGGCCTGGAAATTGGTCATAGCGTTCGCTCGCTTAGCGACTGCGAGCGGGAAGCCGAAGCGGATGTCACGGTGATCACCAACCTGCTCGAATCTCGCCTGATTGCGGGACCAGAAAGCCTGCGCGAAGCGATGCGCGAACGCCTCAGGGCCGAGCACATTTGGCCCGCCGACCGCTTCTTTGAAGCCAAGTGGCAGGAGCAGATCTCCCGTCACTACCGCTACAACAACTCCGAGTACCACTTAGAACCGAACCTCAAAAGCTCCCCTGGCGGACTACGCGATATCCAGATGATCGGCTGGGTGGCCAAGCGTCACTTCGGTACCGAGCAGTACACCGACATCGTCGCCAACGGCTTTATGAACGATGCCGAACTGCGCATTTTAAGCCAGGGGCAGGCGTTCTTGTGGCAGGTGCGCTATGCCCTGCATATGATTACCGACCGCGCCGAAGACCGCCTGCTGTTTGACCACCAGCGCACCATCGCCGAAATGTTTGGCTTCCGCGATACGCCGGAACGTCTAGCGGTTGAGCAGTTTATGAAGCGCTATTACCGACACGTCACCGCGCTGGCGGGACTCAACGATATGCTGCTGCAGCACTTTGACGAGGTCATTCTGCGCGGCAAAGAGGCGCTGGAAACCGTCAAACTCAACGAGCGCTTCGAGACCAAGGGAGGCTATATCCAGGTACGTTCGCGCAATCTATTCCGCGAGCGGCCTGCGGCGATGCTGGAGCTATTCCTGCTGATGGCCAAGCACCCCGAAATCGAAGGGGTACGGGCAGACACTATCCGGCTAATTCGCGATCATCGCCACCAGATCGACGACCACTACCGGGAAGACCCGCGCCATCAGCGACTATTTATGGCCATTATGCGCGCCCCCGGCAACGTACCCCGTCAGCTACGGCGCATGAACCGCTACGGTATTCTGGGCAAATACCTGCCCGAATTTGGCCGCGCCATAGGGCTGATGCAGCACGACCTGTTTCACATCTACACGGTCGATGCCCACACCCTGCTGCTGCTCAAATTTCTGCACAATTTCCGCAAACCGGAAGCGAAGGGTGACTTTCCTGTGGCAGTGGCCTTGATGCAGCAGTTGCCCAAGCTTGACCTGCTGTGGATCGCCGGGCTGTTTCACGACATTGGCAAGGGCCGCGGCGGCGATCACTCGGAAATCGGCGCCCGGGACGTTGAGCATTTTTGCCAGCGCCACCACGTCTCGCCCCACGACACGAACTTGGTCAGTTGGCTGGTTGAGCACCATCTATTGATGTCGATGACGGCGCAAAAGCGCGATATCAGCGACCCCGATGTGATTCGCGATTTTGCCTTGATCGTGCGTAACGAAACGCGCCTGGACTATCTTTACGTGCTCACCGTGGCCGACATTAATGCCACCAACCCCACGCTGTGGAACGGCTGGCGGGCATCGCTGCTGCGCCAACTACACGCTGAAACCAAGCGCGCCCTGCGCCGTGGCCTGAACAATCCACCCGACCGCGACGACTGGGTGCGGGAAACGCGCACCGAAGCACGCTCTCTGCTGCAAACCATCGGCGTTAATCGTGAGCAAATCGATCATCTTTGGGAATCGCTAGGGGAAGACTACTTCCTACAGTACGCGCCCAGCGAAATCGTTTGGCAGACCCAGGGCATTCTCAATCACAACCAGTCGCCGCTGCCGCTGGTGTTGATCAGCGCACCGACGGCGGACATGTCCGAAGGCGGCACCAAAGTGTTTATCCACACCCGTTCGGTGGACGACCTTTTCGCGGCTACTGCCGCTGCCATGGAGCAGTTGGGGCTTTCGATTCACGATGCGCGCATTGCGACCTCCCACAACGATTGGACGCTGAACACCTTTATCGTGCTCGACCACCATGGCCAGCCCATTCGTGACCCAGGCCACATCGAAGAGATGCGCCAACATCTGGTGGAAGAACTGGATGACCCTGACGACTATCCAGATATCGTCACCCGCCACACGCCGCGCCAGCTCAAGCATTTCAAGGTGCCTACGGAAGTGCTGATTGAGCAGGATCCAGCCAATGAGCGCACGCTGCTGGAGCTAACGGCTCCCGACCGTCCCGGCCTTCTGGCCCGGGTGGGGCGTATCTTTATGGAGCAGGACATCTCGCTTTCCGCGGCAAAAATCGCCACTCTCGGTGAGCGGGTAGAAGACGTCTTTTTTATCACCACCAAAGCAGGCGAACCACTGACTGACCCCGAGCGCCAGCAGCAGCTGCGCGAACGCCTGATTGAGGTGCTGGGGGTTTGAGTTTGAGACTGCACCTGGGCTTGCCTATAATCGACGGTTTATGCCGCCAGCCATCAACGGACACATCATGAACGCCGACCTTGACGCCCTGCATCCCTACCCGTTTGAAAAGCTGGCCGCACTGAAAGCCGAATTAACGCCTCCAGCTGGCGTGGCGCATATCCCGCTGACCATTGGCGAACCCCAACACGCACCCTTCCCAGCGGCGCTTGAAGCGCTGGTGGCGCACCAACTGGAAATGGCCCGCTATCCTGCGACCAATGGCCTGCCAGCGCTCCGCCAAACCATCGCCAGTTGGGCAAGCCAACGCTTTCAACTGCGCGAACTCGACAGCGAACGGCACGTGGTCCCCGTTAACGGCACTCGGGAAGCCATTTTTGCCTTTGTGCAGGCGGCGCTGGATCGAACCCGCCCGGCGAAAGTCGCGGTGCCCAATCCGTTTTATCAGATTTATGAAGGCGCAACGCTACTGGCAGGCGGCGAACCGCTCTATCTGGATTGTACCGCTGAAAACGATTTCCGACCTGACTTCAACGCTGTGCCTGCTGCTATTTGGCGCGATGTGCAGGTGGTGTTTATCTGCTCACCGGGCAATCCCACCGGAGCCGTCACGCCTCTTGAGGAGTTCAAACAACTCATTGCGTTAGCCGATGAGCACGACTTTATTATCGCCTCGGACGAGTGCTACTCCGAGCTCTACCTCGACGAAGCCGCCCCACCGCCAGGGTTGCTGCAAGCCTGCGCCGAGCTGGGTCGTGATGACTACCGGCGCTGTGTGGTGTTTCACTCACTCTCCAAGCGCTCCAACTTGCCGGGCCTGCGCTCGGGCTTTGTGGCGGGGGATGCGGCACTGCTCACTCCTTTTAAGCGCTACCGCACTTACCATGGCTGTGCCATGTCGCTGCCGCTGCAGCACGCCTCCATCGCCGCCTGGCAGGATGAGCAGCACGTGCGCGCCAACCGCGACGCCTACCGCGAAAAATTTAGCGCGGTCACCGAGGTGCTTGCTCCGGTCATGGATTTTCCC
This sequence comes from Halomonas alkaliantarctica, assembly GCF_029854215.1. Taxonomy (NCBI): domain Bacteria; kingdom Pseudomonadati; phylum Pseudomonadota; class Gammaproteobacteria; order Oceanospirillales; family Halomonadaceae; genus Vreelandella; species Vreelandella neptunia. The sequence goes on along the minus strand of NZ_CP122961.1, from coordinate 524,251 downwards.
GCGCCACAAGCTAGCTTTTACCTATGGCCTGCAGTACCCGGTGGCGACGATATCGCCTTCACGCAGAGACTGTTTGCCGAGCAGCACGTTAGCGTACTGCCGGGCAGCCTAATGGGCCGCAGGGGTGCAACTGGCGTTAACCCCGGCGCGGGGCGTTTGCGCCTGGCGCTGGTGGCTGAACTAGCACCCACTCTTGAAGCCGCCCAACGAATTCGTCGACTCGTCGAGCGCGGTTAACTTATTCAACTCTTTCTGACTCAACATTCTCTGGTTCAACATTCTCAGGAGGTCGTATGCTGACGCTGTATATCATCGATAACTGCGATACCTGCCGCAAAGCACGTAAAGCCTTGGATGAGAAAGCGCTGCTGTATAAAACCCACGATCTGCGCAAAGATGGTCTCTCCGCTGCGCTGCTAGAACATATTTTACATCGCGTGCCGCTTGTGGAAGTCATTAACAAACGCAGCAAAACCTGGCGCGAACTTTCCGATGAGGAAAAAGATTACGACGCCAACTCGGCCCGCCAGCTACTAATGAAATACCCTACGCTGCTGAAGCGGCCGCTGCTGGAAGTAGACGACTCCACAATTTTAGTCGGCTACCGCGAGGGCGATTACGACAAGCTCGGCTAAGTACTCAAGTAGCTAAGTAATTAAACAACCAGGCACCTTGGCTTTGTCTGTTTTTCTTCACTATTTCTCACTACAGGACACCTTCTTATGCTGAGCTTTGCACTTGGAATCGGCACCCAAAACACCCAGGGCGATTGGCTGGAGATCTACTACCCGGCGCCGCTGCTCAACCCACCAGCCAACCTAGTGGAAGCCGCTAAACAGGCTCTTGACGCCCCCCAAGGCAATACCGCCCTCAGCTTTTTGCCTGAAGACTGCACCCGTCTGGCTAAAGCGTTAGACGCCGCCGGGCACGCTGACCAAGCAGAGCTTGCCGAAGCGCTCTCTGCCAGCCAACGCCCGCTGGTCGCCATGTTCCTAGAGAGCGACGAAGCGCCACAAACCGCGCCAGAGGTATATTTAAAACTGCACCTGCTGTCGCACCGCCTGGTCAAACCTCACGGTCTCGATCTCACCGGCATGTTTGGCCTTCTGCGCAATATTGCCTGGACCAACGAAGGCGCCATCGACATTGAAGAGCTGCCTACGCGCCGCTTGAAGGCGCGCATGGCGGGCCGCGCGCTTTCCGTCGACTGTGTCGATAAATTCCCCAAAATGACCGACTACGTAGTGCCCACCGGCATCCGCATTGCCGACACTGCCCGCGTACGCCTGGGCGCTTACCTGGGCGAAGGTACTACCGTCATGCACGAAGGCTTCGTCAACTTCAACGCGGGTACGGAAGGACCCGGTATGATCGAAGGCCGTATCTCAGCCGGGGTGATGGTCGGTAAAGGCTCCGACCTGGGCGGTGGCTGCTCCACCATGGGCACCCTCTCAGGTGGCGGCAATATCGTCATCAAGGTCGGGGAAGGCTGCTTGGTCGGTGCCAACGCCGGCATCGGCATTCCACTGGGTGACCGTTGCACAGTAGAAGCAGGTCTGTATATCACCGCTGGCTCAAAAGTAACCTTACTGGATGATCAGGGCCAGGAAGTGAGCACCGTAGCCGCCCGCGAGCTAGCCGGGCAAGACGACCAGCTGTGGCGCCGCAACTCCCAGAATGGCCGCATTGAGTGCTTGACCAATAAAAGTGCTATCGCCCTGAACGAGGCGCTGCATGCCCACAACTGAGCCTGAAGGACTGTCGCCGACGCTCACGCTCGCCTTTGAGCTGCTCAGCCGGGCCTCAGTAACGCCGGACGACGAGGGCTGCCAGGAACTCATGATCGAGCGCTTAGCAGCGCTCGGTTTTCATATTGAGCGGCTGCCGTTTGGCGACGTAAAGAATTTCTGGGCGGTTCGCGGCCATCACGGCCCTGTGGTGGCCTTTGCCGGTCACACCGACGTGGTACCCAGCGGCCCCTATACCAACTGGCAGTACCCGCCGTTTGAGCCCTGCATTGATGACGAGGGCATGCTGTGCGGGCGCGGCGCGGCGGATATGAAAGGCAGCTTGGCCTCGATGCTGACCGCCGTTGAGCGCTTTGTGAACAACCACCCAGATCACGATGGCCGTATCGCCTTTCTGATCACCTCCGATGAAGAGGGCCCGGCAGTGGACGGCACCCGCGCGGTGGTCGAGCACCTGCGCGAGCGCAATGAGCGCCTCGACTACTGCATTGTCGGCGAGCCATCCTCGACCACGCGCCTGGGCGATGTGATCAAAAACGGTCGCCGCGGCTCACTAGGGGCCACGTTGCACATTAAAGGCGTGCAGGGTCACGTGGCCTATCCACATTTAGCCCGGAACCCCATTCATCAGGCCATGCCAGCGCTGGATGCGCTGGTCAACGAGCACTGGGACGCGGGCAACGACTTTTTTCCCGCCACCAGCTTTCAGATTTCCAATCTGCGCGCAGGCACCGGTGCCACCAACGTGATCCCCGGCGATGTGGAAGTGGTGTTTAACTTGCGCTTCTCCACCGAGGTGACCTCTGATGAGCTCAAAGCGCGCACGGAAACCATTCTCGACCAGCATGGATTGGAATATCAGGTAGACTGGACGCTCAACGGCGAGCCGTTTTTAACCGCGGAAGGCGCGCTGGTTGACGCCGCCATTAAAGGCGTTGAAGCGGTGACTGGCGAGCGCCCGACGCTCTCTACCAGCGGCGGCACCTCCGATGGCCGTTTTATCGCCACTCTTGGCGCCCAAGTGGTCGAGCTAGGCCCGCTCAACGACACCATCCATAAGGTCAATGAGCGCGTTCGCGCCAGCGATCTAGACGACTTAAGCCGGATTTACGAAGCGACGCTGCAAGCGCTGCTCTCCTCCGGCGAGGTAAACCTATGATGGAGCGTTACCCCGATATAGAGATTTACCTAGCCAGCGTGTCGCTTGATGCGCTCAATGAGTGGTTGAAAAGCGCGCTAATCGCACCGCCGCTGAGCCCCGCAGGCAAAGGCAAATGGAAAACCCGCGGCCAATACCAGGGCGATTGCGTGCCGGTATTGCTGGTAGACAAAGCCGCTGATGGCTTTGCCAGCCTATGGTTTGATAGCAACCACACACCTTGGATGACCGACCAGGAGTGTGCCCAACAGGCCGCAGAAGCGTTGCAAACCGAGGTGCGCTGCTCACTGGGCGGCTGGCACCCCGGTGATGATCCCGACCGCTTTTGGCAAGTGTTGCCCGGCGGGAAAGAAGGGGCAATAGAGTGGCCCGATTCAGGGCGCTAAGCGAGCGCTTAAACGCAAACGACCCCGCCGAAGCGGGGTCGTTTGCTACCCAACGATCAATCTAAATTAACTAGCCGTTGGGCTCACTCAATAATACTCACATCGTCGGCCTGCAAACCACGCTCATTTTTAATCACGTGATAACGCACGATTTGACCTTCTGCCAGCATACGCGGACCACGACCCCGAATGGCTCGGAAGTGGACAAACACATCTTCGCCATTATCGCGGGTAATAAAACCGTAGCCTTTGTTGGTATTAAACCACTTCACTTCACCCTCTTCGCGGCCATCGTTAGGATCGATGATGTCTTCCTCTTCATCATCGTCCAACGGTGCGGCTGCTTGAGGTTGGCGCGCTGCTAGCTTCGAAGCCACCACATCGGATGCCACCACGATCGAGGGCGCAAAAGCGGCAGACGCTAATGTGCCAATACACAGAACAATAAAACTACCTATCGCAACGGCAATATAAACGCTGCTAACTCCACTGATTGCCAGCTCGGCCATCCACAGCTCGGCGAGGGCACTATCGGTTAAATGAACAATCCCCGCCAGCAAAAGTGGCGTGGGGGCGGCAAGTAATACACTGATTAAGAAACAGCGAAACACAACTTTTGGGTTCATAGAAAAAAAAAGCTCTCTTGTTGTATGGGTAACAGACGAAGGACAATACCCGCACTATCAGGCCCATTCCCAATAGCACCGGCATACTACTACATAAGGCTGCAATGTTATCATGACACACGAATTATCGCCTGTTGACCTGGCTCAACGTCTTGAATCTTTAGAGAGCCGCTTAGCCCATCAAGAGCACTGGCTGGATACCCTGGATCAAGCAGTGGTACAACAGGAGCGGCGCCTGGAGAAACTGGAGCAGCTCAGCGGGCTAATGCGCGAACGTCTGCGTGAGCAGCACCAGGCACTCCAGGCAAGCGAACCCCAGGGCAGTCAGCGCCCCGAGGATGAACTTCCGCCCCACTACTGAACTAACGCCAGCCCGGGATGCGACTAATTAATTAGCCACCAGCAGTTTGCTTCTAACAGCTTAGCTGCCAACAACGCTTGCAGGATCACTGCTTTCCAGCCCAAAGGCATCCGCTACGGCTTGGTAGGTGACTTGACCCGCGTGCACGTTAAGGCCCGGCAGGAAGTGCGGGTCGTCACGCAGCGCCTGCTGCCAGCCCTTATCTGCCAGGGCAAGCACAAAGGGCAGCGTGGCGTTGGTCAGCCCCTGGGTGGAGGTACGTGCTACCGCGCCGGGCATATTGGCCACGCAGTAGTGCACCACCCCATCGACGATATAGGTCGGCTCGGCATGAGTAGTGGGCTTGCTGGTTTCAAAACAGCCGCCCTGATCGATGGCAACATCGACCAGTACGCTGCCAGGCTTCATATCAGCCAACATGCTGCGCGTTATCAATTTTGGCGCGGCGGCGCCGGGCACCAGCACCGCGCCAATGATCATATCCGACTCACGTGTGGCCGTTTCCAGCGCGTCTGCGGTGGAGTAAACGGTTTTAATGCGGCCCTGATAACGGTCATCCAGCACTTCAAGCCGCGCTAACGACTTATCCAGAATGGTAACCTCCGCGCCTAACCCCAGCGCCATGCGCGCAGCGTTTTCGCCTACTACGCCACCCCCGATCACGGTTACCTTACCCGGCGCCACACCGGGCACACCGGGCAACAGTACGCCTGCACCGCCCTGGGCCTTCTCCAGGCTATGAGCCCCCGCCTGTACCGCCATTCGTCCCGCCACGGTGCTCATTGGCGCCAGCAGCGGCAGGCCACCGCGGGCATCGGTAATGGTTTCATAGGCGATACAGGTGGCACCGCTCTCCATCAGACCGCGGGTAAGGGGCTCTTCGGCGGCCAGGTGTAGATAGGTGAACAGCGTATGCTGTGGGGTGAGTCGCGCCACTTCGTCCGGCTGCGGTTCTTTCACTTTGAGGATCAGCTCGGCGTTACGCCACAAAGTATCCACATCCGCTTCTATTTGTGCGCCAGCGGCTTGGAAATCAGCATCGCTAAAGCCTGCACCTTCTCCAGCACCGGCCTGAACGCTCACCTGATGGCCGCGTCCGGCTAATTCCCGTGCGCCGGTAGGGGTTAAGGCCACGCGATACTCGTGATTTTTGATCTCTTTGGGAACGGCGATTTTCATTGGATTTTTCCTGTGCTTTTAAAGGTGAGTCATGTTGTTAAGCAAATTACAGCACAGCTAACGTTGACCACCACCCCAGGAACGCAAAACAAAAAAAACGCCGGTTAAGGCGTTTTTTAGGAGAAAAATCTAGCGATTGCCGGTTCTACACGAAAAAATCCACTTCTTTCTTCGTCACTCCACAATAACTGCGCCGCCGTAGATACGCCGATACTCCTCGGGCAGGCGTTTGGGTCGACCCGAAGTAAGCGCTACACAGGCAAAGCGCGTACGGGCGTAAAGCAGTGTTTTCGCATCGTTGACACGCACCAACTGAAAACGCCTCGTTAGACTAAAGCGCTCGTCACAATCGACAATCCAGGTCGCCAACTGTAGCTCATCACCTGCAAAGGCAGGCGCCAGATAATCCAGCTCGTGGCGGTGAACCACCATGGCCCGATCAAGCTCTTGGTAACGCTCGAGAGAGAGGCCGAGCGCGACCGAGTGAGCCCAGCTAATCTGCTCAACCCAGCGCAGGTATTCACTGTTGTTGACGTGCTGATAAGCATCGATCGCCTCATCGGCCACGCGGATATCGATCACAAAAGGATCGGGCAGTGCCCACTCCATTGGCTAACTCCCGTGTAACTTGAATCCCCTGCACGCTGACGTCTCTGAACTCTAGCCTGAACTAGTCGCGGAACACACGCACACCCAGCGCCTTCAGGTAAGACGTTTCAGGAATAGCCGGATGCACCGGGTGATCAGGCCCTTGGTGGCCTTGGAAAATCACCTGCCCGTGACGATCCTGGTGGCGAACCGCACCACGCACTACGTCCATTAAACGCTCAGGTGCAAGATGCATTGAGCAAGAGGCTGACAGCAGCAGACCATCACGCCCCAACAGTCGCATAGCTTCGCGGTTCAAGCGGGCATAGGCGCGCTCACCGTTGGGAATGTCCTTGCGCTTTTTGATAAACGCCGGCGGGTCAATAATGACCACGTCAAACTCCTCGCCCTCTGCCTTCAACGCCGCTAGCGCTTCAAACGCGTCTCCTTCGCTAACCGCCACCTTCTCCTGCACGCCGTTCAGCTCGGCGTTGCGGGCGACTTGATCCAGCGCCGGGCCAGAAGAGTCCAGACACAGCACCTCTTTCGCGCCATGAACGGCCGCCTGCACGCCCCAACCACCTACGTAGCTGAATACGTCCAGCACACGCTTACCTTCCACCTGGCGATTGACCCATTCGCGATTAACCCGGTGATCAAAGAACCAGCCGGTTTTCTGACCATTAAGCACCGGCACCACAAAGCGGGCACCGTTCTCTTCGAGCACCACTTCGTCAGGCAGCGTGCCTTTGATGACGTCAACGTGGGCCTCAAGACCTTCCTGACGGCGGCCGCCAGTGTCATTACGGAAAACGATCACTTCCGGCTTGATGACTTTTTCCAGCGCGTCGACAATTTCATCAGCCAAGGCCTGCATACCCGCGGTATTGAGCTGCACGACGAGGACATCACCAAAACGATCAATCACCAAGCCTGGCAACAGGTCGCCTTCGCCGTGAATCAAGCGGTAGAACGGCTGCGCATACAGGCGCTGACGCAGCGCCAACGCTTGATTAAAGCGGTGCACAAACAGCGAGCGATCCAAGCGCATCTCGGGGTCGCGAGACATCACACGGGCTGCAATTAGCGAATGGGGATTAACGTAAGCCACCGCCATGACTTTTCCATTGGAGGCTTCTACCAGAGCGGTTTCGCCTGCCGCAAAGTTTTTCAGCGGCGTCTCTTTGATATCCACCTCATTGGAGTAGATCCAGAGATGGCCCGCTTTCAGGCGGCGGTCAGCATTTTTATTCAGGCGCAGGCGTTGGGTCACAGCAATCTCCAAAAATTTTGTCTTTAAAACCTTGCCTTAAAAACCTGTGTCTTAAAACCTGGGCTTAAAAACCCGTGTTTTAAAAACTCAGACAAGGCAAAAAGATGAGGCAAAGCGATACTTAAATAAAACAGTAGCACTGATAGGTAGGCATTAGCGCTGGCAGCCAGGGCAGAACACACTGGCACGCTGGCCAAGCGTAATGCGCCTAAGCTCAGCGCCACAGCGCAAACAAGGCTGGCCGTGGCGACCATAAACATTCAGGCGTTGGGCGAAGTAGCCGGGCTCGCCCTGGCCACTGACAAAATCCCGCAGCGTGGTGCCGCCCTGGGTAATCGCCGCCGCCAACACCTCTTTCACGGCCAGGGCCAAGGCGTCATAGCGAGCACGGGAAACTCTTCCCGCCGCCCGGCGCGGATCAATACCCGCCATAAACAGTGCTTCTGCCGCGTAGATATTCCCGGCGCCGACAACCACTTGGTTATCCATCAGAAACGGCTTTACCGCCACGCGTTTGTTACGCGAGAGCGTATACAGCCATTTGCCGTTAAACGCATCAGACAGCGGCTCTGGGCCCAAGTGAGCAAGCCGTTTATCCTGCGCTGCGTCTGCGGCCTGCCAATCCACAAAGCCAAATCGACGGGGATCGTGATAGCGCAGCACATAGCCGCTGGCAGTCACCACGTCCACGTGGTCATGTTTTTTAGGCAAATCCCCCACCCGGGCAATCCGTAGACTGCCCGACATACCCAAGTGCCATAACAGTGTCGCGCTAGCGTCACCTTCAAGCGCGTCACCCGCCTGAATAGGAATCTGCAGGTATTTTGCACGCCGCATCAACACCCCAATGCGCGCGCCCACCAACCGCTCGGCCAAGTCATCGGGCACTGGCACACGCAGTCGCGGCTGACGCACCAGGACTTCGGTGACTTCCTGACCTTCAATATAGGGAGCAATCCCGCGTCGGGTGGTTTCAACTTCAGGAAGTTCGGGCATATTGAGACATCGTACCGGCCTGTAATGACAGCCTAATGAAGGTGGTTTAGCAAAGCATGCGATACACGAAAGACATGCATGCAAAAACCCGGCTTGAGGCCGGGTTTTTGAACAGGCGCTCGCCTGCAGTGGAAGCTGATCAACATCGCAAAAGCGATTACTTGATCTTGGCTTCCTTGTAGATCACGTGCTTACGGATGACCGGGTCGAATTTTTTGAATTCGAATTTATCCGGAGTATTCCGCTTGTTCTTATCAGTGGTGTAGAAGTGACCTGTACCGGCACTAGACACCAGCTTGATTTTATCGCGCATGGTTTAATCCTTCCAAAATGCTTGGTCCGAAACGCTGGCTTAGATAGCGTCGCCGCGCTTACGAATATCAACCAACACTGCGTCGATACCGTTTTTATCAATAATGCGCATTCCTTTAGTGGAAACGCGCAGCTTGACGAAGCGGTTTTCAGACTCAACCCAAAAACGATGGGTATGCAGGTTCGGCAAGAAACGACGACGTGTCTTACGCATTGAGTGTGAAACGTTATTTCCAGTTACCGGACGCTTGCCGGTAACCTGACATACTTTGGACATTAGAGCCTCCAACTGCTTGGCCAGGATATAATAACCTGAGTGTTCAAAACTGTCGGGCAAACCGGAGCAGGGAAGGTGTCGACGCCGTTAACCGCCAAGCTTTATCCAAATCCGTTATTCAACCCAAGTTTAAAGGTGGCACTTTATACCAGAGCACCCGACTTACAGCAAGCAAAACCCACAAAAAAGGCTGAAAAAGCACTTTTTTGCTCATTTTACTTAGTCAACATTGCATAGGGCACTACGTACTGACGCTGCTTATAGCCAGCCGCGCTCGGCAAAAGAGATCACTTCTCCATCCCCCACCACGAAATGATCCAGCACGCGCACGTCAAAAAGTGCCAGCGCGTCTTTTAAGCGTTCCGTGATACGTCGATCAGCATCGCTTGGCTCTGCCACACCAGAAGGGTGGTTATGCGCCAGGATAACAGCGCCAGCGCTCAGTTCTAACGCGCGCTTGGCAACTTCGCGAGGGTAAACAGATGCGCTATCTAGGGTACCGCGAAACAGCGATTCATAGCGAATAATTCGGTGCTGGGTATCCAAAAAAAGTACCGCAAACTCTTCATGCCCTAAATGACGTAGCTGCGAACTCAGGTAGTGGCGCACCAAGGCAGGTGATGTCAGCGCATTGCCTCGCGCCAACTGGCTGGCTAAATGGCGTCGCGATAGCTCAAGCGTCGCCTGGAGCTGTGCGTACTTGGCGCTGCCTAACCCACGCGCAGTGCAGAAGCTTTCTTGATCGGCCTCAAGCAGTTGACGCAAACCGCCGAAACTAGTGAGTAAATCACGCGCTAAATCGACCGCCGAACGGCCCTGCACGCCAACACGCAAAAAAATTGCCAGCAACTCAGCGTCTGAAAGCGCCTGTGCTCCAGTATTTAATAGCTTTTCCCGGGGCCGCTCACCTTCCGGCCAGTGATTGATTCCCATCGCACCTCACCCGCGCTGCCCATCTTTATTGATCGAAGCCAGCCTCAACGCAATTAGCTTTACAGCAACAAGCCTCATTAAACCTAGCTTAACCTTGTTTGTGCTCAATATGCCAAATTGTTGGTGCCAATGGTATGGTAAGCCTCCTTACGAACGCGGATATGGATCACTGACCATGGCCTCTGCTGTTAACTCGACAAGCGCCTCGACGCTCGCAGGCAAACGCATACTGCTAGGCGTCAGTGCGGGTATCGCAGCTTACAAAAGCGCGCTGATTGTACGCCTGCTCAAGCAAGCGGGCTGCGAGGTGCGCGTGGTGATGACCGACGGGGCACAGGCCTTTATTACCCCGCTCACGCTGCAGGCGCTCTCCGGTGAGCCCGTGCGCACCTCCTTGCTCGATCCCGAAGCCGAAGCGGGTATGGGCCATATTGAATTGGCCCGCTGGGCGGACGTCGTATTGATCGCTCCGGCGACTGCCGACCTTATCGCTCGCTTGGTGCACGGCATGGCCGACGACCTGCTCACCACGCTCTGCCTGGCCTCTGAAGCGCCCAAACTGATTGCCCCGGCGATGAACCAGGCCATGTGGCGACACCCTGCCACCCAGCGCAATGTAGTGCAGCTGGAGCATGACGGCTGGCAGCCCATAGGCCCTGCCGCAGGGGATCAAGCCTGTGGCGATGTGGGGCCAGGCCGCATGAGCGAGCCTGAAGAGATTTTTAGCGCGGTAATGGCGCTGTTTGTAGCGCCTCTCACCACAGCACCCCACTCACATGCTCCCCATATTGTGATTACCGCTGGCCCAACCCGTGAGCCGCTGGATCCCGTACGCTATCTCTCCAATCACAGCTCGGGAAAAATGGGCTTTGCCCTGGCCGCAGCCGCGGAAGCTGAAGGCGCAAAGGTGACGCTGATCAGCGGGCCGGTTAACCTACCCACCCCTCGGGGCGTGACGCGGATTGACGTTGAGTCAGCCGAACAGATGCACGCTGAAGCTCAGCGGCTAGCGCCACAGGCGGCACTTTTTATCGGCTGCGCGGCCGTCGCCGACTATCGAGCCGCAGCCCCTGCCGAGCATAAGCTCAAAAAGCAGGACGATAGCGACACACTCACCCTGACCCTGGTTAAAAATCCCGATATTATCGCCAGCGTCGCAGCACTGCCCGCTAAACAACGCCCGCTAGTGATTGGCTTTGCCGCCGAAACCCAAGAGGTTGAGCGCTACGCACGGGATAAATTACAGCGCAAAGGGTTAGACATGATCGTCGCCAACGACGTTTCCCAGGCGGGCCTGGGCTTTGGCAGCGATCAGAACGCCGCCTGGTTACTCTGGCGCACCCCTCAAGGCGTCGAGAGCCGCTCAGAAACAGCGCAGCCGAAGACCCAACTGGCCACCATCATCATCCGTCAAGCGCTCGCCCTGCTTCCTAAAACAGCCGCTAAGAAAACTTCTGGAGAGTCTCAATGAGTGCCCGCCCCCGACTACAGTGCAAAGTATTAGATGACCGTTTGCACGACTACCTCCCTGCCTACGCGACGGCTGGCTCGGCGGGAATGGATCTGCGCGCCCTGCTGGATGAGCCGTTAATACTAGCGCCCGGAGATTGTCAGCTCGTACGCACCGGGATTGCCATCTATATTGAAGATCCAGGTTTGGCGGGCATGATCCTGCCGCGCTCTGGTTTGGGGCATAAACATGGCATCGTGCTGGGCAATTTAGTGGGTTTGATCGACTCAGATTACCAGGGCGAACTGATGATTTCGGTCTGGAACCGTGGTCAAAGTACGTTTACGCTAACCCCTTTTGATCGGCTGGCACAGTACGTGCTGGTGCCTGTCGTGCAAGCTGAACTCTCCTTGGTCGACGCCTTTGAAGACTCCTCCCGGGGCAGCGGCGGGTTTGGCAGTACGGGCAGTCAGTAGCGAGCCATCACGCCTGCTTAGGAAGCCTTTTTAAGGAAACGTCCGTTTAGCTGGGAAGCCCTATGAACGCACACTCTGTACCTGCTTCGATTTTTCGCGCCTACGATATTCGCGGTATCGTTGACGACACGCTAACTGAAGAGACGGTCGAAATGATCGGGCGTGCCGTCGGCTCTGAAGCCGCCGCACGAGGCGAATCCAGCGTGGTCGTAGCCCGCGACGGGCGCCTTTCAGGCGCTCGACTACAAGCAGCGCTGATGCGGGGCCTGAACGCCGCAGGTCGCGACGTGATCGACATCGGCATGGTACCCACCCCGGTGCTCTACTTCGCCACTCATACACTGGAGGGCACCCAATCGGGGGTGATGGTCACCGGTAGCCATAATCCCCCCGACTATAACGGCTTTAAAATCGTGCTTAACGGCGAAACGCTGTCTGGCGATGCGATTACCGCCCTTTTCGAGCGTATCCAGTCCGGCAACCTAGACAGTAACTTGGACAATATTCAAGGGCGCATCAGCCAGCAGGACATCCGTGAACGCTACTTAGCGCGCATTCTAAGCGACGTTAAAATCAATCGACCGATCAAGGCCGTGGTCGACTGCGGTAACGGCGTTGCCGGGGAGCTCGGCCCGCAGCTGCTGGCACGATTAGGTATTGAGACCATTCCGCTGTTTGCCGAAATTGACGGCAACTTTCCCAATCATCACCCTGATCCCGGCAAGCCGGAAAATGTCCAGGATCTGATCCGCAAAGTGCATGAAACCAGGGCCGACATTGGACTTGCCTTCGATGGTGATGGCGACCGCCTGGGCGTTGTCACCCCCTCTGGCAAGCTGATTTATCCCGACCACCTGCTAATGGTGTTTGCCACCGATATGCTCGCGCGCCAACCCGGGGCCAAGGTTATTTTCGATATTAAGTGCACCGGCAACCTGGTCAAAGTCATCAGCGAGGCCGGCGGCGAACCGGAAATGTGGCGTACCGGACATTCGATGATCAAGGCGCGCATGCAGGAGACCGGCGCCCAGCTTGGCGGTGAGATGAGCGGGCACATTTTTTTCAAAGAGCGCTGGTATGGCTTTGACGATGGTCTCTATGCCGCCGCTCGGCTGGTGGAGATTTTCGCCAACCAAGCCGACGACGCCGATACGTTTTTTGCCAACTTCCCCCAAGACGTGGCTACCCCGGAAATTAATATTGCGGTTACCGACGATAACAAATTTTCTCTGGTGGATAAGCTTGCTCGCGAGGGCGACTTCGGCGAAGGTATCAAAACAACTTTGGACGGTATCCGTGTTGACTACCAGGATGGCTGGGGCCTGTGCCGCGCCTCTAACACCACGCCAGCCCTGGTAATGCGCTTTGAAGGTAAAGACGATGCCGCGCTAGCACGCATCAAAGCCGTTTTTAACGACGCGCTTTTGCGCGTCGCGCCAGACATTGAGCTACCCGACTAGACAGATAGCTTTTCAAATAGCTCTTCAAATGGCTCGGTAAATAGCTCGCAAAATAGTTAGGCGCTGAAGGGATCGCGACCACCTAGAAAGCGCGACCCTCATCACTCAATCAGCATAAACGTTAGCAGCATAATAAACGTTCGCAAGGGACAACCTCATGAGTTCAGCCAGTCGCGACCCCCAGGTCGTTGTGGAGGTGCTTTCCGAAGCCCTCCCCTATATTCAGCAGTTCTCCGGCAAAACCGTGGTGGTCAAATACGGCGGTAACGCCATGACCGAGAGCACCCTGATTGACTCCTTTGCCCGCGATATCGTGTTAATGAAGGAAGTCGGTATCAACCCGGTGGTGGTGCACGGCGGCGGGCCGCAGATCGGGGACCTACTCAAAAAGCTCAACATTGAGTCGCGCTTCGTCAACGGCATGCGCGTTACCGACTCGCAAACCATGGACGTGGTCGAGATGGTACTGGGCGGCTTGGTCAACAAAAGCATCGTCAACCTGATCAACCAAAGCGGCGGTAAAGCGATTGGCTTGACCGGTAAAGATGGCTCACAAATTCGCGCCCGCCAGCTCAAGGTTGAGCACCAAAGTCCTGAAATGACGGCGCCCGAGATAATCGATATTGGCCATGTGGGCGAAGTGGAGTCGATCTCAACCGAACTTATCGAAATGCTGGCGGCGCGTGATTTTATCCCGGTGATTGCACCGATTGGCGTCGATGCCGCAGGCCACAGCTACAATATCAATGCTGACTTGGTCGCGGGCAAGATCGCCGAAGCGCTCAATGCAGAAAAGCTGATGCTGCTCACTAATGTCGCCGGATTAATGAACACCGAAGGTGAAGTGCTCACCGGTTTAAGCACCGCTCAGGTGGATGATCTGATCGCCGATGGCACGATTTATGGCGGCATGCTGCCCAAAATCCGCTGCGCGCTGGATGCAGTAAAGGGCGGCGTGAACAGCTCGCACATTATTGATGGCCGTGTCCCCCACGCGGTGTTGCTGGAAATTTTCACCAACGCTGGGGTAGGTACTCAAATCAAGGACGCGAGCTAACCGCGACGGAGGCCACATTATGAGCGAAGATCAAAAACCTCGCCGCCGCGAGCAGATTCTCCAAGCCCTGGCATTGATGCTTGAGGAAGATAGCGGCAAGCGCATTACCACAGCCGCCCTCGCCCGCCAGGTAGGCGTTTCAGAAGCGGCGCTCTACCGCCACTTCCCCAGCAAAGCGCGTATGTTTGAGGGGCTCATCGACTTTATTGAAGAGAGCATTTTTGAGCGTATAACGCGTATTTTAGCAGACGTACCCGACGCTACTACGCGCTGCGGCACCATCTTAGCGCTGCTATTAGGTTTTGCTGAAAAAAACCCTGGATTGGCCCGTGTAATGGGCGGCGACGTGCTTACCGGTGAAACCGCTCGGCTACGCCAGCGGGTTAACCAGCTGTTCGAGCGCCTGGAAACGCAGCTCAAGCAGATTCTGCGTGAAGCCGAGCTGCGTGAAGGCCTGCGCCCCACTATCCCCGCGTCTGCCGTTGCCAATTTGCTAGCGGCCCAGGCGGAGGGGCGAATTTCCCAGTATGTGCGCAGCGACTTTAAGCGCCTGCCCACCGAACACTGGGAAGATCAGTGGTCGCTGCTGTCAGCCCACTTACTGCGCGCCACGGCACAGCCCGCTTAGGCGAGCGTATTGGTGGCACAAAAAAAACCGGCTCCTTTAAAGTGAGCCGGTTTTTTTGATGCTGAAATAGCGACAAACGCTACCTTGATACTGCTTTAAGCTAGCAAGGGACGTTAAGCCACCATTGCCTCGCCCATTTTCTGACGTAGCTTTTTCATGGCATTTTTTTCCAGCTGGCGAATACGCTCCGCGCTGACCCCGTAAACATCGGCCAGATCATGCAGCGTCTCTTTGCTATCGGCCAGCCAGCGGCGCTGGAGAATATCCCGCGAGCGCTCATCCAGCCCTTCAAGGGCAAGCTGTAAACGACGCGTCGAGTCTTCCTCGAAGTTGCTATCTTCCAGTTGCGTGGCAGGGTCGGACGCGGAATCATCCAGGAAGTGCACCGGAGCTTGATAGGTGCTCTCTTCATCATCGCCTGCCGGGGCATCATAGCCTGCATCGTAAGACGACAAGCGCCCTTCCATATCGCGCACAATCTCAGGTTTAACGTCGAGATCCTTGGCGATGGCGGCCACTTCGTCGTTATTCAACCATGCCAAACGCTTCTTGGCACCGCGCAGATTAAAGAACAGCTTACGCTGGGCTTTGGTCGTGGCGATTTTAACGATCCGCCAGTTGCGCAGCACAAATTCGTGGATTTCCGCTTTAATCCAATGCACGGCAAACGAAACCAGACGCACGCCCTGGTTCGGATCGAAGCGCTTGACGGCTTTCATCAAGCCAACGTTACCCTCTTGAATCAGATCCGCTTGAGGCAACCCATAGCCCGAATAGCTTCGCGCGATATGCACCACAAAGCGCAAATGCGACAGTACCAAACGACGAGCGGCTTCCAGATCACCTTCATCATAGAGACGATAAGCGAGTTCGCGCTCTTCATCGGCTGTTAATACCGAAATTCCATTGACCGCGCGGATATAACCGCCCAGATCGCCGCCGGGCGAAAGCTGCCCCACCGGTAGAAGACTAGTGCTCATGTGCAGGTGGTCTCCCCTGTAACCCATCGTGGTTGACGTAGCACGTTATCAATAACCTATTACAAAACCGTGATACTAATTCAGTCATAAAAAGTCTGCGAAACTAAGACCCTAACGCCAGCATAAAGTTCGCAGGTTAAGCATCACCAGCCGTATCGCATTAACTGCCTAAAATCTATCAATTATCGTGGCCGAATGCTTGAGAGATGACGAGTCACCGCCAACCAGGCACCCAACCAACCTAGTAGTGTACTGCAAGATAGCAGAATTGTAGAGCCTGTCACGTCAAGTTGGGGCAAAGAGAAACTCGCTCCGTAACTGGCCGCCAGAGCGGCTACCGGCAGGGAAAGCCAGTGATTGCCCAGGCCTAACAAAGCCAGCGCCAACAGCCCACCGCCAAAACCGTACCAAGCGCCGCTATAAAGAAAAGGCCGTCGCACAAAGGCATGCGTAGCGCCAATGAGCATCACGACTTCAATTTCCCGGCGGCGACTCTCCACCGAGAGGCGAATAGTATTGCCGACCACCAGCAGCACGCCTAAACCAAACAGCGCACCCAGCGCCAGCGCCACACGTCGGCCTAGTTCCGCCAGGTTTCGCAGCCGCTCCACCCAGGCCAGGTCAAGGCGCACCTCATCAACCCCAGTGAGCGCTTCAAGGCGGGCGGCCAACTGCTGCATGGCAACCGGGTCAACGCTTTCCGGGCGCACCACCATGCTGATAGGCAGCGGGTTACTCTCCAGCCCTGCCAAGGCATCATCTAGCCCCAGCGACTGCTGGAACTCCGCCATCCCCTGCTCGGCGCTGATCAGTTGGGTTTCGAGCACGTCCGGTTCCGCGTTGACCGCCTCTTCGATACGCAGCGACTGGGCATCATCGGCGCTCAACTCCAGGTAGACCGTTAGGGTGGCGCTCTCATCAAGCTCTGCATCCAACAACCGCGCGCTGTCCAGGGTTAGCCACAGCGCCGCAGGCAGTACCAGTGCAATAGCGATCGCCAGCATGGTCAGGAGATTACCCAGCGGATAGCGTATCAAGCGCTGAAAGCTATCCCACGCCATGCTGCGGTGATGGCGACCCCATGCCCGCAGACGGCTGGAAAAGCGCGTCTGCTGTGATCTGGCGCCCCGTTGTGGGACTCGGGCTTTCTCAACCGCTGGTTTAACAGCGGCTTTGCGCGGCGTTTTTAATGCCGCACCCTGACGACGCTTGGGTGTCGTTGATGACTTCATACCGCCCCCTCATCGGCGACCAGCCTGCCGTCGCTTAAGCGCAGGATGCGGTGGCGCAGACGGGCAATCAGGGCCAAATCGTGGCTGGCGATCATCACCGTGGTACCAATCCGATTAAAGTCCTCAAACAGCGCCATGATATCCGCCGAGAGTTGGGGATCCAGGTTGCCCGTCGGTTCATCAGCAAGCAGCAGCGCGGGCTTATTAACCACCGCCCGGGCAATGCCTACCCGCTGCTGCTCGCCGCCGGAGAGTTCTATGGGCAACGCCTTTTCACGATGCAGCAGCCCCACTTTATCTAACGCGGCACGTACTCGGCGGGCGGCTTCCCGAGGCTCAACCCCTTGAATCTCCAGCGGTAGAGAGACATTGTGAAAAATGCTGCGATCAAAGAGCAGCTGATGATCCTGGAAAACCACGCCAATTTGGCGCCGATAGAATGGCACTTGGCTGGCATGCAGCTGGGCAATGTCGTGCCCTGCCACAACGACGCGCCCACGGCTAGGTTTCTCTAGGCGCATCACTAGGCGTAGTAACGAGCTTTTCCCCGCCCCGGAGTGGCCGGTAAGAAACACCATCTCGCCCCGGGCAACGCGAAAGTTAAGATGCGCCAGCGCCTCAAAGCGCCCGCCGTAGCGTTTTCCCACATGCTCAAAAGCGATCATGCGCTGGCATCGTCCTCTTGGCGGTCAAACAGCGCTTGGACAAAATCATTGGCCTCGAATGGGCGCAGATCGTCGATGCCCTCCCCCACGCCAATAAAGCGAATCGGCGTTTCCAGCTGTTTGGCCAGCGCGAAAATAATCCCGCCTTTGGCGGTGCCATCCAGCTTTGTTAGCGTGATTCCGCTGACCGGCACGGCATCATTAAAGGTGCTGGCCTGGGAAATAGCGTTTTGCCCGGTGCCCGCATCCAGCACCAGCATTACTTCATGGGGGGCGGTGTCATCTAGCTTCTGCATCACCCGGTGGACTTTTTTCAGCTCTTCCATCAGGTGGCTTTTGTTATGCAGTCGACCGGCGGTATCGGCGATCAACACATCGACACCGCGCGCGGTAGCGGCTGCTACCGCGTCATAAATCACCGAGGCACTGTCCGCGCCGGTGTGCTGGGCGATCACTGGCACCTTGTTGCGCTCGCCCCAGACTTTGAGCTGTTCGACGGCGGCGGCACGGAAGGTGTCACCGGCCGCCAACATAACGCTTTTGCCTTCGCGCTGAAAACGCTGGGTGAGCTTACCGATGGTGGTGGTTTTACCCACGCCGTTAACGCCTACCACTAAAATGACAAACGGCCCCTTGCCCGCCTTCTCAAGCACAAGCGGCTTAGCGACCGGCGCCAGCATGGTGGACAATTCTTCTTGCAGGCCACGGTAGAGCGCTTCGGGGTTGTTCAACTCTTTGCGCGAGACGCGCGCTTCCAGGCGGCCAATAATCTCGGTCGTCGCGTCAATGCCCACGTCGGCCATTAACAGCTGCGTTTCCAGATCTTCCAGCAGTTCGTCATCGATCTGTTTTTTACCTAAAAAAAGGTCGGCGATGCCGTCGGTTAAATTGGCGCGGGTTTTCCCCAGGCCTGACTTTATACGCGCAAACCAGCCTTTCTGGTCACTTTTGGTGGCCACCGGTTTCTCTTGCAAGGCGGGCGCGGGCGTCAACTCTGGCTCTGGCTCTGGCTCTGGCTCTGGCTCTGGCTCTGGCTCTGGCTCTGGCTCTGGCTCTGGCTCTGGCTCTGGCTCTGGCTCTGGCTCTGGCTCTGGCTCTGGCAAAGTTTCCGTCGCTATTGAGGTCTCTTCAACAATGTCAGTAACAACGTCAGTGGAAGTCTCGGGCGTCGCAATGTCCAGCTCATCGGCTTGTTCTGGAGGCTGCTCCTTTAACGGCTCCTCCTGCGCCTGCTTGTCTTGAGGCGCTTGTTGCGGATCTTGCTTATTCTTGCGTTTAAAAAAACCAAACATGAGTGTTACCCGACATAAATAGTGGACATTAAGGTTATGCTAACACCGTAATCCAAGACTTTGGATAAACAGCCCGCTACAATCCGTTTCATGACACGAAAACGCCCCCCTAAATCTTCTGCTCCCCGCCTTGCATCTACTCGGCGTGGCGTTCAACAACCTGGCAAACTGCGCATTATCGGCGGTGAGTTCCGCCGCCGTCAGTTGCCGATATTGGATAGCCCTGGCTTGCGTCCAACCCCAGACCGCGTGCGTGAAACGCTGTTCAACTGGCTCGGCCAACAGCTTTACGGGCAACAGGTACTCGACCTATTCGCAGGTACCGGCGCGCTGGGCATTGAAGCCGTGTCTCGCGGCGCGGCCTGGGTCGATTTTGTCGAGCGCAACCCGCGAGTAGCGGAGCAGCTGTCGACCAATCTGGCATCGCTCAACATTACCGCAAGCGCGGTGCATGTTAACGACGTTCAAGCCTACCTGACGTGCCCAGCCAAGCCCTATACGCTGGTCTTTCTCGACCCGCCCTTCCATCAGCAATTGGCCGCGCCGTGTTGTACGGCGCTGGAAAATAGCGGCTGGCTTGATAACGAGGCAATGATTTACCTGGAAACCGAGACGTCGCTCGCTCCCAAGGTGCCCACCAACTGGCTATTGCACCGCGAAACCCAGGCGGGCGAAAGCACTGCACGGCTCTATCAACGTCAAGCACCTTAAACAGCGCTTGCCGCCACGCGGCGGTGGCGTTACGCTCGCCTCATTCGTATCTACTGACAAGCCTTGCGCTTGTTTATTTGGGTGCTTTTTTTATGACCTATCATGGGTTTTCGTTTTTACACCAGGGAGAGATACATGAGTCTGGAATTATTTAATCAGCTTGAACAGAAAGTCACCGATACCGTTGATGCACTGGAAATGATGAAGTTGGAAAATGAAGAGTTGCGCGGCGAAAACGCCAAGCTGAAAGAGGAGCGCGAAGAGTGGGAGCGTCGCCTCAACAGTCTACTCAGCAAGTTTGACAGCCTCGAAACAACTAGCGCTTCGTAACTAGCTTTGCGCTACTTAGAGCACCTGCGACATGAGTAGCGCGTCTTCTCGCCCAGTGGCCCCTTTGGCCGCTGGGTAGTAGCCTTTGCGCCGCCCGTCTTCACTAAACCCGCAGCGCTGGTAGAGCCGGATAGCACTAAGATTACCCATTCGCACCTCTAGCAGCAGTCGCTCGCTGGACCAGCCTTGCGCAGTAGTAAACACCGCTTCCATCAACGCCAGACCCGCGCCATTTTGACGACGCTCGGGTAAAACCCCAATGGCTTGCAGCTCCGCCTCAAACGGCAGTCGCGCTAAAATGGCGTACCCTAACAGTTGCTCATCCTGCCACCAGCCCAACACGCAAGTGTCCTGGCTACCCAACGCTGCAAGCATTTGCGTATCAGAAGTGCCACTTTGCGCCTGTCGCTCAAGCGCAATCAGCAGGGCCAGGTGCTCAACGCTGAGTTCAGTGATCATCAGTTATCTGCTTAGCGTCGGCCACCCACAGCTGACCTAGCGCCTGCAACGCTGGCCAGAGGTCGCGCTTACTCTGGCTGCCGTCGAGGAGCGACTCAAGTGGTGGGCCCTGCCATAAGGGCAGCGAAAGCGTTTGGCTTTGACCTTCAGCCACGTTGAGTATGCGATCCAACGGCGCTTGCTCATCGCCTGAGTTGGTATCGGGCTCGACTTTCAACTCACCCCACCACAGTAATCGCTCTAACTGCCATCCCCGTCGGCTCGCGCTTCCGGCAATAAATGCCGCTAAGCCCTCGCGGGCTTCATCCAGCGGGTCCTCCACGGCAAAGGCATTGGCCATTTGCGGCCAGATGAAGTGGCTCGCTTCAGGCAATGCTCCCCGCTGAATGCCCGCGGCCTGTAACAGGTTAGCCAGCAGCTGCTGCTCAAGGGGACTCATCTTGCCTGCCTGCAGTACCATCCAGCGGCCCTCAAGACAGACACATGAGAGCTCGAACTTAAGGGGTTTGGCTGGCGTGGATGGCGCCGCTTCCACGCCAGGCGTTGACGCATCCGGGCTGGCAAGCGCTGGCTTCTTATGACCCGGCTTGTCCTGACGTTGCTTGTCTTGGCCCAGCAGAGCCCGCACCGCCGAGGGTGAGGCAATGGTTTCGCCAGAAGCCTGTGGGTCGGAAGATTGAAGTTCCGGCGCTTGAGGTTTGGACGTTTGACGCCTGGGCGCAGGGGCGTCGTCCAGCAACGCCTGCAGCCGCTCGCGAGGTGGTGTAGGAGCGGGCGCCGAATCCTCCCACTCGCAGGCCTCGGTAGGCAGCGCATTAGGCAGCTGGTATTTAGCGGCCCACGCGGTAATCCCCATGGCGTCCAGATAATGGCGCCGAGTAACTTCCTGGTTCACTTCCCGCCGCCACGACAGTTGGGGGAATTCGGGCGTTCACCGCCCCGCGCCTGCCATTCGCTGGACGTATAAAGATGCAGCGCTAAGGCGTGCACCGGGCCAGATAGCTCATCGGCCAACAGCGCATAAATTTGCTGGTGACGCTTCACCGGCATCATACCGTCGAAGGTGTCACTCACTAGCGTCACTTTGAAGTGGGTCTCAGAGTTAGCGGGCACGTTGTGCATGTGGCTTTCGTTCTCAACCTGCAGCACGTCCGGCGCGAGTGCCGCTAACTTCTGCTCAATCTGTGTCTGCAGCGTCATAAGGTTCTCCTTGAGAGATCACAAACCGTTTTATTGTACGCGCTTACTGGCCTGCCGACGATGCCCGGCGGGCGTGTAACGCGCGCCTTGCCAGCGGCATACGCGCCACACTTGCCAAGAGTGCCAGCAGCGTGGTCGCCGCCCCCAGCCAGAGCGTTACTTGAACTGGCCAGCCTAGCGCCAGCGCAGCACCGACTAGGGCTACGCCAAACGACTGCCCCACGGTACGCGTGGTGCTCATGACGCCAGAAACGTTGGAACTGCGCTCCGGCGGCAAACTGCCCATCATTTCGCGATTGTTGGGCGGCTGGAACAAGCCAAAACCAATGCCGCATAGCGCGGTGCGCCAAAGACTTCCCGCGACCCCGGTCGATTCATCGACTAGCGCCAGCGCAACCAAGCCAATGATAAGGAGGCCGAGCCCACTGCTAGAGAGAATACTGGGGTTAATACGGTCAGCCAAGCGTCCGGCGATGGGGCCAACCAACATAATGGCCAGCGGCCAGGGGGTGAACAGCCAAGCGGTTTCCAGTGGCGAAAAGCCCATCTGCTCCTGGTAGAAAAACGACAGCGCTACAAAGGTAAGCCCTTGACCAAT
This sequence comes from Halomonas alkaliantarctica, assembly GCF_029854215.1. Classification (NCBI taxonomy): domain Bacteria; kingdom Pseudomonadati; phylum Pseudomonadota; class Gammaproteobacteria; order Oceanospirillales; family Halomonadaceae; genus Vreelandella; species Vreelandella neptunia. The sequence goes on along the minus strand of NZ_CP122961.1, from coordinate 501,875 downwards.
AAAGGCAAGCCCAGAGGCAGATACCGCTAGCGTAAAGCGCTTTTCAGCAAATACGCTAAGCGGCAGCAGCGGATAAGGTGCGCGACGCTGACGCGCGACAAACCCGACGCAGGCCAATACCGCCAACAGCGCCCAGCCACCGCTTTGCCAAATCGGCGCGGCGTGGCTTAAGGCGTCCATGGCAATAAAGAAGCTGGCCAGCATAACGATTGAGAGCAGCGCCCCAGCGACATCAAAACTACCTTTGCGCGACTCTTCCCGGGGCAGTGCACGCTTGGCGAGCCATAGCGAACAGAGACCCAGCGGCACATTCAGCGCAAACAGCCAGGGCCAGTCGGCAAAGGATAGGATCACACCGCTTAGCGTGGGTCCTGCCGCGTAGCCACCGGCCACCACCAAGGCACTTAAGCCCAGGGCGCTGCCCAATAGGCGCGAGGGGAAAATGGCGCGATAGAGCGATGGACCAATCGATAGCGTGGCCGCGGCGCCTAGCCCCTGAAAGGCACGGAACACCAGCAACGTTTCTAAATTACGCGATAGCGCTGCCCCCAGTGCGGCAGCAACAAAGGTGGCCAACCCAAACAGGTAAAGCCTGCGTCGTGTGATTAACTCACTAATGCCCGCAAATACGAGCAAAAAAGCCGCGCAAACGACCTGAAACAGGTTGGTAATCCATACCGCTCGGGACGCCGAAACATTCAAATCAGCGGCGATAGTGGGCAGCGCCAGATTGATCATGGTGGTGTCGACCACCGCCATCAAGGTGCCGGTCACCAGCGCCAGCACGGCAAGGGCACGTTCAGGCCCAGGCAGGCCATCGTCGCCGGGGCGGGTTTCAAACAGTCGCATGCAAGCGTTCCTAGGCAGGAGAGATATTCAACGAAACGGCCAACGCGAAACGATCAAGGACACTGCTTTAAAAGCCACTGCTTCTAAAGACACAGCGTTAAAAACGATGAAACCGGCCTAAGCCGGTTTCGAAATACGCTACTTAACAGTGTGCTATCTAGCTGTTACCAGCCAAACGCGCAGGCAAACACTGGGCTTACGTAATACTGGTCTTACTTAGTACTAGGCTTGCCTAAATACTAGCACGCTAACGGCTAGTCCTGCTCGCTATCGAGTAGTAGTGCATCATCGACTTCTGAAATCTCTAGCGCCGTTTCGTCGTCCAGATCAATGGCCAGGTAGCTGTGCTCGACGCGCACAAATTCCTGGAACAATGCCCAGTCCAACTTGTCCGGCCACTGACGTTCGTCCTCTTCCCAAGCGCGCAGCTCAGTCTCGAGAATTTCCACGTAGCGGTCGCGCACAAACGTTTCCAGCGCTTCCGGGGTATCCATCTCTGGAATCAGGTAAATGGTACTTTCACGTTCGACGTCGTCCAGGGTCAGGTCGTCGTCTCCCATGGTGGGTTCCAGCGCGTTGATCCAGTCCACAAAGGGCTGGGTCGGCCTGACGCTCAGTGCGGAGCGGTTAAGCAGTTTCATGGGATTCTCCTCGCCGTCGAAACGTTGACCATTATGGGCGCTATAACGCGCCCTTACCAACTTTTCATCCGCTATCTTAGCGTGTTAGTCCACTTCGGGGCGCATCGCCGGGAACAGCAGGACATCGCGAATCGAGGCGCTATCGGTGAAAAGCATTACCAGGCGGTCGATGCCGATGCCTTCGCCAGCGGTGGGGGGCATGCCGTACTCCAATGCACGCACGTAATCCGCGTCGTAATACATCGCTTCCAGGTCACCGGCATCTTTTTCCGCTGACTGGGCACGGAAGCGCTCAGCCTGGTCTTCAGCGTCGTTGAGCTCCGAGAAGCCGTTGGCAATTTCGCGCCCACCCACAAAGAACTCAAAGCGGTCAGTGACGAACGGATTAGCGTCATTACGCCGCGCCAGCGGACTCACTTCAGCCGGGTATTCGGTGATAAAGGTCGGCTGGTCGAGCTTATGCTCAGCAACCTCTTCAAATATTTCCGTTTGCACCTTACCCAGGCCCCAGCTCTCTTTGACCTTAATGCCGAGTTTCTCTGCAGTTGCCCGCGCCGCTTCCAGAGAATCCAAATCGCTGTCGGCGATGCCGTCACCATGATCAAGAATCGCCTGACGCAGCGTCAAACGGGTAAACGGCTTACCGAAATCGTAGCTGGCGCCCTGATACTCGATGATGGCGCTACCGAGCACTTCTTCAGCGGCGGTGCGCAGCATGGCTTCGGTCATATCGAGCAGGTCGCGGTAGTCCGCGTACGCCCAGTAGAACTCCACCATGGTGAATTCTGGGTTGTGGCGCGTGGATAAACCTTCGTTGCGGAAGTTACGGTTAATCTCGAACACTTTTTCAAAGCCGCCTACCACCAAGCGTTTGAGATAAAGCTCCGGCGCAATACGCAGATACATGTCGATATCCAGCGCATTGTGGTGGGTAATGAAGGGGCGCGCCGCCGCACCACCGGGGATCGGCTGGAGCATCGGCGTCTCTACTTCCATAAAACCGCGCGCTTCAAAGAAGCGGCGCATGGAGCTGATGACCGCTGCACGGGTTTCAAACACCTTGCGCGACTGCGGATTCATGATCAGATCCACGTAGCGCTGGCGATAGCGGGCTTCCATATCGGTGAGACCGTGAAACTTATCCGGCAGTGGGCGCAGGCTCTTGGTGAGCAGCTGCGCCTCTTTCATCATCACATACAGATCGCCCTTGCCGGATTTATGCACCGGCCCGTGGGCGGCGACGATGTCACCGATATCCCAGCTTTTAACGTCTTCCAGCACGTCGGCGGGCAGGCCTTTTTTATCAACGTAGAGCTGGATTTGCCCGGCCACGTCCTGAATGACGATGAAGGGTCCACGTTGACGCATCACACGACCGGCCACCGCGGCGTGGTGATCCAGCGCTTCTAGCTCGGCCTTGTCTTTATCGCCAAAGGCATTTTGCAGCTCGACGGTTAAGCTGTCGCGGCGAAAATCATTGGGAAACGCACTCTTTCCCTGCTCAGCGGCGCGCTCACGGCGAGCAGTCAACTTGGCACGGCGCTCGGCGATCAGGTGGTTTTCGTTGTCTGCAGGAGACGCGTCTTGGTTAGCCATTGGGCACCCTGTTCATGTTCAAACGCTAAAAAGATTACAAACCTTGTTTCAAGCTGGCGACGATAAATTGATCAATATCCCCGTCGAGCACTTTATCGCAGTTGCTGGACTGCACGCTGGTGCGCAAATCCTTGATGCGCTGATCATCCAGCACGTAAGAACGAATCTGACTGCCCCAGCCGATGTCAGCCTTGGAGTCCTCGGCCTCCTGCTTGGCAGCGTTGCGCTTTTGCATCTCGTGTTCCCACAACCGCGCTTTCAACTGCTTCATGGCAAAATCGCGGTTGGCGTGCTGGCTGCGCTGCCCCTGGCAGGCCACCACGATACCGGTCGGCTCGTGGGTAATCCGCACGGCCGAATCGGTGGTGTTAACGTGCTGACCGCCCGCACCGCTAGAGCGGTAGGTATCAACGCGCAAGTCCGAGGGATTAATCTCTACCTCGAAACTGTCGTCAATTTCCGGGGACAGAAATACCGAGGCAAAGGAGGTATGCCGACGGCCACCGGAATCAAACGGGCTCTTACGTACTAGCCGATGAACGCCGGTTTCGGTACGCAGCCAGCCGAAGGCGTAATCGCCCTGGATATGCACGGTGGCCGACTTAATGCCCGCCACTTCGCCCGCAGAGATTTCGGTGATATCGGCTTTGAAGCCGTGGCTCTCCGCCCAGCGCAGGTACATGCGCAGTAAAATATTGGCCCAATCCTGGGCTTCGGTGCCACCAGAGCCGGACTGAATTTCCAGGTAGGCGTTGTTCTGATCCATTTCACCGGAGAACATACGCCGAAATTCTAGCTTTTCTAACGCCGCCTGCATGCTGTCCAGCTCTTTGCACACTTCTTCGACGGTGCCTTCATCCTCTTCCATTTCAGCCAGTTCTAGCAGATCCCGGCTATCGCCAAGGCCCTGTTCAAGGTCATCAATGGTCGCCACTATGGCTTCGAGGGAGGCGCGCTCTTTGCCTAACTTCTGCGCGTAGTCTGGATCGTTCCAGACATTGGGGTCTTCCAGTTCGCGGGTGACCTCTTCTAGCCGATCTTTCTTCTCGGCATAGTCAAAGATACCCCCTAAGAACGTCTGTCCGCTCAGACAGGTCCTTGAGCTGGTTGTGAATCGGATTGGTTTCCAACATGGGATCGCCCTAGCTTGGTCTACTCGGATCGTACAGAGGTGTATCGATCAGAAAAGCGCATAGTGTAACCAACTTGGCTGCCAACAACCATGCAGGCCTGCCCCGCGTAACGTCCCCAGTATCGAAATTGTGCATAGCTGCATGTTTAATTTCTTATAGACGCCTGCTTTTCACCGATGCTAGTAATTAACTAGCACTCAAGCAGTCAAACAATCGTATTAAAATAATTATGGAGGGATCAAAATGCTAAAAACTCGCGTTCTCATGGGCTCAATGACGTTGGCCCTAAGCTTCGCCGCACCGCTCCAAGCGGACACACTGCGCTTAGCGATTATGGGTGAACCAGCCTCTCTAGATCCGCATAAAATTAGTGGCACCTGGGAAAACGATGTAGTGGGCGACCTTTTTGAAGGCCTTGTCACTGAAGCAGCCGATGGGTCGCGTATCCCCGGCGTTGCAGAGTCTTGGGAAATCTCCGATGACGGTACCGTATACACCTTCACGTTGAGAAGCGACGCTAAATGGTCAGACGGAGAGCCAGTGACCGCCGATGACTTTGTGTTTGCGTTTCAGCGTATTTTGGACCCCGCCACCGCTGCTAATTACGCCTACCTGCTTTACCCGATTAAAAATGCCGAAGCTGCCTATGCTGGCGAAGTAGAGACCAGCGAGCTGGGTGTAAAAGCCATCGACGCGACCACGCTGCAGATTACGCTAGAGCGCTCAACGCCTTACTTTTTAGATCAACTTTCTCATTACACCGCCTACCCGCTGCCACGCCACATAGTGGAAGAATACGGCAATGAGTGGTCTGGACCGGACAATATGGTCTCCAACGGTGCTTTCCAGCTAGAAGACTGGCAGTCGCAGACGCGTATCACGGCAACGCGCAACCCCAACTTTCACGACGCTGACGAGGTAGCGCTGGACGAAATTGTTTACTTCCCTATTGAAGAGCGCAACACAGCGCTCAATCGTTTCCGCGCGGGAGAGATTGATATCGCCCGTGAATTCCCCACCCAGCAGTATAAATGGCTGCAGGAGAACCTGCCGGAAGCGGTTCAAGTAGCGCCCTATCTAGGCATCTACTACTACGCGTTTAATGCCCGTGATGGCCATGCGACTGCTGACCCGCGTGTCCGTGAAGCGCTTAGCCTAGCGGTTAGACGCGAAGTGATTACCGACCAAATACTCGGCACAGGCGAAGTGCCTGCTTATAGTTTTGTACCTCCGAATGTCAGCCATTATCAGGCTCCCAGCGTCGACTTCGCCGATCTTTCTCAGGATGAGCGGCTAGAACGTGCCCGTGAGTTGCTGAAAGAGGCAGGCTACGGTCCGGATAACCCGTTAGAACTCATGCTGCGCTATAACACCAGCGAGGATCACCGCAAAGTCGCTATTGCTGTGGCCGCCATGTGGAAACCTCTGGGCATTGAAGTTGAGCTTTATAACGCCGAGGTGGCCGTTCATTACGCCGATATCCGTCAAGGCGATTTCGACGTTGCTCGCGCAGGCTGGATTGGTGACTACAATGACGCGCAAAACTTTTTAAGCCTATTGGAAAGCAATGTATCGAATAACTACGGCGCCTATAGCTCGCCTGAATTTGATGCGTTAATGAGCGAAGCGGCGAATACCCAGGATCTAGATGAGCGCGCCGAACTAATGGCCGAAGCGGAAACTATCGCATTAGAAGATAGCGCTACATTGCCCATTTATTACTATGTATCGCGCAACCTGGTCAGCCCCGATCTCGTCGGCTGGGAAACCAATATCGAAGATATCCATCGTTCACGCTGGATTAGCTTTGATCGTTAATACCCTTCAATGCGTTGCCCTTAACTACGCCATATCGCCGTTACATCCTCGGGCTGTTAGCCCGAGGAGCGAGGCCTGACCATGCTCAGCTACACCCTAAAACGTTTACTCCAAGCGATCCCGACGCTGTGGATCGTTATTACCCTATCGTTCTTTTTGATGCACTTGGCGCCCGGCGGTCCCTTTGACGGCGAGCGCCAACTCCCTCCCGAGATAGAAGCCAACATGATGGCGGCATACGGCCTGGACAAGCCTGTCTGGGAGCAGTACATCACCTACATGGGAAACCTGCTCCAAGGCGACCTTGGCCCTTCTTTTAAATACAAAGACTTCTCGGTCACTGAGCTTGTGGTGCAAGGCTTTCCAGTCAGCCTTGAACTCGGCCTGTGGGCGATTGGCTTGGCGCTACTGGTCGGCATACCCATGGGAGTGATCGCGGCGCTCAAACGCAACTCAAGCGTTGACTATCTGGTGATGGGAACGGCGCTGGCCGGTGTGGCTATCCCTAATTTTGTGATCGCCCCACTGCTGGCCCTGGTGTTCGGTGTATTTCTGGCGTGGCTACCGGTAGGCGGCTGGAACAACGGTCACTGGAGCAATATGGTGCTGCCGGTGGTGGCACTGTCGATTCAACAGATTGCCTACATTGCCCGTATGATGCGCGCCAGTATGATCGAAGTGCTGGGCAGTCACTTCATCCGCACCGCCCGCGCAAAGGGGCTAAGCGAGAGCGAAGTAATTTTGCGTCATGCCCTGCGACCATCAATGCTACCGGTCATTTCCTACTTAGGCCCCGCCATTGCCGGCATTATTACCGGCTCTGTAGTGATCGAACAAATTTTCGGCATCCCCGGAATTGGCCGCTACTTTGTCCAAGCGGCGCTTAACCGTGACTACACCCTGGTGATGGGCACCGTGGTGTTTTATGGCGCCCTGATCGTCCTACTTAACCTACTGGTCGATTTACTCTACTCGGCACTGGATCCCCAGATTCGTTATGACAATGACTAATACCCTGTCGTCCACGCCGATCGCCAGCAATAGCCTAGGCCGTGAAGCGTGGCGACGACTCCGCCAAAACAAAGCGGCCTTGGTCAGCCTCGTGCTACTCGCCGCGATTACCCTCGTTTGCCTACTCGGCCCCTGGCTAACGCCCTGGGCACTCGATGAAGTGGACTGGAACGCCTTTTTAACACCGCCAAGCATTGAGAGTGGCCACCTAGCGGGCACCGATGCCAACGGCCGTGACCTGCTGACGCGGGTATTTCACGGTGGGCAAATATCGCTTTCGGTGGCGATTGTCGCCACTTTCGTTTCCCTAGTCATCGGCGTGCTGTATGGCGCCATTGCTGGTTACTTCGGCGGTCGAATCGACAACCTGATGATGCGCTTTGTGGACATCATGTACTCACTGCCGTTTATGTTTATGGTGATCCTGCTCATGGTGGTATTCGGGCGCAATATCCTGCTGATCTACGCGGCCATTGGTGCAGTGGAATGGCTTGATATGTCGCGTATCGTGCGCGGGCAGGTACTGGCATTAAAACGCCGCGAGTTCGTCGAGGCCGCCCATGCGCTTGGCGTGAGCAGCTTTAAAATAGTCACACGCCATCTGATTCCGAATGCCATCGGGCCCGTGATCATCTACGTCACTCTCACCGTGCCTAAGGTGATTTTGCTGGAAAGTTTTCTGTCCTTCCTGGGTCTCGGCGTTCAAGAGCCATTGACCAGTTGGGGAGTGCTGATCAGCGAAGGCAAAGACATGATGGAAACAGCGCCCTGGATGCTGATTGTTCCTTCTATATTCCTAGCCACCACGCTGCTGTGCTTAAACTTCCTGGGTGACGGTCTGCGCGACGCTCTTGATCCCAAAACACGTTAACAAACGACGCGTTAATAAAGGCAAGGAGGCACTATGCCAACACCACTGCTGGAATTTGATCACCTGCGCGTCGATTTCGACCTTCCCGACGGGGTCGTGACCGCGGTCAAAGACGTTAGCTTTACGCTTCACCAGGGCGAGACACTGGCGCTAGTCGGGGAGTCGGGCTCGGGCAAGTCGATTACCTCGACCGCCGTGATGGGGCTACTCCCCGAGTTGGCGCGCTCCACGGGGAGTATTTGCTGGCATGGTGGCGCGGGCAATGAAGACTTACTCACGGTCAGCCGTCAGCGCATGCGGGCCATTCGGGGCAATGAAATCTCGATGATCTTTCAAGAGCCCATGACCTCGCTCAACCCGCTGCACCGAATTGGAAAGCAGATTCGGGAAGTGCTGCATAAGCACACCAAATTGCGCGGTCGCGATTCACACATGCGCGTGCTAGAGCTGCTTGAGCAAGTGGGCATTCCAGAGCCCGAGCGCCGCGTTGACAGCTACCCTCACGAGCTTTCTGGCGGTCAACGCCAGCGGGTGATGATAGCCATGGCATTGGCCTGCGAACCCAAGCTGCTGATTGCCGATGAGCCGACCACCGCCCTTGATGTAACCGTGCAGGCACAGATACTCGCCTTGCTGAAAGATCTGCAGACCCGCTACGGCATGGCCATTTTGTTTATCACCCACGATCTAGGTGTCGTTCGGCATTTAGCCGATAGCGTGTGTGTGATGCAGAACGGTAAAATTGTTGAATCAGGGGCAACCGATACACTTTTCCAATCGCCACAGCATCCTTATACGCAGATGCTTATCGCCGCCAATCCAAGTGGCCAAAAAGCGCCCGTTCCCGACACCGCCCCAATTTTGCTCACCGCCCGTAACCTTAACGTGCGTTTTGCGATTAAAAAGCAGCTATTTGGCCCTAATCGCTACTTTGAGGCGGTCAAAAATATAGATCTCACTTTGCGACAAGGACAAACCTTAGGCGTGGTGGGTGAATCCGGGTCAGGAAAAACGACTTTGGGCCGCGCGCTTTTGCGGCTGGTGAAGAGTCGCGGTGAGATACACTACGATGATATCGACGTGGCCCAGCTTGAACGGACGGGAATGCGACCGCTACGGTCGCGTATGCAAGTCGTCTTTCAAGACCCGTTTGGTTCGCTTTCGCCGCGCTTGACCGTCGGTGAGATTATTGGCGAAGGGTTGCGCGTTCATCAGCCACTGCTAACCCGAGCCGAACGCGATACCCAGGTTATCCAAGCTCTCGAAGAAGTCGCTTTAGATCCCGCCCACCGGCATCGTTACCCGCATGAATTTTCAGGCGGCCAGCGCCAGCGGATAGCTATTGCCCGAGCTTTGGTCGTCAAGCCCGAGTTTCTGCTGCTGGACGAGCCTACGTCTGCGTTAGATCGCTCGGTGCAAATGACCATCATTGAGCTATTACGTGACTTACAACAGCGCCATCAGCTGACCTACCTGTTTATTAGTCATGACCTCGCCGTGGTGCGCGCGCTGGCCGATGAAGTGATCGTAGTGCGCCAAGGGGAAATCGTTGAGCAAAACGACACGCAGTCTCTTTTCAATGCCCCACGCCAACCCTATACCCGTGAGCTAATGCAGGCCGCTTTTCTGGATAGCCCAGCGGCGTAGTCCTTTATGTCTTCGCTCTGATGATGAATGGCGCTATCGCAGCTAATAAAAAACCCGGCGCTGGCCGGGTTTCATTGGGGTCTGGCTTTCTAGAGCTTAGAAGCGGTAAGTTAACTGCGCGCCGAAGCCGTGAGCTTCGTTTTTGTAGTCGGCTGAGTAGGTTGAGGTTATGGGTGGCGTGCGCTGACCGGCTACCGTGAAACTGTCGGTTTTGGACTGGTTTACCTGGGTGCCACGCTCGGTTAGGTAGGAGTAAGCCACATCCAGAGTTAGATCTGGTGTTGGGCTCCAGCCTGCCCCAATAGAGAAAATACGCCGATCGTCAGAGGGAATACGTACGCTACGAGTGGAATCTTGGGTAGGCGTAAAATCAAGGGCCACGCCCGCACGTAGAGCTAACTCTGGTGTCAGTTGATATTCACCGCCGGTTGAAAAAGCCCACGCATTTTCATAGCTCTGTTGCTCATTGGTTATTACCGGACGATCGCTACCAGTGACCAAAATTTGGTCAAAACGGCTCCAACGTGCCCAAGAGGCACCAAACATCAGTTTAAGGTTGTCGCTCATTTGCTGTGTCAGGGAGAAATTCACCGTTTCAGGCGTTGTTAAGTCTAGCGCAGCATTATCCGTTACCGTACCAATGCCAAGTTGATCTAATACTGGTGAGCTCGCCGAAAAGCTGCCTTCTAGATTAAAATCCACTTTTGAACGGTAAGTTAAGCCAAGCGTGGTTTCAGGCACAGGCTGATAAATCAAGCCGAGGTTATAACCCCACGCCTCGTCATCCCCTTCAACGCGTGAATCTACCTCAGTGATAACCGGAGAGCCATCGGGTGCCTGCCCAACAGCAACAGGTACTTGGCGGTGCAGCTCACCTTCAACGCGGTTGTAAGTAACGCCGGCACCAACAGACCACTGCTCATTAAAACGGTAAGAGACCGTTGGCTGAGCAGTGATAACCTTAACCTCAGTGTAATTACCCTGATTACGCCCCTCGAAATTGTCCTCGTAGTCAGTCTTAGAGCCGAAAGGTGCATAGACACCGAAACCAAAGGCCAACTGTTCGTTAACGGGCTGGGCATAAAAGGCAAACGGAATTAATGTTCCCGGAACCATGTCACCTTCATTGCTGCCACCCGCCGACCCCAGTGGGAGTGATCCCATCTCTGTTTCCAAAGAGCGGCTTGAAGAGACATTATCTATATCAGAATTAACATTTAAGTAAGTACCACCCGCCGTAATCTGCGCACGGTCTAAAAACGACATACCTGCCGGGTTACCGTATACGATCGTAGCATCATGAACGTTAGAGCTTCGTCCGGCGTGGCCATAACCCTGTCCACTCACGCTCTGCTCGTTGATTTGATACCCACCTGCATGGGCTTGGCTGGCGAAGGCGGCCGTCATTGCAGCAGCCAGGGTAAGCTTATTAAATTTATTATTCATAGTGGGCCTCTATTCCCGATGATCCCGTGGATACCGACGATCCACTCTCTTTGTTTTTCACATGACTGTTTTCTCGCAACTGGGCCAAAGGTTCAAGGGCAAACGTTCGTTTTATTTCATTTTCGGCTTATACATTAGTCGCACGGTCGTTTTAAATCAGTGTTTTAGTCATTTCGGCTTATTGAACAAAGGTGCCCTTGACCTATGGGTAACCCATAGGTTCTACACTCAATAGTGACTATTTAACCGGTCGGGAGAACAGGCCATGAAAGTGAACGAGCTTGCCAAACGCGGCGGCGTTACCGCGGAGACCGTGCGCCACTACGCTCGTGAGCAGCTACTTGCCCCGCAGCGCCACCCTGATAATGGCTATCAGCTATTTTCAGATAACGACCTAGAGCGACTGCGGTTTATTCAGCGGGCGCGCAAGCTCGGTTTTAGCGTGGCGGAAATTCGCGACATTCTGACCCATGCCGACCAAGGTGACTCTCCCTGCCCATTGGTACGCGACTTACTCGCCAGCCGCCTGCCGCAAATCCGCGCACGCATCGCCGAACTGGAAGCGCTAGCCGAACGAATGGAGCAAGCCATGGAGAGCTGGCAGCAGATGCCCGACGGCTCCCCCGACGGCCACAGCGTGTGCCGCCTGATCGAGAGTTTTCCTGACGCAACGTCTACCAAGGAGACCCCATGAGCGACGCCTCTACCGAAGCCGCCTCAAGCGTAAGCCCTGCAGATGGAGCCACCATACGAACCATCCCCGGCATGAATTGCCAGGGCTGCGTCAAACGTATGCGCGAGGCAGTACAAAACGGTGATCCAAATGCCGAAGTGATCGGCACGCCTAGCGAAAAACGCCTTGAGATTGTTTCATCCCTAACCGACGCCGAGCTTGATCAACGCTTGACCGAGGCGGGCTACCCGCCCGCTGAAGCAGCACTGGAGGAAACAACCCCAGACCCAGCAGCCCCAGACGAAGCAACTAAGCAACCAGATACCGCGCCACCCGCTGAAGCTGAAAAGTCTGCAAGTGCCCCTTCCCATTTTCAAGGGCATGGCCAAGGCAAAAAGCAGCGTCTGGCGATTAGCGGGATGACCTGCGCTAGCTGCGTTAAGAGCGTGCAGAAAGCACTAGAGCGCACGGAAGGAGTCGACACCGCCAGCGTCAATTTTGGCACTCACTCCGCCCAGGTGTTTGGCAGTGCCGAGACCCACGCGCTAATCGCCGCCGTTGAGTCAGCAGGCTATGGCGCCGAACCGATTGTGGATATGCGGGAAGCCGAACGCACTCGTGCAGAGCAGGATGCCAAGACGTACCAAAAACGGCTGCGCGGCAGCGCCATCTCGTTGGCACTGGCGATTCCGCTCATGTTGAGCATGTTGTTTTTCCATCCTCACCCAATGGGGCTGGGGCGCCTTTACTGGCTGATGATTGGTCTATTAACCCTGGGCATTATGGCCATCCCAGGGCGGCACTTTTTCGTCAACGCCTGGAAGCAGTTTAGGCATCGCCAAGCCAATATGGATACATTGGTTGCCATGGGTACCGGCACCGCCTGGCTCTACTCCATGGCCGTAGTGCTGTTTGCGCCGTGGTTACCCGAGGTTGCCCAGGGCATCTACTTTGAAGCCTCTGCCATGGTGATCGGGCTGATCCTACTCGGCAATGCCATGGAGCTACGCGCCCGGGGCCGCACCAGCAATGCGCTAAAGCGTCTGCTTGACCTGCAGAGCCGCACTGCGCGGGTGATTCGCGAAGGTCACGAGCAAGAAGTGGATATTGACGCGGTGCGTGCTGGCGACCATGTACGAGTGCGCCCTGGCGAGCGCTTACCGGTGGATGGTGAGGTCGTTGAGGGTCAAAGCCATATCGATGAATCGATGCTGACCGGCGAGCCGCTTCCCATCGCCAAAAGCGCGGGGGATGAAGTCAGCGCTGGCACGGTGAATGGCAAGGGCAGCTTGATCTATCGCGCCACGCGCGTAGGCGCCGACACTCGCCTGGGGCAGATTACCGAACAGGTAGCGAGCGCCCAAAACTCGCGCCCACCGATTGGCGAGCTCGCCGACCAGGTCTCCAGCGTGTTTGTCCCTTCGGTAATGATCATTGCCGTATTGACGGCCCTGTTGTGGTTCAACCTGGGGCCCGCTCCCCAGGTGATCCATATGCTGGTGACGGCGACCACCGTACTGATTATTGCCTGCCCCTGTGCGCTGGGTCTGGCGACGCCAATCTCGACCATGATCGGCGTCGGTAAAGCGGCAGAGCATGGGGTACTGGTACGCAGCGGCGAGGCGCTGCAAACCGCTAGCAAGCTGACCACCCTAGTCGTCGATAAGACCGGCACGCTAACCCAAGGCAAGCCTAGCGTTACCGATGCGCAGATGTTTGGCGTGGAGCAATCCACCGTGTTGGCGTTGGTGAACGCGCTGGAGCGCGGCTCCGAGCACCCATTGGCGGCGGCGTTAATGACCTACGCGGATGAACACAACGCCCACCCTGCCGAGATTAATGGTTTCGATAGCGTGACCGGCGGCGGGGTAAAAGCCCAAACCGCCGACGGCAAAGCGCTGCTGCTGGGCAATGCGCGCCTGTTAAGCGAAGCCGGTGTGGACCTCACAGCGGGCGAAGAGCAAGCCCGGGCTCTGGAGGAGCAGGCCCGCACGCTGGTGTACTTGGCGGTAGATGGCAAATTGGCCGCCCTGTTTGGCATCAGCGACCCGCTTCGCCACGACACCGTCGCCGCGATCAAGCGCCTGCAAAAAGATGGCTTAACCATTGTTATGTTAACCGGTGATAACGAGCACACCGCCAAGGCTATTGCCCAGGAAGTAGGCATCGATGAGTACCGCGCAGGCCTACTGCCCGAGGACAAGCACGCCGAGATCGAGCGCCGTCAAAAGGCGGGAGAGATCGTTGGCATGGTGGGCGATGGTATCAATGATGCCCCAGCGCTGGCCCGGGCGAATGTAGGCTTTGCGATTGGCCAAGGCACCGATGTGGCCATTGAGAGCGCGGGCATCACGCTAATGCGCGGCTCGCTGCACGGTGTGGCGTCTGCGATAGAGATCAGCCGCGCCACGCTACGCAATATCAAACAGAACCTGGTGGGTGCCTTTGGCTATAACCTGCTGTGTATTCCCATTGCGGCGGGGGTGCTCTACCCGCTCACCGGAACGCTGCTCTCACCGATGATAGCGGGCGCGGCCATGTCACTCTCTTCCATCACCGTGGTGAGTAACGCCAACCGTTTGCGGCTTTGGAAAGCCAGTCAGGAGGAAGCCTCATGAGCTTATTGATCAACTTGGCAGGGCTGGGGCTTATCGCACTGATTGTATGGTGGTTCTGGCTTGGCTAAACGTTTTTAGCTCACGCCAATATAGCGCCCTGGCTTATGGTTCAGGGCGATTATCAGGTTGAGTGTCAGCGCGCCCAGCACCGAGTAGCCCACACGATCCAGTGGTAGTTGGGTCAGCGCGATCAGCAGGATAACGCCATCAATCGCCAGTTGAACGTAACCTGCACGAAAGCCGTGTTTATCCTGCAAGTAAAGCGCGAGAATATTGATACCGCCAAGGCTCGTGCGGTGGCGAAACAGCATCAGCATACCGATACCCATCAGCGCCCCGCCCATTAAGGCGGCGTAGATTGAGGGCACGCTGGCAAACTGCACCCAGCCTTGGGTTAGCTCCGAAAATAGCGATACCAAGCCTATGGCGGCGAAGGTGCGAAGGGTAAAGCTCCAGCCCATCCGCTTCACCGCCAAATAGTAAAACGGCAGATTAATAGCAAAAAAGTACACCCCAAAGCCCCAGCCGGTAACGCTGCTGGTCATATAGCTTAACAGCAGCGCCAAGCCTGCTGTACTGCCGGTCAATAGCACCGCATGGGTGTAAAAGGTCACTCCCAGCGCGACAAAGAACGTGCCCAGCAGCATCGCCATCACATCCTCATAGGGACGATGTTGATCCTTGGGTAAATCTTCCACGCGCATAGGGCGTCCTTACTTAAACTGTTAGTAGAGTATGCGATATAACGCTTAAATTGGGCTGGCGTGTTCGACCATCAATTGCAGCGTCTCGCGGCCACGCCAGCGGTTGCGGTTAAGTTTGTAAGCACAGTGCAGCGTATCGCCCACGTTAAATCCAGGCAGTTCACCCGGCGTTAGAGCGCGAAACCAGATCGCTTTGCAGGTCACCGGGCCAGTGGAAAGCTCTAACATAAGATGCGCGCCATCGGCACCCACCGGGCGCAGCGCCTCGACGATAAAACGCCCTTCAAACAGCGGCGGGTCGAATTCACGCCCATAGGGGCCGAGCGTTTCAATTTCTTGCAGAGTGGTTAGCGAAAGCTGTGCAGTGGAGAGCTCGCCATCCGTCCAAAGGCGCGGATAGAGCGTTCGTCCCTCTAACTGCTCGCCCACTGCCTGCAAGAAAGCCGTTTTAAAGGCATCAAGCTGATCACGTGGCACGCCCACCCCTGCCGCGCCACTATGGCCGCCAAAGCGTGGTAACGCCTGGGGAGCAAGCTCAAAAGTGCGCTGTAGGGCATCGCGCAGATGTAGCCCATCGATAGAGCGGCCGGAGCCGGTTAGCATGCCCGGTGCTGATGCTTGTGTTAACACCAGCGCCGGGCGCCCGTAGGCCTGAACCAACCGCGAGGCAACGATACCCTGTACGCCAGGGTGGCCATCTTCAAGTAGCACCACCACGGCGGGCTCATCAGCGGTTAACGCACTTACCGCCAGAGTGCGCGCCTCGGCGGCCATATCGGCCTCAATCGCTTTGCGAGACTGGTTATCCTGATCCAGCACATCAAGCTGACGATTGGCGACTCCATCGTTCTCGGCCAGCATAAAGTGTAGCGCCGCGTAGGGGTCGTCCAGCCGCGAGCGAGCATTGATGCGCGGCCCCATCTGAAACGCTAACGTCTCGGCGTTAAACGGTACGCTGTCAGCACCTAAGCGCGTGGCCATGGCGCGCCAGCACGCCGCATCCATACGATTGATCAGTTTTAACCCTTGATTGACCACCGCGCGGTTGGCGGGGCTGCCGCCTAAGGAGACACAATCCGCTACCGTGCCCAGCGCTACGTATGAGAGCCAGGGCGACAGCTTGGGCGTCGACTCTGATAGCGCCCCCCACTCAATCAACACACCGCGAGCCAGAGACATCAGCAGCCATGCCACCATACAGCCAGCGATGGTTTTGTCGGGGTATTCACAGTCCGAGCGAGTAGGGTTTACACAGGCATAGGCAGAGGATGGCGGCCCCTCGATGGGCAGGGCGTGGTGGTCGCTAACGACCACGTCGATACCCGCCGCTTTTAAACGCGCGATACGCGGCTCATCGGAGCTGCCGCAATCGGCGGTAATCACCAGAGTGGGAAACGGCTTTTGCGCAAGGGTGCGCTCTACCAGCGGCAGGCTAATCCCGTAGCCGTCGTGAATACGATGGCCGATCAGACTGTGCAGCTTGCTTTCCGGCACCCCAAACAGCTCCACCAGCGTGCGCCGGATCACCACATGGGAGGTAATGCCATCCACATCGTAGTCGGTGAGGATACCGATGGCTTCGCCTTCTGCCACCGCCTGGGCGATACGCTCAGCGGCGTGGCGACCGTCAGCAAGCTTCTCCGGGTGGGCCAGATAGCGCAGGCTGGGCGAGATTAATGGTAGCAGCTCACCGCTGTAGCCGGGTAAGCGCGAGGCCAGCAACCGCGCCTGCAGCTCGCTTAGGCCCTCCGCCTGGGCACGGGCATAAAGCGCCTCGTCAACTGGGCGAGGCTCTAAACGCGGCCTGGTTGTACTTGAAGACAGCGTACCAGAGGCCAGGGTGCTATGGGGTAGATCGCTCATGTATGTCTCAAATCACGCCACAAAGCTCTAGGCCTCAACGCCGGTTTTCCGCAACGTACTGCTGCACGGCGACAAGTTCCGCAGGGAGCACCGTGTAGCGCTCTTCGCGTTCAATCAGGTCTTCCATATGCGGCGGCAGTGGTACACCTAAGAAGCCTGCTTTCACCACGGCTTCGGCGAATTTAGCCGGGTGTGCAGTGGCGAGGGTAATCATAGGCGTTGACTGGTCAGCGCGGGCACGCTCGGCGGCGCGATAGCCGGTAGCGGTGTGCGGGTCGAGCATTTCACCAGTGCGCTTATGGGCGTCACGGATCACTTCCAGAATCGTCGCATCGTCCACGCTGTAGCTGGAAAACTTCTCGCGCAGCTTGGCCAGCGGCGCATCGGCCAAGGCCGTGGGCTCCTGCTGGAAGCGCTCAAGCAGTGCTGCTACGGCCAAACCGTCGCGATCATAGGCGTCAAACAGCAGGCGTTCAAAATTCGACGACACCACGATATCCATGGAGGGCGCCAAAGTAGCCGCCAGCTCTTTTTTCGAGAAGTCGTTGTCGGTCAACGTGCGGTGCAGAATGTCGTTGGCGTTGGTGGCGATGATGAACTGCTTCACCGGCAGACCCATTTTGTAGGCCATGTAGCCCGCAAACACGTTACCAAAATTGGCCGATGGAACGCAGAAGCTCACTTCACGGTGCGGTGCCCCCAGGGCGACGCCGGAGGCAATGTAGTAAACGATCTGCGCCATAATGCGCGCCCAGTTGATCGAGTTTACTGCGACCAAACGCGTACCGTTGAGGAACGACTGGTCAGCAAAGCTGGCTTTGACCATCGCCTGGGCGTCGTCGAAATTACCTTCAATGGCAATGTTAAAGACGTTGTTGGCCAGTACCGAGGTCATTTGACGGCGCTGTACTTCCGAGACCCGGTTGTGCGGGTGCAGGATAAAGATATCCAGGTTGTCACAGTGGCGACAGCCTTCAATCGCCGCCGAGCCAGTATCGCCCGAGGTGGCGCCCATGATCACCGCGCGCTCGCCACGCTTTTTCAGGAAGTGATCGAGCAGGCGGCCGAGCAGCTGTAGCGCTACGTCTTTAAATGCCAGCGTCGGGCCGTGAAACTGCTCAAGCAGAAAGTGATTGGCATCCAGCTGTTTAAGGGGCAGCACGGCGTCGTGATTAAAGGTCGCGTAGGCCTCGGTGACGATGCTGCGGAAGGTAGCGTCGTCGATCTCACCGTTCACAAACGGCTTCATCACCCTAAAGGCGATCTCCGCGTAGGAGAGCCCGGCCATATCGGCAAGCTCTTCGCGGGAAAACTCCGGCAGTGTTTCCGGCACATAGAGGCCGCCGTCGCTGGCCATACCGGTGAGCACCACTTCTTCAAAGGAGAGCGCGGGCGCCTGCCCGCGCGTGCTGATATAGCGCATCAAGGCTTACTCCCCTTCACTCAAGCTTTCCACGCGAATACGCGTGACGGGGCCCGCAATATCGGCCATGGATTCGATTTCACGAATCGCTGCGTTCATCTGCTTCTCTTTGGTGCGGTGGGTCAGCAGAATGATCGGCACCAATTCGCCTTCGGTCGCCTCTTTCTGAATCAGTGCCTCAATCGAGATGCCCTGCTCAGATAGAATCGTGGCCACCCGCGCCAACACGCCGGGGCGATCCACCGCCAGCAGGCGCAGGTAGTAGGCCGTGATGATATCTTCCATTGGCATGATGGGCAGTTGGCTGACATCTTCGTCGATGCCACTGAAGGCTAGGTAGGGCACCCGGTAGCGGTGCTCGGTGGAGATATCCCGTGCCACGTCGAGCAGATCGGCTACCACTGCTGACGCGGTGGGCTCGGCACCCGCTCCGGCACCGTAATAGAGCGTGGGTCCAACCGCGTCGCCCATGACCGCGATGGCATTTTTGACGCCGTGAACATTGGCCAGCAGGCGCTCTTTAGGAATCAGCGTGGGGTGAACCCGCAATTCCAGGCCTTGATCGGTGCGCTTGGAGATACCCAGGTGCTTGATCACATAGCCTAGATTGTCGGCCTGCTCGACGTCTTCCGCGGTAATCCGCGAGATACCTTCGGTAAAGGCTTTCTCGAACTGGAGCGGCACCCCGTAGGCAATCGAGGCTAAAATCGTCAGTTTGTGCGCGGCATCGATGCCCTCCACATCAAAGGTGGGATCAGATTCGGCATAGCCAAGCGCCTGAGCTTCCGCGAGCACGTCTTCAAAGGCGCGGCCTTCATCGCGCATATGGGTAAGGATATAGTTGCCGGTGCCGTTGATAATGCCTGCCACCCATTCGATGCGGTTGGCACCCAGGCCTTCGCGCAGCGATTTGATCACCGGAATACCGCCTGCCACCGCGGCTTCAAAGGCCACGATAACGCCCTTTTCATGAGCAGCCTTGAAGATTTCGTTGCCGTGCACCGCAATCAGCGCTTTGTTGGCGGTGACCACGTGCTTGCCGTTGGCGATTGCCGTCAGCACCAGCTCGCGGGCGATATCGTAACCGCCAATAAGCTCCACCAGGACATCCACATTGGGATTGGTCGCGACTTCAAACACATCAGAGGTGGCATTGATGCCGGTAATATCGCAGTCAGGATGAATACTGCGGTGAGCAACCTGCTCAATCACAATAGGGCGGCCAGCACGACGCGAAATATCATCAGCGTTGCGAGTCAATACGTTAAAGGTGCCGCCACCGACAGTGCCTAGACCACAAATACCTACTCTTACCGGTTTCAAAATACTTCCCCTTTTGTTTTGGGCTCCCGCAGGCGCCGCCTCGTAAATCAGTGTCTCAGCATAATGTGCCGTTTATTCAAACGGCATTATTGCTTATGTCAATCGTCGCTCAAGCCTAACATGGCGGAGAGCCGCTCGGGGGGCACAAATCCCGGCACTAGCTGCCCATTGGGCAAAATAATCGCTGGCGTGCCCTGTACGCCCAATGCTTTGCCCAGATCATACTGACCCGCCACCGGGTTGTCGCAAGTTGCCGAGCTGGAAATAGTCTGGCCCTCTTTGGCTTGGGTCATTGCTTCGCTGCGATTGTCCGAACACCACACTTGCTGCAGCGTTGTGGCAGCTTGGCTTCCCATGCCCGCACGGGGAAACGCCATATAGTGTACTGCGATGCCACGCTCATTCAATTCGGGAATAGTGTCATGTAACCGCGCGCAATAGGGGCACGTTGGGTCGGTAAATACCGTCACTGTTGCTTTTGGCTCGTCGGCACCGCGGAAGACCACCAGCTCACTGTCGGGCACCGCCGCTAGCGCATCGGCACGCGCTTGGTTCTGCTCTTGCTCGGTCAAATTGACCAACCCATCGGGCGCATTTTCATACAGGTCACCGACCAGGAAGTGGCTACCGTCTGCATTGGTATAAAACGATTCGCCGCTCTCCAACCGAACATGATAAACGCCACCCATCGGTGTTTCGGTGACCTCTTCCACGGGCATCGATTGGCCATTGACGCTCAGTGATTCAGCCAGTCGATCTGCCACGTCGTCAGCCTGGGCAGCGGAAGGTAACAGGCTGGCAGTTAGCAAACACGCCAGCATCGAGGAAGATGTTAGTAAAGGTAGAGTTACAAAACGGCGTTGACGCATCTTCAATTTAACCTCGTGGGTGATGTTCGGCATGTAGGCTTTCCAGGCGGGCCTGGGCTACATGGGTATAAATTTGGGTCGTCGATAGATCACTATGACCTAGCAGCAGCTGTACGACCCGCAAATTGGCCCCATGATTCAATAAATGGGTGGCAAATGCATGGCGAAGCGTATGTGGCGACAGTGGGCGGGTAATCCCTGCCGTTATTGCATGCACCTTAATCCGGTGCCAAAACGTTTGCCGGGTCATGGCTTTGTCGCCCCGCCCGGGAAACAGCGCCGGGCGTGTTGGGTCGCTCATCAGCGCCAGCCGTGCGGTCTGCATATAGTGCGCCAGCCAATCTGCCGCCTCTTCACCCATGGGTACCAGGCGGTCTTTATCGCCTTTACCGCGCACCCGCACCACGTTTTGGCGCAGGTTGACCGCATCGCCGGTGAGCCCAACCAGCTCCGACACCCGCAAACCGCAAGCGTAAAGCAGCTCCAGCATGGCACGGTCACGGACGCCTAGCGGCGTATCGGTATCGGGCGCTAACAGCAGGCGCTCTACCTCGTCCTCTTCCAACGTATTAGGCAAGCCGGGTATGACACGCGGCAGCTTGATGTCGGTGAGCGGGTCACTCGTTACTTGGTTATTAAGGCGCCCCCAGCGGTAGAAGCTGCGCAGCGTCGACAGCAGCCGGGCATTGCTGCGCAGTTGATAGCCTTCCTCTCGGCGGCTGGCCAGCCACTCACTTAGACGCTCGGGCGGCGGCGCCAAGAGGGCTTCACCGTGGCTCTCCAGATGACGTTGCCAGGCGGTTAAATCACGCCGATAGGCGGCTAACGTATGATCGCTGGCGCCCTGCTCAAGCCAGAGAGCATCTAAAAATGCATCGATAACGCTCATACGTTAGTCACCTCCAGCCGCTTTTATGGAGCGACATAAACAAAACCCCGCCCCGCAAAGCGGTGACGGGGTCTTGGTATCCAGGCGCAACGCGCATCAAAAAGCAGCGTGCGCCTGAGGAACAGTGGCGTTTACGCCAGCTTTTCCTTGATACGTGCAGAACGACCACTGCGCTCGCGCAGGTAGTAAAGCTTGGCTTGACGCACGTCACCGCGACGCTTGACTTCAATCGAGTCAACCAGCGGGCTGTAGGTCTGGAAAGTACGCTCTACGCCAACGCCGTGAGAAATTTTACGCACGGTGAAAGCGGAGTTCAGGCCACGGTTACGCTTACCGATAACCACACCTTCAAACGCCTGCAGACGCTCGCGAGTACCTTCTTTTACTTTTACCTGAACGACGATGGTGTCGCCGGGGGCAAAGGCAGGAATTTCCTTGCCCATTTGCTCAGATTCGATCGCCTGGATCACTTTGCTTTTGCTGCTCATCATCATACTCCTGAATAACGTGTTGGCTTGACCGCTCAATCATGGGTGGCGGAAGCCGTGATCCCGGCGCTCGAAACGAGCTACACGGGAGTCGTTATGGGTGACACAGGTGCGCTTTTTCGCCCTGCACCGCCGCTCTGGCCTAAGTAGCTGAACCATCTAGCTGAAAACAAGCTACTTAGTGGACAGAGCGTGTTCCTCGATAAACTCGTTCAACAGCTTGCGCTGTTCGGCGTCTAACGGTCGCCCTTCCAACAAATCCGGACGACGCTGCCATGTACGGCCTAGCGACTGCTTTAACCGCCAGCGCTTGATGGCTGCATGATTACCGCTTAACAGCACATCTGGCACTTGGCGCCCGTCAATAACTTCTGGACGGGTATAGTGCGGGCAGTCTAACAGACCGTCATTAAACGAGTCTTCGACAGCGGAGTCCTGATGGCCCAGCACGCCGGGAATCAGCCTTGCCGCTGCATCGATTAGCACCATTGCTGGCAGCTCACCGCCGCTCAACACATAGTCGCCAATCGACCACTCTTCATCGATGTCACTCTCCACCACGCGTTCATCAATGCCTTCATAGCGTCCTGCCACGACCACTAAAGGCCCGGCGGAAGCCAGTGCTTGAACGCCCTGCTGATCCAGCTTACGCCCCTGGGGCGAGAGGTAGATCACCGTCGGCACTAAGCCGGTGGCTTTCTGCGCCCGTTCCCGGGCTGCAAAGATCGCTGCGCGCAGGGTGTCGACTTTCATCAACATGCCTGGACCACCGCCATAGGGGCGGTCATCGACGCTGCGGTGGCGGTCAGTGGCGTAATCCCGCGGATTCCAAAACTCCAGCGCGATACGCTGTTTCTCTACCGCTCTGCCGATCACGCCTTGTTGCGTTAGCGCGTCGAACATCTCGGGAAACAACGAGACTACTCCAATCCACATGGCAGGCGCTGCTGCTTCGCTCTCCGTTTCCGGCGCGTTGCCACTATCCGGCTCTGGTGAGTCGGTAGATGCATCATTACTCAAACTGTTCATAAGTTTGGTCAAAACTCAGGATCCCAGTCGACGACCATGCGGCCCTCTTGGGAACTGATTTCGATAATGACGTCGTCTGGCAAAAATGGCAGCAGTCGCTCGCGCTTGTCGATTGACTCAGAATCGCCGCGAACCACCATGACATCGTTGGCGCCGGTTTCAAACAGGTAGCTTACCCGTCCTAGCCGTTCGCCGGCCTGAGTGAAGACCGCCATGCCTTCAAGCTCATGCCAATAATACTCATCGTCGGAAAGCTCGGGCAGCGCCTCTTTGGGCATCAAAATGTCCGTCTGGGCTAATGCTTCCGCCGCACTACGGTCATCGACCCCTTCAAGCTGCACCACTAATCCTTTGCCCTGCCGACGTCCCTGAACAATGCTAATGCGCTTCAGGGTTTCACCTTGGCGCACCCACCATTCCGGGTACTCAAGAATGCTGTCCATTGGGCTAGTGTAGGAGTACACCTTGAGCCAACCTTTCACCCCATAAGGGCTAGTCAGCTTGCCTAGCACCACATGCGTGTCGTCAGTTTGGCTTATTTCAAAACGCGTCATCGACGACCTCGGCTACCCAGCACTCACTTTCTTTCTCACACAACAAGTCTTAGACAACAAGACTCAAAAGCAGGCTTTTAGGCCTGTTTGTGTGCTTCTTTTACCAGCTCAGCAACACGACCAGACAGCTGGGCGCCTTGGCTCTGCCAGTGAACAACGCGGTCTAGATCAACGCGCAGACGCTCTTCTTGACCACGGGCAACCGGGTTGAAGAAGCCGACACGCTCGATGAAACGACCGTCGCGAGCGTTACGCGAGTCGGTAACGGTCAGGTGGTAAAAGGGACGCTTCTTGGCGCCACCACGGGCCAAACGAATGGTAACCATACGATAACTATCCTTCGGTTGAGGTTACGAGAGTGTGTTTATAGCGCTTACCGCTATCGGAACACTCGTCGTGCTACATGCTTATAAAGGCCTTCATTGAGTAGGCGCCGCCACCGCGATTAACGCGCTTTTACGCAACACCCACGCATGAAGAGGCCGCATTCTACGCAAATGCGCTCGGCTTGGAAAGCCTGACAGCCAGAAAACTGATAGGCCGTCAACCTCACCAAGCGCATCAGCACTTTACTAGGGGTGCCTTAGCGCCGGGGCAATCCGCCTGGACCACCCATACCGCCCATGCCACCAGGGCCACCCATTCCGCCGGGGCCGCCCGGGCCACCGCCGCCCATCATGCCAGACATGCCGCGCATCATTTTCTGCATACCGCCCTTCTGGCCCGCCTTCTTCATCATTTTCTGCATCTGCTTATGCTGCTTGAGCAGACGATTAAGGTCAGGCACTTGCAGACCAGCACCCAAGGCAATGCGGCGTTTGCGCGAGCCGTTGATAATATCGGGCTTGCGGCGCTCTTTGGGCGTCATGGAGTTGATCAACGCTTCCAGCTTGCCCAGTTCTTTCTCGGGGCCGGGGCCTTGGGCCATCTCAGCCATCTGCCCCATACCCGGCAACTTGCCCATCAGACCGCCCATACCGCCCATTTTCTTGAGCTGCTGGAGCTGGTCGCGAAAATCTTCCAGGTCAAATCCGTCACCCTTCTTGACCTTTTTGGCCAACTTCTCGGCTTTGGACTTATCGACGGTGCGTTCAGCTTCCTCGATCAGCGACAGCATGTCGCCCATGCCCAAGATGCGCGAGGCTACCCGGTCGGGGTGGAAGGGTTCCAGGGCGTCGACTTTCTCGCCGACACCCATGAATTTGATCGGCTTACCGGTAATGTGGCGAACTGAAAGCGCCGCACCACCGCGGGCATCACCGTCGGCTTTGGTCAGGATCACACCGGTTAGCGGCAGCGCTTCGCTGAACGCCTTAGCGGTGTTGGCAGCATCCTGGCCGGTCATCGCGTCGACGACAAACAGCGTTTCTTGCGGCGAGACCGCTTTATGCAGCGCTTGGATCTCCGCCATCATCGCTTCATCAATCGCCAGACGACCAGCGGTATCGATCAGCACCACATCGTGGAACTGGATCTTGGCGTGCTTGATAGCCGCTTCGGCAATGGCGACCGGTTGCTGGTCAGAGCGTGAAGGGAAGAAATCTACCTCGACCTCTTTGGCCAAGGTTTCAAGCTGGTCGATGGCCGCCGGGCGATAGACGTCGGCAGACACAACTAATACTTTTTTCTTCTCGCGTTCGCGTAAGTAGCGGGCCAGTTTGGCCACAGAGGTGGTTTTACCCGCACCCTGTAAGCCAGCCATCAACACAACGGCGGGGGAACCCTTCAGCACAAAGCCGTCGTTGGCTTCGCCCATAATCGCTTCCAGCTCTTGCTGGACGATTTTGACGAACTGCTGGCCTGGCGACAGGCTTTTGGATACTTCCTGCCCAACCGCCCGCTCGCGCACGCGTTCGATAAACTCCTTGATCACCGGCAGCGCTACGTCGGCTTCAAGCAGTGCGCGGCGTACTTCGCGCAGAGTGTCTTTAATATTGTCGTCGGTCAGGCGAGCCTGACCCTTAATCGACTTTAACGTCTGGGAAAGACGCTCACTTAGATTCTGGAACATGGGGCCTCTCTGCCTCCGTCACTGCCGTTGGCGCGCACGCCCTGGACTGATAGTGGGGCGATTATACGCGCTCACGCCTCGAGTCTCCATGGGGTGTACTCAGCACCCCTGGCTATTTTCGTACGCCCACCCTGCTGGGCGACGCCGCTTGGATTAGTTATAGTAGTTGGATAGATTCTCGTCGTAATCACACTTAATTCGTTTATTTATTCACAGCAACGCGCTGCAAGGCGCACGGATAGCATCATGCAGGCGCTCCCTTTCGCCACGATTGCTTTTGTTCTTTATGTCGCCGCTGCCATTTGGCAGGGCATGACGCTGTTCCGGCGTGTGCCGCCTCGCCAGGGCATGGTCCGTTTGCTCGCCGTACTGGGCTTAATGCTGCACATTCCTGTAGTGGTTAAATTGGTCAGCCAATCCCCTGGCCTGCTGCCCGGTTTTACCACCAGCGCCACGCTGCTGATGGCGGTCGCGGTCAACGTCGTGCTGGTAGCCAGCCTGATTAAACCGGTGCTTAACGCCGGGATTGCGTTGTTTCCACTGGCGGGCATTGCGTTAATCGCCGCCACTTGGCTGCCAAACCAAGGCGGCCATACCGGCCTGACTCCAGGCATTTTATTACATGCGGTAAGTTCTGCCCTGGCGTTTGCCGTGCTGGCGATTGCTGCCGCCCAAGCCGTGCTGGTCGGCCTGCAGAACCAAGCGCTGCGCCATCATCACATTCGCGGCATTGTGCAGTCGTTACCACCGCTCACCACGATGGAACGGGTACTTTTTGAGTTGGTATGGGCGGGCATTATTCTATTGACGCTCTCCATCGCGAGCGGGCTTATTTTTCTGGACAACTTCTTCGCCCAGCATTTGGCGCATAAAACCGTGCTGTCACTGCTTGCCTGGATAATCTTCACAACGCTTTTGATCGGTCGTTACCGCTTTGGCTGGCGCGGCATGCGTGCCGTACGCTGGACACTGGGCGGCTGCGGCCTGCTGGTGCTGGCCTACTTTGGCAGCAAGTTCGTACTTGAGGTTGTACTCAACCGATAACGGCTCAACCACTAACGGGGCCTTACCCCGCCTTTGGTTGTCTTGACACACCACTCGCTACCTTCTACAAATCGAGCCTAATCCGCCACAAAGGACTTT
Source organism: Halomonas alkaliantarctica (assembly GCF_029854215.1). NCBI lineage: Bacteria > Pseudomonadati > Pseudomonadota > Gammaproteobacteria > Oceanospirillales > Halomonadaceae > Vreelandella > Vreelandella neptunia. Next base: position 475,276 of record NZ_CP122961.1, on the reverse strand, counting down.
TCGACTTGAGCGACGACTTCCCCCTGGGGTTACTGTTCGGCCTGCTAGCCTTACTGATACTGCTTTCTGCGTTTTTCTCCAGCTCTGAAACCGGCATGATGTCGATTAACCGCTACCGCTTGAGCCATCAGGCCAACAGCGGTGACCGCAGAGCCAAACGGGTCATGCGCCTGCTCACCCGCCCAGACCGCCTTATCGGCGTCATCCTGATCGGCAACAACTTCGTCAACAACCTGGCGGCCTCAATTGCGACGATTATCGCCATTCACTTTTTTGGCGACGTATCAGGGCCTGCGATCTCTACCGCCCTGCTGACTATCACGATTCTGATTTTCGCCGAAGTAACGCCGAAAACCTACGCCGCGATTAAGCCCGAGCGAATCGCCTACCCGACGTCCTACGCCCTTGAGCCACTACTTAAGCTGCTTTACCCGCTCGTATGGCTGGTTAACGTGATGTCTAACGGCTTACTCCGACTGGCAGGCGTCAAAAGCGTTGATAACGGGGGCGACAGCCTGACCCGAGACGAGCTACGCACGGTGGTTCACGAGGCAGGCACGCTGATCCCTTATCGCCACCGGGCGATGCTGCTGTCGATTCTCGACCTTGAGAACGTCACCGTGAACGACATCATGGTGCCGCGCCACGAAGTGCTGGGTATCGACCTGGACGATTCGCTGGAAGATATTTTGACCCAAATTCGCACCAGCCAGCACACCCGGCTGCCGGTTTATAAAGGCGATATCAATAATATTATCGGCATGCTGCATCTGCGCAACGCGGCACGCTTTCTCTCCCGGGACGAAGTCACCAAAGCGTCTATCGTGCAGGAAGCCCGTGAGCCTTATTTCATTCCCGAGTCCACACCGTTGCACACCCAACTGCTCAACTTTCAAAAGCAAAAGCGGCGCATCGGCATTGTGGTGGATGAGTACGGCGACGTGGAGGGCTTGGTCACCCTGGAAGATATTCTGGAAGAGATAGTCGGCGAGTTCACCACCGATGTCTCTGAAGATGAAGAGATTCACCAGCAGGACGACGGTAGCCATGTGATTGAAGGCACCGCGAATATTCGTGAGATTAACAAGATGCTCGGCTGGCAGCTGCCTACCGATGGCCCCAAAACGCTCAACGGGTTAATTCTAGAGCACCTCGAAGCCTTTCCAGAAGGCCCAGCATGCCTGCAGATCGGCAATATGCGCATGGAGATTTTGGAGATCCGCGATAACCTCATTACCTCGGCACGCTGCTGGCAAAAACTGCGGGCGCCACGCCGCTAGTCAGTGACAAGCGAGTTAACGGCGGCTGGAAAGATCCTGATCCGCCGCCGCTTTTAGCGCCCTAACCCGCGCTTCGAGAAACCGTCGCAGCGCTATATCATCGGCGTCCAGACGGTTGAGTGGGGGCCCAAAATGCAGGCTCACCGGCGCCCGAAAACGCTTAGGGCACTTCTTTAGCGCCTTGCCATCATGGTGAGAGGTCCACGACCCCCATAAGCCCGCCAACCCTGCCGGAATCACTGGCACATCGTCGCGAGCGAGAATGGCCTCTAGGCCACGCCGGAAGGCGTGAATCTCGCCATCCGGGGTTAGTCGCCCTTCAGGAAAGACCATCACGACCTGCCCCTGTCGCAGCGCTGCGCTCACGTCATCCAGGGCGCGCCTAAGAGCGCCGGGGCTACGCCGTTCAGACTCAATGGGGATTGCGCCAACCAACTGGAACCACCACTTAAGCCAAGGCGAGTCAAAAATCGGCTGATCCATCACAAAGCGTAGCGGCCGTGGGCTAGCGCCACCGAGCACTAAGGCATCCATAAAACTGACGTGGTTACACACTACCAGCGCGCCCCCCTGCCTGGGGATATGCTCACTCCCATGCACCTGCAGTCGGTAGCAGAGTCGCATCAAGACAAAAATCAGCCAGCGCAGCACCTGACGAGCCGCATTGACCCACCCACTCACGTCGCCGCCTCACGATGGCGCAAGCCAGCCAGAATGGTACTCATCAGTTGATCCAGCAGTTCATCCACTTTCAACTGTTGGCCCTGCCAATAGCCTAACCGCTCATTCAGCCCAAGCTGGACTAGCCCGTGAACACTTCCCCACAGCGTGCGCCCCAAACGGCGTGCCTCAAGATCCCCCAGCGCCGGCTGGTAGGATTTAAGCGACGCTTCAACTTGGGTAAACAGCGCTTCGATCAAATCGCTCTGGCGCTGATCAAGCTCGCCCTCTTGGGCCAGCGGGTAATCAAACAGCAGATGCCAGCGGTAACAATCCTGCTCGGCGAACCGCCAGTAGGCAAGCGCCAGAGCGCGCAGCCAGGGCTCGGGGTCATCATCGCTCAGGCTGGTAATGGTGTGCTGTAAGCGCGCCAAGGTTTCCACATTGACGTGCTGCAATAAGTTATTGAAGCTGCCATATAGCTTCAGTAGGGTGCTGGGAGCACAGCCGACCTCTCTGGCCAGGGCACGCAGTGAGAGACCATGGACTGGCTGCTCAGCCAACCACTCATCACAAGCGTGCATGACCTGCGAGTGGAGGGCATCGGGCGCATGCTGTCTAGGACGGGCCATGGCGATCTCTTAAGGTCAACGGCAAACAAGGAGGAAGCCTCACTGCGCTTTAGCGGGAGCAAGGGATACGATAGGATACCTTACATCGAACACTGTTTTCGACACTAAAACGCTACATTTCGTGCTTTATTGCGCGAAGTCCCCCGCCATCCAGGTACACTTCCACGACGATTCTGCTTAAGGAGATAGCTATGACGGGGCGACTGCACGTACAAAATTTACCGCTGACCCGCTTATTGCCGACGCTAGCCACTCCTGAACCGATTGTTGAATCGCCCAACCTAGCGCCTCGTCGGCCAATCTCAGCGATTCGCTTAGAGCAGGGGCAGTACCGGCTCTCATCGCTTTTCTGGGGCCTGACGCCGCCCTGGCTGGAGGTGCTGGATCACGCCCCCCACTGCGCCCGAGCGGAAACCCTTGAATCACGTGCAATGTTTCGCGATGCCTTTAGCGCGCGCCGCTGCGTTATTCCGGTGAGCGGTTTCTATGTATGGAAAACCCAGCCACGTAACAAGCAACCCTATTTAGTGACCCAGGTATCTCGGGCGCCGCTGCTGTTGGGCGCACTCTGGTGCCGCTACCACACCACGTTAACGGCGTTTACCGACTCTGCTGCACTGATCACCGTGCCCGCCAATCTGCTGTTATCGCCGTTAACCGACCGCCTCCCGGTCACTATACCCAGCCATGCTTTATCCGCTTGGCTCAACCCAGACACCGATGCCGAAACGCTTAATTCGCTGTTAACGCCCGCACCGCTGGAACTGTTGGGCGCTTTTCCGGTATCTAAACATGTCAATAATCCCGCCTACCAGTCACCGGCCTGTGCCCATCCTACCGGGTCGATGCTGCGTTGGGCTGTGTCACAGGAGCTGTAATGTTGCGATCCTCTTGCTTAACCCGCTGGCGTGTTTTCCCCCAGTGCGCACTGATTGGCGTTATCGCCAGCATCGCGTTAACCCCGCTGGCCTTGGCGGCCACCGATGACGCCGCTGCCGATGCCATTGCTGACACAATCACCCCGATCATTAGCCCGTATGACAGCCGCGATTATCGAGTTTTGACACTTGATAACGGCCTCAATGTGCTGCTGGTCAGCGACCCCGAAGCGGACAAGGCGGCGGCGTCGATGAATGTGCGGGTAGGTAGCGCCCAAGATCCCGATGACCTTCAGGGGTTAGCGCATTTTCTAGAGCACATGCTGTTTTTAGGTACCGAACCCTACCCCGAGTCCGATGCCTACCAGCGCTATATTTCCAATAACGCGGGTTCTCATAACGCCTTTACCGCGCAGCAGGATACCAATTACTTCTTTGATATTGAGCCGCTGGCGCTGCCGGGTGCGCTTGACCGTTTCAGCGAATTTTTCCTCTCACCGCTGTTTAACGCCGACCGCCTGGAGAGCGAACGCAATATCGTTCACTCGGAGTATATGGCGCGTATTCGTGACGAGTCCCGGCGCGAAAACGATGTACTCAACCAACTGCTCAACCCTAACAACCCCACCACCGGGTTTGCCGTGGGCAGCCGGGAAACCTTAGCCAGCCCGCCTGAAGGCGAGGCAACGCTACGCGAGCGGGTGATCGATTTTTATTACCAGCATTACGACGCCAATGTGATGAACCTGGCAGTAGTGGCGCCACAGCCGCTCGATACGCTTGAGAAGTGGGTAGCCGAGCGCTTTGCCGATATTCCCGACAACGACTTAAGCGCGCCCACCATCGATACGCCGTTGGTGGACGACGACACTCTGCCACGCTATATCGAGCGCCAGTCGCTGCAGGATCGTCGTCAATTACGCTTCTACTTCCCGGTACCCGACCCCACCGATGACTACCGCACGAAACCGACGCAGCTTATCGCCCACCTACTCGGTGACGAGGGTGATGGTAGCCTGTTAGCGGTACTGCGCGATGCCGGGCTGGCGGATGGGCTTTCCGCTGGTGTGGGGCGCGGCGATGGTAACGAAGCGCTATTCACTATTTCCATCAGCCTGACGCCTGCAGGCGCCGAACGCTTGGATGATATTGAAGCCACCTTGTTTGCCGCCATTGAGCAACTGCGCAACGACGGCCTCGCCGAATGGCGCTACGAAGAGCAGGCAAAACTCAATGAGCAGGCCTTCCGTTTCCAGCAGCATGGTGCCCCGCAGCAGGAAGCCACTCGCCTTTCCATGAGCCTATCCCGCTACCCTGTAGAGGACGTGCAGTACGCTGCCTACCGTATGGATGGCCTCAATCCAGAGCGCCAGCAAACTTACCTTGACGCGTTAACACCGGATAACATGCTGCGCTTCTACTCAGCACCGGATATCGAAAGCGACACCGTCTCGCCGTGGTTCAATACCCAGTGGGAAGAGCAAGTACCCGACCAGCCGGGCCAGGCTCTGAGCGGTTTGGCACTACCGGGCCCCAACCCCTTCATTGCCAGCGACCTGACGCTGCTGGAAGGCCAGGATGAGCATCCAAGCCTGCTGGTCGATACGCCATCGTTTACCGCTTGGCATATGCAGGATGAGCGCTTTAATACTCCCAAAGTTGAGTGGCGGGTCAGCCTGCAAAGCCCCACCGCCAGCTACTCCGCCCATGAAGCAGTGCTCACCCGACTGCTTGCCAGTTGGCTCAACGACAGTTTGAATGAGTCTCTCTACCCAGCGTGGCTGGCAGGGCAATCGTTTAGCGCCTACCCCCATGCCAGGGGCATGACGCTCTCTTTCTCAGGCTGGCGTGATGGCCAAACCCCGCTGATTGAGCAAGCCCTTGAGCAACTAGCGCACGCAGAGATCTCCGACAGTGCGTTCGAGCGCGTTCGTTACCAGTTGCAGCGCGAGTGGCGCAACGCCCCCCAGGCGTCGCTTACCGGTCAAGCCAGCCGCACCCTAGGCGAAGCCCTTCTCACACCACAGTGGTCTACCGCTGAGCTTCTTGCCGCCAGCGAGCGCTTTGACCGCGGCCACCTGGAAGATTTTCGCCAACGCTTTCTTGATGACCTGTACGTCGATGCCATGGCGGTGGGCAACCTGGACGCTGAACTGGCGCGTGACCAGGCACAGCTGATGCGTGCCAAGCTCCAGCCGCGGTTAACTCGCGACGCTATTGCCAATCTCACCCCACTTGCAGCGAGTGAAGAGCATAGCGTGCTGCACCCCCACAGCTCTCGGGATGAGTCGTTGGTGCTGCGCTATCTGCAAGGCCGCGACCAGACGCCAGAGGAGCAAGCCACCACGGCGGTAATCGCCCAGTGGCTGGAAACGCCATTCTACCAGCAGCTGCGCACTGAGCAGCAGCTCGGCTACATCGTCAACGCTGGCTATTCGCCGCTGCTCGAAGCGCCAGGGATTGCTCTCATGGTGCAATCACCCGACGTAGACAGCGACACCATTGCCGAACGCGTGGATGTGTTTCTCGACGAGGCTAACCAGCGTCTTGAACAGCTTAGCGACGCTGACTTAGCGCCTTATCGCCAAGCAGTTCACGACCAGTTGCGCCAGCGCGATACCAGCCTTGCGGGCATGGCCAACCGCTACTGGCAGGCCACCGCGCTGGAAGACGTGCGCTTCGATCGTCGCGACCAACTGGCCGAGCTGGTGTTAAACGTGAGTCTTGAGGATATTCAGGCGCTATGGCCATCGCTGCGCGAGCACACGCTGGACATACGCTTCAACCCAGGCGACGAACCCAGCGATGTCAGCGATTATCGTGAAGCGCGCTCGCCGCTGCCCAAAGAGCGTGAAGGGAACGCCGTGCAGGAGTGATTTAAATGGGGCCGGCTCAGGCGTCAAACGCTTGAGCCGGCATCATGGCTTCCACGAACATCACCAGCTCTTCCAGAATCTGGCGCTCACGATCAGTGAGCGTTTGCTGATTGTACTGGGCAATTTCCCGTGCAAACGCCTTCAGCGTAAAGCCCGCCAGCGCCGGATCATTGATTCGCATCCAGCGAAACGCTTCCCACTGCTCGCGCTCTTCGCCTTCCAACGTGTCAGGGTAACTGCGCGCACGAAAGCGAAACAGCATCTCTTCCAAGCGCGGATCCTGAAACGCAAAGCGCTGCCCTACCAAATCCCAAGGCTCCATCTCCCGCACCCGTTCCATCTGCTGACGGTCGGCGGCGGAGAAGAAACTGCCCGAGTAGAGCATTAGATCAGGGTCTTGCGGCGCATCGTCGTAACCTGCACTAAACACCTCGGCGACCTTAGCGGCGACACCGCTGGCATCGCGCAGGGTTTTCCAGTGCTGCCGACAGGCCGCCACGTCCAAGCCTAAGTGCGCGACGATGGCGCCGTACTCGCCCTGGTGGGGACCCTCAACGTCTTTTAAAGCACTGGCAGGGAACACAACCGGGCAACGGTTGATATGGATCACCTTCAGCGGAATACGCGCCTCGCCTTCGGCTAAATCCTGCTGACTGACAAATACGCGCTCACGAATTTGCTCCGCCGACATGCTGAGCATTTCGCTGGGATCAACGCTCAAATCGTAAACGATCACCCCATTAGGGTTTGTCGGATGTTCGGCCAGCGGCATAACTAACGCACTACAGCCCCGGCTGGCGGGATAACGGCGGGAGATATGCAGCAGCGGCTTGGCGTTGGGCAAGTCGAGCTGCTTAGCCACCGCGCGCTTACCGCGCAGACCGAGTAGATAGTCGAACAACTTCGCATTGCGCGCTTTGAGCAAACGCGCCAAGGCGATCGTGGCACGCACGTCAGCTACCGCATCGTGGGCGCCCTCATGGGCAATGCCGTTCGCTGCGGTTAGGTGCTCAAGTTTGAAGCTGGGCGCGCCGTCTTCGCGCAGCGGCCACTCAATGCCCTCTGGGCGCAGCGCATAAAAGGCGCGCACAATATCGATTAAATCCCAGCGCGAATTGCCGTTTTGCCACTCGCGGGAATAAGGGTCGAGTAAATTGCGGTAAAACAGGTGACGGGAGACTTCGTCATCGAAGCGCAGGCTGTTGTAACCCACCACGCAGGTGCCCGGCTCACTCATATGGCGCTGAATCTCGCCCGCGAACTCTGCTTCGGGAAGACCATGGCGTTGGGCTTTTTGAGGCGTAATGCCGGTGATTAAACAGGCGGCAGGATGAGGCAAATAGTCATCGGCGGGTTTGCAGTAGAGCTCGATCGGCTCGCCGATCTCGTTCAGATCAGCATCGGTTCGCAGGGCTGCGAACTGAGCGGGCCGATCGCGGCGCGGATCCGCCCCAAAGGTTTCATAGTCATGCCAGAGGAAACTGACAGGGGCAGCATTGGGTGGCGCCATGAATAAACACTCCGCTCGGCAATGAAAAGCCCAAGCCTAGCACACCCGCCGCCCCTTACGCCCCGTCTTCAGTTCTTGAACTTAGACAAGGGGCTCAGCTCTTGGGAAGCGTAACGTTAAGCTCCAGTACAGAGCAGTTGTCTTCGCTGTCCAAGGAAATTTGAATAGCGTCATCGTCCACATGTACGTAACGACGAATCACCTCAAGCAGTTCGCGCTCAAGCATCGGCATATAATCGGGCTGGCCGCGCTGGCTACGCTGATGTGCCACAATGATTTGCAAACGTTCTTTGGCTACCGAGGCAGACTTCCTGCGCTCACGCTTCAAGAACTCCAGTAATTTCATCGGCGCGCCCCCCCAAACATACGGCTAAGCAGGCCTTTACGCTGCAGCTCGTGAAAACGCAACGGCATGTCCTCACCGAGCAAGCGAGATACCGTGTCGCTGTAGGCTTGGCCCGCATCGCTGGAGATGTCGTGGGTTACCGGCACACCCTGGTTCGATGCACGTAGCACGGCTTCCGACTCAGGAATTAAGCCCAGCAAGTTAATCGCCAAAATTTCGCGTATATCGTCCAGCGTCAGCATATCACCGGAAGTAACGCGCTCGGGGTTATAGCGAGTCACCAACAGGTGCTCTTTGATAGGGTCATCGCCCTGCTCTGCACGCCGGGTTTTGGAAGCCAGCAGCCCCAAAATACGGTCCGAGTCGCGCACTGACGATACTTCAGGGTTGGTGACCACAATCGCCTCATCGGCGAAGTACATGGCCAACTGCGCACCGCGCTCAATACCCGCAGGTGAATCGCAAAGAATGAAATCGAAATCTTCTTTCAACTTCTCCAAAATTTCCGCGACCCCCTCTTGGGTAAGGGCATCTTTATCGCGGGTTTGGGAAGCTGGCAAAATAAATAAATTCTCGACACGCTTATCGCGAATCAGCGCTTGATTAAGCCCCGCCTCGCCTTGAATCACGTTGACTAAGTCATACACCACACGTCGTTCGCAGCCCATGATGAGATCGAGATTACGCAGGCCCACATCAAAATCAATGACGACTGTTTTTTTACCCCGCAGCGCAAGCCCTGTGGAGATTGCTGCCGCACTGGTGGTTTTACCGACCCCTCCTTTACCAGAGGTCACTACAATTATCTTGGCCAAAAGTCACTTCCTTCTTGAAGTCGTTCGTCGCGAGCGCGAGTCAGTGGCGCTCTGCGCATAACGGGAACGTCAATGTCATCAACATGCCATACTCTAACGGATACTGTCTTCGGCGTCGCTAGGCATGATGCACCAACGCAGCCTCATACAAAAACCTTACCCCAGTGGCTTAATTTCAAGCTGTTCTTTTGTAAAGTGAACCTCTGCGGGTCGCCCTAGCAGCTGCGCATCGATATCTTCCGAACGTTTATAATTACCTGCCACTGAAAGCAATTCAGCCTCCAATTCACGGCAATAAATACCCGCTTGAGTATTGCCATGAATGCCCGCCAGCGCACGGCCACGCAGCGCGCCATAAACATGAATGCTACCAGCTGCCAGCACTTCTGCCCCGGCATTCACCGCCCCGATCACCACCAAATCCCCATCTGAGGCACTCACTTGCTGACCCGAACGAACGGTACCGCGATAAAGCCGCGTGGCAAGAGAAGGCGCCTCCGCCTCGCTTACCGTCTCATCGTGGGAGACTTCTTGCACGGGGGAGTTACTCACACTTTCAAGCACCCGGGCACGCCCCTCGGCCACCGGAGGAAACCAACCAAGCCCCAACGCCCAGGCCGATTGGCGTACCGGCTCGGTACCTCCGCGCACGGCCACCGGTAGCAGTTTATGGTCACGGCAAACGGCACAAATGCGCTCAAGAGCTAAGTGGGGTTCATCGAGTTTTTCCACGCTGAGCACAACCGGTGTATGCTGAAAGAAAGCAGGAGACTGGGAGAATTTGCCAGCCAACTGCTGCCGGATTTGCTCCGGATCAGCACTACTTAGCTCCATGACGGTCATCGGCAGCATGCCGCCTTTAAAGGTAAAGGCCACTGCGGCACTATCCACGTTAAGGCTCATGGCCGAACTCCCCGTCATGTTCAGATAAGATAAAGGTAGCGTACTATCACGCATTTCGTCGTCTAGAAACACTGTAGTCTAAAAACAGTGTGATCTAGAAGCAGTGTGGCCTAGAAAATAGACGCTTGTCACACCATAGTAAGGCCAAGCTAAGCGACAGCGTCGGTGACTGCAACCACCGAGCCGTTTTTTTATGCTACGCATCTCATACTAGCAGGATGATCCATGCACGGACTGTTAAGACGCCTGTTCGCACCTCGGTGGCAGCACCCTGACCCCGAGGTGCGCCGTCAGGCCCTCCAACGACTGAACCCCGAGCAAGCAGAGCAGCGTCAAGCGCTGCAGTCGCTCACTCAAGATAGCGATAGCCAGATTCGCCTTGCCGCGCTGCTGGCTCTGGATGACTGCGCTGGATTGGTCGACGCTTACCCACACCATCAGCAGGATGAAGCCTGGTTCAATGCCGTTTGCCAACGCCTCAGCGGACGTGAAGGCCATACCGACCTGCATCAGCGCCAATCATTAGTCGAGCAGATCGAAGAACCGCGGGCGCTGAGCGCGGTGGCCCTCCAGGGTGACAACCTTAATCTACGCTTGGTCGCACTGAGCAAACTGAGCGATGAGAATGAGCTAATTCATCAAGCTTGCCACAACGGTGTGGCCGCCGTTCGCCACCAGGCTGCCGAGCGCATTGAGGACGAAGAGGGGCTTAAGCGGTTATTGAAAGAAGCCCGCCGTGACCGCCAGGTGGTGCGCCTGGCGCGGGAACGCCTCAACCGCTTGCGTAGCGACGCCCAGTGGCTGGAAGCTGAGGAGCAGCAGCGCGAAACGCTCTTGAAACAGCTGGAGCAGCACGCCCGTGCGCCTTGGGAACCGCTCTATGGTGGCCGCTTTCGCCACCTTGAGCGGCAGTGGGAACAACTGACTCAGCCACCAAGCGTTGACCAGGAGCAGCGCTTTCATCAAGCCGTGCTCAATTGCCGTAAAACGCTACACGACCACGAAACCCAGGAGCAGGCTCGCCAGCAGAGCGACGAGCGCCGTGAGGAAGCCGAAAGCACCCGCGAACAGCTGCTTGAAGGCATCGAAGAGACTCTCGACGGTTTGTGCCACGCTTCAGCCATGACCGTGCAGGATATCGACAGCCTGCGTGCCCAGCGCCAACTGCTCAGCCAACGCTGGCAGGCGCTTTCCGATATTCACCCGCCCAGCGAGACCATGCGCCAGCGCTATACGCTGGCGATTCAGCACTATGACCAGTGCCTAGAGGCATGGCAGCGCTGGTGCGCGGTCAGCACCGCCATCGAAACCGCACTGGCCAACGGCGATCACGCCACCCTGCCCTCCCTGATTAGCGAATGCCAATGGCCGGATGCTTTAACGCCTCCCGCGCTGCTCAGCCGCGCCCAAGCGGCGCTTGACACTGAAACCACGGCGGCTTCGCAGCCTGCCGAAGACAACGCCACTCTAGAGACACATAACGCGGAACTCGACACCTTTGAGAACTTGTTGGAGCGCGGCGCCTTTAAAAGCGCCAGCCGCCTGCACCAACGGTTAAAACCGCGCATTGAAGCGCTGGAAAGCCCAGCTGCTCAACCGCTTAAAATGCGCTTAAAACACCTAGCTGCCCGGCTCGCGGAATTACGCGACTGGCGGGGGTTTGTCGCCGGACCTAAGCGCGAGCAGCTATGCGCCAGCATCGAAGCCCTGGCTAACGACCTCCACATGGCGGAAGAAGCGCTTGACCGCCACCATCGCCAACTGGTCAAAGAGTGGAAATCACTGGGAGATGCGGCGGCCAACCGCGAGCAGTCTGCTCGTTTTCGCAGCGCCTCGGACCGCATCCACGAGCGACTCGCCCCTTGGCGGGATCAACTCAGCGAAGAGCGTGAGACCAACCTTCAAGCCCGCGAAGCACTGTGTGATCAGCTTGAAAGCCTGCTAGCACAGCCCGCCGAAGATGCCGACCCCGATGTACTGCGACAAATCCGTGATAAAGCGCGCCACCAATGGCAACACTACAGCCCCGTTCCCCGTGAACGCTCAGAGGCCGTTGGGCGCCGCTTTGGCACTATTCGTCACCAGTTGCAGACACTCATTGATCAGCGAGCTGAAACGATCGCCGCGCAAAAACGCGAACTGATCAATCAGGTGAGCGCGCTACGCAGCGACGACAACCAACCGCTAGCACAGCGCATTAACCTGACCAAACAGCTGCAGCAGCAGTGGCGGGCCCTTGGCCGGGCACCCAAAGGCGAAGAGCAAACGCTTTGGAAAAGCTTTCGCCACGAGTGTGATCAACTCTTTGCTCAGCGCGATGCGCATAAAAATGAGCAGGCGGCACGCCAGCAACAGCAGCTTGATAAGATGCAAACGCTGATCGACGAAATGGATAGCTGGCAGCCTATTAAGGCGAGTGAGTCGGCCACGCTGGCGCGCTTTATCGAACAGGCCAATCAGCTTGAGCCGCTGCCACGCAATAGGCGCAGCGAAGGCATGCAAAAACGGATGAGCGGCATCGTGCGTGCGCGCCGAGAACGCTTAAACCGTCTGGCGGTTGCCGATACGGTTCAACAGTGGCACGCGATCATGCCATTAGTAAGCGCTCACTTGGCTGCCGACCAGCGCTACTTAAGCGAGGGAACCCCAAGCGATGTGGACGCGCAAACGGTTCTCGGCACCTCACTGCCCACCGCCTTTGATGAGGCGAATAATGCACGTAATCTTCAACGCCATCGCGTAGCGGCTCCGCTCTCAGACGCTGATCACGCCCGTTTCGCCGACTCCCTCGCTAGGCTAAGAGTGCATCTCTCGATGCTGGCCGTGGGTAGCGTGCGACAGAGCGATGAGCCGCTGCGTCTGGCGATTCAGGTAGAGCGCTTGAATGAAGGCTTCAATCAGGAGCGCAGCCGTGATCAAGAAGTGATCGACATCTTGGTCGCGCTATTGGCGCTAGGGCCAATGCCAGCCACGCTATGGGATGCTGAAGTAGAAGAGTTGGATAATCTGCTTAGCCGACTGGCGCGAGTCCCGCCGCCTTGACGTTAGCAAGAAAACGGGAGGTTATAAGCCTCCCGTTTGCGCTCTCCCCTTGGGCTAACCTCTAGCCCATGAACTGACCACCGTTAATATCAATATTCGCGCCGGTGATAAATCCTGACTCCTTATCGGCTAAGAAGGTGACCAGCCGACCAATCTCCTCTGGCGTGCCATAGCGCTTCACCGGTATCGTTTCCCGGATTGCTTCGCGCACTTTTTCTGGAATATTCATGATCATATCAGTGGCGATATAGCCAGGCGATACGGTATTGACGGTAATCCCTTTGGTCGCCGTTTCCTGTGCCAGCGACATGGTCAAGCCGTGCATACCGGCTTTCGCCGCCGCGTAGTTGACCTGACCAAACTGGCCTTTACGGCCATTGATGGATGAAATATTAATAATCCGGCCATAGCCACTCTCGAGCATCATCTCAATGACGCTACGGCAGGTGTTAAAAACGCTGTTAAGGTTGGTATCGAGCACTTCATACCACTGCTCATAGGACATTTTCTTCAAGGTGCCATCACGGGTAATCCCCGCACAGTTCACCAGCACACTAATGGGGCCATGCTTGTCATGGATTTCGCGGGCTCCTTCCAGGCAGGCGTTGTGGTCAGAAAGATCGACACCCGACAATTCGATATTGTCATAGCCGTCAGCATGTTGCGTTTCTAGCCAGGTTTTGGCCTTGTCGGGGTTGCGATAACCCGCCACGACAAGATATCCCGCATCTGCCAACGAACGACAAATTGCCGTACCGATACCACCAGTTCCACCAGTTACCCAGGCGACGGGGGCTTGATTGGCCATTGACTACCTCCCTGAAATTACAAATGACTTGGATCTCTAAGCACGCACCTTGCGCCGCAAGCCATTGTGAATAAGCGCGACTGCGCCTGTATTACCCTGATGCATTGCTTGCTTGAGTAATGCACCAACGTAAGCTTGTTGTTATAGCTACTTAAAGCATAGCTGGACTTTCTCCATGTTGCAGCAGCAGGCGCGCCACCGCTATAAGCCAAACGTGTTAATCCCCCTATTGACTTCACCTAAAACTTCTGTAGAATACGCCACACGTTGATGCGGGGTGGAGCAGTCTGGTAGCTCGTCGGGCTCATAACCCGAAGGTCATCGGTTCAAATCCGGTCCCCGCTACCAATATTTCGAAAGGCAGATCAGTTACTTACTGATCTGCCTTTTTTTTATGTTTGTCTGTCTGCTAGCTTGCCGTGGCACACTTGTTACGCATAAGTGACATATTAGCTTTCGCTATTTCTCCAGCAATCTCTTCTAACGACCTTCAGGCGACTTACTCCTTCACCATTAATCATGTTCCTTTTTTGCACGTTCTTCCTGAAATTCAAGCACACACCCACTTCACAACTGAAACGCCTGCATAGCTCATCCTGTGCATCAAGCTCGATTCGCTGAGCAGTTCCTTAATAAAGAAGCGTAGAGGCTTTGGTCGAATTGGTCAGAATCTCTTCTGGCGGCCTGAACTCCCTACTCTGCAGCCGCTATAAGCTCCCGCACAACTTTGACACTGCCACACGCTAGCTTGGCGTTTTTTACTTGATCACAAGCAGACCTAGTTATTTACGATTAACACTCAATAGCATTAACGGCTAATCCACCTTTGGATGTTTCTTTATACTTATCCAACATGTCTCTCCCTGTATCGCGCATGGTACGAATCACTTTATCTAACGATATAAAGTGAGTCCCATCGCCGCGTAATGCCATCTGAGCAGCATTGATCGCCTTTACCGTTGCGATAGCGTTGCGCTCGATACAAGGGACTTGAACCAACCCTCCAACGGGGTCACAGGTTAATCCTAAATTGTGCTCCAAGCCGATTTCGGCCGCATGCTCGACTTGTTCGGGTGTTCCCCCCATTACATCAGCCAAGCCAGCTGCTGCCATGGCACAAGCCGAACCGACCTCCCCTTGGCAGCCTACTTCGGCGCCGGAGATCGAGGCATTTTTCTTACAGAGGATGCCAATAGCGCCTGCCGCCAGCAAAAAATCCACCACGTTTTTCTCACAGGCGTTGGGCTGAAACTTCATATAGTAGTGTAAGACGGCGGGGATAATGCCGGCGGCGCCGTTGGTGGGCGCTGTGACCATGCGCCCACCCGCGGCATTCTCTTCGTTAACGGCGAGAGCAAAAATATTCACCCATTCCATCGCTGAAAAAGTTGAGGCTATCAGGCAATCGTTTTGCTCTGCCGCTTGAAGACGCTGGTGAAGCAGCTTAGCCCTGCGCTTAACTTTTAACCCGCCCGGCAGTATTCCTTCGTGGGTTAATCCATTGTCGATGCATTCACACATCACTTGCCAGATACGCCACAGTTCGTTTCTGACTTCCTCCTCCGTCCGCCAGACTTTCTCATTTTCCAGCATCAGCCGACTGACACTTAGCTGCTCGTTTTTACATAGCGCCAAGAGCTCGTCTGCCGTATCGAAGTTGTAGGGAATGGTAACGCCACCCAAATCGTCCAGCGGCATATCCACCTGGGCCTGTTCAACCACAAAACCGCCGCCCACCGAGTAATAGGTATTTTCATACACCAAGTCGCCCTGGTGCGTAAAAGCCGCCAGCTTCATGGCATTAGGGTGGTGCGGCAAACTCTCTTCATGGAAATAGAGGTCACTCTCCCACACAAACGTCACTGCTTTTTGGCGGCCAAGCTGTAATGACTGGCTCTCTTTAAGTGCCTGAATGGCTGGCTCAATAATTGAGGGATCTATCGTGCTAGGGCGCTCACCCATTAAGCCCATAATAATCGCGTGATCAGTAGCATGACCTACCCCTGTCGCTGATAGCGAACCATATAGATGCACCTCAAGATGCCCTACCTTATCGAGCAGGTGGTTCTCGCGCAGGGTGGTGACATAATTAAATGCTGCCTGCATGGGCCCGACGGTGTGGGAACTGGAGGGGCCTACTCCAATCTTAAAAAGGTCGAAAACACTGATAGGCATTGGAGCACCTCTTGACGGATAAACAGGGGAAAATCAGGCGGTGCCTGAAAGTTTTAATAAGTTATTAATGTGGTGAAAAATAAAACGAAACTATCTTTTATTAATGTTTTTTTATTTTTATAAACCGAAATTTTTAAGTACGCATTAGCATATTTAAGGGCTACTTAGCGCACTGAAAAACGCTTAGCGGCGACAGTAGCCCAGTTATAAAGGCGCGCTCGAACTGTGTGTGTTTATAGCTGTTAGCGATAAGCCGAAAACATTAGTTACCAAACACCACCGTACGCCCAGAATAAAAGAACACGCGGCGTTCCAAGTGATAGCTAATCGCCCTAGCCAGCGTCAGGCACTCGATATCACGTCCCTTGGCAACCAGATCCTCTGGGTAGTGGGTGTGATCCACAGGCTCGACCCCTTGGGCAATAATTGGCCCTTCATCAAGGTCATTATTAATGTAGTGGGCCGTTGCGCCGACTAGCTTAACCCCTTTCTCATAGGCCTGATGGTAAGGCTTAGCGCCTTTAAAACCGGGCAGCAGCGAGTGGTGAATATTAATGGCCCGGCCAGCTAATAGCTCACACATGGAGGGCGAAAGCACTTGCATATACCTTGCCAGCACCACCAGTTCAGCGTTGGTATCCGCGATGATTTCGCGTATCTGCGCTTCCTGCTGCAATTTCGTCTCGGGCGTGATCGGCAGGTAGTGGTAGGGTAAATCGTGCCATGCTGCCAATGGTTCCAGATCGGGATGATTGGAAATCACTGCTTTGATATCCAGCGGAAGCTGCCCCGTTCGATAACGGTAGAGAAGATCATTCAAGCAGTGATCGGCCTTCGAGACCATAATCACGGTGCCTGTTCGTTTGCCCGGCGCCGTCAGTTCAAACTGCATGTCGAATTCGCTCGCCCGCGCTGCAAAATCGGCGTGAAAGCGCTCTTCATGAAACTCATTTTGCTCTGGGCGAAACTCAGCGCGAATGAAAAAGCGTCCGCCCAGCCGATCATCGAAAGAGTTGAGTTCAGTGATATAGCACTGCTGCTCTTTTAGAAAGCGCGTGACGACGTCCACCGTTCCCAAGCGGCTGGGGCATTGGGCGGCCAGTATCCAGGTATCACTCATTCGGCTCATAGTGCATGCTTCTCAGTTAGCGGCAGACCGTTGCGGAAGATCATAGCGGCCGGAACAGCGTTCCGGCCTGCTCGCTTATTGTTGTACGTTGACGCCATACTCTGCCGCTGCATCCAGCAACCAGCGGTAGCAGTAGTCGGCAAAGCTGCGCCGTACCACTAACTCCCAGCGCTCTTCACTAGGGCGACGCAGGATAGTAGTCGCCTTGGCGAAGACGGTAGTGACGCCCTTCCCCACCGGGAAATTGCTGGGGTGAACATCGTAAATCACCGTTTTCATCAACAGCTCGCGGGCCGCCTCGCCGGAAAGCTCCAGCACTGTTTGTCCACCACTAACGTCGCTAATGGCGAAGTGGGCATCTCCCAGACGCTCGCGCAGTTGCGTCTCCAGCGGGAACTCCTCGCCACCGGGGACGATCACCAGCCACTCATCCGGGGAAAGCCACTGAATCGAGCGCTCACCGCTGGCATCTTGCACCAGCGCCTGGGGTTGACCCGGTAAGCTGATCCCCAGCACATCGCGCACCGCCTCATCGAGCACGATGGCGCCACCCCGCAGGATCAGATGCCCCTGCATTGCCCTCTCGCGTAGCTGGAGCCGGCTTGCACCGTCGGCCCGCGGAGCACCACTGTGACGGTAGCTGTAGGCCAGCGGGGACTCTACCGGGATCGCGGTATCAGTACGGGTATCGAAAGTAGCCGCGTTAGACATGCTGGCGCTCTCCCTTGGGGTCGTAGAAAATGGTACTGACGATTTCGGCTTCATGGGTCTGGCCGTCCGCCATGGGCAGGTAGACCGTATCGCCCAGTTTCTGATGGCCACCCTTGACCACCGCCAGCGCAAAGCCTGAATCCAGAATCGGGCTGTAGTAGCTGGAGGTGACATGGCCCACCATCGGCATGGGGATCGCATGCTTGGGATCAAGCACGATCTGGGCCCCCTCTTCGAGAATCACTTTGGGGTCTTTCGGTCTGAGCCCCACCAGCTGCTTGCGGTTCTCACGCTTGGTGTCACTGCGTGTCAGGGCCCGCTTACCAATCCATGAGTAGGGTTTGTCGTAGCCGACACACCACTGCATGCCTAAGTCTTCCGGCGTAACGGAGCCGTCGGTTTCCTGACCCACGATGATGAAGCCCTTTTCAGCACGCAGAACGTGCATGGTTTCGGTGCCATAGGGCGTCAGGCCATACTTCTCGCCATGCTTGAACAGGGTCTGCCAGACGTGCATCGCGTAGTTTGCCTGCACGTTGATCTCGAAGGTCAGCTCGCCGGTAAAGGAGATGCGAAAGACCCGTGCAGGCACTCCCGCCACTTTCCCGGATCGCCAATCCATGAACTTGAAGCTTTCGCGGTCAAGATCGAGATCACTGATCTCGGCGAGCAGCTTGCGCGCTTCCGGACCAGTGATGGTCATGGTGGCCCAGTGGTCAGTCACTGAAGAGAAGTAGACATCCAGTTCCGGCCACTCGGTCTGATGCCATAATTCCAACCATTCCAGGATCGCCGCAGCGCCACCGGTAGTGGTGGTCATCAAAAAGTGATTTTCAGCAAGACAGCTTGTCACGCCGTCATCGGTGACCATACCGTCATCTTTGCACATCAGGCCGTAGCGGCACTTGCCGACTGCCAACTTCTCCCACTTGTTAGTGTAAATTCGCGCCAGGAATTCACGCGCATCTGGCCCTTGAATATCGATCTTGCCAAGCGTCGAGGCATCGAGGATACCGACCTTTTCGCGCACGGCCAGACACTCGCGGGCAACCGCCTCGTGCATCGTCTCGGTCTTGCCATTCACCTTCTGTGGGTAGTACCAGGGGCGCTTCCACTGACCTACATCCTCGAATTCGGCGCCACGCTCCACGTGCCACTGGTGAAGTGCGGTATAGCGCTCTGGGTCGAAGAGGTCACGGCAGTGGCGACCAACAATGGCGCCGAAAGTGACCGGGGTGTAGTTGGGACGGAACACAGTGGTGCCCACCTCGGGGATGGAGCGATTCAAGCAACGTGCGGCAATCGCCATGCCGTTGATGTTGCCCA
The DNA here is from genome assembly GCF_029854215.1 of Halomonas alkaliantarctica. Classification (NCBI taxonomy): domain Bacteria; kingdom Pseudomonadati; phylum Pseudomonadota; class Gammaproteobacteria; order Oceanospirillales; family Halomonadaceae; genus Vreelandella; species Vreelandella neptunia. The sequence goes on along the minus strand of NZ_CP122961.1, from coordinate 456,185 downwards.
GCTTGCCCTGATCCGTACCGAAGCCCATCGCGGTATAGCGCTTGATGTGCTCGATGGACTCGAAGCCTTCCCGGGTCGCCAGCTCGATACCCGCTGCGGTGACGTCGTTCTGCAGGTCGACGAACTGCTTGGGGCCACGCAGCGTGGGCTTCTCGTGGGGCACCTGGAAGAGGGCCACCGCAGCCCCCTGCTGAAGGCGCTCGGCGCTTGGCAGCGTAACCGTCTGAACGGCATGCCCCATGGCGGCCGCTGCCTTGATGCCCGCCTCGACACCTTCCGCCAGCACGTCACCCAGGGCATAGCAGCCGTTGGCACCGCCACAGGCCTGAACGCCCTTCACCAGCCCCGGCACGAAGCCGAGAATATCGTCGCGCCAGGTCGGCCGCGCACCAGTGTGGGACGCCAGGTGAATCACCGGGCTGTAGCCGCCGGAGCTGGCGATGGTGTCGCAGGCCAACTCCTGAACCGGGCCGCTCACTTTGAAAGCCTCAATATCGATCTTGGCGACTCGTGCCGCGGTGACCCGATTGCTGCCCTTCGCCTCTATAACGGCGCTGCCGGTAATAATCTTGATACCCTGGGCGCGCGCGGCATCTACCCAATCGCCCGCCGGCGCCTCGCGGGCGTCCACGATAGCGACGACCTCGCAGCCGGACTCTTTCCAGTCCAGGGCAGCGCGGTAGCCGTAGTCGTTGCTGGTGGAGAGCACCAGCTTGCGGCCCGGTGCCACGCCATAGCGGCGAATGTAGGTCGACACAGCGCCAGCCAGCAGGTTCCCCGGCACGTCATTGCCCGCGTATACCAGCGGACGCTCGTGGGCGCCCGTGGACAGGATCACCTGACCCGCACGTACCCGGTGCAGGCGTGCGCGTACCTGACGGTGGCCGTTTTCCACCGGCGCAGTATCGCCCAGGTGTTCGGTGCGCCGCTCATGGAGGGTAACGAAATTGTGATCGTGATAACCGTTGGCCGTAGTACGCGGCAGCAGCGTGACGTTCTCGCAGCCTGCCAACTCGTCCATCACCCGGGCAACCCACTGATCCGCTGGCTTGCCTTCCAGGGTTTCACGACTGGCCAGCAGCGAGCCGCCCATCTCTTCCTGCTCATCGGCAACGATCACCCGAGCGCCGCTGCGCGCGGCGGCCAGCGCTGCCGCAAGACCTGCGGCGCCTGCGCCGACAACCAGCACATCGCAGTGCTGATTGAAGTGATCATAGCTGTCCGGATCGGCTTCCATGGGGCTGCGACCCAGCCCCGCCGCCTTGCGGATGTACTTCTCGTAGGTCAGCCACATCGAGGCCGGCGCCATAAAGGTCTTGTAGTAGAAGCCCGGCGGCATGAACTGCCCGCCCAACTTGCCGAACAGGCCCATCAGGTCGCGCTGTACGTTCGGCCAGCCATTGGTGCTACTGGCGGTCAGCCCCTCATACAGCGCCTGCTGGGTAGCGCGCACGTTGGGCACTTGGCCAGCCTCGCTGCTGCCTAGCTGTACGATGGCATTGGGCTCTTCGGCGCCAGCGGCAACGATGCCGCGGGGGCGCGAGTATTTAAAGCTGCGGTTAACGATATCCACGCCGTTAGCCAGCAGCGCCGAGGCTAGGGTATCCCCGGGGTGCCCTTGGTAACGCTGGCCGTTAAAGGTAAAGCTCAACGTGCGGGAGCGATCGATACGGCCGCCCGTGTTAAGGCGGTACACTTGCTGCTTGGACTGACTCATGCCCGCACTCCTTCTTGTTGGCTTACCGCAGCGCCCTCGCGGGCCTGGCTCTGGCTGTCGGCGGTAATCGACGGCTGCTCGCCCATTTTGTAAGTCTCGAGAATCTCGTAGCTCACGGTGTGGCGCGTCACGTTGAAAAACTTACGGCAACCCACCGCATGCACCCACATTTCATGGTGAACGCCACGGGGGTTGTCACGGAAGAACAGGTAATCCCCCCACTCTTCGTCACTACACGCCTCGGGCTCCTTGGGGCGCTCGATATGCGCTTGGCCCTTGGGGTGGAATTCCTCTTCCTCACGGTGTTCGCCGCAGTAGGGGCAGTAGATATAGAACATGCGAATACTCCTCTCGTATGAACCCTAGTGGGCCACGCCGGCAGCGCCGTGTTCGTCGATCAGCGCACCGCTATGGAAGCGGAACATGGAGAACGGCTCGGCGATGGGGTGCATTTCCCCCTTGGCCAGGCTGGCAGCGAATACATGCCCCGACCCTGGTGTGGCTTTGAAGCCGCCGGTACCCCAGCCGCAGTTGAAGTACAGACCCTTCACCGGCGTTTTGGAGATAATCGGACAGGCATCCGGGCAGGTATCGACGATACCGCCCCACTGACGGTTCATGCGTACCCGAGAGAAGATCGGGAACATCTCGACGATCGCCTGGAGCGTGTGCTCCACGGTGGGATAACTGCCGCGCTGACCATAGCCGTTATAGCCGTCGATGCCCGCGCCGATCACTAGGTCGCCCTTGTCAGACTGGCTGATGTAGCCATGCACCTGGTTCGACATCACCACCGTATCGAGAATAGGCTTGATCGGCTCAGAGACTAAGGCTTGCAGCGGATGGGACTCCAACGGCAAGTTAAAGCCGCCCATCTTGGCCAGCACGGAGGAGTTACCGGCAGTCACGCAACCGACGGTTTTGGCTTCAATATCGCCACGGTTAGTGTGTACACCGTAGATCTGGCCATCACGAATCTTGAAGCCGGTGACTTCGGTCTGCTGCAGAATATCCACGCCGTGGGCATCGGCACCGCGGGCATAGCCCCAGGCCACGGCATCGTGGCGAGCCACCCCTGCACGCGGTTGCCAGGAAGCCCCCATGACCGGATAGCGAGCGTTCTTGGAGCAGTCCATAATCGGCACCAGTTCCTGCACCCCTTTGGCGTCTAATACTTCGCCGTCGATACCGTTCAACCGGTTGGCATTCACCCGACGCTGGATATCGCGCATGTCCTGCAGGGTATGCCCCAGGTTGAGCACCCCCCGCTGGGAGAACATGACGTTGTAGTTAAGGTCTTGGGAAAGCCCTTCCCACAGCTTCATGGCGTGCTCATAGAGAGCGGCCGATTCGTCCCATAGGTAGTTGGAACGCACGATGGTGGTATTACGGGCGGTGTTACCACCGCCCAGCCAGCCTTTTTCGATCACTGCGACATTTTTGACGCCGAACTCTTTGGCCAGGTAGTAAGCCGTGGCCAAGCCATGACCACCACCGCCAACGATGATCACATCGTACTGCTTCTTGGGCGTTGGATTACGCCACTGGCGCTCCCAGTTCTCGTGGTGGCTCAGCGCGTGCTTGACCAGGCCGAAGCCGGAATAGCGTTGCATAGGTGTCTCCTCAGTTCAGCCGCGCCGGGCCCTGCCGGCAAGCCAATTCAAGCAATGGATTCGACGGCTTCAGCGGCGGACTCAGCGTAGACAGGGTGCTGGGCACACACGTCGGTCACTTTGGCCTGCACCTCAGCTTCAATGGAGGTCGTGTCTTTGCCTGCCGCCAATTCGTCTAAGATGTCGCAGATCCATCCAGCCAGCTCGCTACACTCCTCGGCATCGAAGCCACGCGTGGTGACCGCGGGGGTGCCAATACGCAGGCCAGATGTCACAAAGGGGCTTTGCGGGTCGTTGGGCACCGTGTTTTTATTCACCGTGATATGTGCGCGGCCAAGGGCTGCATCCGCATCTTTACCGGTAATGCCTTGGCGGATAAGCGAAACCAAAAAGAGGTGGTCGTCGGTGCCGCCGGACACCACGTCGTAGCCGCGCTCCATAAACACTTTGGCCATGGCCTGGGCGTTATCGATCACCTGCTGCTGGTAGCGCACAAACTCCTGGTTCATGGCTTCCTTGAACGCTACCGCTTTGGCGGCAATAACATGCATCAGCGGGCCGCCCTGCTGCCCCGGAAATACCGCCCCATTGAGCTTCTTGTAAAGAGCCTCGTCACCATGGGCGGAGAGAATCAAACCACCCCGTGGGCCGCGCAGCGTTTTATGGGTGGTGGTGGTGACCACATGAGCGAAGGGAAGCGGGCTTGGATAGAGGCCAGCGGCCACTAATCCAGCGACGTGGGCCATATCGACCATCAACCAGGCGCCTACCTCATCGGCAATAGCGCGAAAACGCCGCCAATCCACCACGCGAGAGTAGGCGGAGAAGCCCGCGATGATCATCTTCGGCTGGTGCTCGCGAGCCAAGCGCTCAACTTCTTCGTAGTCGATCTCGCCGGTTTCCGGCTTGAGGCCATACTGTACGGCGTTGTAGTGCTTACCCGAGAAATTGGGGGCAGCACCATGGGTTAAGTGCCCACCGTGGGCAAGACTCATACCCAATACGGTATCGCCCGGCGATACCAGCGCCATAAACACAGCGGCATTGGCCTGGGCCCCGGAGTGCGGCTGCACATTGGCATAGTTGGCACTAAATAGATTACAAGCTCGCTCAATGGCTAGCGCTTCAACCTTGTCAACGAACTCACACCCGCCGTAGTAACGGCGACCTGGATAACCTTCTGCGTACTTGTTGGTCAGCTGTGTGCCCTGCGCTTCCATAACAAGTTTACTGGCGTAATTTTCGGAGGCGATTAATTCAATATGCGCTTCTTGGCGAACCGTTTCTTCAGCAATTGCTTCAGCAAGCAACGTGTCGTAACTGGCCAAACGTGCATTGGGGGAAAAATTACTCTGAAGCATTACCGCCTCCTGATGAGCCACTGTTTTATTAAGTGCTGGACATACTCTTTAATGCTGATATACCAAGGTCGCTTTCAACCAAAGTCACTATCAACGCGTTGTTACCGCGATACTATCGTTGGTGTGCGGGCCCAAGATGCTTGCCGACGTCACCACGCGATGTATTTGCGACATCGGCAACATTTAGCCGATACCACGCCTGACGCCACCAAAAAAGCAAAGCGCCCTAGACGGACGAGTAACCGTTTAGGGCGCTTATAACTCAGCAGTAAGATGCTTGTATGGGCTAGAAATCGACGACCAGATCCCCTTTCGGCCGACTGCAGCAAGACAGAATGTAGCCTTCTTCAACATCCTCCTCCGTAATACCGCCGTTATGCTCCATTTCCACTTCACCCGACTTAAGCTCTACTCGGCAAGTACCGCAAATTCCCATGCCACAAGCCTTGGGAATATGCAGACCCAGCTTGGCCGCCGCCGCATGAACCGTCTCACCCGGCTGGATACGAACACTTTTCCCTGAAGAGGCGAATTCGATGCTGTGCAATTCGCTGGTATCGACATTTTCGGCTTCGACTTCTGCCTGCTCAGCCAGCTCAAGGACATCTTCACGTACCTCAACCGGCGTAGCGCCAAACGACTCTTCATGGTAGTGATTCATGTCAAAGTTATGATGTCGAAGAATACTCTTGACGGCGTTCATATAGGGGGTAGGGCCGCAACAGAATATCTCTCTCTCCATAAAGTCCGGCACTATCAACTCAAACAGTGGCTGCGTTAGGTAACCACGGTAGCCGGCCCAGGCCTCGCCGATATCCTCTTTGTTCTCGCAAATGATATGCAGCTTGAACTCTGGAATGCGCGAAAACATATGCACCAGCTCGCGATGATAAATCACATCGCGAGGGGCTCTGGCGCTGTGTATGAACTCAACGTCAACAGCGGCGTTGGTATCAAAAAGCCAACGTGTCATGGACATCAATGGGGTAATGCCCACGCCGCCAGAGAGAAACAACACTTTTTCGGCAGGAAAATCGATGGAGTTGAAGTTGCCTACCGGGCCGTGCACGACCAGTTCGTCGCCCACCTTCAGGTTCGCATGCAACCAGTTTGATACCTTGCCCCCAGGCACTTGCTTAACGGTGATGGAAAAGCTGTAAGGGATCGAAGGGGAGCTGGAAATCGTATAGGAGCGCATGATCGGCTGATTATCGATCTCAAGCTCGAGGGTCACGAACTGACCGGGCTTGAAGAAGAACAGCACAGGTTGCTCGGCCATAAAACAGAACGTGCGCACATCCTGAGTTTCCTGGATCACCTTGACGCAACGCACCTGGTGGCGGCCGTTGGTCCAGGTTTGGGTCGTGACTGGATTGAAGAAATTAGTTGTCATTGTCGCCTCTGCCTGACCAGCCTTCATCACCATGCATCGCCGAACCGTATTTTCTATACGGTCAGCACCTTTGAGCTGCATTTTGGGGATGCGCCTGCCGACCGACTTACCTGACAGCGACTCGCACTTACCTCGTGCCACTCTTTATCGTTTAGAAACCTCTTTTTTAGTCGCCACTACGCCATCTAGTGTCGCGGGCAGACAATTGGTAGGCCAGCGCCTGCAACACAATCAATGCCTGACGTCAGGCCACATTTGAATCAAACGCCAGGTTACGCAACAGAATAACAAGATACACAATCTTGACTATCGGCCGATTCGCAGCCCTTGAGGGGGGAGCGGAGGTTTACGAGGATACTGGTAATGGAAAAAAGTGTTTCTAATCGGATGGATGACCCACTCGCTGCGGCTCGTGAGTCAACGGTCCAGATGCTGCAGGAAAGACAGCGTACCTTTTCGCTTCCGCAGCCGTTTTACAACGATGCCCGCCTGTTCGCGCTTGATATGCAGGAGGTCTTCGAGAAAGAGTGGCTGTTTGCGGGCATGACGTGCGAAATCCCGGCCAAGGGTAACTTCATGACATTGGATATCGGTGATAATCCCATTGTCATCGTGCGCGGCAGTGAAGGCGCTGTTCATGCGTTTCACAATGTCTGCCGCCACCGCGGGTCGCGTCTTTGCGTAAAAGATAAAGGCAAGGTGGCAAAACTCGTCTGTCCTTACCACCAGTGGACCTACGAACTTGATGGTCGATTGCTATTTGCCGGCAGCGACATGGGCACTGACTTCGACCTCGACCAGTTTGGCCTCAAGCCGATCAGCGTGCACACCGCCGGCGGCTTCATCTTTATCAACCTAAGCGATGAACCGCCCGCGATTGACGAATTCCTGACAACGCTTGAGCATTATCTTGAGCCGTACCAGATGGACAACGTCAAGGTCGCCACCGAGTCCAGCATCGTCGAGCAAGCTAACTGGAAGCTGGTCATCGAAAACAACCGCGAGTGCTATCACTGCAACGGCGCTCACCCCGAGCTGCTGAACTCGCTGCAGGAGTTCGATGACACCGACGACCCACGCGCCACACCCGCCTACAAAGCGCTGGTGGCCCGCAAACAGGCAGACTGGGAGCAGGAGCAGGTTCCCTATCAGCTTACGCGGCTTGGCCAGCGTAACCGCCTGACCCGTACACCGCTGCTGGATGGCATCGTGTCGATGACCATGGACGGCCAGCCCGGCTGCAAAAAGCTGATGGGTCGTCTGAAAAGCCCCGACATGGGCTCCCTGCGCATCCTGCATCTACCCAACTCATGGAACCACTTCATGGGCGATCACGCGGTCGTGTTCCGAGTATTGCCGCTTGGCCCGCAGCAAACCGTGGTGACCACCAAATGGCTGGTTCACAAGGACGCCGTGGAAGGCGTCGACTACGACCCCGAAAAACTGCGCCGCGTGTGGGATGCCACCAACGACCAGGATCGCCAACTCGCCGAGGAGAACCAGCGCGGCATCAATTCCAAGGCCTACCAACCCGGCCCCTACTCCGAGACCTATGAGTTCGGCGTTATCGACTTTATCGACTGGTACGCCGCCCGTATGCTCGAGAACCTGGGATATGATGCGCCGACGCTTCATCTAGCTCAGGGTTGAGGTTCTCAGGATTATAAAAAAGCCTGGCCCGCAAATGCGGGCCAGGCTGTAGTGGTCAATTGTTTTAGACGCTTAACGACTCCTCCTCTTGAAAGGTAGCACTGCGGCTCAGCCGGCAAGCGGCATACTTGAACTCCGGTATCTTGCCAAACGGGTCAAGCGCCGGGTTGGTCAATAGATTCGCCGCGGCTTCCCCGTAACAGAAAGGCACGAATACCATGCCCTCGGGCATGCCCGGGTCCGTTCTCGCCTTGAGGGTGATGGATCCCCTCCGGGTGGCGATGGTCAGTTCATCGCCCGGCGCCATCCCCAACCGAATAAACTCAGCGGGTGCCAGGCTGGCTACGGCTTCCGGCTCCAGGTCATCGAGCACCTTGGCGCGGCGGGTCATGGAACCGGTATGCCAGTGCTCCAACTGGCGACCAGTGGTCAGCACCGTCGGGTAGTCGTTGTCCACCGGCTCGTCCGGGGGCAGCGGCCGCGTAGGCGCGAACTTCGCCCGACCGCTGGCGGTGGGGAATGCCTCAGTAAAGACCACGTCGTGCCCCGGCGCGTCCTCCGCTGGGCAGGGGTAGGTGACCGACTGCTCGCGCTCCAAACGCTCCCAGGAAATATGGTCGAGAGAGGCCATGCCTTGTTTCATCTCGGCGAAAACGTCCTGTGGATGCTGATAGTTCCAGTCCAGGCCGAAACGGTTGGCGATTTCCTGGATAATCCACCAGTCCGGCTTGGCCTGGCCCGGTAGCGGCAACGCCGCACGCCCCATCTGCACTTGCCGATTGGTGTTGGTGACGGTGCCGTTTTTCTCAGGCCAGGCGGAGGCAGGCAGAATGACATCGGCAAACTGGGCAGTCTCAGTGACAAACAGATCCTGCACCACCAGATGCTCTAGCTTGGCCAGGGCGGCCCGCGCATGGGCGAGATCCGGGTCGGACATTGCCGGGTTTTCACCCTGGATGTACATCCCGCGAATAGTGCCTGCAGTGATGGCGTCCATGATTTCCACCACGGTGAGGCCGGGCGTAGGATCCAGTTTGGTATTCCATAGCTCTTCGAACGCCGCACGAACCTGATCATCATTGACCGGCTGGTAGTCCGGCATCACCATGGGGATCAGCCCCGCATCAGAAGCCCCTTGAACGTTGTTCTGCCCCCGCAAAGGGTGCAGGCCGGTGCCAGGGCGCCCAGTTTGGCCGCAAGCCAACGCCAACGAAATCAGGCAGCGGGCGTTATCGGTGCCGTGGGTGTGCTGGGAAATGCCCATGCCCCAGAAAATCATTGCCCGCTCGGCGTTGGCATAGAGCCTGGCCACTTCGCGAATGGTCTCTGGCTCAACGCCGCACAAACCGCTCATCGCTTCGGGGGTCATGTCAACCGTATGCATTTTCAGCGCCTCAAAGCCCTCGGTATGCTCGGCGATATAGGCCGTGTCATAAAGCTCTTCGCTGATGATCACATTGAGAATGGCATTAAAAAGTGCCACATCGGCGCCGGGTGAAAAGCGCACGCTCAGGTGGGCGTAGGCATCCAGCGACTGACCGCGGGGGTCGAGGATCATGATCTTGGTACCGCGCTTGGCAGCCTGTTTAAAGAAGGTGGCCGCCACAGGATGGTTCACCGCGGGATTACAGCCGGTAAGAATCACCACGTCGGCCTGGCTGGCCTGCATAAAGGAGGCGGTTACCGAGCCAGAGCCAATACACTCCATCAGCGCCGCCACGGAGCTTGCGTGGCACAAGCGGGTACAGTGATCCACATGGTTGGAGCCAAAGCCGGTACGCACCAGTTTCTGGAACAGCCACGCCTCTTCGTTGGAGCACTTGGCGCTCCCGAATCCCGCCAGGGCATCAGGGCCATGATTCACTTTAAGGTTCACGAGCCCGCTGGCGGCAACCTCAAGGGCTTCGTCCCAGCTCGCCTCGCGGAAATGCGTCAGGGGCTTGGCGGGGTCAAAGTCCGGGTCGATTCCTTTTGCGACACCCTCGCGACGAATCAGCGGAGTAACCAGCCGGGATGGATGGCGTGGATAGTCATAGCCGAAGCGGCCTTTAACACATAGCCGGTTCTCGTTAGAGGGGCCGTCGCGGCCCTCCACATAAAGGATCTCATCGTCCTTGATATGGTAGGTGAGCTGGCAGCCAACCCCGCAGTAAGGGCATACCGAATCGACCTTGCGGTCAGCCACGGCAGAATCGCCGTGGCCCGCCTGATCGACCAGGGTAGCGGGCATCAGGGCGCCGGTGGGGCAGGCTTGAACGCACTCGCCACAGGCCACGCAGGTGCTATCCCCCATGGGGTCGTCGAAATCAAACACGATCTTGGACGCCGCCCCACGGTGCGCCAGACCGATAACATCGTTGACCTGCACCTCGCGACAGGCGCGCACACACAGGTTGCACTCGATGCAGGCGTCAAGATTGACGCGCATGGCCGAGTGGCTGCTGTCCTGCGCCAGGCTGTCCGCCCGGGTCGCCACATGGTGCACGGTAGGCGCCTTACGCTCTTCGCGCCGAGGGAGCTTTTGGCGTACCGCCGTGGCATCAATGGCCAACTGGTCAGCCATGGCCCAGAAATGGCTTGAGCTGTCGGGGCTCTCTTCCCGCTCAGGCTGGTCGACCAGCAGCATTTCCATGACCATCTTGCGGGCCGTGTGCGCGCGTTCGGAGTTGACGCTCTTGACCACCATACCGGGCGCCGCTTCGCGCAGACAGCTGGCGGCTAACGCCCGCTCGCCCTCGATTTCCACCATGCAGGCGCGGCAGTTGCCGTCGGCGCGATAGCCGCTGGCGTCCTTGAAACACAGGTGGGGAATGGTCTCGCCAGCGCGTTTGGCTACCTGCCAGAGGCTTTCACCGGGGCTTGCGCTGACCTCAACGCCGTCAAGCGTCAGAGTGAAGGTTTGTTCGCTCATATTCATCTCCTGCTACCCCTTGACGATGACGTTCTGGGCGGCAAGTTCGCCGCGAAAATCCTTGAGCAGCCCCAGCACCGGGTTAGGCGCCGCCTGGCCGAGCCCGCAAATGGAGGCATCGATCATTACCTGGGAGAGCTGTGTCATCAGCCCCGCATCCCATTCGTTACGTTCGAGCAGGGTAAGCATTTTTTCAGTGCCCACCCGGCAGGGTGTGCACTGGCCACAGGATTCATCAGCAAAGAAGGCCAGCAGATTGGTCGCAACCCCGCGCAGGTCGTCCTGATCAGAAAGCACGATCACCGCGGCAGAACCGATAAAACTGCCGTGCGCTTGAAGCGTATCGAAGTCAAGGGGGATATCGGCCTTGCTAGCGGGCAGAATACCGCCCGAAGCACCGCCGGGCAGGTAGGCAGCTAGGCGGTGACCATCGGCCATACCGCCGCAATACTCGTCAACCAATTCGTTGAGGGTGATGCCCGCAGGCGCTAAATATACCCCGGGCTGTTTGACCCGGCCCGAAACCGAGAAGCTACGCAGCCCTACGCGGCCATTGCGCCCTTGGCTTGAGAAAGCGTCAGCGCCGCGCTGCCAAATCATGGGAATCCAGTAGACGGTCTCGACGTTATTGACCAGCGTTGGGCAGTCAAAGAGTCCCTTCTGGGCAACAAAAGGCGGGCGATGGCGGGGCTTACCCGGCTTGCCTTCCAGAGACTCAATCATCGCCGACTCTTCGCCGCAGATATAAGCCCCCGCGCCGCGGCGCAGCACGATGTACCCCGGCGTCACCAGACCCGCAGCCTCAAGCTCGCCAATCGCCTCACGCAACACGCTATGTAACGCTGGGTACTCATCGCGCAGATAGATATACAGCGCCTCGGCGTCGACCGCCCAGGCGCTGACCAAGGCCCCTTCAAGAAACTGGTGAGGCGAGCGCTCCAGGTAATAGCGGTCCTTGAAGGTGCCGGGTTCACCTTCGTCGGCATTGATAGCACAGTAGCGCGGGCCAGCCTCCTGACGTACGAACGTCCATTTTTTAAAGGTAGGAAAGCCAGCACCGCCTAAGCCGCGCAGATTGGCCTGCTGCATTGCTTCCATGAGCGCTTCTACTGTAACGCTGCCGTCGTGACAGGCCTGGAGCAAGACCAGCCCGCCCTCGCGGCGATAGTCGTCCAATCGCTGCCAGTCGACGGGAGCGGGGTGAAAGTGGCCCTTTTCGATCACCGACGCGATCTGCGCCTGGGTGGCGAACGGCACATGGTGGTGCCCTACTTCGACGACCGGCGCCGTGTCGCAGCGCCCCATACAGGGCGCCCGCAGCACCCGTACCTGCTCGATATCCACGTTATCTTCAAGCTGTGCCTTAAGCGCCTCGGCACCGGCCAACTGACAGGTGAGTGAGTCGCAAACACGAATGGTCACCGCGGGCGGCGGCAACTGATCGTCGTGGATGACGTCGAAGTGCGCATAGAAAGTGGCGGTCTCGTAGACCGCTGCCATGGGCAGATTCATGTAAGCCGCCAAGGCACGTAATTCCGCCAGCGGCAGATGGCCCCGAGTGTCCTGAATGACATGCAGGTGTTCAATCAGCAGGTCGCGGCGGCGCAGTGTGGCGTTATCTCGTTCGTCGCCCAGCAGTTCACGCAACCCCTCAACAAGACTGGGGTCGAGATCACGGCCGCGGGGCTTGCCGCGAAAGCGGCGCTTGGGGGTCACGGTCTGGACGGTCATGGGGTACTCATTATTATCTTGATCGGCTTTATACCGAATGAACAAAAACGGCACCCCGCGGGGCGCCGTCTAGGGTCGCACTAAACCTGCCCTCAGGCAGGGGTCAGGGCTTGTTACTCAGGCCTTGTTGCTCAGTACTTATTAAATAAGTTATTAAGCCACGCTGCCATGGGGGTCAATGACGAATTTCTTAGCAGCGCCGCCATCGAAGTCGGCATAGCCCTGGGGTGCCTGATCCAGAGTGATCATCTGGACATTCACCGCATCGGCAATATTGACCTTGCCGAACAGGATTGCCTGCATCAGTGGTCGATGGTACTTCATCACTGGGCACTGACCGGTATGGAAACTATGGGATTTGGCCCAGCCAAGGCCAAAGCGCATGCTCAAGGCGCCCTGTTTGGCTGCGTCGTCAGCCGCGCCTGGGTCTTCGGTCACGTAGAGGCCCGGAATACCGATCTGGCCGCCCGCCCGAGTCAGCGTCATCGCAGAATTGAGCACCGTGGCAGGCGCTTCTTTACCGTGGTTACAACCACAGGCATGGGCCTCGAAGCCGACACAATCGACAAAGGCATCGACCTCACGTTCGCCGAGAATCACCTCGATCTTATCAGCCATGTCGCCATCCTGGGTCAGGTCGATGGTCTCGCAGCCGAAGCTGCGGGCCTGGGCCAGTCGCTCTTCGATCATGTCGCCGACGATCACGCAGGCGGCGCCCAGCAACTGAGCAGACACCGCAGCTGCCAGCCCCACGGGCCCGGCACCAGCGATATAGACGGTGCTACCCGGACCGACACCGGCGGTCACGCAGCCGTGGAAGCCGGTGGGGAAAATATCGGAGAGCAAGGTCAGATCCTTGATCTTCTCCATGGCCTGATCGGCATCCGGGAACTTCAGCAGGTTAAAGTCGGCGTAAGGAACCATCACGTATTCGGTCTGACCGCCGACCCAGCCGCCCATATCCACGTAGCCGTAGGCGGCGCCAGGACGGGCTGGATTGACGTTGAGGCAGATACCGGTGCGGCCTTCTTTACAGTTGCGACAGCGACCACAGGCAATGTTGAACGGCACAGAAACCAGGTCGCCGGGTTGAATAAACTCGACGTCGCGACCGCACTCGACGACCAGGCCGGTGATTTCGTGACCAAGCACCAAACCCGATGGTGCGGTGGTGCGGCCGCGTACCATGTGCTGGTCGCTGCCGCAAATGTTGGTGGTAACCACCTTGAGAATCACGCCGTGCTCGCACTTGCGATTGCCGAGGGCGAGTTCAGGATAGGCAATGGACTCAACGGCGACCTCTCCCGGCCCCTTGTAGACCACACCGCGGTTGGCTGCATTCATGGCTGGCTCCTGTGGCTTATTGTTCTGTTCGTTATGGTTGTTTGCGCTATCCCACCCTATCTCCTCCGCGCCTTGGGACTTACCCCAAAAAGGCACTCACATATCTATTCAAGACATCCTAGTCAAGATGAATAGATAGAGGTCGCTTTCACGACACTCCTCCTTTGCAACAGGCTCAACAATTCATAGCGTCGGCAATGTAATGCAACGCCGACATCTAACAAGAGCCCCCAAGGAAACCCAATGAAAAACAATGACGACCCGGTTCTGTCGGCTGGACAGGACAATACCCAGATACTGGGGTTGGACTTTCATAACCCCGTTTTTCCGCTTTCCGCTCTAGCCATCCTACTGTTTATTATCTACGCGCTGGTCTATCCAGATGCTGCTAATACTCACTTAGGGCTTGCCAAAAACTGGTCGATCGAACACTTCGACTGGCTGTTTATGATTGCTGGCAATATTTTTGTGGTGTTTTGCCTGGTACTGATCTGCCTGCCACTCGGGCGGATTCGGCTAGGCGGCAAAGATGCAAAGCCGGATTACTCGCGCACCTCCTGGTTCGCCATGCTGTTTGCGGCGGGCATGGGTATTGGTTTGATGTTCTGGAGCGTTGCTGAGCCCGTAGCCTACTACACCGACTGGTATGGAACGCCCTTGAATGCGCCGGCGGGGACGCCGGAGGGCGCCAGCGCCGCCATGGGCGCGACGATGTTCCACTGGGGACTGCACCCCTGGGCCATTTATGGGGTGGTGGCACTCTCGCTGGCCTTCTTTTCCTATAACAAGGGCTTGCCGCTGACGCTTCGCTCCGCGTTCTACCCCATCCTAGGCGAGCGAACGCGTGGCTGGGCAGGTCATATCATCGATATTCTTGCCGTGCTGGCCACCATTTTTGGCTTGGCTACCTCACTTGGGTTTGGCGCCACCCAGGCAGCTGGCGGCCTCGCCTATCTGTTCGATGTCCCTAATACCATCGGTACCCAGCTGGCAATTATCGTGGTAGTCACGGTAATTGCACTGATCTCAGTATGGCGGGGTATCGACGGTGGCGTTAAGCTGTTCTCGAATATCAACATGGTCATCGCGGCAGTGCTGCTGCTGTTTGTGGTTGTGGCAGGGCCTACCCTGATGATTCTGACGGGGATTGGCACCACGGCACTGGACTACGTCACCCATCTGTTGCCGCTGTCGAACTGGATTGGCCGCGACGACGATGTCTGGTACCACGGCTGGACCGTCTTCTATTGGGCTTGGTGGATTTCCTGGTCTCCGTTCGTCGGCATGTTCATCGCCCGCGTTTCCCGGGGACGCACGGTGCGCGAGTTCCTGATCGCGGTGCTGCTGGTGCCCACATTGGTCACCCTAGTATGGATGAGTGCCTTTGGCGGCACGGCACTGTTCCAGGCTGCAAACGGCGTAGGAGAACTGGCTAATGGCATTGGCGACGTTTCGCTTGCCATGTTCCATATGTTGGAACAGCTGCCCCTGACCAGCATCACGTCAACGCTGGCGATTATTCTGGTGCTGGTGTTCTTTATTACCTCCTCAGACTCCGGCTCGCTGGTCATCGACAATATCACCGCAGGTGGCAAGACCGATGCTCCCAAGAGCCAGCGGGTATTCTGGGCAACGCTTGAAGGCGTGATTGCCGGCGTGCTGCTGTATGGTGGCGGAAGCACCGCACTTAGCGCACTGCAGGCGGGCGCAGTGGCTACGGGGCTGCCCTTTACGTTGGTTCTCTTGCTGATGTGTTTTAGTCTTTATATGGGGCTTCACAAGGAGTGGCAACAGCTCAACGCGGTGCCCAAAATCGCTAGCTAATCAACTCTAAACCGCCCGCCTATTCGGCGGGCGGTTTTCTTTTGTTTCAACCGGGAGTAAGACAATGCAGTCAAGCCCTTACCAGCGCGGTTTGCTCATGGTGGTGCTGGGCGTCGTGTTTCTGAGCTTCGACGGGTTGCTGATCCGCCTAGCGCGCGCCGACGGTTGGACCATCGTGTTCTGGCGCGGTTTATTGATGTTCTGCGTGCTGGGGCTTTTATGCTGGGCGGGCAAGCGGCTAATAACGCTAAGAATCAACCCGTTCTCCTCACTGGCTTCGGCGCTGCTGTTGGGTCTGATATCCAGCCTGTTTGTGCTGGCGGTCATGAACGCCAACGTGGCCAATGTGGTAGTGATTCTGAGCACCGCGCCGCTGTTTGCTGCGCTGTTTTCACGGCTTTTCCTGGGCGAAAAAGTCGCGTTGCGAACGCTGGTGGCCATTGCTATCTGCATGTTTGGCATGGGCCTGGTGTTCATGGACGACGGGGCCATGGGGATGCTGGTAGGTAATCTTTATGCCTTGGCGGCCGCAGCAGCTATCGGCGGCAACCTGACCCTGCTGCGCCGCTATCCAGCGATTGATCCTATGACGGTTATTGCCGGTGGTGGGTTGCTCTCGGCGGCGGTTGCACTGCCCATGGCCTCCCCGCTGGAGCTGGATGCCCAGCGTTATGGCGTGCTGGCGCTTATGGGGCTGGTGCAGATGCCCTTGGCCACGGTGCTGATCAACAGCGCCACCCGCTACCTGCCGTCGACTGAGGTGGCACTGTTTTATCTGGTCGAAACCGCATTGGGCACGCTGTGGGTATGGTGGTTGTTAGCAGAGACACCCACGACCTCGACGCTACTCGGTGGTGGTGTGGTTATCCTGGTGCTGGTAGTGCATGCCTGGATAGGCTTGCGTCTGGAAAGACAGCGCCTGCGGCTTTATCCGGGCTTTATCGGTGAATAGAAAAGCCCACCTGAAAAAGATGGGCTTGAGCGGCGTGATGCACGGGCTGGCTCAGCGCAGCACATCCTCTTCCTTGAGCAGCTTGTAGATCGCCTCTGCGCCCTGTTCGGGGGACACATCGGTGAGCACCTGCCCGCCTTTACCCTCCGACTTGGAAGCTGCCGCCTTGAAGCGATCCCTGGCTGACGCAGCTTTAACGATTTTCAGGCGCTTAGGCCGTTTACGTGCAGGGGCCAGATGCCACTGGGCCAGCTCGCTGTCGGCTTCAGGGGTAGTGGACGTGATCGCAAAGGTGGCTCGACGCGCCGGGCCGAAGGCGCTCTGGCGCGCCACCGGCGCTGCTTCATCCACGCTGATGATGGCGGGCAGGCGCACCTTGAGACGGCGACGCTGGCCCCTTGGCAACGCCTGAAGCAGCGTTACCACGCCATTTTCCACCTTTTCTACCGATGCCAGGCTATTAACCAATGGCCAGCCGAGATGCTCTGCCAACGCATAGGGCAGAAGCCCAGAGCCTTCACCGCGTTCTGCCCGGGCGCCAGTGATCACGAGCTGAGGCGAGGTAGCGGCTAAATGTTCCACTAGTGGCAGAATGGCATCGCTGCCCTCGGGCTGTTCGAGCAGGGTCATTGACTCGAGCCCCATGCCCAGGTAGCCGCGCAGAGCCGCTTCGCTGCCATCGTCCTGGGAACCGGCGTGGAGCATGCTGATCCGTGTGCCCGGCAGTTCAGCTTCCATGGCCAGCGCAAGCTCCAGGCCCCGGGCATCCTGCTCTGCGCGCCTCGGCCGGCCGGTGGTAGGGTGACGGCCGATGGAGACCAGCACCGCCACGTCAATTCCCTGTTGTTGCTTTTGGTGTAGATCAGGCTGCATCGCGCTGCCCTCCCCGCTGCTGTTCCACAAGGGCCACTAGCGCGGCCAGAATTTGCGTGCTGTCGCCAATCACCGCCAGGTCGGCGCGCTTGATGATGTCGCATCCCGGATCGAGATTGATCGCCACCACCTTGTCGCAACGCTGAATGCCCTGCAGGTGCTGGATAGCGCCTGAAATACCCACCGCCATATAAACTCGGGCGGTTACCCAGGTGCCGGTTGCGCCCACCTGACGATCGCGAGCCATAAAGCCGTCGTCCACCGCGACACGCGAGGCACCTTCGGTAGCACCAAGGACTTTCGCGGCATGGTGGAAGGCGTCCCACTCTTTAACACCGTTGCCGCCGGAGAGGATGAACTCAGCCTCGGCCAGCGCCACGCCGGCGGGATCCACCGCCACCTGCCCCAGGTCTTCAATGCGCGATAGCGTGGTGGGAATTGACGCTGCCAGGGTCAGGTGCTCGGCTGCATGCCGGGTCTCATCCACCGGTTCGGCGCACTCGGCCAGCGCCAGGGCAACCCGCGGCAGCGGACGCTGGATATCCAGGCTCCCAGCGGCACCACGGGCAGTACAGCGCCAACCCAAAGAGGCCTCATTATCAACTTCCATCTGCCACACCCCAGTGGCAGCGCGTTCACCCAGGCGTAATGCAAGCCGCCGCCCCAAATCGGCTCCGCCCAGGGGTGAGTCTGGCAGCAGCCAGAAGCGCGGCGTCATCTCCCGCTCAACGGCGCTTAAAGCCGCCAGACGCGCTTCAGGCGCAAACCCTGCGTAAAACTCATCATCAAGATGCACGACGCGATCGATCCCGGCTTCGCCCAGCGCTTCTTCCTTATGCTCACCAAACAGGATCGCCAACACGGCACCGGGCTGCTCAGCGTCGGCATCCGCCACACGCCGGGCCAGGCCCAGCAGATCCTTGTCATGCCCGGAGAGGCGCCCGCCGGTCAGGTCAGGCACCACGGCCACCAGGAAGGCGGGCTGATCAATGGTCACCGTGCGTCGGCTATCGCGGGCCGCCGTAGTGGTCGCCGTGGCCTGCCCCCCTTGCTGAAGGCCACTACGATCAATCCGTTTGACGCCATTGGGGCCGATAAAGCCGATGGCACGAGGATCCTTGCGCACCACGCCGCTGGGGCCCATCCATTCGCTAACCGCTCTGCCGCCCCTGTTTACACCCAGGGAGGCCAGCACCGCGGCGTTGTCGGGGTGCAGACGGTTTCGGGCGATCCACTCACGACGTGGGTCGCGGCGAATAATCTCACTCATACGATCACCTCTTCAGCAGTCGTCGATGCAGTCGTGCGGCGGGATGCGCCGGATACATCGTCAGCGGAACGCTCAACCAGCGCATCGGCCACCAGTTCGGCGATATCGCGCACTTCGGCGCTGGCATCTACCACGCCTTCCAGCATGGCGGTACACTGCGGGCAGCCCACCGCCACCAGCTCAGCACCACTCTCCTTGACATCGTTCATACGCATATCGGGAATCCGCCGTTCACCAGGAATATCGGTAATCGGTGCCCCGCCACCGCCGCCGCAGCAGCGCGAGCGGAAGCCGGAGCGCTCCATCTCCTTGACCTCGATACCCAGCGCCTTAAGTACGTTGCGCGGTGCCTCGTATTCACCGTTATAGCGCCCCAGGTAACACGGGTCGTGATAGGTAACGCTGCCGCCTTTCCAGGGGGCAAAGGTCAACCGACCAGCATCAAACAGTTCGGCGATAAAGGTACTATGGTGACGGACTTCGTAGTTGGCATTAAAATCGGGTCCGCCTAGCTCTCCATACTCATTGCCCAGCACATGAAAGCTGTGGGGATCGCAGGTAACAATCTGCAGGAAGCGATACTTGGCCAGGGTGGCAATATTGCGCTTCGCTAGGGATTGAAACGTCGCCTCATCGCCCAGACGCCGCGCCACATCGCCGCTATCGCGCTCTTCAGTACCCAACACTGCGAAATCGACTTCAGCGGCGCGCAGCACTTTGACCAGTGCGCGCAAGGTACGCTGGTTGCGCATATCAAAGGCGCCATCCCCTAGCCACAGCAGCACATCGACCTGCTTAAGATCCGCCATGAGCGGCAGGTTAAGATCCGCCGCCCAGTTGAGCCGCGAGCCAGGATCGAAACCGCCGGGATTGTCGGTGGCGATCAAATTGTCGAGCACCTCGGCACCTTTGTTGGGCGTTTTGCCACGCTCCAGGGTCAGGTGGCGGCGCATATCGACAATCGCATCCACATGCTCGATCATCATCGGGCACTCTTCGACACAGGCGCGGCAGGTCGTACACGACCAGAGCGTATCGGCGTCGACCAAAGCCTTTCCCTGTAGCGCCACAATGGGCCCATGGGGCGAGCCAGCGTGTTCACCTACCGGCTTGCCGGGATAGGGAGAGCCAGCATAGGCGGCATCACTGCCCCCGGCCATGCCCACCACCATGTCCTGGATCAGCTTCTTGGGATTGAGCGGCTGACCGGCGGCAAATGCCGGGCACACCGCCTCGCAACGACCACACTGCACGCAGGCATCGAAGCCCAGCAACTGATTCCAGGTAAAGTCGGCTGGCTTTTCCACGCCCAGAGGCGCCGCTTCATCCTCAAGGTTGAGTGCCTTGAGACCCGTTGATCGGCCAGCGCCCCCTTTCTTGGTGGAAAAGCGTTCGGCGCGACGATGAAAGGCCAGGTGCAAGGCACCGGCGAAGGCGTGCTTCATGGGCCCGCCCCAGGTCATGCCGAAAAACATTTCCCCCAGGCCCCAGGCCACAACGCCCGCCAATACCAGCGCCAGCAGCCAGCTACTGCCACCTTCAAGCAACCCCTGGGGCAGTAGGCCCACCGTGGGTAGAGTGATTAGGAAAACACCTAGCGAAAACGCCATTAGACTCTTGGGCAGCCGCATCCAGGGCCCCTTGGAGAGCCGAGCTGGAGGGTTAAGCCGCCGCCGCGCCACGAAGAGGCTACCAACGAACATGGAGGTGCTCGCTAGTAGCAGCAATCCGCCTAGCAATGGGTTGGCGATCCCCAGACCGTGCACCAGGATCATCAGCACGGCGGCAGCCACGAAGCCACCGGCGGTTGCCACGTGGGTGTTGGAGATCATCTTGTCACGTCCCACCACATGGTGCAGATCCACCAAGTAGCGGCGCGGCATGGCCGCCAACCCCTGCAGCAAGTTAACTCGCGAGGGGCGCCCCTGGCGCCACAGGCGCATACGCCGCACGGCGCCGATGACTGCCAGGGCCAGGGCAGTAAAAATCAGTATCGGCAAGAGCGTTTCGAGCATGGTACTCACCTCTTATTTCGCGGCGGGGCTGCTCCGGGGGCAGACCTCTGCGAGGGCGCTGTAAACCCATCCCTGGGCGCTACTTTTGACATCCTTGTCAAAAGACCCTCGCTACGGTCTGCCCCCGGCGCCCCGGCTCTCGCTCAGGTCAAAAGTCCTTGCAGATTCGCAAGGCATCGTAGATGGCCGCATGGGTGTTACGTGGTGCCGTGCAGTCGCCCAGGCGGAACAGCAGGAAGCCATCCCCTTCATCGCCTCTCTCCTCAACCAGGCTAGGCTGCGGTTTGATGGCATAGAGTGCCTCCAAGTCGACCTGCCCTTTGTTGCGGGACTGCTCTTTAAGCGCGTAATAAAGCGCTTCATCGGGGCGTACACCGTTCTCGACCACTACCTGATCCACCACGCGCTCTTCCAAAGCACCGGTGTACTCATTTTCAAGCACCGCCACCAGGCCATCGCCCTCGCGGTAAACCTTATGCAGCATCAGGTCGGAGGACATGATTACCTCCTTCTCGTAGAGGCTGCGGTAGTAGGTAGGGAAGGTGGTACCGCCCACCGCCGCGCCGGGCTTGATATCGTCGGTGACGATCTCCACCTTGGCGCCCTTGTCGGCGAGAAAATCCGCCGCCGAGACGCCAGAGAATTCGCAAATGGCGTCATAAATCAGCACGTTCTTACCTGGCGCCACTTTGCCAGAGAGGATATCCCAGGTGCTGACCACCAGACTCTCCTCGGGATTCTCCGAATAGCCCCACTCGGGATGCTGGCTAAGGAAGGGCTGGCCACCGGTGGCGAGCACCACGATATCGGGGCGTAGGTCGAGCAGCGTCGCCTCATCGGCACGGGTGCCCATACGCAGGTCGACTTTTAGCCGCGCCAGCTCCAGCTGGAACCAGCGGGTGATACCGGCGATCTGGTCACGCTGGGGGGCCTGGGCGGCAATCGTGATCTGCCCGCCCAAGGCGTCAGCAGCCTCAAACAGAGTGACATCGTGACCGCGCTCAGCGGCTACCCGCGCTGCCTCCATACCGCCGGGGCCACCGCCTACTACGACGACTTTGCGTTTGGCGCCCTCGGTTTTCTCAATGATGTGGGGCAGCCCCATGTATTCCCGGGATGTCGCGGCGTTTTGAATGCACAGTACGTCAAGCCCCTGGTACTGGCGGTCGATGCAGTAGTTAGCGCCCACACACTGCTTGATCTGATCAATCTGGCCCATCTTGATCTTGGCGATCAGGTGCGGGTCGGCAATATGTGCCCGGGTCATGCCCACCAGGTCCACGTAGCCCCCTTCGAGGATACGCTGGGCCTGATTGGGGTCTTTAATGTTCTGGGCGTGAATCACCGGCACGTTCACCACTTCCTTGATCCCCGCCGCCAGGTGTAAGAACGGCTCCGGCGGGTAGGACATATTAGGGATAACGTTGGCCAGGGTGTTGTGAGTGTCGCAGCCAGAACCGATAACGCCGAAGAAGTCCACCATACCGGTGGCATCGTAGTAGGCGGCGATCTGCTTCATATCGTCGTGAGAAAGACCGTCCGGGTGGAACTCGTCGCCGCAAATGCGCATGCCGACGCAGAAGTCGTCGCCCACTTCAGCACGCACGGCTTTAAGCACTTCCATACCGAAGCGCATACGGTTCTCGAAGCTACCGCCCCACTCGTCCTCACGCTTGTTGACCCGTGGGCTCCAGAACTGATCGATCAAATGCTGGTGCACGGCAGAGAGTTCAACGCCATCGAGGCCCCCTTCCTTTGCCCGGCGCGCGGCCTGGGCAAAGTCGCCAACAATACGCCAGATTTCTTCTTCCTCAATGGTCTTACAGGTCGAGCGGTGCACCGGCTCACGGATACCGGAGGGTGAGACCAGCGTCGACCAGTCAAAACCGTCCCACCGGGAGCGGCGTCCCATATGGGTAATCTGGATCATGATCTTGCCGCCATGCTTATGCACGGCATCGGCCAAATTCTGGAAGTGCGGAATAATGCGATCGGTGGAAAGGTTTACCGAGCTCCACCAGCCCTGAGGGCTATCGATGGACACCACCGATGAGCCACCGCAAATACATAGACCACAACCACCTTTGGCCTTCTCCTCGTAGTACCTGACGTAGCGCTCAGTAGTCATACCGCCGTCGGTGGCATGCACCTCAGCGTGAGCGGTGCTGACCACACGGTTGCGGATGGTCAGCTTACCGATCTCGATCGGCTCGAAAATTGCGTCGAATGCCATGCTTATCTCTCCTCGTACCCAGTTAGCGGTCAGCGTCGGGCAGCGGCTGGACGGCGAAGATGCCTACATCACAGCTAGGCTCGGCTGCACTCTGCTTCTGCTCGGCCACCGTGCGCAGCGAGCTCCCCCTGGCAGCGAGGATTTGGTCCATGGCACCGGCGAACCAACCGGTGAACATGTACTCCTCTTTTTTACCGGTCTTACCCAATTGGTAAACAAAAGCGCTGTGCTCAAGTCGCACTTGAGCAGTGCCCGAGTCGAGATCGATCTGTTCAGTAATGAATAGCCCCCAACCGCGCTGAGAGAGACGATTCATGTAGTGTTCGAAGACGGCCACACCTTCAATGCCGTGGCATTCGGCCTCTTTTTCACACCAGTGCCAAGCACTCTTGTAGCCGGCGTGATAAAGAATCTCGGCATACTTCTCGGCACCCAGCGCCTCTTCGACGGCCACATGGTTGTTGATAAAAAAGTGTCGCGGCACGTACAGCATCGGCAGGGCGTCGCTCGTCCATACGCCGGTCTCGCTATCTACTTCGATGGGCAGTGCGGGGGCCAGTTTGGTCACGGTCGTTATCCTCTACATCATTATTCTTGGCTACGGTGCCGGACGGTTCCTGCACCTCTAACGATCTTGTGGAGCGCGCTTAGGCGCCCCAGACATCCTTGAGCACGCGCACCCAGTTCTCGCCCATGATCTTGCGCACCTGGGTCTCACTTAAGCCGCGTTTGAGGAGTGCCTCGGTGAGATTAGGGAACTCCCCAATGGTGCGAATTCCTTTGGGATTGATGATCTTGCCAAAGTCAGTGAGGCGACGAGCGTAGCCCTTGTCATGGGTCAACCACTCGAAAAACTCTTGACCATGCCCTTGGGTGAAATCGGTACCGATGCCAATAGCGTCCTCACCGACGATATTCATGACGTACTCGATCGCCTCGCAGTAGTCTTCGATGGTTGAGTCGATGCCCTTTTTGAGAAACGGTGCAAACATGGTGACGCCCACAAAACCGCCATGGTCGGCAATGAATTTCAGCTCTTGATCAGATTTGTTGCGCGGATGCTCTTTGAGGCCAGAGGGCAGACAGTGGGAGTAGCAGACTGGCTTTTTGGACTCGAGAATGACCTCTTCGGAGGTCTTGGCACCGACGTGAGAGAGGTCGCACATGATGCCGACTCGGTTCATCTCGGCAACGATTTCGCGGCCAAAGCCAGACAGGCCGCCGTCACGTTCGTAGCAGCCGGTACCCACCAGATTCTGGGTGTTGTAGCACATCTGCACGATGCCCACGCCCAACTGCTTGAATATCTCAACGTAGCCAATTTGGTCTTCAAAGGCATGGGCATTCTGGAAGCCGAAGATAATGCCGGTTTTGCCCTCTTCTTTCGCACGAGTGATGTCAGCAGTGGTACGAACAGGGCGCACCAGGTCACTACACTCCGCCATCAACTGGTTGGACTTGACGATATTATCGACCGTGGCCTGAAAACCTTCCCACACTGAGACTGTGCAGTTGGCAGCGGTAAGACCTCCGCGACGCATGTCCTCAAGTAGCTCACGATTCCATTTGGCGATGATCAGGCCATCAATGACGATAGCGTCATTGTGCAGTTCAGAGGGGGTCATAGCGATGCTCCAACATTGATTAATGTAGCGAGCATAGCGCTGACGCTGGGTTTAGCTGCTCTTGGAAACGACGGCGGAAATTCCAAAAGCGTCATGGTGTCGTGAACGCGACCACTACTCATGTTCCTGCAAACATGTTCCTGCAAACACTGCAGCGGCGTAATATTAAAATAGTGAGCAACATTCATAAAAAAACGTGCTCCCCGAAGGCGGGCAGCACGTTTAGAATGTTGGTTACCCTGTGGGTATCAGCTCAAGAGCGTCACGCTGGCAAAGGTAGGCTCACCCTGGGCATGGGCAAGCGCCTGCTGGGCACTCGAAAGCGGTTCACTTTTGTAAGGTTCGCCCCCCCATCGCTGAATTAACGATGGCGACTTAGTGTGGCTATTCTCTTGGCGGTCGTGCACACCCAAGCGCTCATTTCTCGGCGGCACACCAAAGTATTCACGATAGCACTTAGAAAAATGAGGCGTGGACACGAAACCGCAAACAGAGGCAATTTCGATAATCGACAGAGGCGTTTGCTTGAGTAGCTGACGAGCACGCACTAAACGCAGCTTGAGGTAATAGCGAGACGGAGAACAAAGCAAATAACGTTGGAACAACCGCTCCAACTGGCGCCGTGAAACATTCACATAGTTTGCCAGTTCATCAAGCTCAATCGGTTCTTCAAGGTTGGATTCCATCAAGGCGACAATTTCCAATAGCTTGGGTTGGGTAGTACCCAACACATGCTTAAGTGGAACTCGCTGCTGATCCTGTTCGTTACGTACACGCTCGTAGATAAACATCTCAGAGATGCCTGCCGAAAGCTCGCGCCCATGGTCGTGAGCAATCAAGTTGAGCATCATGTCGAGTGGCGCCGTACCGCCAGAGGCAGTGAACCGATCCCGATCAATAGAGAAAAGGTGCGGGGTCAGAATGACGTTGGGGAACGCCTCCTGCATGGATGCCAAGCACTCCCAGTGCACACTGGTTTGATAGTGATCCAGCAGTCCCGCCTGGCCCAGTGCCCAACTGCCCGTACATACCGAGCCTAAGCGTTTTAACTGACGCGACTGCGACTGAAGCCAGCGCACGTGCTCACGATTGACACTGTTATGGGGGCCGACCCCGCCACAAACAACGACCCACTCAAGCGATAGCGGGGTATGCATAGAAGCGTCAGGCGTCACCTGCAGTCCATCACTGGCGCGTACGGGGAGGCCATCCTGTGTCAGGGTATACCAGCGATACAGTTCACGGCCGGCCAACTGATTAGCCATTCGCAAAGGGTCTATTGCCGACGCCAGAGAAATCAGTGTGAAATTATCTAACAGTAGAAAGCCAAGGGTTTGCGGTTCGCACGCACGGTTGGTATTTGCTGTCGGGTCTTTTGCTTGATTTGATGTCATGGTTTTACCCTCCGTCACCTTTTAATCATCACTTTTTTTCTTATTAGTATGTATGTAGGTGTCGCTGGCGTCTTTTAGTTTCCCTTGACTGACGTGAATGCTCACTAGTACAGGGGGTGGTATTGCTCTTTGGTCGTATATTGGCACGAATAGGGCGGATAGCGACAAAACTATTGCGCAAACTTGTCGCTCCGTCGCAAATGCGACACTGGAGGTCGCTTCAAAAACGTCTGGTAAGTTAACATTCCAACGTTATGGACGGGACTCTAAAGGAGGCACTGCCCTACTGTTTGATGGGGCGGCCTCAAGCGCCAATCCCACATATATGGTCTCCTCCCGGCTTGCAAAGCCTCAGGCTGAAGAAAGGGACAGGTTGGCTTGCATATATCCGGCCTGTTGTTGAAGCCTGTGGCTTCTGGCCTTGATGAGACATTCGCGCATACCGTCCTTATCAACGCTTCGTCATTGGCTGCCGTTGCACCTGTCAGGTTTTCAGTATGCTGGTCTGACATGTTTTTCATCGTGCCTGTTGCCCTCACGCAGTAATTTTCTCCGCGACTACTGAGCAAAAAAAGCCTGCGATTTCTCGCAGGCTTTATTAACACTTTTCACCTCATCAGCACCGCTTCGTGGACTCTAGCAAGTGCTATATGGTCCGCATATTACATCAACACCCCTTGGTCATTTTCCTGCACCCCGCTGATGTTGACATCGTCACTCATCGCGACGAACTCTTCCTCAATGAAGGAACCATCATTCATGTCGTTAGACATATCTATCATATCCATGTTCGACATACTGGCCGCGCTGACGTCAGGATCGCGACTGAGCTGGAACGAGGCCAGGTCCTGCGAACCACCGTTAAAGGTAAGACGTAATACCTGAATGCCTGCCTCAAGATCCAACGTCACAGTGGGTCCATCAACATAGGTTCCCCAAGCGCCAGAGTTAGGAACCGAAGCCGGGCCTGACTGATCGTAAAAGACCCCATCCTGCTCAACTGAAGCAGAGATAGTACGACCATTGTTGGGTGACGAGGTCACGAACGACAGTGTGTGACTTCCAGCCTGTTCGACGTTAATGGTGTATTCCACCCATTCACCCTCATCTACCCAGCCTATCGCCTCGCCCTGCCCGATGATGTCCACCCCTTCATCCGGGCGGAAGTCTGAACCAATCTGATCAGCATCAGCATCGTTATAGGCAATGTCTTGACCACCCTCATCGTACTGAGCTGCATCAAGCGCAAGGCCTTCATCGGCATCCACCAACCAGGGAGTGCCCCCCGCGTTAAAGGCCTGCTGACCATCGCGCGCTAGACTGAATGAGGCCAGATCCTGTGACCCGCCATTGAAGGTCAACCGCAGTACCTGCTCGCCGGCCTCTAACGCCACCTGGATAGCATCAGTGGGCTGGAAATTTCCCCAGCCACCGGTCGGCGATATCACCACCGGGTCTACCGACGCGTAGGGCGAGCCGTCGCCTTTGGTAAAGGTCGCCGTGATGCTGCGTTGAGGACCGCTACCATCGCCCAGAGCAGACAGGAACGACAGGTCGTAAGTGCCATCCTGAGCAATATTCAGCGTGTATTCCACCCACTCGCCGTCATCGACCCAGCCAATAGCATCACCGTCGCCGACGATATCCACCCCGTCACCAGGACGTACCGCCGTGCCTATCTGGTCGGCATCAGCATCATTGTAAGCAACTCCCTGGCCGCCTTCATCGTAGTTGACTGCTTCCAACGTGAAGTCACTGCCAACTTGCCAGGGATCTCCGTCATCCGTGAAGGCCTGCTGTCCGTCGACTACCGTTGCCTCTTCTACTGCTAGGGTGAACTCCGTCTGAACGCTATCCTGACCATCCGAAGCGGTCACAATAATGTTGAAACTCCCCGCGCTGGTCGCTGTGCCGGAGAATACCCCTTCCGGTGACATTGAGATGCCGGTAGGCAGACCGCTAGCGGTAAAGGTCAAACTATCGCCATCATTGTCGACAAAGGCGTCGTCAGGCAGGCTAAAGTTGATTGGTTCACCTTCAGTCAGCGTAAAATCATCGATACCGGCCTCCACCACTGGCGCCTGGTTGGGCGGGGTCGAGTCAACGGGGGCCAGGTTGAAAGACAGCAGATCCAGTTGGCCACCGTTGAAAGTCAGCCGCAACACCTGCTCGCCCGCTTCAAGCGATACCTGAGTGGTATCAGTCTCGGTGAAGTTGGTCCAACTGCCCGTCGGTGATACGCCGACCGGTGAAGCCGTTACATAGGGCGTGTCACCCTTGGCGAAGCTGGCGGTAATCGAACGTGGCCCTGGGAAGGATGAATTCTGTGAGGTCAGGAAGCCGAGGTCGTAAACACCGTCTTCCGCCACATTGATGGTGTATTCCACCCACTCGCCATCCTCGACGAACCCGATCGACTGCGATGGGGTGGAGATATCCACCGCCTCGTCTGACCGGAAGGCGTCACCCTGATGGGCATCATCCGAATCGTTGTAGGCTACGCCCTGACCGCCGTTGTCATAGAAGCGCGCTTCCAGGTTCAGACCTTCGGCTCCTACCTCCCAAGCGGTTTCGGTGTCATTGAAGGCACTCTGCCCATCATCCACAGGTGCTTCAAAGTCCAGGGTGAACGACGCTAGATCCAGCTGGCCACCGTTAAAGGTCAGCCTTAGCACCTGCTCGCCCTCTTCCAGTTCAAAGGTCAGCGGACCAACGGTCTGGAAGCTGGTGAAGCTGCCGGTATTGGGCAGGTTCTGCACCTGAGCTGGAGTATAGAAGCCGCCCCCTTGTTCAAAGGCCGCGGTGATGGTTTTACCATCGGCGACCGCTGACGTAGAGAAGTTAAGGGTATAGGTCCCCGCCGTTTCCACATTGAGGGTGTATTCGACCCACTCACCATCTGCAATGTAGCCCAGCGCTTCGGTGCCATTCGAAATATCTACCGCCTCGTTGGAGCGGAACGCTGCCCCCTGGTGGGCGGCAGTAGTGTCGTTATAAGCCACTCCCTGGCCGCCGTTATCATAAAGCTTAGCTTCCAGCGTCAATCCATCACTACCCACCGCCCAGGCGGTCTCACTGGCATTAAAGGCGGTCTGGCCGACCGGATCTGGGTCGTCGATGAAGTTCGGTACACCATCGTTGTCATCGTCATCGTACAGATCCACCCGACCGTTGCCGTCAGCATCTTCCGCCCCGCTGGGGTCATAGGTCTGAACGTTCTCGACCAGGAAGATATTGTCGTTGTAGTCGTAGTTAACTCCCGCATAGTCCTGGATGACGATGTAGGTGTCCGGGATCACGTTACCCGCAGCGTCCTTGGCGATATAGACGCGAATCAGGTGGCCATCATTTTCATCCCAATTGAGGTTGGTTCCCGGATTGCCGATGGCATCAATGGTGTCCTCATAAAGGTTGGCATCCGGATCCGACCAGGAAATGTAGCCCTGGCGGCCCGATATCTCGGCGAAGAAACCAAACGGCGCATCGCGATCCAGCGTCGTTGTGGTCAACAGGTCCCCGTCGTTGAGCGTGCGTGGCAATAACGTCTGACCATCGGCCTCATCGTGGGCCAGAATCTCATCGAGATTACGGCTATCCACATCGTGGACGAACAGGCGGGCCACATCGCCCTGGGTATGATAGGCCGCCAGTTGGGTGATCTTGATCGGCGAGCTACCGTCGGCGCGTTGGAAGTAAGGTGACAAAATTTCGTCGCCGTTGGCTTCCACCAGGCCACCCTGGTTCATCTGCCCTTCGGCCACGTTGGTGGTGTAACCAAAGGCATTGATGATTTCCTGCACGAGAGGCTCCTGACCGCTCTCGGACTGGTTTTGGGCCAAGCCAGCGAGCTGGATGACTTTCTCTCCCTCGTCAGCATCGCTTGAGTTGATGACCAGACTTGCTTCGTACAGGCTGGCATCATTGGGGTCATTGGCGATGAAGCGCACGGTGACGTCGATGGACTCGCCCGGCTCCAGGCTGACCGCCGCAAACGCCTCGGTAAGCTCGAACAAGGTGGTATCACTGACCTCGATGCTATTGATATCAAGGATCTCGAAGCCGTCGTTTCTAATCGTGATGGTGGCTTCGTCATGCACTTCCTGCGCGGCGTTAGCCGGGTTTTCAATGCGCGACATCACTAGGCGATCATTGGACGGCACGCCGTCGTTATTGATCACCGTCAGCTCACCACCGGCCACCGGCGTCACGCCCTCAATGAGGAACATGTTGTCGTTGTAGTCATAGTTGATGCCGGTGTAGTCCATGATGCCCAGGTAGGTATTGGGAATCACGTTGCCCTCGGCGTCGAGCGCCCTGAACATGCGCACCGTATAGCCACGTTCAATACCATCCGCATCGTCGGGCGGCGTACCGCCCCCTTCAGGGTTCAGCGATGGGTCAGTGGACAGGTTCGCCACTTCAATTCCAAACACGCCCTGACCGGCCCAGCCACCGGGAATATCGTCCAGTGAGAAGCTTGCGGTGGCGAACTGCCCATCACTCTTCACTGGCAGCAGGCTCTGATTGTTGTCCCCAGCGTGGTCGCTGAAGATGATGTCCTGGCCCTTGTTACCGGGGTTATGGATACCCAGCGTTGCCCCGCTGGGGCCATGATAAGCCGCCAGTTGGGTGATCTTCGCCTCTCCGGCACCATCAGCCAGCGTCCAGTAGCGCGACAGCACTTCGTCGTCGTTAACGGGACGATAGAGGTCGAAATCATTCAATACTGAATTCTCGCCGCCTCCCACGGTGGTCAGGCCGTCGATACGGTTACCGAAGCCGAACACCTCCCAGACTTCATTGACGTTGGGTTCCCAGCCGCCCTCGTCCCGCGCCTGCCAGAAGCCCGCCATGCGGATTTCGGCAATCGGCGAATCGGCGTCATTGGTCACCAGGCGAATCCGCCCCTCGAAGACCCCGTCGCCTGCATCGTTGGTAGGTGCAATGTAGCTATCGCGATCGAACAGTACCGTCACTTCCACAGACTGCCCGGCGGCGAGCGTTAAGCCTTCAAAGGCGCTCGGG
This sequence comes from Halomonas alkaliantarctica, assembly GCF_029854215.1. Lineage (NCBI taxonomy): Bacteria > Pseudomonadati > Pseudomonadota > Gammaproteobacteria > Oceanospirillales > Halomonadaceae > Vreelandella > Vreelandella neptunia. The sequence goes on along the minus strand of NZ_CP122961.1, from coordinate 425,254 downwards.
TCCTCCAGCACGAACGGGCCATCAATATCGGCGTCGAGAATCGCAAGCTCGCTAGTGCCCGTGTTGGAGATCGTGACGGTAGCACTTTCCTTGAAATCACGATCGTCCGCCGAGGCGCTGTTGTTCTCCAGGTAGCTGAAGTGCAGCCGGTCGGAGTAGTAAGCAGCATCGCCGCTCTGAATGACCAGATCAGCGCCTTCGTCGCCGGTCAACGGGCTCACGTCAAGGTAGTCCAACTCATCGGCACCGTCGGCGCTGGATACCACGCGCAGGTTGTACTCGATGCCCGCTTCCAGCTCGACGTAGGTGGAGGCTTCACCGGCCTCACCACTGCCCGGATAAGCGAACTCGTCAATGGGGCGACCGTTGAGGGTAAGCGTCAGCTCGCCGCCGTCGCTAGCACCCGCATTCGCCGCCAAATCCAGCTTGTAGGCCCCGTCCTCGCCGACCGTAAAGTAGAAGTCGGCCGTCAGGTCGTTGATGGTCCTAGCGCTGTCGCCACTCTCCAGCTCGATGCGCGCGCCATCGGAGACATCGGCATACACCGGCATAAAGGTGTCGGTAGGCGCGTCCGGCACCCGCAGTAGATCCACATTGGGACCGTTGGCCTCTGGTGCCGTCACGCTGATAGTGTTGCTGCCCGCTTGCAGATTGACCAATAGCTCCTGGAAGAACCAGTCGTTTTCCGCTTCATTACTCTGGCCTGGGAAGTTGACCAGCCCCAGGTTAACGCCGTTGATGATCACTTCCATCGGGCGGTCGGCTTTGCTCGCCGCCAGGGCATAGCGGAAGCCAATCTCGTAGTTGCCGGTCTCATTGACGTCCACGGTCCAGGTGATGGTCTGATCGCTGGTGCCATTAAAGTCAACGAAGCCTTCGCCAGAGGCGTTGCGGTCATCAGCGCTTTCCGGCACAACCACAGGGCCGTCAAGCGAGGCATCCTCAGCTTCGTAATCGGTGAAACCCGTCGTGGTGTCCGGCGGTGACTGCAGTACTTCAAGCTGGTCGATATTGGGGCCGGTATTGTTCGTGGCCTGCAGGCGCACGGTGTTTTCTCCCACTACTAGCGACGCCGCCACGTCTTCGGTCAGCCACTCTGCCCAGGCCGCATCCCCAGTAAGCCCGGGAGGAGGACTAAAATCGAACACCCCGACGCTTACGTTGTTGACGAATACTTCAAGCGGACGATTAGTGTCGCCACCGTTGGCGTAGCGAATACGCAGGACCGAATCTCCAGCGTCGTCTGCGGAAAGATTAAAGCCGAAGGTCATGAAGTCAGCATTGGTGGCACCGTAGTCGGCATAGCCGCCTGGCACCCCGTCACTACCATCGGTATTGCCATCCAGCCCAAAGGCGCCGGGGCGCAGGCCGTTAGGCAAGCCCTCGGTGGTTTCAGGGTTGTTGATGTCACGTATCTGGATTTCCGCTCCATCGGCGATCGTTACGGAGGTGCCATCGTTGGGAGTGTTGTCTTCCGCTTGGATGACCAGTAGCGATACCAGATCGTCACCGGGATCCACCGGGTCCACCACACCGCCGGGTGCCGGATCGAGACGAATAATCTGGCTCTGGCCGTTGCCGCGATTCAGGGTCAGCAGGTAGAGCTGGCCGGTGACCGGGTTCTCGATAATATCCAGTGGATCCACGTAGGTGATGACATTGCCGTCGGGATCGCGCAGCACATCGTCGCCGATCACGTTGCCGTTGGCATCGAGGGTAATGCTGCGCACATCGTCACCGCCGGAATATTCGGTGAACAGCACGTTGCCCTGAAGATTGCCGCCGAACACATTGCTGGTGTATTCCACCGCTCCGTTGGGCGAACGGTTCTCACCCAGCGAATAGACGCCGGAAATATCGTAGTTCCCCTCGGGGTTGGTCCCAGCAGGATACCGGTCGACCTGATTGGGATCGCTGCCCCCGGTCGGATTGCCGCCGTTCATGATGTACTCATCCCGGAGCGGGTTGGGATGACCGTAGTATCCCCCTTCCACCATCTTGAACAGATAGTCGTCCTGCTTCTCGACGTTCAGGAAGCGTTCATCTTCAGGTGTCGAGGGATCGTCCGGCACGTTGCCGCCCGCCGCGGAACCGTTGGTCGGCACGTACAAGAAGCCGTTGGAATGCCACACCAGGTCGTAGGCGTTACGCGCCCCGGTGGCGAAAATGGTCAGCACCGCGTCTTCGGCGTAGGGGTCGTAGTAACTCTGGAGCACGTTGCCGTCAGCGTCCTGCACCGTGGCCACACCGCGTTCATCGAATACCAGGAATTCGCCGTTGCCCATGGGGATAGGGTCATCCTTGGGATGGCCGTCCGGGTCATCGAAGCGAGTGTTCTGGCCGTTGTCGGGAACGGGCTCGGTCGTTACATCGAATCCCCCGGGAGGGGCGTCACGAGTGGGGTCGATCTCCATGACGGCGGCATTCAGCAAACGCTCGGGACGGTTGCCCCAGGCGCTATCCGGCTCACCCATGGCCGAGTTGGAGCCCTGAATCAGATACAGCAGATGCGTCGGCACATCGGGATTGGTGGCCGCGTCATAGTCCGGATTGGCGCGGAACTCGAGGCTATTGGTCACATGGTCGCCGTTGGAGCGCGGCAACCCGGTGATGTAGGGCTCAGCGGTACCCGAAAAGTCGCTGCCGCCGTCCAGCGTGATCTTGGTGATGCGGCCGCTGAATTCTGGCACACCGTTATCGCGTCCATTGAGCGGAATCGGGTAGTTGTCGGTGATCCACAGCACGTTCGGGTCGGTAGGATCGACCGTCAGGCCGATGATGCCACGTTGCTGACTCTCCCCGGGCTGGTCGAAGTAACCGTTCGGCAGGCTCAGCTCCTGGCGGTTGATCAAGGACCCGTCGCTTGGATCGATATCGAAGCGCAGGATCTGCCCCCCAATGGTGGCCACGTACATGGTCGAGCCGTCGGAGGTAATCTCCAGCGACGTGAAGCCAAAGGCATTGTCCGCAGCGCCGTTGAGTTCAACCACATCGTTGAAGGCAACGTCGCGGGCAACCACCTCCGGCTCCTCACCGGTCACGAAGGTGTTGGTGTACTTCTGGAACTCCCGGGTCGGCGCATCGGCGTCATCGTTGGGGCCGCGGTCCCGGAAACCATCGATCACCAGGGTATAGCTGGTGAACGGCTTGAGCGTCTGGCTGGGCGAGATGGTCAGTGAGTCGAAGCCACCGGTCGTGTTGACGTTGAAGGAGACCTCTTCACCGGTGACCGTTTCAAACAGCTTCACCGAGCCGTCGTTCAGGCTTTCAAGCAAGGCGCCGCCACGCCCGTCGACGACCGAGATACCCACGAAGATGTCCGACGTTGGGTCAACGCCTGTGGGAATGCCGCTGTCTTCCGGGTCGAGGTCAACCTCCACTTCATTCTCCCCCACGCCGGCAATAGCACGGGCGTCGGTGAAGAAGGCGTAGTCCTGCGGGGCTTCGCGCGCGTCATCCGGCGTCAGGTCGGGCAGCGACTGGATCTCGATGTACTGAATCTCAGTGTTCTCGTTGTCGAGCCCCAAAGAGTCCAGCGTCAGACGCCCATCGCTCACCTGCACCACGCGGGTCACCAGGTCAGAACGCACACCTTCAGTGTCGTCGCCTGGGTTGCCATCAGCGGGGAAGTCGTCCGGGCGGAAAGGCGTGAAGGGGTCGTTGAACAATTCGCCTTCTGCATTCAGCACATTGCGGCTGTCGTAGGGCCCTGAGGTATCACCAATCGAAATGGTGACTTCGTAGTAGCCGTCTTCCAGTTCGATTTCCCAACCGGCGCGCACATAGTCGCTTCCAGGCTGGTCGAAGTGGGCATAAGTGCCCTGACGTGGATCGAGACCAGCGATATCATCGGTACGGTCGTTGACCGCTACGCTGGTGAGACTTGAGATATCCAGCGGCGTCGTGCCGGGCTCGTCATCGTAGATCGACGCCTCGGTGACCCAACCATACTGATAGGTTTGGCCGTCGATGGTCACCGACTGGGTACCGAAAGCTTTGCCATTGTCGGCGATATAGCCGTCTGGGACCGCCACACCCTCGGGCTGGAAGTTGATCTTGACGGAGAAACGCTCGCCCGGTTCGACCACCTCGGGCGGCTCGACGCCCTCGCGCGTGACGCTGAGACGGTCGATATTAGGGCCAGCGGCTGTCAGGTTTTCCAGGCGAATGGTATTACTGCCCGCCTCAAGCTCGACCTCGATCTCGACGTCCGTCCAGTTCTGCCAGCCGTCTGGATCAGCGCCGGTAGACGCGAAGGCCAAGCTGCCCTGGGACTCGCCACCCACCAGAATATCCATGGGTCGATCGGCACCGTTGCCACCCGCGTTGGCGTAGCGAACCGTCAGGGTGTAAGTGCCCGCTTCATCGACGACGACATCAAAAGACCCGGCATCACCTGCATCGCTGCCCATGTCCAGATAGCCGGTGCCGGAGAAGCCGTCCCATAAACCATCGGGACCGGTGGCGGTATTGGTTTCGGGATTGCTGGCATCGCGGACCTGTGTATCCAGGGTATCACCGACGTTATCCGAATCTTCTATGACCAGGGCCTCGCCTTGGATCTCGAAGCTGAACGGAACAGGAGACGTATCGCCATCATCGAAGCTGAACACGACCTGGTCGATGTTGGGACCGTTGGCCACACCGCCATTGGCCGCCGTCGGAATGGTCAACGAGAACGTATTGGCACCCTCCTCAAGGGTGACCTGCACCTCCTGCTCTAACCACTCATTCCAAGGGTCGTTGACCCCATCGTCTGGTGCATTGGCAAAAGGAACCTGCGGTTGTGCATTGCCATTGACCGTCAGGTCGAGCGGTCGCGGCGTGGCGGCACCATTGGCATAACGAATGGTGGCCGTGTAGGTACCGGCCGCTGGTGCATCGATGTTGAACGTGATCTGGTCGCCGGCATCGGTGCCGAAATCCAGGTAGGCGTCGCCCACCGCACCTTCACGGAAGTTGCCGAAATCATCCGGGTTAGCGGCATCCACTACCCGTGTGACGGCTCCCTGAGCTGTGCCGCCTACGTCGGTGACGCTCGCGTCTTCGCCCTGTAGGGTAATGGGCTCGACTACCACGCTGCCGTCATCGATGGTCACGCTGTCGCTGGCCTGGGCTTCGTTACCCACCGCATCGGTGACGATCAGCGTGACGGTAACGCTACCGCTTTGGTCGCTCAGGTCTACCGTGATATCGCCGTTAGCCTCTGGGGTGACGGAGGTGCGCGTTGCACCGCCGTCGAAGCTGATTTCGTACGCCACGATATCGTCGTCGTCACCGGTAACATTGAACAGCGCCGTGGTTAGCTGATCGGGCCCCAGGGTGTCGGCTGCGGCGGTCAGGGTCAGGTCGCCGTCTACATCAGCGCTGTCATCGACGGGAATCGGGCCTGAGCCCCCCACGGTGATTTCGATGCGGTCGATATTGGGGCCGGTAGTCGCGCCTTCCGGAATCGCCAGCTCGATGCTGTTAGTGCCGGCCTCCAGATTCACGGTGACGGTCTCGAAAAGCCAGTTATCAAATCCTTCTATCGGTCCGGTGCCGTCGGGGTCGGTCGCCAACATATCGAGCACGACTGGAGTACCGCCGTTGATCACTAGGTCCAACGGGCGGTCAGAATTGGTGGCATAGCGCACGCTGATATCGTATTGCCCGGCCTGGGCTACCTCGACCTGCCAGGTGACGTTGTCGCCGGCAGTATCGCCGAAGTCCAGATAGCCGGTGCCGGAAAAGTCCGGGCGCAGGCCATTCTCCAGATTGTCATTGTCCTCGGGATTGTCGGCATTGCGTATCGTGGTATCGGTAGCGTTGGCGTCGTTATCGAAACTGGTCACCGTACCGTCCTGAATCTGCAGGCTAAGCGGCGTGAACGGGGCTTCATCGACGTCATTGACAGTGACTTCGAGGGTCTGGACATCGGTAAGATCGCCGTCGGTTACCGTGACTTCTACTTCGTAAACGCCATTTTCGTCATCATCAACCGCCAGCTCGAAGTCGCGGGCACTGGTGAAGCTCAGCACACCAGTTGCCTCGTCGATGGTAAACAGCGGTGCATCCACGCCACCGGTGATGGCAAATACCGGCACGTTGAGACCGGTCGTAGCACCATCCTCGTCGACCACCGGAATTGCACCGATCTCGGTCAGATTTTCGTCGATGACGTAGGCGGTCTGCCCGATAACGATGCTCTCATTGATATCCGCCACCGTGATCAGGGTGTCCTGAGCGACGCTGTCCTCGCCGTCGGAGACGGTCACGGTCAACTCGTAGACGCCGTTTTCATCGCTGTCGGCTGCGAACTCTGCGTCCGGCGCGTTGATGAACGCGAGCTCCCCGGTTGTTTCATCAAAGCTAAATAAAGCCGCATCAGCACCGGACAGAGTCACGGTCAAGTTGTCACCATCGGCATCGTCGATAGCTAGGTTCGCCACGACCGTGCTGTTTTCATCGATGCTGACATCGGCCGCCAAGCCTTCGAGCGTCGGCGGGGCGTTAACCGGTTCCTCGATACGGTCGAACATCATGGAGTCAATGCGCATCAGTTCGCCACCGGCGCCGCGAAGCTCGAGGCTCGCCAGATCACCGGCGGTCACCTCAAAGGGCGTTTCGAACACGATCTCCTTACGGTTACCGCTCTGACCCGCATTGCCACGCGGACCACTGCCCACAATGGTGCCGAAGTCGTCGCTGAGCACCACACCGGAACTCAGGCTGTCGTTTGCGGTGTTGCGCGCCTCGAGGACCGTATCGCCAATGGTGAGCGTTAATGAACCCTCTCCATCGTTCTCATCGAATACATACAGCCGCGCAACGTACCAGCCAGGCTCAACACCACCGGCGGCTAGGTCAGTACTAATGGTGGCGGGCTCGTTACTGGTCAACCGGATCAACTGCTCGTTGGACGCGCTTGCGTTACCAGTCACGATCAAATTAGCCACATCAAGATCGGTAAAGTTTTCCGCCTCAATGGTGATCGTATCGCCCACCTGAGTGCCTTCAATAACGAAACTCAGCGTCTGGGTCACGGACAGGCCAGCCGGATCGGTTGCGCGAATCACCACGTCGAACGTGCCGCCCTGGCTGGGGATGCCCTGAATAACGCCGTCTACCACCTCAAGCCCGGCGGGTAGATCCTCGGCGGATAGCGTCAGGCTGTCGCCATCAGGGTCTGAAAACAGTGATTCAAACTCAGCCAGCGGGATCTGAATGAAGTCCTCCCCCACTTCACCGAAGTAAGGTTCTAGCGCGACAGGCTCGGCAACGGGCGCGTCGTTGACATTTTCGACCGTTAGCATGAAGTCGGTTGAGGTAGTGGCAGTCCCATCGTCGGCAGTCACCGAGACGGTGTAGTCGCCGGGCGCCAGCCCCTCCAGGCTACCGCTCAGCACCTGGTCAGCTACGCTCAGACCGCCCACGGTGACCGGCTGGCCATCGCCGTCGGTGACGTCGAAACTGAAACTAAGCGCGTCTCCATCGTCATCGACGAAGGGCAGGTCGACCTCGATATCCGATCCCTCATCCAGGCTGAGATCGGCGATGCCGCCGCCCACCACGCGCGGGGCACTGTTGGTATCGGCCCCGTCGTCTTCAGACAGGCTCACGGCACTGAAACTCACACTGCCCTTAGCGCCCAAATCATCGTCGTTGACAAAGACCAGCGAATTGATAGTGGTACCGGCATGCGCCGACAAGTCAATGGTGAAACGGAAGGTACCGTCGCCGTTGTCGACGCCCCGTCCGCGCAGGTCGACGAAACCGCCTTGGGTCTGGGTGCCACCAAGTTGATAGACGCTATTGCCACCGTTAAAGGGGTTATCGTCGGCATCAAAACCGATCGCGACAATTTCCGGTACCGGTGCGTCCGAAATCGCCACATCCAAGGTCAGCAGGGTCTGCCCGGTGATGGTGTAGTCGCTCGGCAGCGCTGCGCGTTTCCAGACGTTATCGGTCAACAAGAGCGTCGCTCCGTCATCTTCAACCGAGGCCCCGGTTCCGCTCGCCGGATTGTCTTGGGTTTCGTTGTAAGTACTGATGGTGGTGTCATCGAAGGTTACATTGAGCTCCACCGGGCCATCCGCTGCAGCAAGTGTGACCGTATCCTGCACGCTCGCTTCGTTACCGGCGGCGTCAGTCACAATCAGTGTTACCGTCACATCGCCTGGACCCTGTCCAGTAAGATCAACCGATAGGCTATCGCCATCGCTGGTAGCCGATTGGCGGGTCGCGCCGCCGTCAAAACTAACCTCAAGCGTCGAGTCAGCGTCGATGCCCGCGACGCCAAACACTACCGAGGCACTGTCATCAGGCGCAATCTCGGTGGTGGGTCCTTCCAGCGCCAGATCGTCACCTTCATCGGCAGTGGAATCCAGAGTGAGACCGAGGGTTTGTTCGACTCGATTACCAAAGGCGTCCATAGCAATCAGGGTAGCCGACAGGTCGCCGTCGTCTCTCCCAGAGAGATCCAAGGTGAAGCTGCCATCCGTATTGGGTGTGACTTCTTCGACGGTCACGCCATCATCAAAAGTCACTCCAATGAAGACGATGTCGTCATCGAGTCCTGTGACGCTAAACCCGGCCTCGTTAGCGATAACGCCATTGATCACGCTGTTGCCAGCGCTGAACACCAGCGGAGTTTCATCGGCGTCTGCCTCGACATCGCCAACCGGGCCGGTGCCCGCCGTGGTGATTTCCAGGCGGTCAAGATTCGGGCCGCTTCCAGCACCGTCAGGAATGCTTAGGACGATCGTATTGTCGCCGGCAACGAGTTCGGTAGTCAGGCTTTGATAGGCCCACACATCGAACCCTTCCGGCGCTTCGTTAGTCGGATTGGGATCCGTGGACACAAAAGCCTGCTGCGGCAGCGCTGCGCCGTTGACGGCAAGGGCCATCGGGCGATCACCGCTGCTGGCATAGCGGAAGTTCACGTCGTAGCTACCGGCTTCGGCGACGTTGACCGTGAAGGTCAGGCTGTCACCAGGTACGCTGCCGTAGTCGACATAGCCAGTGCCGGAATAATCAGGGCGCAGACCCTGGAAACTGGCCCCATTCTCAGGATTTTGGGCGTCGCGAACCAGGGTGCCTGGGTCGTTACCCGCTCCCAGTTCGGCGTCTTCGGCCTGCACCACGATGGCATCGATTACCGGCGTCGTGGGATCGACAGGATCAACCGGGTCGGCAGCCAGCAATGCCACTTCGATCTTATCGATATTGGGGCCGTTGCTGGCACCGCCCAAGCGCAGTGTATTGCTGCCCGCGGCAAGGGAAATTTCAATGGTTTCGGTTGACCAGCCCTCCCACTCAGTCTGTCGAGTCGGGTTGCCACCCGTGGGACCAGCCGGCTGGTTGGCAGTGGGCACATCGCTGACGTCATCGGGGTAGTAGTTCGGCTCAGCCGTCGGGGTGAAGTTGAAGGTGCCTATCTGGGTCGGCGTACCATCGTCGACCAAAGAAAGATCCAACGGACGCGCAGAACTTGTCGCATAGGTCACGGTTACGTTGTAGGTGCCCGCGGTGGCTACATCCAAGGAGAACTCGCCGTAGGCGTTGGCATTACCAGCTGCCCAGTCTAGGTAGCTGGCGCCCTCGGCGCCCACTCGGAAGGTTTCATTGCCAGTCGTAAAGTCGGCGATGTTATCGACCGTCACGACCCGATTGGTGGCGCCTGACGCCACATCGGATGCAGGCGACACCACCATATCTTCACCCTGGACCACGTAGACGTCGGGGTCCGGGGCGCGCACCTCCAGATAGTCGACATTGGGCCCGCTGGCGCCGTTGGAGGTGAAGCTGACGGTGTTCTCGTCCGCTTGAAGCTGCACGCGGATCGTCCGTTCACCGAAGTCGCTGAAGTCGGTTGAAGTACCCGTTAGTGTAGTACTGGGTAGATCGAATATGCGGTCTACTAGCTCACCGTTGACGTCCAGCCGCAGAGGTCGGTTTCGATCAGTGCCATCGTCGTTCTGGCTAAGCGCATAGCCCAATGCCAGCTCGTACTCCCCTGCTTCCGCAACGCTAAACGTAAAGGTCAGCGTCTCACCGCCATTGATGCCGTCGCCATAGTCCACATACGCCTGGCCGTCGGCATCTGCGGCATTTGGCTGGCTGACGGGATCATTGACCACGTTGATACCGGTACCCGAAAGGACCGCTGACGTGCCATCGCCAGCATCGCCGGCCTCAGCCTGAATGCGTATCGATGTGAAGGTATCCGCAGCTATAGCCTGGGCCATAAAGCCCTCGTCAGCCACCAACGTCGTTAGCGCAGCGTCCTCTGGTTCGGACGAAGTCGTCTCGGCGAGTTCACTCTCTGGGATTACATCGAGATCAATATTCATTTCTGAGTTGGGCAGCACCTTTCCGAACTCATCCATGGCTTCGAGCCGCATCTTCAGCCTACCCAAGGGCGGTGTGGGCAGATTTTCGAAGACGAAGGGGCGCTCGAAACTTTCAAAAACCGAGATTTCATTACGGGCATCTTCCCAGGCCATTCTGATGCCTTTAATAGACGATTCCCAAGGGGAGGGGCTTGGAACTACAGAAAGATGATTATCATAAAACGCATCCTTTCCCCAGCGACTTCCTTCACTAACGGAACCCAAAAGAGACTGAGCCTGGCTAGATAAAAACGACATTGAATACATGGTCCACCCCACGTTTTTAATTAGAATCTTCAAGCGCACTAGGAGGTACACTTGTAAGCCATCATCAACATTTCGTTACAACGCCCCTTCAGTCGTTGGCGTCCACAGTGCATGTTCACCGCTGTCATTTGGGGGGACTATGGGTGAGTTTAACTGGGCATTCCGGGGTGGCAAGCGAGAGGTAGTAGCGCATATTTGTATCTAAATGTTACAAAAAATGAGCCGCTTTTTTAATTTAAAATCAATAAAGACAGTGATTTAAAAACCACTCATTCGATACGGGCAAAGATACACTTATAAAAAATGGGAACCAAAATAAGCGATTTTAATGATAAAAATAACGCCTATCACATCGTTTTAACTTTTGATGTACATGTGAGTCAGAATGAGCAACTAACACTAATAAAACTAAAAATTTAGCAACATGCTTTTAAAAATAACCTGATACGCTAACTAACATACCTATTACAAACTGATCACAAAAAACTTACAAAAAAAGAAGCGTCCTACCGCCTCATGCCGTCCCCAAGCATTGACTAGCTAGACCTCGTTGTAGATGTCGTGATGGCTGGGCCGTAAGAACAATTAATAATGTCCTGGAGCTCGGCCATGTTGAATTCACACGAAGGTTCAGATCTGCAAAAAGTGCTTAGTACCTGCAGGCGCAGCTTTATTTACGTTGGGACGTTCAGCTTGTTCATCAACTTGCTGATGCTCGTTCCGCCGCTCTACATGCTGCAAGTCTACGACCGGGTCATCACTACGCGTAGCCAGGAAACACTGCTGATGCTGACCTTGGTCGTGGTATTTCTGTTTATGGTCATGGGCGGGCTGGAGCTGATGCGCTCTCGTATACTTGTACGGATCGGCAACAAGCTCGATGTGCAGATCAGTCAACGTTTGTATTCCGCCATGTTCAAACGCTCGCTGATGGTGCCCGGCAAGCCTTCGGCTCAACCGCTGAATGACCTGACGACGCTTCGCCAATTTCTTTCCGGCAATGGTCTCTTCGCTTTCTTCGATGCCCCCTGGGTACCGATCTATATCGGCGTACTCGCGCTGTTCCATCCCTGGTTCGGGCTTTTCGCATTGGGGGCGGGGATCATTCTGGCGACGCTTGCCATCATCAACGAAATCATCACCAAATCTCTGCTCAACGACGCCAACAGTCAGCATGTGATGTCCCAGGATTTGGCCAACAGCAATCTGCGCAACGCCGAAGTCCTCCACGCCATGGGCATGCTGCCCGGTATTATGGGGCGCTGGAGCGCGCGCCATCGCGAATACCTGATTCTGCAATCAAAAGCCAGCGACAGGGCAGGGTTGATTACCAACACATCCAAGGTGCTCAGGCTGATGTTCCAGTCATTGATCCTGGGGCTAGGGGCTTTTCTGGTGCTGGCTGGCGATCTAACTCCCGGCATGATGATTGCAGGCTCCATCTTGATGGGACGTGCACTAGCGCCTATCGATCAGATGATCAACGGCTGGAAGGGCTTCTCAGGGGCTCGCACCGCCAAGGCGCGTCTCAACGAGCTACTTACGGTCATTCCCGCGGAAGAGCCGCGCATGCCGCTCCCCAAACCCAGGGGTCGCCTGGTTCTTGAGGGGGTTACTGCTGCGCCTCCTGGGCAGAAATTGCCCACTCTTCGCGGTATCAACCTGACAATCACCAAGGGGGAACACCTGGCTATCGTAGGGCCCAGTGCATCCGGCAAGTCTACGCTTGCGCGTGTCGCACTTGGCATCTGGCCGAGCCAGGTCGGCTGCGTGCGCCTGGACGGTGCCGATATTACCCAGTGGAACCGCACTGCGCTGGGCCCACACATCGGTTACCTACCTCAGGATATTGAACTGTTCGATGGCACCATCTCAGAGAACATTGCCCGCTTCGACGAAGTAGATCCTCAAGCGGTCGTGCTTGCGGCACAGCGAGCCGGTGTGCACGACATGATTCTGGAGCAGCCGAACGGCTATGACACTTGGCTATCCCACGGTGGGAACGCCCTCTCGGCGGGGCAACGCCAACGAATCGGTATGGCGCGGGCGCTCTATGGCCAGCCAGTGCTAATAGTGCTGGATGAGCCAGACGCTAATCTGGACGAGGCGGGAGAGCAATCGCTTGCAGATTGCTTGATCCGGCTGCGCCAGGAGGGCACGACGGCTCTGATCATTACCCATCGAACAGGCCTGCTAAAGAATGTAGACAGGGTATTAGTGCTGAAAGAAGGCCAGATCGCTTCGCTGAAGCCACCCACCCGAATAGCGCCTGTTACACGCATGACGGCAGACGGGGGCCGCCCAGTGCCACCACAGCGCGTGACCTCGCTGAGGCCTAGCGCACGAGGCCGCAATGGCGGCGAGGATACCCATCCATGAACATGCAGAAGTCTCAAGGACCCAGCGAGAAGAAAAATGAGCTACCTCTCGAAGATACGCGCTACCGCCGACTCGGCATCGCCATACTGATCCTGGCGGTGGGTGGCTTCGGCAGCTGGTCGGTGTTCGCCAACCTGGCTATATCCGTGGTGGCACCAGGCTCCGTCTCGGTAGAAAGCTTCACCAAGACCGTACAGCATCTTGAGGGCGGCATCGTCAAAAGCATCGAGGTCGAAGACGGAGACCATGTTGAAACCGGCGATGTTCTGATGGTGCTGGACGATACCCAGGCACGATCCCAGCTACGCGTCACCCGCTCTGACTATCTCATCAGCCGGGCTACCGAGGTGCGGTTGCTGGCCGAGCTCAGCGACGCCGATACACTGAGCTTTCCCGAAGAGCTAACGACCTCCGATCACCCGCGGGTGAAAGAGGTACTTGAAGTACAGCAGCATCTATTCGAATCCCGACGTGAGTCTCTCACCAACACGCTGGCTGCCCTTGATGAGCAGATAGTGCAGATGAACGAGCAGATTGATGGCCTGAACAATACCCAGGCCATCAACCAGCGGCGCATCAGTTCACTTGAGGGCGACGCCGCCAACCACCGAAAGCTATTTAGCAATGGCATGATCAGTAGCCAGCGGATGCACGAATTGGAACGTGAAAGCCTCGAGTACCAGAGCGTTAATGCCCAGCATGCGTCAGAGGTCGCCCGCCTGCATTCTCAAATCAGCGAAAACGCGTTGCAAAAGCAGGTCCGTCTGCAGGAGTTTCAGCAGCAGGTGGGCGAGGCCTTGCGCCAGACCCAGGCTGAAGTAGCCGAAGCCGAAGAACGGCTCACCGCGCTGATGGATAAGGTGGACCGTACCCAGGTACTGGCACCCGTGGCGGGAACGGTTGTCGGTCTAAAAGTGCACACGCTGGGTGGCGTCATCCGCTCTGGTGATCCGTTGCTCGATATTGTGCCCACCAATGTCGGCTTCATTATTGAGGCCAAAGTGCCCGACCATGATATCGATCATCTTTATATAGGCCAGCCTGCAGAGATCCGTTTCAGCGCTTTCAATCAGCGCCTTTCAAATGTGATCGACGGAGAGGTCATTCATGTGAGTGCCAATAGCTTCGAGGACGAGGCAACCCGGGCCCGTTATTACAAGGTTCGTCTTCGCGTCACCACCGATGGTCAAGAAAACATGACTGAGACCATGAAGCTCCTCGCCGGCATGCCAGCCGAAGTGATGCTGCGTACGGGTGAAAGAAGCTTCTCTAGCTACTTGACCAAACCTATCACGGACATGCTGGCCCGCGCGATACGCGAAGACTGATGGTTTTTGCATGTGCGATTGCGGGTTAAATAACCGAAGATGTCAGCGGCTTTAATCCAGCTGCTCACGCCAGCGATCCCAATCTGGCGTTGGCCCCACCATCTCAAACAGATGATCCAGAAAAGCGCTTACCTTGCGGGTGTGCAGCCGACGCTGGGCGTAGAGCACGTGGATATCGCGCCTGCCTGGCACGACTTCACAACGCCACGCTTCGAGCAGGGGCAGCAATTTGCCCGAGGCTAGCTCATCAGCGATCAGCCAGGTAGGGAACATCACCAGCCCCTGCCCCATTAGCGCTGCTCTCACCAGACTCTCCGCATCGCTGCTATACAGGCTACCGTCGACTTTGTAAGCGAAGGCTTGCGGCTGCTCGGCATGGTGGAAGTACCAGCGCTGGCGGCCCATTTCGCCTTGGTAGAGCAGGCAGTCGTGGTGTTCAAGGTCATCTGGGCTGTTGGGCCTACCGCAGCGCTGTATATAGGTGGGGGCAGCAGCCACAACGTAGTTCATTGACGCTAGGCGGCGTGCCACCAGCGTGGAGTCGGCCAGTTCGCCGACACGAAAGGTAATATCGATGCCCTCGCGCACCGGGTCGGTCAGTTGATCGGTTAGCATCAGTTCGGCTTTGATCGCCGGGTAGCGGCGCTGGAAGTGATGCAGAATCGGCACGATTTGGCGCTGGCCGAAAGCCACGGGAGCATTGAGGCGCAGCACGCCGCTAGGCGCTGTATTAGGAGCCGTTAGCGCTTCCGTCGCCAGGTCTAGCCGTTCAAGTATCTCGCGAACTTCCTGATAGTAGCGCCAGCCCGCCTCGGTCAGCGTCACGGCGCGGGTGTGGCGATAGAACAGCTGCTGGCCCAGCGCCTCCTCTAAAGAGGCAATCTGACGCGAGACAGACGATACGGCGCGATGAAAATGGCGTGCGGTGGCGGTAAAACTTCCTGTCGCGGCGACGCGTTCAAAGATGCGTAGCGCATTGAGATCCATCAAGTTGCTCCTGGCGCAATAAAGATTTGCAATTTTTCCAATTGTAGCAATGATCCTTGGCGACCAGACTGCTTTTCATCGGGCACAAAGCACATTTCCACTGCCCGTTCCGAAAATCTTGTCTGCAAAAGGAGTTAATCATGCGCAAAGGCACAGCCTTAGTCGTTGGCGCTACCGGTATCACTGGCGGCAACCTAGCCAGCTACCTCACCGCAAGCGGGTGGAGTGTTTATGGCTTATCTCGTCGCCCTTCTGAACAAGCAGGGGTCATTCCCGTCGCTGTCGATCTGCTAGATCGCGAGGCCACGGCTGAAGCACTGGCGGGACTCCCCATCACCCACGTGTTTTATTGCACTTGGGTGCGGCGAGATAATGAAAAGGCTAACGTCGAGGCCAACGGCGCGATGATGCACAACCTTCTCGACGCTCTGCAGGATGCAAGCTTGGCGCATGTCTCGTTGGTGACCGGCACCAAGCAGTACCTGGGAGCCTTCGAGAATTACGGTAGCGGTAAGACCGAGACACCGTTTCGGGAATCAGCGCCCCGCGTCCCTGGCGAGAACTTTTACTACACCCTAGAAGACATCATGTTCGCGACGGCGGAGCGGGACGGCTTTAGCTGGAACGTGCACCGCCCGCACACGGTCATCGGCTATGCCTGCGGTAATGCCATGAACATGGGTGTAACGCTGGCGGTTTACGCCTCAATCTGCAAAGCCACGGGCAAGCCGTTCACCTTCCCGGGCTCGCAGGTGCAGTGGAACGCCTTGACCGATCTAACCGATTCGCTGGTGTTGGCGCGGCAGATGGAGTGGGCAGCCACAACGCCCGGTGCCCATAATGAAGCCTTTAACACGGTCAATGGCGATGTGTTTCGCTGGCGTCGACTGTGGCATGAGATTGGCGAATTCTTCGAGCTCGAAGTCGCCGACTGCCCGGAAACGCCGCAGCCGCTTGAAACGCAGATGGCTGATATTGCGCCTACCTGGGCTGCAATAGCCGAACAAAACGAGCTAGTCGAAGCCGATGTCAGCAAGTTAGCCTCCTGGTGGCACACCGATGCCGACCTGGGGCGCGAGCTTGAGTGCGTCAACGACGTCACTAAGTCCCGCGACTTCGGCTTTGACCACTTCCGCGAAACACGCGCGGCGTTTTTCGATCTGTTCGCCCGCCTACGCGCGGAGCGCATCATTCCTTAAGCAATTTCAGAAACGATTTCAGAAACAGTGCCAGAAACAGCAGCTCCACCAGGGCGCCCAAAAGCGCCCTGTTTTCCGCTTTATCAGGTTCACGCCGCTTGAAACCCAATAGCAGTGAGTTTTATTTCCCTCCTTTTCCTTGAATCCACCGGCATATGCCTGCATATCATGGGGAACTATTGTTCATTTTTTGATGCCGAGTCTACCCATGCAGATTATTGATCCCCGCTCAGGTAAGCCGCTTACGGCGGATACCGGAAGTGCTGACGCTACCGCGCCGAACGCTGAACAGGCGGCGGTGCGCCCTGAAGATGTCATTATCGAGCTAAATGCTGGCAATATTCAGCAGGTGCTGGAAGCGTCCATGCAGGTGCCGGTGCTGATGGGCTGCTACTCGCCTTCCAACGCAAGCAGCAGCACTCTACTCGCGGTGTTGGATAAACTTGTGGTTGAGTACGCGGGCGCCTTCCTGCTCGGCAAGCTCGATATTGAGGCAAACCCCGAAATCGGCGGCCAGCTGGGTGTGCGTGCAGTGCCCGATGTGAAGCTGATCAGCCAAGGCGGCTTGGTGGATGGCTTCCAGGGTGCGCTGCCGGAGAAAGAAGTGCGCGAGTGGCTCAATCGCTACTTCCCAGCCCCTGGCGAAGCGCCACCCACCCCTGAAGAGCAGGCAGAAGAAGCGCTTAAAGCCGGTGACACCGCCGCTGCCCGCGAGATATATCAAACCCTGATGGGCCAGTACCCAGAGCACTACGCCTACCAGGTAGCCTTCGCACGGGTGTTGGTGGCCGAAGGGCGTGGCAGCGAGGCCCGTGAAGTACTCGACAACCTGCCCCCGGAAGAGCGCGATGCAGCCCCTGCTCGCGGCGTACGCGCCAGCATCGAGTTTAGCGAGCAAGCACTCTCAGCCGAGGAGATTGCGGCTCTGGGTGATCGCACCGATAGCGAAGCGCAGTACCAGCGCGCCCTGCGCCAAGTGGCCGACGGTCATTATGATGAAGGGCTGGAAGCTTTGCTTGCACTAATGAAGCAGGATCGCGCCTATAACGATGATGCCGCGCGTAAAACGCTGCTGCAGGTGTTCGACGCTCTGGGCGCCGACCACCCGCTGACCGTTGCTTACCGCCGCAAACTTTTTGCGATGCTGTACTAGGGGCTTCTGAAGGCTTTCAATCCCGCTTCAGCAGGGAATCCATACGAGACAGCGCCGCTTCCAGCTGGGAAGCGGTGGTACCAAAGTTAAGCCGCACAAAGCCGGGGCAGCCAAAGGCAGCCCCGTCCGAAAGCGCCACCCCCGCCTCTTTCAGCAGCATCTTTTGCGGCGCCTCTCCCAGACCTGATTCGCGCATATCCAGCCAAGCTAAATAAGTCGACTCCGGCGCACTCCAGCGCACACCAGGCCAAGCCGCTACGCGCGCCTGCAGCGTCTCACGGTGCTCACGTAACACGCTTAACAGCTCCTGGCGCCACGGCTCGCCATGGCGATACGCCGCCTCTGCGGCGACCAAGCCAAGCACGTTACCATCGGGCAGTAATCCTTTGGTAGCCGCCGCAAAGCGCTCGCGCAGTGCGGGGTCGGGAATCACCGCGCAGGCGCTGGTTAAGCCCGCCAGGTTAAAGGTTTTCGACGGTGCCCATAGCGTAATGGTGCGCTTCGCTAATTGAGGAAATGCCGCGGCTAACGGGCGGTGCTGGGCGCCTTCGTTCAATAACAGGTCGCAGTGCAGCTCATCGGAGACCACCCACAGGTCGTGGCGCTCCACGAGCTCAGCCAGCGCTGCAATCTCTTCATAGCGCCACACACGCCCCGTTGGGTTGTGGGGCTGACACCACAGCAGCAAGCGCGTACGTGGCGTAATAGCGGCCTCCAAGGCTGCAATATCGAGCTGCCAAGGCTCATTGGGTGTTGAGGGCGCTGCCAGCATCGCCTGCTGGGGCAATCGGCCTGTACGCTTTGCAACCTCTAAAAATGGCGGGTAAATCGGCGCCACCGTCAGCACACCGTCGCCTGGTTCGGTCAGCGCTAACGCAGCTAGGTGCAAGGCCGGCACGACGCCCGGCAGCCACTGCTGCCAATCCGGCTGAATGGGCCAGTCGTAGTGGCGAGCGCTCCACTGGCACAGGGTTTCTGTTAACGTAGCGGGCACTTCACCATAGCCATATACACCGTGTGCTACCCGCGCCTGCAGTGCATCAATCACCGCAGGCGGGGAGCGAAAATCCATATCGGCGACCCAAAGAGGCAGTACGTCGTCGCCGTAGCGGTGCCATTTTTGCGATGCCCAGCCACCTATTGGGTGGCGTCGCTCCACAGGCGTGGCAAAATCGTAGACCATGAAAAATCTCACTCATTGAATAGGGGTTGTGCCAAGCATGCCGCAAGATGACTTTTATACCAAGATGCGGGCGGGGCTATCGGCGCTGTTGCGGCAATGGCGCTCGCTTGGGCAAGCGAATACGGATCAGCTAGCGCTCATTTTGGCCGAAACAGCACGGGTAGCTAAATTAGGCACACCCGACGCCACGCCCAGCGGCGCTACCCTGGAGCAGTGGAGCCAGGATGAGCTCGGTGAAATGCCGCTATGGGCGCCACGCACTGCGGTCTTTCTGCTCAATCAAATGCCCGCTCGCCCGACCCCCGATAGCGACGCCGAAGCCTGCGCCTGGGCTTACTGCTGGCTGCGTAACCGCTCGTTTGATTCACTGCAAGCGGCGCAGGAGGCCCTCCCCGCACACTTGCAAGCGCCCCTACAAGATGCCCTTGAAGCCGCTTGGCGTGACCAGCAAGGCCTGCGATTGGTTTAATTAAAAAGCGTGCGCTGACAGCACCCAAACAAAAACGGCAAGGATGACGCCGCATGATTGAAGTCCCTCTCACCTGGCAGCTAGCGAAATTAGGGCTCTCGATCAGCATGGTGCTGGGGCTAGGCGCGATTGCGGTGCGCGCAAGCCCGCGCATGGCGGGCCTGCTGGCGGGCTACCCTTTAGGCACGGCGTTGGCGCTATTTTTTATCGGCTTGGAAATTTCCCCTCAGTTTGCGACCCAAAGTGCGGTGCATACCCTGGCGGGCTTTACGGCCACAATGGCGCTAGGGGCCGGTTATTGGGTGGCAGGACGACAACCTGGCGTTAAAGGTGTCATTGGCGGCGTGGCGGGCGGCTTGGGCGCTTGGCTCGCCGTTAGCACGCTGCTCGCTCAGTTTAGCTTCACACGTCTAAGCGGCACGCTGGTGACGCTGTGCGCTATTGCTTTGTTCAGCGGCTTATTTCGCAACATTGCTGATGTCAGGATACCCGCCAGTCGAACGTTTTCGTTACCGGCGCTTGCCGCCCGCGCCGCACTCGCCACGGTGATCATATTTACCATTACCAGCCTTGCCCACTGGCTGCCGCCCGCCTGGGCGGGAACGTTGGCAGCATTTCCTGTCACGATGCTGCCTTTTTTACTGATCCTACACCTGAACCACGGAGCAGCGCCGGTGGCGACGGTGATCAAACACTACCCGATGGGGCTTGGCTCGCTACTGAGTTACACGCTATGTGTTTCCTACACTTACAGCACACTGGGCTTGCTATGGGGCACATTGGCTGGCTTCGCAGCTGCCACGCTATGGCTGTTGGGGTGGATGCAACTCACTGCATGGTATCAACGCCGCACCTCCTGACCAAGAACTCTTGACCAAGCGCTTGCTTGGGTTAATCCTAACCGTTGCCGTTGCGACTACTCGTACTAATAGCTGTTTTTTAATAATAAAAGGACAAGCCATGTTTACCCGTACCATTGAACCCGCCTTTTACGATACTGACGCCTTAGGGCACATTAACAACACCCGCCTGCCAGCGTGGTTTGAGCTTGCCCGCAATGACTTGTTCAAACTCTTTACCCCTGACTTAAATCCCAGTCAGTGGCGCTTGATTATGGCGCGCATGGAAGTCGACTACCGGGCTGAACTGTTTTACGGTCATGATATCGAAATACGTACTTACTTAACTCGGTTAGGCAATAGTTCGTTTACAGTGACTCAAGAGGCGCGTCAGCACGGCAAGCTCACTAACCTGGGCCATACCGTTATGGTGCAGTATGACCATCAGGCCAAGTGCGCCATGCCCATTGAGGGTGACCTGCGCGAGGCACTAACCTCGCATCTACAAGACGCGCCTGAGCCCGCCTGATTGACGCTGCCCTGGGCTTCCGGGGCAACAGGAGCCTTATAATGGCAATCCGCTACAACCTCTGGATAGACCCTGACAATGTCGCCCAGCATCGCGCCGTGGAGGCAGACCTTGAGCGCTATTTCATTGAGCGCTTTGCCGACTATCCGCATATCCGCTTGTTTGGGGCCGACCCCTACGATTATGATGCGCCCTTCAATCGCCTTTACGACGTGCTAATGGCACGAGCCGCTGAATACAGTGAGCGGACGTGGTGCTATGTCGCGTCGCCTGAACAGCTCAATCGCTGCTTTTTCCGTGCTGTTGGCCGCTCGACTAAATTTGTTCAAGACGACCGCCCGTGAGAGACCAATCCAATGGTGATACGCACCAACCAAGCGCCTGACGAACGTCAGCTCGCCATTATTGCCCAGCAGCTTGGCCGCGCACCGCGTGGCATCGAAGCGGTAGCCGCGACCGACGGTGAAGGCACGCCACTAGTACTGCGCATGGCGCCGATTGTCGATGGTAAACCCTTCCCCACCCTGTATTGGCTCTGTTCCGATGTGCTGAAAGTTGAGATTTCCCGCATCGAAGCCGTTGGGGTTATCAAAGCGCTCGAACAACGCCTACAGGAAGAGCCTGAATTTCTCGAAGCTTACCAACAGAGCCATCGCGACTATGTCACCGCTCGCTGGGACGCTATGAGTGATGCTCAGCGTGAAGAAGTCGCTAAGCTGGGTTACACCAATGTGATGACCGAACGCGGCATTGGCGGCATTAGCAACTGGCACCAGATACGCTGCCTGCATACTCAGTACGCCCATCACCTTTGCGGTGACAATGTCATTGGGCAGTGGATGGATAAGCATCACCAAGTAGACCGCTGTTTACCCTAAGCCCCCTGTTAGTCTCGTTTTTTTTGACTACGGTTTTAGCTACGTTCATTTTTTAACGACAGGAAATAAACGAATGGCTCGAATTTGCGTTTATCTTGGCTCCCGTGAAGGTAACAGACCTGCCTTCCGCCAGGCGACCACTAAACTGGGACGCACGCTCGCTGAACGCGGCCACACGCTAGTTTATGGCGGGGCACGCGTTGGTCTGATGGGGGAACTGGCTAATTCAGTGATGGATGCTGGCGGCGAAGCCATTGGCGTGATGCCCGACCACTTAGTGGAGCGCGAACAGGCACACTTTGGCTTAAGCGAGCTGATTCGGGTGCGCAATATGCACGAACGCAAAGCCACTATGGCGGCCAACGCCGACGCTTTTATTGCCTTACCCGGCGGGATAGGCACCTTGGAAGAGCTGTTTGAAATATGGACGTGGGGCTATCTAGGCCTGCATGAAAAACCGATGGGGTTGCTGAACATCGACGAGTTCTATTCGCCGCTGCTGACTTTTTTAGACAGCACGGTCAGTCATGGCTTTTTGGCGCCTCCCACCCGCGAAATGCTGCTCGACGCACCGTCACCCCATGAGTTGCTTGATGCACTAGAAGCTCTGCTGTAGGGCTTTAGAGGGAAGCGTCACTAGCGCCCTGGGTGCTCGGTGAGCTTGCGGGTATGCTGATAGGTAAGCTGCAGTAGGCGGGCATCTTCACCTGCCCGGTGGCGGTGAATACCCTGTTCGGCGATCAACGCTTCTTTGGTGTCGCTCCACAGCGCCTGCTGCTCCTCGCTCAGCAGAATCCTTAACGCCTCAAGGCGAAAACGCGGCAGCATGCCCGCATGATGAAAGAGCAGCGACAGCCAGGTGTTGTCGTATCCCCAACTATCGCTGTACGCCTTACCCAGCTCGCGCAGTTCATCGTTCAGCCAGTGGGCGACCTGGCGTACCGGATAGCCCTCCTGAATGAGGCGATCACGGGAGATGCCATGCAGCAGTTCGGCCTTGGGATCCCAGTGCGTCCACTCTTCCAGCGGTTGAATGAGAAAAGCACAGCAGCTTCCATCGGCACGGGCGATGCCTACTTCAATGGGGTAGCTGCCACGCCCAAATCCGGACGCTTCAATATCTAACACTGTGGGTAGCGTCTCGGACACAACCTTCCTCACTCAATCAAAACGCGGTAACGCTTCATGCGGCGGCCACGTTATTTAGTGCCGGCTGATCCGCCTGTCGCTGCCAGTAAGCCGCACGCTCGCCATCTACCGCCAAACCTAACTCACCCAGGCGATAAGCACGGGCAAGCCGCTCCGCAGCTAGGTAATGCCCCGACTGGGCGGCACGTGCGTACCAAGTCACCGCGTAATCTTCACGGCGCGGGTACTGAGCACAGCCATGTTCATGGATTTGCGCCACTTGGTACTGTGACTTTACATCCCCGGCGTGCGCCGCTTCCAGAACGTACCGCGCGCCGCGCGCCTTGTCCTGGGGCGTCTGACTACGATGAAACAGCATGTGGCCGTAAACGGAGAGCGCATCTGGATGACCCGCTTCCGCACAGCGCTTAAACAAGCGCATCGTTAAACGCTGGGTGCGCGGTGAACGCGGCAACAGCCAGTGATTATGAAACAGCCGTTCAGCTAGGCGAAATTCTAGCCGAGTAAACAACGTTGATGCCTGCAGCATGGCAAACCACCCTGCCTGTCTGTTGGAACCTTGGGCTAGCAGTCACAAAAAAGCTGCCAACCACACGAGAAACCGGCCTTTAGCCGGTCGATGGGCTGGCAAGCATACGCCTGCCTTTGCGACGACTCAACCCCATTAATTTGCTGCTGGCAATGAGCCTCGCTAACATGCCATTCATACGCCGTTTACCAGCCTGGTAATGGTGGCTTATCTTGTGGCAATTCCGCCTTAGTAAGGAGATAAAAATGCAAACGCGCCCACTTGGCAGAACCGGCATGGAGGTAAGTCGACTCTGTTTAGGCACGATGACGTTTGGCGAGCAAAACAGCGAAGCTGAAGCCCACGAACAGCTTGATAGAGCCGTGGCGTTTGGTATCAATTTTATTGATACCGCAGAAATGTACCCCGTCCCGCCCATGGCCAAGACCCAGGGCTTAACTGAACGCTATATCGGCAGTTGGCTAAAGCAGCGTGGTGCCAGGGACGATCTGATCATAGCCACCAAGGCAGCAGGCCCAGGGCTTGACCATATACGGGGTGGCCCGCGATTGACCCGTGAGCAGATTCATCAGGCCATCGATACAAGCCTGGAGCGCTTGAACACCGATTACGTTGACCTTTACCAACTCCACTGGCCCGACCGTCAAACCAACTTCTTTGGCAAGCTAGGCTACGTACATAGCGAAGACGAAGATGCGACGCCGCTAGAAGAAACGCTCTCGGCCCTTAAAGAGCTGGTTGATGCAGGCAAGGTACGAGCCATTGGGCTCTCTAATGAAACGCCCTGGGGCACCATGCGCTCACTGCAGCTTGCAGACCAGCTGGATTTACCGCGCGTGGCGTCTATTCAAAACCCCTATAATCTTCTCAACCGCTCTTTCGAAGTTGGTTTGGCGGAAATTGCCCACCGTGAAGATGTCGGCCTACTTGCCTATTCACCGCTAGGGTTTGGGGTACTCTCGGGCAAGTATCTGAATGGTGCACAGCCACCTAAAGGTCGCTTGACGCTGTACGAGCGCTTCAAGCGATATACCTCTCCTGAAGCCGAAGCGGCTACTCAGGCCTATGTTGCGCTTGCTGAAAAGCACGCGCTAGATCCTGCCCAGATGGCACTGGCGTTTGTTAACTCTCGCAGTTTCTTGACCAGCAATATTATTGGTGCCACCACCATGGAGCAGTTGGAAAGCAATCTTGCCAGCGAGAGCCTCAAGCTGGACAACGAAGTGCTAGAGGCAATCGAAGATATTCACCGCCGCATGCCAAACCCCTGCCCTTAAAACAGCCATTAAAAGCACAGTCGGCTCTCACCAAGCTATCACCGCTATAGCCTCGGTCTTCGCCGAGGCTTGGTATACTGAGCTCACTTATATCAAGCTTTCATTTACCAGAGCACGACCAGGAGCATGCGATGCTGAGCGTTATCTCTCCCGCCAAAACGCTGGATTTTGAAACCCCATCGACCACAGAGCAAGTGTCACAGCCCGATTTTCTGAAACACAGCAAAGCGCTTATTACTATTTTGCGCGATTACTCGCCGCAACAAATCAGCGAGCTTATGGGGATCAGCGATAAATTAGCGGGCCTGAATACGGCGCGTTTTGAGGAGTGGCGCCCTCCTTTCACACTGAGCAATGCTAAACCCGCTGCACAAGCTTTTCAGGGCGACGTTTATACCGGCCTGCAAGCGGAAAACTTCAGCGAATCAGAGAACCGTTACGCACAGTCGCATCTGCGCATACTTTCTGGTCTTTACGGCCTGCTACGGCCCCTGGATTTGATCCAGCCCTATCGGCTGGAAATGGGCACCAAACTGCCTAACAGTGCCGGTAAGGATCTGTATGCCTATTGGAAGCCCATCCTGGCACCTGCACTTAATGAAGCCATTGCTGAAAGCGGCTCCAACGTGTTGGTTAATCTCGCCTCGAATGAGTACTTCAAAGCAGTAGATACCAAACAACTCAATGCGCGGATCATTACGCCGGTGTTTAAAGATGAGAAGAACGGCACCTTTAAAATCATCAGCTTCTATGCCAAAAAAGCACGCGGGCTGATGAGCGCCTGGATGGTCCAGCAGCAGGTTAACGATCCAGATGAACTCAAGGCATTTGATGTTGCTGGCTATCGCTTCGATGCATCGGCGTCCCAGGGTGATACTTTCGTTTTCACTCGTAAAGAAGCCGATCGCTAAAGCGAATGGGCTAATAGAAACGCACGGGGCGTAACGCGCGTGGCTTTAAGAAGCGTTGGTGCGCCTCTTTGAACAGCGCTGTATCGCAGCGATGAAGCCACTCATAAGCCACCATATCTGCCGTCACCGCCACGGCACCAACTGCGCAGGCGCGCTCACGGGCAAACGCAGCCTCTTGCGGGCGTCGACTGGCAGAGGCTTCACTCAGCCAGTACAAATCGTAGCCTGCCTCTAATAGCCCTAAACCCGTTTGCAGCACGCAGATGTGCGCTTCAGTTCCACACAGTACAATCTGTGTTTTACCCGTTGCGTTTAGTGCTTCACGAAATTCAGTTTCCGCCATGGCCCCAAAATGCTGTTTCTGCCAGAGCTGATAGTCATTTAGGCAGGCGAGCAGTGACGCCGAGGATCCCCCCAGTTTTTCTGGAGACTGCTCGGTTAGCCATACAGGTATCTCAAGCAAGCACGCCATTTCGCCTATCCAAGCAGCCTCGTTAACGGCTTCTTGACCGCCATCGATTACAGGCAGTAACCCCGCTTGGAAATCGACCATTAACAGCAAGCTTTTATCGCGTTGTAGTAGCACGTTGCCACCTCATTTTTATCGTTATTTAGGCCGACCATAATAGACGCGATACAAACAATAAAGCAGCCGCTTTTCAGCGACTGCTTCGACTAACTCAACAAACAAAGGCTCGGCCTAGTTCTCGGCCGCCTCTTCCATATCTTCGCCGAGCTCTTCCATGCTCTCCCCGGCATCTTCTGCGGCGTCATCAATGTTTTCACCCGCTTCTTCAGCTGGGCCTTGATCATCACATGCGACAAGACCACCTGCCATTAAAGCCATAAAAAGGGCGATGGCTAGCTTCTTGGCTAATTGCGTCGTCATACCGTTTCTCCTCCTGAGATTTTACTTCTGGGTACGTGCAACATAATACTAGATGCTGCTTGGCAACAATACCACATCTAATACACAACTTATTGTTATAGATATATTTAAAACAACTGCTTTAATATTACACACAAATAAGTGCGGCTTTGCCTTTGCGAATGCAGTGACGCAATCTCCGGAGGCATGCTGCTGCGGGTTAATATGGCAGCATCGCAAGCTCGTCGCCATGACATGGCTTTTTTCTTTTTTCCACACAAACAAGAAACCCAGCCGGGTGGCTGGGTTTCTTGTTAAATAAGTGCCTGACGATGACCTACTCTCGCATGGGGAGACCCCACACTACCATCGGCGCTAAGCGGTTTCACTTCTGAGTTCGGCAAGGGATCAGGTGGTTCACGCGTGCTATGGTCGTCAGGCGTAACTGGCTATGTACATCATGCTGACTGTTTTTAACTCAATTGTGTGCGTCTTATCGCCTGCCGCCCTTACGTTATGTCGTTTGGGCCACACGCTGCGTATCCGGCATTCATCAACGTCATCATCACGACCAGACCCCTTGGGTGTTATAGGGTCAAGCCTCACGGGCCATTAGTACACGTTAGCTCAACGCCTTGCAGCGCTTCCACACCGTGCCTATCAACCAGCTGGTCTCGCTGGGCCCTTCAGGAGGCTCTAGGCCTCAGGGATGTCTCATCTTGAAGGGGGCTTCCCGCTTAGATGCTTTCAGCGGTTATCCCGTCCGACCATAGCTACCCGGCAATGCCACTGGCGTGACAACCGGAACACCAGAGGGTCGTCCACTCCGGTCCTCTCGTACTAGGAGCAGCCCTTCTCAAACATCCAACGCCCACGGCAGATAGGGACCGAACTGTCTCACGACGTTCTAAACCCAGCTCGCGTACCACTTTAAATGGCGAACAGCCATACCCTTGGGACCGACTTCAGCCCCAGGATGTGATGAGCCGACATCGAGGTGCCAAACACCGCCGTCGATGTGAACTCTTGGGCGGTATCAGCCTGTTATCCCCGGAGTACCTTTTATCCGTTGAGCGATGGCCCTTCCATACAGAACCACCGGATCACTAGAACCTGCTTTCGCACCTGCTCGACGTGTCTGTCTCGCAGTCAAGCACCCTTATGCTCTTGCACTCAATGCACGATGTCCGACCGTGCTGAGGGTACCTTCGTGCTCCTCCGTTACTCTTTAGGAGGAGACCGCCCCAGTCAAACTACCCACCACACACTGTCCTCGATCCGGATAACGGACCTGAGTGAGAACGCCAATGATGCCAGGCTGGTATTTCAAGGTTGGCTCCGCCCGAACTGGCGTCCGAGTTTCAAAGCCTCCCAGCTATCCTACACAGGCAACATCAGCGTCCAGTGTGAAGCTATAGTAAAGGTTCACGGGGTCTTTCCGTCTAGCCGCGGGTACACCGCATCTTCACGGCGATTTCAATTTCACTGAGTCTCGGGTGGAGACAGCGTGGCCATCATTACGCCATTCGTGCAGGTCGGAACTTACCCGACAAGGAATTTCGCTACCTTAGGACCGTTATAGTTACGGCCGCCGTTTACCGGGGCTTCAATCAAGAGCTTCGCCTTGCGGCTAACACCATCATTTAACCTTCCGGCACCGGGCAGGCGTCACACCCTATACGTCCGCTTGCGCGTTAGCAGAGTGCTGTGTTTTTAATAAACAGTTGCAGCCACCTGGTATCTTCGACCGGTTCGGGCTTAGAGAGCAAGTCTCATCACCCTACGCCGGCGTGCCTTCTCCCGAAGTTACGGCACCATTTTGCCTAGTTCCTTCACCCGAGTTCTCTCAAGCGCCTTGGGATTCTCACCCTGACCACCTGTGTCGGTTTGGGGTACGGTCGCACATGATCTGAAGCTTAGAGGCTTTTCCTGGAAGCGTGGCATCAGTGACTTCCTGACCGTGGTCAGTTCGTTTCGTGTCTCGGCCTTAAAGGATCCCGGATTTACCTAAGATCCCAGCCTACTCACTTTCACCAGGACTACCAACGCCTGGCTCACCTAGCCTTCTTCGTCCCCCCATCGCAACCATGTCCGGTACGGGAATATTGACCCGTTTCCCATCGACTACGCCTTTCGGCCTCGCCTTAGGGGCCGACTCACTCTGCTCCGATTAGCGTCGAACAGAAACCCTTGGTCTTCCGGCGAGGGAGTTTTTCACTCCCTTTATCGTTACTCATGTCAGCATTCGCACTCGTGATACCTCCAGCAGACTTCTCAATCCACCTTCATTGGCGTACACGACGCTCCTCTACCGCTCATCCTAAAAGGATGAACCCGTAGCTTCGGTACCTGGTTTAGCCCCGTTACATCTTCCGCGCAGGCCGACTCGACTAGTGAGCTATTACGCTTTCTTTAAAGGATGGCTGCTTCTAAGCCAACCTCCTAGCTGTCTAAGCCTTCCCACATCGTTTCCCACTTAACCAGGATTTCGGGACCTTAGCTGACGGTCTGGGTTGTTTCCCTTTTCACGACGGACGTTAGCACCCGCCGTGTGTCTCCCACGCGTTACTCACCGGTATTCGGAGTTTGCCTCGGGTTGGTAAGTCGGGATGACCCCCTAGCCGAAACAGTGCTCTACCCCCGGCGGTACTACGTGAGGCGCTACCTAAATAGCTTTCGAGGAGAACCAGCTATCTCCGAGCTTGATTAGCCTTTCACTCCGATCCACAAGTCATCCAAATCTTTTTCAACAGATCCTGGTTCGGGCCTCCAGTTGATGTTACTCAACCTTCACCCTGCTCATGGATAGATCGCTCGGTTTCGGGTCTATATCCAGCGACTGTGTCGCCCAGTTAAGACTCGGTTTCCCTACGGCTCCCCTATACGGTTAACCTCGCCACTGAATATAAGTCGCTGACCCATTATACAAAAGGTACGCAGTCACAGAACAAGTCTGCTCCTACTGCTTGTACGCACACGGTTTCAGGATCTATTTCACTCCCCTCTCCGGGGTTCTTTTCGCCTTTCCCTCACGGTACTGGTTCACTATCGGTCAGTCAGGAGTATTTAGCCTTGGAGGATGGTCCCCCCGTCTTCAGTCAAGGTTTCTCGTGCCCCGACCTACTCGATTTCACATGATCAGATTTTCGACTACGGGGCTATCACCCGCTACGGCCAGACTTCCCAATCTGTTCGCCTAATCATTCACATGCTTAAGGGCTGGTCCCCGTTCGCTCGCCGCTACTAGGGGAATCTCGGTTGATTTCTTTTCCTCAGGGTACTTAGATGTTTCAGTTCCCCTGGTTCGCCTCTTACACCTATGTATTCAGTGTAAGATACTGACCTTATGGTCAGTGGGTTTCCCCATTCAGAAATGTCCGGGTCACAGGTTGTTGCCACCTCACCGAACCTTATCGCAGGCTACCACGTCTTTCATCGCCTCTGACTGCCTAGGCATCCACCGTGTGCGCTTAATTGCTTGACCCTATAACCCGAAGGAGTCTGGATATCGCAATAATCACGTTTCATTTTGCCGGATACGCTGACGCGTATCACAATTTAAGACCACTTCTTGCGAAGTGTTCTTGTCAGCATGATATACATTGTTAAAGAGCGACTGCTATAAGCAGTGATAAGCGTTTTTTTCACATTAAAAAAAGAAGACCTTTTTCTTTTTCTAAGCTAGAAAAGCGTTCGCTTATCACTGCTCATATCACAGCTATCTGATCAGGTAATTCATTGTGGACGCTTACTGACTGTGACGCATCGTTTAAGGAGGTGATCCAGCCGCAGGTTCCCCTACGGCTACCTTGTTACGACTTCACCCCAGTCATGAACCACACCGTGGTGATCGCCCTCTTGCGTTAGGCTAACCACTTCTGGTGCAGTCCACTCCCATGGTGTGACGGGCGGTGTGTACAAGGCCCGGGAACGTATTCACCGTGACATTCTGATTCACGATTACTAGCGATTCCGACTTCACGGAGTCGAGTTGCAGACTCCGATCCGGACTGAGACCGGCTTTAAGGGATTCGCTGACTCTCGCGAGCTCGCAGCCCTTTGTACCGGCCATTGTAGCACGTGTGTAGCCCTACCCGTAAGGGCCATGATGACTTGACGTCGTCCCCACCTTCCTCCGGTTTGTCACCGGCAGTCTCCTTAGAGTTCCCGACATTACTCGCTGGCAAATAAGGACAAGGGTTGCGCTCGTTACGGGACTTAACCCAACATTTCACAACACGAGCTGACGACAGCCATGCAGCACCTGTCTTACAGTTCCCGAAGGCACACCAGAATCTCTTCCGGCTTCTGTAGATGTCAAGGGTAGGTAAGGTTCTTCGCGTTGCATCGAATTAAACCACATGCTCCACCGCTTGTGCGGGCCCCCGTCAATTCATTTGAGTTTTAACCTTGCGGCCGTACTCCCCAGGCGGTCGACTTATCGCGTTAACTTCGCCACAAAGTGCTCTAGGCACCCAACGGCTGGTCGACATCGTTTACGGCGTGGACTACCAGGGTATCTAATCCTGTTTGCTACCCACGCTTTCGCACCTCAGTGTCAGTGTCAGTCCAGAAGGCCGCCTTCGCCACTGGTATTCCTCCCGATCTCTACGCATTTCACCGCTACACCGGGAATTCTACCTTCCTCTCCTGCACTCTAGCCTGACAGTTCCGGATGCCGTTCCCAGGTTGAGCCCGGGGCTTTCACAACCGGCTTATCAAGCCACCTACGCGCGCTTTACGCCCAGTAATTCCGATTAACGCTTGCACCCTCCGTATTACCGCGGCTGCTGGCACGGAGTTAGCCGGTGCTTCTTCTGCGAGTGATGTCTTTCCTGGCGGGTATTAACCACCAGGCGTTCTTCCTCGCTGAAAGTGCTTTACAACCCGAGGGCCTTCTTCACACACGCGGCATGGCTGGATCAGGGTTGCCCCCATTGTCCAATATTCCCCACTGCTGCCTCCCGTAGGAGTTCGGGCCGTGTCTCAGTCCCGATGTGGCTGATCATCCTCTCAGACCAGCTACGGATCGTTGCCTTGGTGAGCCTTTACCTCACCAACTAGCTAATCCGACATAGGCTCATCCAATAGCGGGAGCCGAAGCCCCCTTTCTCCCGTAGGACGTATGCGGTATTAGCCTGGGTTTCCCCAGGTTATCCCCCACTACCGGGCAGATTCCTATGCATTACTCACCCGTCCGCCGCTCGTCAGCATCTAGCAAGCTAGATCTGTTACCGCTCGACTTGCATGTGTTAGGCCTGCCGCCAGCGTTCAATCTGAGCCATGATCAAACTCTTCAGTTTAAGATCTATGCGGTTCTTACCTGCCACCCGAAAGTGACAGAAGCGAACCAAACTTGGCTCAAGGTTCAAACGAATTCATTCAAAACAGATTCCAAAGGACGAATCCTTTACAACCTTATTGCTTGAGTCGCTTGCCTTGATATTGGGTGATTTGTCACCAACATCAGCAAGCGCCCACATGAATTACCTGATCAAATTGTTAAAGAGCTGTTTCGCTGGATAGTTACTGTAAAAGTAACCGGCTTACCGTTGACTTGGCTTGCCGCAGCGAGGAAGGCGTATTCTACGCAGTTCCTAGTGCTTGTCAAGGGCGTTGTTTTCGATGTGATGCTGACAACATCCAAAACCGCGAGCTATCGCAGAAGCGGTAACTGTTTGACAAACCAAGGCTTTTACACCTCATTCACCGCTGGTAACGCTAGGCGTCCCCGGCAGCGGATGCGTACTTTACGGTTTCGCTGACGGGTTGGCAAGGGGTTTTTAAAAATTAAAAGGTCAGCATTCCTATCCAAGGTGGTGGATCGAATCTGGCACCAACGAACTCGAACCGAGATCGGCAATGCTACGCGCCCCGGTGAGCGTCATGGCAACCCGCATCTCCTTATCAAATAGCTCAAGCAGATGAGAAACACCCGCTTCTCCAGCGGTAGCAAGTGCATAGATAAAAGCACGCCCAATCAATACGGTATCGGCCCCCATCGAGATCATGCGCACAACATCAAGCCCACTACGCACCCCGGAATCGGCAAGAATGGCCAAATCACCCTTAACCGCATCAGCGATAGCAGGCAGCGCACGTGCCGTGGAGGGAACACCGTCCAACTGACGACCGCCATGATTGGAAACAACGATACCATCCGCACCGAAGCGGACCGCATCCCGAGCATCTTCAGGATCGAGTATCCCCTTAATGATCATCGGGCCATCCCATTGCTCACGGATCCATTCCAGGTCTTTCCAAGAGATGGAGGGATCAAAGTTATCACCAAGCCAAGCAATATAGTCTTCAAGCTCAGTTGGCTTGCCGCGATAATCTGACACGTTGCCCAGGTCATGAGGACGACCATTAACACCCACGTCCCATGCCCAAAAGGGATGCGTTGCTGCTTGAAGCATTCGCCGCATTGGGCCGCGCTTACCGCTCATGCCTGAATGCGCATCACGATAGCGCGCCCCCGGCACGGGCATATCGACGGTAAAGATCAGCGTCTTGACGCCTGCAGCTTTAGCTCGCTCCAAGACATGCTTCATAAACCCTCTGTCTTTCAACACATAAAGCTGAAACCAGATAGGCCGATCGACAGCAGAGGCCACTTCGTCGATTGGACACACCGAAACTGTCGATAGCGTAAATGGTATCCCCTTATTAGTAGCTGCCCGGGCAGCTTGCACTTCACCGCGCCTAGCGTACATTCCTGCCAATCCTACCGGCGCCAAGGCAACCGGCATGGCAAGCGTTTCGCCGAACAGCGTAGTCTCCAATGATAGCGAAGACATATCTTTCAACACGCGCTGACGCAGTGCGACACCAGCAAGATCCTCGACATTGCGCCGCAACGTATGCTCCGCGTAGGAACCACCGTCGGCGTAGTGGAAAAGAAACGGAGGGATACGACGTTTGGCCGCTTGGCGATAATCAGTGGAAGCTGAAATGATCATGGATAGCCCTGTGCAATAGCCCTATGCAATGGATGCGCTATACACCGGCGCCCCAAAGTGGAAAATTGGTTTTACCAATTGACAAAAAAACTAGCACCAACAGTAGTGAGCCGCCCTAAGCGTGTCAAACGGAGATATCGCTCTTTAGCACCTTAAGCCGCTATACTTTAGTTTAAAGACGCTATAGATGCGTTTTATTAGCGTTAAACCCCACTTCGCAGGCGCTTGAGATCAAACGCTAATGCTCTTAATATTGGTCTTACCAATTGCGGACGCTAAACGACATGAGCTATTCACTATGAGCTACCCTCCGCTCCGCCAGCAGCGCTTGGCCGATGTAATTACTGAGCGCCTTGAAGCTATGATGCTGGAAGGCAGCCTAAAGCCAGGCCAGCGCTTACCTCCCGAACGTGAGTTAGCCGAGCGATTTGGCGTTTCGCGCCCCTCTTTACGGGAAGCCATCCAGAAACTAGCCGCTCGCGGCTTGCTGACCAGCCGCCAAGGCGGCGGTACTTTTGTTAACGACGACCTTAGCAATGGTTATACCGATCCTCTGCTGGAGATGCTCTCCCGTCACGGCGAATTTAACCTGGACTTACTTGAATTCCGCGACGCCATGGAAGGTATATCCGCTTACTACGCTGCGCTGCGCTCAACCCCCGCCGACAAAGCCGTCTTAATTCAGCGCTTCGAAGAACTCGACGGTGGCTTTGCCGGCGCAGATCCCATTCAAGAAGCGAAACTAGATGCGGCATTTCACCTAGCAATTGCCGAGGCCGCCCACAATGTTCTGCTGTTGCATACCATTCGCGGCATTTTTCATCTGCTAGAGAAGAGCATCGTGAACAACTTGGCTCATTTATTTGCCAAGGAAGGTTCGCGCAGCCAGTTAATGCAACAGCACCGCGCCCTGCTCAATGCCATTTTGGAAGGTCGCGCTGAGGATGCCCGAGCTCGCGCCCATGAGCACTTGGTGTTTGTTGAAGAAGGCCTACTTGAAATGGCCAAGGCTGAGACCCGTGCTCAGCGCGCCCTTCGCCGCGCCCAAGGCAATAGTAAGACGTCAGCATGAACAGCGCTGGCATGAACAACCCAGCGCCCACCCCTTTGCCGTTGCGTTGGCGACGTCTGTGGCTGCTGGTTATTTCACTCGGCTTAGCGTTGTGCATGTGGCAGGCCGCCCAGTTGGCGCGTGAACAAGCGCTTTCTAACTTACAGGATGATGCCGAAAACGAACTGCGGCTGTCTGCCGCCAACTTAAACGGCTATCTACTACGCTACGACTACCTGCCACAAATGCTTGCCACTCGGGAAGGCGTGCAGCGCTTTTTGACCTCTCCAGATAGCCAAGACCCGATGCCGCTCAATATGCTGCTGGATCGTTTCCGCTTTACAGCGGGAGTTTCAGACGTCTATTTACTCAATCGCGATGGCGACACGATCGCCGCCAGTAATTGGCACCGCCCTAACACCTTTATTGGCCAGAATTATGCTTTTCGCTCTTACTACACCGATGCCATTGCTGGGGGGCAGGGGCGCTTTTTTGGTCTAGGCATCAAGTCTCTTGAGCGAGGCTACTACTTCTCATCGCCCGTATGGATAGATGACACCTCGCCCGATGCGCGGCCAGACGGCGTGCTAGTGGTGAAAGTACTGTTAGATGACGTTGAAGATAGCTGGGCAGAGCAGGATGCCGAGCTGTTTGTCACTGATAGTGACGACATCATCTTCATGGCAAGCCATCCTGAGCTGCGCATGAACGCCCTTTACCCACTTACCGAAGAACAGCGTCAAGCCCTAAGGGAAACGCGCCGCTACGCCATGGAGCCGTTGTCCCCCTCGGGTATTGAAGTCAATGCACCTTACCGACAGGGAAGCCATTTGGTCAGTTTCTCCCAAGGCCCATTAAGCAGCAGCGACTACCTTAGTCTGACCCGACATATCCCTGAGTTTGGCTGGCAAATGCATATTTTAAAGCCGCTAACACCGGTGATTAGCGCTCAGTGGATAGCTGCTCTGATGGCAGGCGGCCTCTACGGCGTGGTCACTCTTGGTGCGGGCATTGGCTGGCAGCGTTTGAGACTACGCCGTGAGCGTGAAGCGTTTGCCGAGCGAGAGCGCAACACTTTGGCACGCGTGCGTGACGAACTAGAGGTTAGCGTGGAACGCCGCACCCGAGATCTAGTCGCCAGCAACCAACGCCTTTCGGATGAAATTGAAGAGCGCCGACGCGCTGAAGCCAACTTACGACAAACCCAAGACGAGCTGATTCAAGCCGCCAAACTCGCTGTATTGGGACAGCTCGCCGCGGGCATCAACCATGAGCTTAATCAACCGCTGGCGGCTATTCGCGCTTACGCGGAAAACGCCCGCCGCTTTATGGCATTAGCACGCCACGAAAAAGCCGATGCCAACCTGGAACAAATTGTTGAACTAACCGAGCGGATGGCGGATATCAGCGCGCAGCTGCGCCAGTTTTCACGTAAGAGCAGCGAACGCCAGGAGGCGATTTCGGTACAAGCCTGCATCGACTACGCTCTACGCCTGTTTCAAAGCCGCTTACGCGAAGGCAATATCACCATTGTTCAGGATTGGCCTGCTGAAACTCTATGGGTTAAAGGCGATCTGGTGCGCCTGGAACAAGTGTTGGTAAATTTAATCGGCAATGCGCTGCAGGCCATGAAAGGCGTGTCTGCGCCACAACTTACCCTGGGCGCCCGCATACACCAGCAGCAGGTCATTATTAGCGTTAGCGATAATGGCCCAGGCATCCCCGAGGAGCACTTGGGGCATATTTTTGAACCCTTTTTTACCACTAAAGCGCCGGGCAGTGGTTTAGGGCTGGGTCTCTCGATCTCATCGCGTATCATGGACGATTTAGGTGGCAAGCTACAGGCAGATAACCAGCCAGAAGGCGGCGCTTGCTTCACCATTACCCTGCCCCACTCACCGCTAACCTACACCCAGGAGAACTCCTCTTATGCATGAGCCGTCGACGCTGCCGGTCATGGTGATCGACGACGAACCGCATCTGCGGATCACCGCCAGCCAAACCCTAGAACTTGCGGGCTATACGCCCTACTGCTTTGAATCGGCGGAACAAGCCCTGGCAGCATTAACGCCGGACTTCCCGGGTGTCATTGTCAGTGATATCCGCATGCCGGGTATGGATGGCATGGCACTGCTCCATGAGTTACACAGCCGAGACGCCACTCTGCCGATTATTTTAATTACAGGGCACGGCGATATTTCCACAGCTGTAGAAGCCATGCGCGCCGGGGCCTGGGATTTTCTCGAGAAGCCTTTTGCCGGTGATCAACTGCTAGATGTGGTGCGCCGGGGCATAGAGAAGCGCCAGCTCAGCTTGGAAAACCACCGCCTTAAAGCCGAATTGGAAGTGCAACAAGCCGCACTGGGGCCACGCTTAGTTGGCCGAACAGTGGTCATATCGCGACTAGCTGCAATGATTCAGCGCATTAGCCAAGTAGAGGCCGATGTGCTGCTATTTGGGGAGACCGGCACCGGTAAAGACCTAGTGGCGCGAGCGATCCACGAGCGCAGCGACCGGCGCAACAGCCCCTTTATGGCGATCAACTGCGGCGCGGTGCCCGAAAATACCATTGAGTCCGAACTGTTTGGTCATGAGAAAGGCGCCTTTACCGGTGCCGTCGAGCGGCGCATTGGCAAGTTTGAACACGCAAATGGCGGCACGGTGTTTTTAGATGAAATCGAATCGATGCCCATGGCGCTGCAGGTCAAGCTGCTGAGAGTACTGCAGGAACGCAGTGTCGAGCGGTTAGGTGCCAATGAAACCGTCCCGCTCGATATTCGCGTGATTGCGGCCACCAAGGTGGACCTCAAAGCCGCCTCCGAAGAGGGAAGTTTTCGCGAAGACCTTTACTACCGGCTAAACGTGGTCACTCTGCCGCTGCCTGCCCTGCGCGAGCGGCGTGAGGATATTCCCTTATTATTCCAGCACTTTGCCGTGGTCGCCGCCAACCGCAGCGGGCTGGAAGCACCGACCCTCGACAGCTCCGCCATTGCCGCCCTGCTGGCCCATGACTGGCCCGGCAATGTGCGCGAGCTGCGTAACCTTGCCGAGCGCTACGTGCTGCTGGGCGCCGCCTTTGACTATCGCCTGGATGCACTACTGGAAGGGGTCAACGCCGACACAGAAGAGCCTACTTTGCCGCGCCAGGTCGAGCTGTTTGAAAAGAGCCTGATCAGCCAATCCCTGTCGCGCTACCATGGCCGGGTAACCGACGTTTGTCGCCACTTGGGTATTCCGCGCAAAACCTTTTACGACAAGCTTAAGAAGCACGGCCTCAATGCCGACGACTATCGCCACAGCAGCGAGCCCTGATGCAGCAACTCCCCCAACACAGACCAAGGCGGCACCCAAGGTATCAGCGTCAATGTGGCGATCAGCATCAGCAGGTTGGACATCGGCCGACGACTGTCGCCTAGCTTAAGCGCCGTACCAAAAGAGCGCTTTAGCCGCGCCCCCTCAAGGTCAACGCTGTAGATCTCATCCAAACTCAAGTGGATCAGAAAACCGACCAAGGTAGCCGCACCGTGCGACCACGCCAGCCATGCAGGCTGGTTGAGCAGATTAAAGCTTAACGCGGAGGTGAGCAGACTACATAGCCCACCCGCTAATAAGGAGTGCCAAATACCGCGGTGCACGGTGAAACGCGAAAATAGCAGGCCTGCGAGATAGCGCACACTGAAGTAAATCCCACCGCAGGCAATCAACAACGCCCCCGGCGTCAGCCATGGCTGTAGCAGCAGCGCCCCCAGGACCAGCGCAGGCACCGAAAGCAGATTAAATATCAGACGTATAGAGTGGGAACGGTCAGCGTCAATATCGGGCAAAATGCCGCCAAAGGTGACTAATGCAATCATCACCAGTGCTTGGGAGGGCGGCCACCACTGACCTTTCCAGCCTGCGTAAGCTATTAGCATGCCGCCCGCCGCTGCTACCGTAATATGCGTGCGAAAATTAGCCATGACGCGGCATCCCAGAGTCTGCAAAACAGAAAACTGTATAAATTAACAGACTTTCAGCGTTGGCGACATGGCTAATTAAGAAAAAAAGGTTGGCTTAGCAATCGCTTAGGGTAGATCTAGGCCAAGACACTAGCGTGTGGCTTCGGCCAAAAAGCGATCTTTCAATTTAACGTAGTTACCAGCGGTGTACGGAAAGAACGCACGCTCTTTCTCTTTGAGTGGCCGCAGCGCTTTAGCCGGATTACCGGCATACACATAGCCACTTTCCAAATGCTTACTCGGCGTTACCACCGCACCCGCGGCGATAATGACTTCGTCCTCAACGACCGCGCCATCCATCACAATCGCGCCCATACCCACGAGTATGCGGCTTCCCAAGGTGCAACCATGCAAAATCGCTTTATGGCCAATGGTCACATCATCGCCAATGGTGAGCGGAAACCCCTCCGGGCTGAAGTCACTGGCGTGGGTAATATGCAGCACGCTGCCGTCCTGCACACTGGTACGCGCGCCAATACGAATACGGTGCATATCACCACGTATAACCGTCATAGGCCAGACAGAGCAGTCGTCGCCCATCACCACATCACCAATGACCACACTGGCCGGATCAATATAAACGCGCTCGCCCAGTTGGGGTTCCATACCTTGATAGGATCTTAACGCACTGCTCATAACTCGCTCCTAGGCTTCTAATCGACAGTTAGAGAATTATTTAACTCACTATAGCAATCCGGCCAGCAGAACAATAAACGTCAGCGGAATCGACACCCAGCGGATGATATTGCGCCACACCCGATAGCCGCTTTCACCAATGCCTAACGCGCTCACCACTCTATCGCGGGGCATTACCCAAGCGGCAAAAACGGCTATCAATAGGCCGCCCAAAGGCAGGAAAACATCCGGCGGTATACTGCTGACAAGCTCGAAGACATTGCGTCCAAATAGCGGCCGAAACTCCGCCAGGGTTGAAAAAGAGAAGGCCGATAACAGCCCAATCAGCCAGACGCTAATAGCAACAATCGCTGTCGATATACTACGGCGCAGCCCCAGGCCCTGAAGCGTGGCGACCATCGGCTCTGCGAGGTTGATGGCCGATGTCCAGGTAGCCAGTAACAGCAGCAAAAAGAATACGCTTAGCCATACAGAGCCCCAAGGCAACTCAGAAAACGCAATAGGCAGGGTAACAAACATTAACCCTGGGCCATCAGTGGGATCCATGCCTTGCGCAAACACCACCGAGAAAATAGCGATCCCCGCCAGTAACGCCACGCTAATATCGAGTACGGCGACAGCCACAGCGGCTTTAGGCAGGCTTTGCTCTTCCGGCATATAGGCGCCATACGCCATCAAAGCACAGGCGCCCACCGCCAGAGTAAAGAACGCGTGCCCCATGGCATGGACGACCACCGCCGGGGTTAGCGCCTCGAAAGAGGGTAAAAACAGCCACGCCAAGGCAGGGGCAAAGCCGTCAGTGGTCGCAGCATAGCCCGCTAATAGCAGCAATAGCAGGTATAACAGCGGCATCAGCAGGTTATTCAGCCGCTCTAACCCCTTGGCAACGCCCGCCGCTACAACCGTCATGGTCATAAACAGAAACAGTGAGTGATTGAAGATCAGCAGTCCCGGGTTGGCCAAGAAGGCATCAAAACCAGCGCCAATCTCAGCGGCACTCGCGCCATTGAAATTGCCGTTAACAGAGGCCACCAAAAACTCAATCGACCAGCCGGACACCACCGAGTAAAACGATAAAATGCAGAATACGGTGAACGCCCCGAATAGCCCCAGCCAGCGCCAGCGAGGCGAAGCCCCCGCCTCAGCCGCCAAGGCACTCAACGCCTGCATCGGCCCACGCCGCCCGGCACGACCAATCAAAATCTCCGCCATCATCACCGGAATACCCAGCAGCAGCACAAACGCCACATAAATCAGTAGAAACGCCGCACCGCCGTTCTCTCCGGCCACGTAAGGGAAGCGCCAGATATTGCCTAACCCCACCGCAGCACCTGTTACCGCCAAGATAAAGGCCCGCTTCGACCCCCAGCGCTCCAGCGTTTCGCTCATCACTTGCTCCTGCCATTGGCGGCATTAAAAGGCGGCAAGACTAGCAGGCACTTGCGTGCAGGCCAAACCCTGTTATTGAACCTAGCATTGAAACACGGCCCCACCGCCCGCACTGTGTCATTATTATTGCGCTCTTTTGCGCGTTCCTGACGTCCTAAACTGTGCTTTGTGAAAGCATGCCACCCGAGGTGTCTATGTCCTCCACCCCTTTGTCCACCAATCCGCTGCTTGAGACCCACGAGCTCCCGCCTTTTGGAGAGATTCGTCCCGAGCACGTGGAGCCTGCCGTGGAGACGCTGCTAAGCGAAAGCCGTGAAGCCATTGATCGCTTGGCGGAACAGGCAGCCGCTACCCCGCCCACATGGGACAATTTTGCGGCGCCACTTGAAACGGTTAATGACCGGCTCACCAAGGCATGGTCACCGGTATCGCACCTCAACGGCACCATGAACTCCCCGGAGATGCGTG
Organism: Halomonas alkaliantarctica; assembly: GCF_029854215.1. Classification (NCBI taxonomy): domain Bacteria; kingdom Pseudomonadati; phylum Pseudomonadota; class Gammaproteobacteria; order Oceanospirillales; family Halomonadaceae; genus Vreelandella; species Vreelandella neptunia. Next base: position 384,432 of record NZ_CP122961.1, on the reverse strand, counting down.
AAGCGTACCAGGCATGCCTTGAGAAGCTCTCTGACTTCGGCACTTGGGTAGGCCAACACGAAGGGTTATTTAATGGCTGGCAAGCGTTAAAAGATGGCCCCGCCTGGGAACACCTGAATGCTCCCCAACGGCGTACCGTGGAGAACGCTCTACGCGATTTCCGCCTAGCCGGTGTTGCCCTGCCTGCTGACCAGAAAGCCCGCTACGGCGAGATCCAGTCGCGCCTATCAATGCTGTCAAACCAGTTCTCGAATAACGTGCTGGATGCCACCCAGGCGTGGCACAAGGACATCGATAGCCAAGAGACATTAGCGGGGGTGCCGGAGAGTGCCCTCGACACCTTAAAAGCTACTGCCGAGGCGAAAGGCGTTGCGGGCTACCGTATTACCCTGGATTTTCCCAGTTTCTTCCCGGTGGTTAGCTATGCCGATAACCGCGAACTGCGCCGTGAGGTGTATACCGCGTTTGTTACCCGTGCGTCTGATGAAGGCCCAGATGCGGGCAAATTTGATAACGCGGCGATCATGGAAGAGATACTGGCACTGCGCAGTGAAATGGCCCTGCTGCTCGGTTTTGCTACCTACGCTGATTACTCACTCACCACTAAAATGGCGGAATCTCCCGAGCAGGTGCTCGATTTTCTCAACGATTTAGCCCGCCGTGCGTTGCCTCAAGCGAAGGAGGAGTTTGCAGAACTCAGTGCCTATGCTCGTGATGAACTAGGCCTAGAGACGCTGGAGCCGTGGGATGTTGCCTATGCCAGTGAAAAGCTGCGCGAAGCTCGCCATTCGATTTCTCAGGAGCAGTTACGCCCCTACTTTCCCGCACCCCAGGTGGTGGATGGCTTGTTTCAGGTGGTTGAACGCCTTTACGGTGTACGCTTTGAAGAAGATACTCAGGCGCCCCGCTATCACGATGACGTGCGCTATTTCCGCATCACCGAAAATGGTCAGCCAGTTGCCGGTTTCTATCTGGATCTGTACGCCAGAGAAGGCAAGCGAGGCGGCGCATGGATGGCCGACTGCCGGGTGCGTCGTCAAACCGAGCAGGGCCTGCAACTGCCCGTCGCCTTTCTTACCTGCAACTTTACCGCTCCGGTAAACGGTCGCCCGGCACTGCTAACCCACGACGAAGTCACCACGCTATTTCATGAATTTGGCCACGGCCTGCATCATATGCTGACCCAGCAGCAGATCGCCGATATTTCCGGCATTAACGGCGTCGCTTGGGATGCCGTCGAGCTGCCCAGCCAATTTATGGAAAACTACTGCTGGGAGCGTGAAGGCTTAGATCTACTCGCCAAACACGTGGATAGCGGCGAACCACTGCCAGCAGAGCTGCTTGAGCGCCTTCAGGCGGCCAAGAATTTCCAGTCGGCAATGGGCATGATGCGCCAAATCGAGTTCTCGCTATTCGATCTGCGTCTGCATCATGAGTTAAGTACTCCCAGCGCCAGCGACGTGCAAGCCTTGTTAGATGAGGTGCGCGAAGCGGTGTCTGTGCTGCCAAAAGTGCCGTTCAACCGCTTCCAAAATAGCTTTGGTCACGTGTTTGCTGGAGGCTACGCGGCCGGTTACTACAGCTACAAGTGGGCGGAAGTGCTCTCGGCGGATGCCTGGAGCGCCTTTGAAGAGGCAGGTATCTTTGATCCGGAAACGGGACAGCGCTTTCGTCGCGAAATTCTTGAGCAGGGCGGCGCACGCGATGCCGCTGACCTGTTTGTCGCCTTCCGGGGCCGAGAGCCGAGTGTCGAACCGCTACTGCGCCATAGCGGCATTCGCGCTGCTTAATGCAGTTTTAAATACACTTTTCCCATGCGCAGCGCCTTGGGCGCTGCGCGCCAGGAGTATGCAATGTCAACGGTTAAACGCTTTATTGCCGGTGTGACCTGCCCACGCTGCGCAGCGATGGATCGTATCCGCGCCTGGGAGCAAAACGGTATTCGCTACCGGGAATGCGTCAGCTGCGATTTCTTCGAGCAACTGCCTATTGAGGAGGACGCTCTGACCGAAATGACCACCCGGGTCAACCAAGTACGCGACGACCAGAAGCAGCAGGATGTACAGCCCGTGCGTATATTGGATCCCGGTAAACCGTCTCGTTAAATTCCCGCCCGCCAAGGGCGGTGTGTCCATTCTTTCCTTGCCACCCCACAACCGCTAGCGCTTGCACCTCACAACAGGTGTGCGGTTATCCGCACACCAACAAGCCACTTACGTGCGAACAATCGGACACTATGATAAAAAGCGCTTTCCACCAAAGTTGAATAAATATTTCATAAGTATATGTTTTTAAAACCATAACCTTTTAATGGCACAACTATCGCTGTTATATACTCTGGATACCCTGCTTAACGTAGTATCGACTGGCGGCATTGATCGTCGCTGTCAGTATATAACCCCAATAACAGCTAGGAATTTTCGCCATGCGCAAACATATGCCTAAAACGTTCACTCTTCTCGCCAGCAGCGCTCTGCTTGTAGCCGCTGCCAGCAGTGCCCAGGCGCAAGCAGATCGCTCTGGTTGGCCCGACAATTTTACCGTGGGTACCGCTAGCCAAGGCGGCACTTACTTCGTCTACGGTTCAGGCTGGGCCAACTTTATCGCAGATGAATTAGGTGTATCTGGCGGCGGTGAAGTCACTGGCGGTCCTACTCAAAACCTGGCGCTCGTGCACACAGGCGACATGGCATTTGGCTTAACCACCATGGGCCCCGCTTCAGACGCCGTCAAAGGTGAAAGCCCGCTGGCACCAGGCATGAAGATGGATAATGTATGTGCCATGTTCCCCATGTACGAAACGCCGTTCTCCATTACTGCGCTTTCCGACAGCGGCATTGAGTCAATTTCCGACATTCCCGATGGTGCACGCATCGGTTTTGGCCCGGCTGCCTCCACCTCTGACACCTATTTCCCAGCAATCCTGGAAACCCTGGGCGTTGACTTTGAACGTCGTAACGGTGGCTGGTCAGACCTAGGCGGTCAGTTGCAGGATGGCCTGCTTGACGTTGTCGCCTTCGCTGCAGGCATTCCCATCCCGGCTGTTAGCCAGCTGGAAGTACAAACTGATGTCAACATCATCGAATTTAACGAAGAAGAGCTGGCCACTGTGCTGGAAAACTTCCCCGTTGCTGAATTCATGATTCCTGCGAACACTTATACAACGCTTGAAGAAGACGCTCGCGCTGTCTCCATGTGGAACTTCGCTATCGCTGGCTGCGATCTGCCGGAAGACTTCGTTTATGAAGTCACTAAGGCGACCATGGAAAACAACGACCGTATGCGCTCTGTACACCGCAGTGCTGAAACCACCATTCCAGAAAACATCAAGCACAACACCGTGCTACCGTTTCATCCCGGCGCTGCACGCTGGTACGAAGAGAACGGCTATGAAATTGCTGATGACATGATCAACTAAGCAACGCTTAACGTTCTGACTGCCCCGTTTCCGGCCCTGCCGGGCGGGGCAGCTTTCGCTGCTGCTACCCCTTTGTCTGCTTTTTGCTGTGAGGGTGAACTCTAATGAGTCACAAAACCGACCAAGAATCTGATGGCCTCAAGGATGATGCCCACGCAGCGTCTGTGATACCAGAGTCCATTGCCGATGGTGTCGATGAAGACGTTGTTGAACCCAATCGCCGCCTGTTTACTGGCTGGCAGTTCCTGCTATTTGCGGCATTAGCGATCGCTTACTCAAGTTTCCATCTGATTTCACTCAACGTGTATCCGATGGAAACCTGGTCGTTTCGTATTGTGCATATTGCCGGTGCCCTTATTCTCGGTTACGGGCTCTTTTCCGGTGCCCGTTTTGCCGACGACGATCATCAGGCGTCAGGTGCCTGGATCAAATGGATTAGCTACGCGTTACTGATTCCCGCCGCCTATACCCTGGCGCAAGTGCTGTTGATGTATCAAACGCTCAGCGGCAGCGCCATGCGCATCGACCCGAACATTGAAAACTGGCACTACGGCTATCCGCTAATGGCGACAACGGCAAGTGCCATCGTGCTGTCATGGTTTTATCGTCAGGCGCGGCATCGCTTCAACCCAGCCGATTTGGTACTGATGGTCTGTGCACTGGCCAGCGCTGGCTATTTGCTGGTGGCTTATAACACCAATATTCGTATGTCGACGGGTACCTCTTTTGCGCCATCAGGCATTTCCTGGGCGGCGATTGCAGGCTCTCTGTTGATTCTAGAGCTGACTCGCCGAGTAGCGGGCCTCGCCCTGGTGGTCATTTCCGCAGTTTTCCTGACCTACGTGTTCGCCGGGCCCTATCTACCAGGCTTTTTAGGCTACCCGGGGCTGTCACTACAGCGCTTCTTTAGCCAGGTGTATACCGACGCAGGCATCCTCGGCCCCACCACTGCGGTGTCGTCGACCTATATTATTCTGTTCATTATTTTTGCCGCTTTTTTGCAGGCCTCTAAAGTAGGCGACTACTTCGTTAACTTTGCCTTTGCTGCCGCTGGCCGTGCCCGTGGTGGCCCCGCCAAGGTGGCTATTTTTGCCTCTGGCTTAATGGGCATGATCAACGGCACATCGGCGGGCAACGTGGTTTCCACCGGCTCCTTGACCATTCCCTTGATGAAGAAAGTCGGTTACCCAGCACGTAGCGCGGGTGCCATCGAAGCCGCCGCCTCAACCGGTGGTCAGATCATGCCGCCGATCATGGGTGCCGGCGCGTTCATCATGGCTGAAGTGACCGGTATTCCGTATACCGAAATTGCTCTTGCCGCGGTCATTCCGGCGATTCTCTATTTTGCCTCTATCTATTTTATGGTCGACTTTGAAGCCGCCCGTAAAGGCATGCGGGGCATGCGCAAAGATGAGATTCCGCTGTTCTCGAAGCTGGTCAAGCAGGTCTATCTGTTCGCGCCGATTATTATTCTGATTGTCGCCCTGTTTATGGGCTACTCGGTGATTCGCGCGGGCACCTTGGCAACGGCGTCAGCCGCGGTGGTTAGCTGGATCTCACCCAACAAAATGGGCTTCCGTGCGATTCTTAAAGCGCTGCAAATAGCGGGCACCATGTCGATTCAGATTATCGCCGTGTGTGCCTGTGCGGGCTTAATCGTCGGGGTTATCTCGCTGACGGGTGTAGGCGCGCGTTTCTCGTCGCTACTACTGGGCTTGGCGGGCGTGAGCCAACTGCTGGCGCTAGTGTTCGCCATGCTGATCAGTATTCTACTCGGCATGGGTATGCCTACTACCGCCGCCTATGCGGTGGCCGCTTCCGTGGTCGCTCCGGGCTTAATCAATATCGGTATTGAGCCACTGATCGCCCACTTCTTTGTGTTCTACTTTGCGGTCGTCTCCGCGATTACGCCACCTGTGGCTTTGGCTTCCTATGCCGCCGCCGGTATTTCCGGCGACAATCCCATGGGTACGTCAGTGGCATCATTCAAGATTGGTTTGGCCGCGTTCATCGTGCCGTTTATGTTCTTCTACAGCCCGGCCATGCTGATGGAAGGCTCTGCGATGCAGATCCTGCGCGTTGGTTTAACCGCGACGCTGGGCATTGTACTGCTATCGGGCATGGTGCAGGCGTGGTTCTTTGGACCGGTTAACGCCTGGCAGCGCGTGCTGATGCTGGTGGGCGCAATATTCTTAATCTACGGCGGTATCTATACCGACATTGCAGGCCTTGCGATTGGTATCGTGCTATTCATGATGCAACGTAAGGTGCACGGTGGTGGTAGTAAAACGGCGCAAGCTGGCTGATTGATTTAAGCCGCTAAACGCTAAGCGTAAAAAACCCCGCTCAACAATGTTGAGCGGGGTTTTTAGTAAGTGCTGAGCAGGTAAATAATCTGACTTGATTAATCGACCAGATTGTCGACGACCTTTAGTACCGGTGCAGCTTGATTAAGCGTGTAGAAGTGCAGGCCTGGCGCACCACCATCCAGTAATCGTTGGCAAAGACGGCTCACCACATCGGTACCAAAGGCGGCTATCGCTTCGCTATCATCGCCATAGGACTCCAACTGCTTGCGAATCCAGCGTGGGATCTCAGCACCACAGGCGTCAGAGAAACGCGCCAGCTTGGTGTAGTTGGTAATTGGCATAATGCCGGGAATAATCGGTTGCTCAACGCCCAGCGCGCGGGCTTTATCGACGAAGTTGAAGTAGGCATCGGCGGTGAAGAAGTACTGGGTGATGGCCATATTGGCGCCAGCTTTCATTTTACGCGCGAAGTTTTCCACATCCTTATCAAGATTAGGCGCCTGAGGATGAGACTCCGGGTAAGCGGCTACCGCGATGTTGAAATGATCGTCCGTTTCCGCGCGAATAAACTCAACCAGTTCGTTGGCATACCGTAGCTCGCCAATGCTTCCCATACCGGAAGGCATGTCACCACGCAGCGCGACTAAACTGTCTACCCCCTCTTCGCGGTACTGCGACAGCAGATCACGCAGCTGAGCTTTCTCACTGCCTATGCAGGAGAGATGCGGGGCGGTGGTGATGCCACTCTCACTCACTTCACGCACCACCTCACGGGTACGTGCCTGGGTAGATCCGCCGGCACCGTAAGTCACCGAGAAAAACCGTGGGTTCCGGGCGGCCAGCTCATCGCGAACCTGGATCAGCTTATCGCGCCCAGCATCGGTATTGGGCGGAAAGAATTCAAAGCTGATACCTAGAGGATGCTCATGGCTGCTCATAGGATTTCCTTAATTAGTGATCAAAAGTAATGATATTTTGAGGTATTCTCGCTGTTCTAGCGCGCTGGGGCTAATGAAAGATTCCACGCTTGGCCTTTAATTCGGCTCATGTTAGCGAGTCACCACATATCCAATGGGAGAATAAATGGATCTTGCACCTGGGGCGCTCGTTGGGCCATTACTTATGCTACTCAGCTACGTGGGGCTAGGCTGGCTGGCCGCCCAACGACTCAAGCTAGACCCTCGTCCGATTGCGACGCTGCTGGTCTACCTGATAGCGCCTTTTACGATTTTTCGCGCGCTGATGAACGGCGGCCCAACACCTGACTATCTTTTACTCACATTAGCGTTGTTCATTCTGGCAAGCCTAATGGCCCTGGTCGTACAGCGCATTACTCGCCACCGTTTTGGTGAGCAGGAAGCGGCGCTGCTGGCGTTCTCCTCTGGAACGGGTAATACCGGCTATTTTGGCCTACCGATTGCGCTGATTTTGCTACCCCCTGAAGGCGTTACCCTTTACCTATTCTGTATGCTGGGAATTAATATTTACGAATTTACCGTGGGCTTTTACCTTAGTGCGCGCGGACGCTTTTCAGTACGCGAGAGTCTGATCAAAATTTCTCGCTTACCGCTGATCTATGCATTCCTATTCGCGTTACTGCTTAGCACCCTTGAAATCACCATACCTGCTGCGGTGATGAATTCGTTGGCAGTATTCCCTGCCACTTACACGCTGCTAGGCATGATGATTATTGGCATGACGCTTAGCCAGGTGACACTTTCCGCCTGGGATACCCGTTTCGTGGCCGCCTGCCTGGGGCTGCGCTATTTGCTATGGCCGTTAGCCATGCTATTGGCCGTTTTGGTGTTGCAGTGGGTCACCCCACTCTCCACCGAGCTTGCCATGGCACTGCTACTGCTGGGCGTGGTGCCTATGGCGGCTAATGTGGTGGTGGTCGCTATGGAGCTGGGCATTCAGCCGCAGAAAGGTGCGCTAGCCGTGCTGGTAACGACATTGCTCGCGCCGCTACTGATTCCGCTTTATCTTGGGTTGATGCTGCGACTCACAGGACTAAGCTAAAAACCGGCAACACCCGCTTCGTTAAGCTTTGCTGCCATGTCCTGCACATCGGGGTGGCTGAAAAACGCCACAAGCGCCTCAGCGCGCACTGGGCCAACGCCGGGAACGGCTTGCCACTCTTCGCGCTGGTAGCCCGCTAACTCATCCCAATTCCCGCTAACCGACTCGCTACCCGGCGGCGCCCCCAGCGCACTTAACCAGGCCGCAAAAGGCTCGCCCTGGGCGGCTTGAAACTGATCCAGTAACGCATCAGCAGTGGTCTCGCCAATGCCATAGGTCTGTTGCAGTTGGCCTGGCTCAACGTTCAGCCAGCCCAGTAAATGAGTGACAACGCCCGCGTCCATCAGCGCTTGCCAGGTGCCTTCACCGATCCCCTGCATACCAAGCTGCTCGCCAAGGTAGGTGAGCCGCGCCAGCAACTGTCCATCGCAGCCGGACGTTAATGCAAAACAGCTCAGCAGGTTAAAGCGCTGGGGAGACGGCGGCGTCAGCGGCGAGCGCTCCTGGGTATGCCACACCACCTCGCTTAACTGGGGGATCGTTAAGCCCGCCAAGGAGATCGCTACCTGATCACCGGGGCGAACATCCAGTGATTCCCAGCGCTCCAGCGAGCCCAACGAAACGCGGCTAATGCGTCGCCCCTCCAGCTTTACCGGATTAAGCCACACCAGTGGCGTCACGCGCCCGGTGCGCCCAACACGAAACTCAATGCCGCGCACTTCCGCTAGCGCCTGCTGGGCGGGGTATTTCCAGGCAATAGCCCACTCCGGGGGCGAAGATGACCAGCGACGCACGCCGGGGCGCTCTGCCTGTTTGATGACTACGCCGTCGGTGGCAAACGGCAGAGGACCATTGAACCAGCTATCACGCCAATAAGTGGAATCACGGCGGTCATCCAGCGGATGAGTGTAGTCAGCGCTATCAAAGCCCAGCTCACTTAACCGAGCTAAACGTTCCTGCATTGCGGTAGGCCCATCGGGCCAGCCCCAGACAAACAGGCCAATACGCTCAAAGGTGGCCGCTGTAGGAGAGGATTGCGCCATTGCTCCCGCCACGGCACCCCGGGCACCCGATGCGGGTGAACGTGACTGCACGTGTTGGGTTAACCGCCAATACAGCTCGCCTTGGAGTACTGCAGAAACAGGCTCGGGTAGCGTATTGGGAACAGCGGGGAGCTGTCGGGCACGGGCTGTCCAGTCCTGGCCCCGCTCGCCGTCGCCACGGCTAACGGCTTCGACCAGTTCGCCATCGGCATAGCGCAGCGTAATTGCCACACCGTCAACTTTGGGCTGGATCCAAAGGTCTTCGCGGCGACTGGTAAAACGCCTGACGCCATCGTCATCGGCTTTATCAAGCCCACGCTGCGCCGCTGGGTGCTCAAGGGTGCCGCTGCTGCTTGTAACGCGTGTAAGCGGGCGATGGTCAGGTACATTGCCCAGGCAGCGCTGCCAAGTGGTTAGGCGCTCAACCGCTTGGTCGTAAAGGGCGTCATCGATCAGCGCGACACCTTCGTCGTGGTAGGCAGTGTCCCAGCGCTGAACCTGCTCGGCCAACGCTTTGCTTTCGCGGCTTAAGCGTTCCTCCGGCCAATCCGGGCATTGGGCAGCCTGTGCGGAAAAAGTGACAAGCCAGATTAGGCCGCCCAACACCCAAGTTCGTACACCCAATAACATTACTTACTCCCGCGTGAACAAATCAACCTTTAGGCTTAGCCTAGCGCAGGGTTTTGAAATAGCGCATAAAAAAGCCCCCGGCCGAAGCCAAAGGGGCGATTTAATACATTTCTTACAAACAGTGTAGCGAATCTCTTACAAACCGGCGGCCTTACGCAGTGCATCGGCCTTATCAACCTTTTCCCACGGGAAGGCGATAAAGGTTTCAGTATGCGCTTGGCCTTTATCGTCGCTCCAGGTGTAGCTGTGCTCGAACGGTGCCCGGCCAAAGTGGCCGTAAGCGGCGGTGAGCTGATACATCGGGTGCAGCAGATCAAGCATTTTGGTGATCGCGTAGGGGCGCAGGTCAAAGTGCTCGCGAACCAGTGCAACGATCTTGGCATCGTCAATTTTACCGGTGCCAAAGGTGTCGACAGAGACCGACGTCGGCTCGGCAACGCCAATCGCGTAGGAGACCTGAATCTCACACTTGTCAGCCAGCCCCGAGGCAACTACGTTCTTAGCGACATAGCGGCCCGCATAGGCGGCGCTGCGATCCACTTTAGAGGGGTCTTTGCCCGAGAACGCGCCACCACCGTGACGTGCCATGCCGCCGTAAGTGTCGACGATGATTTTACGTCCGGTTAGCCCGCAGTCGCCTACCGGGCCGCCAATCACAAATTTGCCGGTCGGGTTGATATGGTACTGGGTGCTGTCATCCAACCACTCGGCGGGGATGACTTGCTCAATGACCTCACGCTTGATCATTTTGCGCAGATCTTCCTGATCAATATCTGGGTCGTGTTGGGTAGAGAGCACGATAGCATCGACACCGCAGGGCTGACCTTCGGCGTTATAGCGGAAGGTTACCTGACTCTTGGCATCCGGGCGCAGCCAAGGCAGCAGGCCATTTTTACGCAGTTCGGCCTGACGCTCGACCAATCGGTGGGAGTAGTGGATCGGTGCCGGCATAAACGAATCGGTTTCGTTAGTTGCGTAGCCAAACATCAGGCCCTGGTCGCCAGCGCCCTGATCTTCCGGTTTGCTGCGATCAACGCCCTGGGCAATGTCGACGCTCTGCTTACCGATGAGATTAACTACGCCGCAGGTCGCGCCGTCAAAGCCGACATCAGACGAGTTATAGCCAATGCTGATAATCACATCTCGCACGAGGGTTTCTAAATCGACCCAGGCGGAGGTGGTAATTTCACCGGCAATGATCGCCACCCCGGTTTTCACCATGGTTTCACAGGCAACGCGGGCCTGTTTATCGCGGGCGATAATGGCATCTAGCACTGCGTCAGAGATCTGATCGGCAATCTTATCGGGATGACCTTCGGAGACGGACTCGGAGGTAAACAGGGAATATTCGCTCATCGCGCACTCTACCCTCTGTATGACGGCTGTATGTAATCCACAGCATCAGCAGGAAATCATGGCAGGTGGCCCCTGCCCGTATTAGTGAAGCGATAGCATTACTTTTCTACCGCGTCGGGAGGCAGAGTCTACACGCTGTCGGCGACGCTTCCCAGAACGTGATCCCGAGAATTTTCCGCTATATTTGCCGCAACATGGGAAGTCAGCGACAATAGCGCCTTTATAATTTCTGTTTTCAAGCGAGGAGCACCCCCATGCCGTCCCGTTTTGAGTTAGCCAATGCCATTCGCGCCCTGTCCATGGATGCCGTTCAGAAGGCCAAGTCAGGCCACCCGGGCGCCCCCATGGGTATGGCTGATATCGCCGAAGTGCTATGGAATGACTACCTCAAGCACAACCCCGAAGACCCCAAGTGGGCCGATCGTGATCGCTTTGTGCTCTCCAATGGCCACGGCTCCATGCTGCTTTACTCGCTGCTGCACCTCAGTGGCTACGAGCTGAGCCTGGAACAGCTGCAGAATTTCCGTCAGTTGCACTCGCCCACCGCGGGCCACCCGGAATTCGGTTATGCGCCTGGCATTGAAACCACCACTGGCCCGCTGGGTCAGGGTTTTGCCAACGCTGTGGGCTTTGCGATTGCTGAAAAAACCATGGCGGCGCAGTTCAACCGCCCCGGTCACACAATTGTGGACCATCACACATGGTGCTTTGTTGGTGACGGCTGCTTAATGGAAGGGATCTCCCATGAAGCGGCCTCACTGGCCGGCACCCAGCAGTTGGGTAAGCTGATCACTGTATACGACGATAACGGCATCTCCATTGATGGTGAAGTGGAAGGCTGGTTTACCGACGATACCGCCAAGCGGTTTGAAGCTTACGGCTGGCACGTGGTGCCCAATGTAGATGGTCACAAGCCTGAAGAGATCAAAGCCGCTATTGAGCTGGCCAAGAGCCATGACGATAAGCCGAGCCTGATTATCTGCAAGACCATTATCGGTTTTGGTGCTCCCAACAAGCAGGGCAAGGAAGACGCTCACGGCGCTCCCCTAGGCGATGATGAAGTGGCCCTGGCCCGCACCCAGCTCGACTGGCCGCACGCTCCGTTCCATATTCCCGAACCAATCTACTCGGGCTGGGATGCCCGTGAAGCTGGAAAAGCGGCCCAGCAGGCGTGGGATGCGCGGTTTGCCCGCTATGCTGAAGCCTTCCCCACGGAAGCGCGAGAGTTCACCCGCCGGATGAAGCGCCAGTTGCCCGCGGAACTGCCTACCGAAGCCTTGATTGAGCAGGCCCAAGAGCGTGGCGAGACCATTGCGTCACGCAAAGCCTCCTTTGAAGTGTTAAATGCCATTGGCCCGAAAATGCCGGAGCTGCTGGGCGGCAGTGCCGACTTGGCGCCATCTAACCTGACCTTCTGGAAAGGCGCCAAAGCGATCACCCCTGAAGACGCCAGCGGTAACTACCTGCACTACGGTGTGCGTGAGTTCGGCATGGGCGCGGTCATGAACGGCATCGCCCTGCACGGCGGCTTGGTACCTTACGGCGCGACCTTCCTGATCTTTATGGAGTACATGCGTAACTCGATCCGCATGGCGTCGCTGATGGGCCAGCAGGTGATTTACGTGTTTACCCACGACTCCATCGGTCTGGGTGAAGATGGCCCGACCCACCAGCCGATCGAGCAGCTCACCAGCCTGCGTACTACGCCGAACCTAAACACCTGGCGCCCCTGCGATGCGGTGGAAACCGCCGCCTCTTGGGATGCCGCCATCAAGCGTCACTCTGGCCCCACCGCGCTAGTACTGTCACGCCAGAACCTGCCCCACCAGCAGCGCACCAAAGCGCAGCTGGCAGCCATTCAAAACGGTGCGTACGTTCTTAAGGACAGCGAAGGAACACCGGAGTTGATTCTGATTGCCACTGGCTCTGAAGTGGCCCTGGCGATGGACGCCGCCGCCGAGCTTGAGCAGCAGGGCAAAGCGGTACGCGTGGTCTCCATGCCCTCGGCCTATCGCTTTAACGGCCAGGATGCCGAGTACCGTGAGAGCGTACTGCCCAAAGCGGTGACCAAGCGTATTGCTATCGAAGCCGCTCACGCTGACTACTGGTACAAGTATGTGGGTCTGGAAGGCCGCGTGATCGGCATGACCACCTACGGCGAATCTGCGCCGGCGGGCGATCTGTTTAAACACTTCGGCTTTACTGTCGAGAATGTGGTCAAGCAAGCCAACGAACTACTCGGCTAAGCCATGCCAGCACTTAGTGGCTTTCTATGGCTGATTAGCTACTGGCTTATTGGTGAAGTGGTGATCCACTTCACCGCTTTGCCAATCTCGTCTGGCGTGATCGGCATGCTGCTGCTCTGCGCGACGCTCGCCGTTCGGGGCCGTGTACCTAACAACATTGCCGCTGCCGCCCAGCCACTGATTGCACTACTTGCCATGCTGATTATGCCCGGCGTTGTTGGGGTGTTTTTTATCATCGGTGAGCTGGCCGGGCAGTGGACGGCTATCCTTATCGCGCTATTGCTGGGCACGCTACTCAGTGTGGTGACCACGCTGTGGCTGCTCAAGCGACTAATCGGGCAACCCAATGTCCGCTGATACACCGCTTCTCTCTCTATTAACCACCACCCCGCTGTTTGCGGTGGGATTAACGCTCGCCGCTTATTTGCTGGGTAGCGCTCTGTTCCAACGTTTAAGGCGCCCTTCTTGGTTGCCCGCTATTTTGATCGCGGCGCTGCTATTGGCAGGGGCGTTAGCGCTGATAGGCTTGCCGTACACTGACTATCAGCAGGGGGCGAAATGGCTAACGGTGCTATTGGGGCCAGCCACGGTGGCGCTGGGGATGCCGCTTTATCAACAGTTGCCGCGCATCGTTGAGCTGTGGCGACCGCTGGCGATTTGTTTGCCCATCGCTGCGACACTGGCGGCTTGCTACTCGCTGGCCATTGCTTGGTTGCTGGGCAGCTCGGACACCATACTCGCATCCATTGCCGCTAAATCGGTGACTGCACCCATCGCTATCGGCATTACGGAACAGCTTGGCGGCACCACGGCACTGCTGTTGGGTGCACTGCTGGTTACCGGGGTGATCACGATTCCCTGTGTCAGCCTCGCTGCGCGTTGGCTGCATATTGACGACGAGCGCTTGATCGGTTTCGCCTTGGGACTTAACGGCCATGCCATTGGTACGGTAAGAGCGTTTGAGATCAGCCCCACCGCAGGTGCTTTTGCCTCACTGGGCATGAGCCTTACCGGTATTTTCACCGCGGTACTGCTGCCACTCGCCTGGCGATTAGTAGGTATGGGCGGCTAATGGGCACGGGGCGTTGATAAGAATCGTCCTCTGAAATAAGTTATCATTGCAACGAGTTTTAACTTAGACAGCGTTACACGTTTCGATCACTGTTTCACTTTTAAGAGCCACCCTTCTGCATGGCTAATTCTGCTCCCAGGTATCGCATCGCCATTAACGGTTACGGACGCATTGGCCAATGCGTGTTGCGGGCGCTCGTCGAGCGGCGACACCCCGAACTTGAAGTGGTCGCTATTAATGAACTCTCTGATCTCGCGACTATCACCTATCTCACCCGTTACGACACCACCCATGGCCGCTTTCCCGGTGACGTCGACCACGACGGGCAGTACCTTATCGTCAACGGCCAGCGCATCCAGGTACTATGCGAACAAGACCCACGCGAGCTGCCCTGGAAGGCGCTTGACGTAGATCTGGTGTTAGAGTGCTCTGGGAGCTTTAAAGATCGTGCCACCGCTGAACTGCACTTAGCGGCAGGTGCTAAGCGGCTGCTGTTCTCCCAGCCAGCGGAAAATGATGTCGATGCCACCATTGTGTGGGGCATTAATGAAGGTGAGCTGGCGCTTTCTCAGCGCGTTCTATCTGCCGCCTCGTGCACCACCAACTGCCTGGTGCCGCTGTTGACCGTTCTGGATGAAGCTCTCGGTCTTGAGCACGGTGTCACCACGACGATTCACTCGGCGATGAACGACCAGCCGGTGATCGATGCCTACCACCAGACTGACCTGCGCCTTACCCGATCGGCAATGCACTCTATTGTGCCGGTGGATACCGGCTTGGCTCTCGGCATTAGCCGCTTGATGCCCAATCTTGCGGGCCGCTTTGAATGCCTCCACGTACGCGTCCCCACGATCAATGTCTCTGCTATGGACGTGGCGCTCACCGTCAGACGCGACACCCACCGGGACGATGTGAATACGCTACTGCTGGCCGCCAGCCAGCAGCGCTTAAAAGGCGTGCTTGGCTATACTGAAGCGCCCATGGCGTCGGTTGATTTTAATCACGACCCTCGCTCAGGCATCCTGGACGCTACCCAGACACGGGTAGCGGGCAAGCGCCTTATCAAGCTGCTGTGCTGGTTCGACAACGAGTGGGGGTTCGCTAACCGTATGCTTGATATTAGCCAGCGACTGGCCAGACTTTCGACAGATACGTAACCTATTTGCATTAGCTGTTTATATTGAGTTCCACGGCCTAAACACGAGGAAACCGCTTCCATGAACGTAAAAAAGATGACTGACCTTCCCTTGGAAGGACAACGCGTGCTGATTCGTGAAGATTTGAATGTGCCCATCAAACATGGCCGCGTCTCCAGCGACGCCCGGCTGCGTGCTGCACTGCCAACCATCCAAGCCGCCGCAAAGGCTGGGGCGAAGGTGATGTTGATGAGCCATTTAGGACGCCCCACCGAAGGCGAACCCGCCGAGGAGTTTTCCCTGGCGCCGGTGGCTGAACACTTGGGTGAACTATTAGGCCGCCCAGTGCCGCTGATTAAAGCCTATCTGGGTGAAACGCTGGATCTCGCCAACGGCGACATCGTACTGCTAGAGAACGTGCGCTTTAACAGCGGCGAGAACAAAGACGATGAACAGCTGGCGAAACAGTACGCCGCGCTGTGCGATATCTTTGTAATGGACGCGTTTGGCACCGCCCACCGAGCTCAAGCCTCTACCCACGGCGTGGCGCGTTTTGCCCCCAGCGCCTGCGCTGGCCCATTGCTTGCCCAGGAACTCGATGCGCTTGAAAAAGCGCTGGCGCATCCAGCCCGGCCCATGGCAGCCATCGTCGGCGGTTCGAAGGTCTCTACCAAGCTGGATGTTCTCACCGCGCTGGCTGATAAATGCGATCAACTGATTGTCGGCGGCGGTATCGCCAACACCTTTATTGCCGCTGCGGGGTACAATGTTGGCAAATCACTCCATGAAGCCGATTTGGTAGGCCAAGCTAAAGCGCTGATGGAGAAGGTCTCGATTCCGCTTCCTACCGATGTTGTCGTTGCCACCGAGTTTTCCGAATCGGCCAAGGCCACTGTCAAGCCGGTCGATCAGGTGGCTGACAATGAGATGATTCTGGATATTGGCCCAGACACTGCTGCACATTTGGCCAGCATGCTCAAAGACGCTGGCACTATTTTGTGGAACGGCCCCGTCGGTGTATTTGAAATCGACCAGTTTGGTAAAGGCACTCAGGTGATCGCGCAGGCCATCGCCGATAGCGCAGGCTTCTCTATTGCGGGTGGCGGCGATACGTTAGCGGCCATTGATAAATATGCCATTTCGGATCGCGTTTCGTATATTTCTACCGGCGGCGGCGCGTTTCTTGAATATGTCGAAGGCAAGCAATTGCCTGCCGTCGCTGCCCTCGAAGCTGCCGCCAAACGCGGTTAACATTGCACGACTTGAACCTGAACGCTCAGTCTTTACAGCTCATTTTTGATAACTCTGTTTTGACAACCCAGTCTCTACAACATAGATAAGGTAACTTCATGGCTTTGATCAGCATGCGCCAAATGCTCGACCACGCCGCCGAATACGGTTACGGCATTCCGGCGTTCAACGTCAACAACCTTGAGCAGATGCGCGCCATTATGGAAGCCGCTGATGCCACCGATTCACCTGTCATCGTGCAAGCATCTGCCGGTGCACGTAAGTACGCGGGTGCACCTTTCCTGCGCCATCTGATTTTGGCGGCTGTCGAAGAGTTTCCGCATATCCCTGTGGTCATGCACCAGGATCACGGCACCAGCCCTGCAATCTGCCAACGCTCTATTCAGCTCGGCTTCTCCTCGGTGATGATGGATGGCTCTTTGGGCGAAGATGGCAAAACGCCCACCGACTACGACTATAACGTCAATGTTACTCGGCGCGCGGTGGAAATGGCGCACGCTTGTGGCGTTTCCGTCGAAGGTGAGTTGGGCTGCCTGGGCAGCCTGGAAACCGGCATGGCCGGAGAGGAAGACGGTATCGGCGCGGAAGGCAAGCTGGATATGGAACAGCTGCTTACCGACCCAGAAGAAGCCGCAGAGTTTGTTAAAGCCACCCACGTGGACGCACTGGCGATTGCCATTGGCACCAGCCACGGCGCTTACAAGTTCACTAAGCCGCCTACCGGTGACACGCTCTCTATCCAGCGTATTAAAGAAATCCACGCGCGGATTCCGGATACTCACCTAGTCATGCATGGCTCCTCTTCAGTTCCCCAGGAGTGGCTGGAAGTGATTAACCAATACGGCGGCGAAATCCCCGAAACGTATGGCGTGCCCGTTGAAGAGATCGTTGAGGGGATTAAGCACGGCGTGCGCAAGGTCAACATCGACACCGACCTGCGCTTGGCTTCTACCGGTGCAGTGCGTCGCTTCCTGGCTGAGAACCCGTCAGAATTCGACCCGCGTAAGTTCTTGAAAGAGACCGTTACCGCGATGCGTGATCTATGTATCGCTCGCTACGAAGCCTTTGGCACGGCTGGCAACGCCAGCAAGATTAAGCCGATTAGTCTGGAAGAGATGTTCCTGCGCTATGAGCGCGGCGAGCTTGCTCCCAAGGTAAAGTAAACTGTCACTGCCGCACTTTCGAAAAAGACGACCCGGTGGTCGTCTTTTTTTGTGGCTAATTAAATAGATGTTGCAACGCAGCATTGATAGGCTAACACTGGGTATGAAGCCACGACGTCTCGTGTTCCAGCAAGGAGGCCATAACGCTGATGAAATCCACTACTCCGTTTCCCCTAATGCCCACTACTCCGGTAGCGATGTTCGATATATGGAAGGTCGGCCTCATGGCCTTTGAGCTATGGTCGACGTCTTTATCGACGATTGCTATGCGAAATCATTTATGGCAAACACAGCCATTTTTCAGCCCTAAAATGATGCAAGAAAATCAACGCATGGTGACCGAAAAACTCGAGGCCAGCATGGAAGCTGGCCTCGTCATGCAAAAAGCGCTGCTCAATTCAATGAGCGGCACGCAGGCTCCCTGGTGGATTACCAGCCAGCGCACAATGAAACCTTACCATCAGCGTAGTAGCGCTAACTCGCGTCGACTCGCCAAGTAGCGCTTAGGCACTGACGTTACTCATTATCGTCGGTGCCTTCTTCATCATCTTCGCTATTCTCTTCTTCGCTGCTGTGAATAGCATCGTCGGGACTGCCCGTGCCGCCCGTGCCAGCCTCCGGGCTTCGCTCTTCACTCGCACCAGGCTCTAACTCTACGTTAGCCTCGCCCTCGCTGGTGGCTACGTCTTCGTTTTTCTCCTCCTCTTCTTCACGGACGCGCGCCTGCTCATCAGCGCCTTCGGAATCGCTAGAAGAAGTGCCTTCATCTTCATCACGCTTTACTGATCCCGCTTTAATTCCGTACTCCTCTTCAAGTGCTGCATCATCCATAGGCTCGTGCTGCCCACCCTCTGACTCATGGCTATCAGCAAACACATAGCCCGTCGTCGTTAGCAAAGCAGCGCTGAGTGCAAAGGGTAGCATCCAAGGGGTTAGTCGCATTGGGTGTTCTCCATATTGTGGTATGACAGGATAGTGTATCCCTACTATCTCTTCAGCGCAGTTGGGCCATTTCCAACGCTAGCGCTACAGCGTGTTCAGACGCTAGCTGGCCTGCAACAGTCGCTAATAAAATGATCGTAGCCATCTAAGCTGGCTCAAGAGTCGCATTCAGGCAAGCAAAAAATAACAAAACAGTGTTCACAAATGGCGTAAAATCCCGTTCAATAGCAGTATGAATAGCTTCAACTAACACTGGCAGCGCTTAAACCGCTGCAAGGAAACGCAATGCCGCTCCCACTTTTGCTGTTTGACTGTGATGGCACTCTCGTCGATAGTGAGCCGCTACTGGCCGAAGAGATGGCCGTTGGGCTTAATTCAGTAGGCCTGCCTTTCGCGTCTACTGATTATCTCGGTGAGTTTCGTGGAGCGCGTTTCCGGCGCATCGTTGCTGAACTGCAGCAACGCTACGGTGACGTTGACCCTGACCGGCTTGACCGTATGGAAGCCTCCATGCGGGCCAATTTAGCCACCCGGCTTGCCCAGGAGTTGACGACCATACCAGGTGCCAAAGAGGCACTGGACGTTTTGGCAGGTTATCCCAGTGCCGTGGTCTCTAACGGGCCTGAAAGCAAAATTCGCACGGCGCTAGAGGCTACCGGACTCAGCCACTACTTTGGCAAACGTTTTTTCAGTGGCTATACCGCCAATTGCTGGAAGCCCGAACCCTGTTTACATCTACACGCAGCGAGTATCATGGGCTATTCAGCGCGTGACTGCATTGCCATAGACGATGCCTTGGTAGGTGTACGCGCGGCGCTTCAAGCGGGAATGACGGTAATCCACTTAAATCGTTTCCCTGATGCTGAAACAACGCCTGAAAACGCTATCATGATCAGCAATATGTATCAGTTACCCGCCGTAGTGGAGCGGCTCACGCGTGAGTATTGGAAAACACCTGTGCCTCAACACTCAATGGGAGGAGAATAATGGCCTCTTTACGTGACCAGCTCGGCGGGCTGGTTTACTCCACCGAACATGGCAAAACCTGTCCCACCTGCCGGGAACCACTCGATGACTGCCACTGCGATGATTTGAGTGAACAGCAGCGTCTGGCAGCGCTTGATGGCGTGGTACGCATTCGCCGCGAAACGAGTGGCCGGAAAGGCAAAGGCGTTACGACCATTAGTGGCATCCCACTGCCTAGCGAAGAGCTTAAAACCTTGGCAAAAACGCTTAAAAAGCGTTGTGGAACGGGCGGAGCAGTTAAAGAAGGTGTTATTGAAATTCAAGGCGACCACCGCGATACCCTGCGTCAAGAGTTAAGCAACCTTGGCTACCAGGTTAAACTCGCTGGAGGCTAGGCCTCTACACCACTATGACTTACCATCGTGGTTTACCATTGGTTAAGTCTCTATAGAGCAAGGCACTGCAATGGCTTGGCTGGAATACGTGCTACCCCTGATCTTTTTATTCCCCATGGCAGCAATGGCGAGTATTGTCCTTGCCCTGCGCAGCCTTCACGATGCTCGCGTTCACTCCCCATTTAACGCCCCCCTTCATGAACCGGGCCAAGCGCTTCGCTACCGTCTGGACAAAGCTTTTTCCAGTCTATTTTTAAACGGCGCGTTGGGGCCGATTATCAGTCTCGCCCCGCTTGTTTATGGGATGGGGCGCATGCTGTTTGTCGAGCAACAAGACTGGGTCGAATGGGCATTGTATGGCCTGCTCAGCACCTTACTGGTACTAACGTTTTCATTGCTGTTAGTACGCGACTATCAGCGTATACGGCGCTTAAAATTAGGTTTAGCCTGTGAACTCGCTGTTGGTCAAGAGCTGGAGCGCTTAGTCCGCCCGGATGCGCATCCTTACTACGTGTTCCATGATGTTCCCACCGATAGCTTCACAATTGATCACGTCGTAGTCACGCCCAATGGGGTGTTTGTGGTAGAGACACGTGCAAGGACACTCCCTATCGGCACCGATGGCAATGAGCTCAATACCGTTGCGGTGGAGCGCGAGCGGTTGCGTTTTCCACATTGGCAAGAGCGACGGCCGCTATATAAAACACGCCAAGGGGTTAGTTGGCTGGCCCACTGGCTCGAGCGTCGCTGTGGCGTGGCTGTTCCCGTACGAGGCGTACTGGTGCTGCCGGGTTGGAAAATAGATAACAGCGAAGCCGCCCCTGATATTATGGTGGTGAGCGGCGATACCCTTGCAAAGCAGATAACCGAGCTAACGCCAGGCCCACTCAATGACGCCATCCATGACAAGGTCATTAATATTCTGCTTGAGCGCGCTAAGCTGATGGAGTTGAAGCACCTAAGCCAACCTTCAGTTTAAGTGCCCTCCTTTCAATCGCCGCGTAGTCGGCCGCCCATCTCCTGGGCCAAGTCCACCGCATAGTGGTCTGTCATCCCACCAATAAAGTCCAGCATTCGCCGATAGCTATCGTAGAGTGACCAAGATGGCAGAGGGGTGTTTTCACCGATCAGGGCCAGTACACGCTGGTGTTTAAACGATGAGCGCCCTGTGTGATGAAGCTCATGTGCAGCGCCAATAAAGGCTTCCAGCAGAATACCCAGCGTCGTATAGGCACCAATTTCCAGCTTTGCCTTACGTTCATTCTGGAAAATGCGCTCTCGAGCCAACTGCTTCGCCGCCTGAACGCCCCACCCCAAGTCAGGGTGACATAGTTCTAACAGATCATCACTGAGCGTGCCATTCAGCAGAGCCTGTTCATGCTGCACAAATACCGCACCGACATCATTAACCGCACGCTCCATGGCAGCGCCTCGCAGCAGTGCAATACGGCGACGCTGGGACACGTTACGAGCTTGCATATCGGCATACTCGGGCGGAAACTCTCCGGCAATTTGGCGTAGTATTTCGACGACTTCTTCATAGCGAAGGATGCCCATCTCCAAACCATCCTCCAGATCCAGCAGGGCATAGCAAATATCATCTGCAGCCTCGACCAGCCACGCCAGCGGATGACGACACCAGCGCTGCTCGCCTTGGGGCAACAATCCCACCGCTTCAGCCACCTCTTTGAGCAGCGCTTGCTCGGACTGGTAAGCGCCGAACTTACCCGCCCGGCCGCTGTAGCGAACCGTCCAGGGGTATTTAAGCAGCGCACCCAGGGTAGCCGCCGATAGCCGCATACCGCCATTAAACTGGTTATATTCAATCTGCGTTATCACCCGAAAGCCCTGAGCGTTACCCTCATAGGTCAACAGATCTTCTCGTTCAGCGTCTGACAGCCCTGCTAACAAGCCACTGCTCTGCGCACGCTGAAACCAGTCGCGAATAGCGTACTCACCTGCATGGCCAAAAGGGGGATTACCAATGTCATGGCCCAGGCATGCCGTCTGCACGATGACGCCAAGATCAGCCGGCGTTATCCATTCAGGTAAGCGATCATGTAATAGCTCGCCCACGATCATACCCAAAGAACGACCTACACAGCCAACTTCAAGCGAGTGAGTCAAGCGAGTATGGATATGATCGTTTTCGGTCAGCGGATGCACCTGCGTCTTGCGCCCAAGACGTCTGAACGAACCGGAAAAAACAATTCGGTCGTGATCTTTATGAAACGGGCTACGACCAATTTCACGGGTGCTTGTTGAGCGTTGATCGTGAAGACGACGTGGGGAAAGTAACTGTTCCCAGCGCATCTGAGTCATGGGCATTCCTCCTTGAGGAGTGCATTTTGCCATAAAAAAAACCCCCAAGGCGTTAGCCCTGGAGGTTTTTTGGTATAGGTGCCTGACGATGACCTACTCTCGCATGGGGAGACCCCACACTACCATCGGCGCTAAGCGGTTTCACTTCTGAGTTCGGCAAGGGATCAGGTGGTTCACGCGTGCTATGGTCGTCAGGCGTAACTGGCTATGTACATCATGCTGACTGTTTTTAACTCAATTGTGTGCGTCTTATCGCCTGCCGCCCTTACGTTATGTCGTTTGGGCCACACGCTGCGTATCCGGCATTCATCAACGTCATCATCACGACCAGACCCCTTGGGTGTTATAGGGTCAAGCCTCACGGGCCATTAGTACACGTTAGCTCAACGCCTTGCAGCGCTTCCACACCGTGCCTATCAACCAGCTGGTCTCGCTGGGCCCTTCAGGAGGCTCTAGGCCTCAGGGATGTCTCATCTTGAAGGGGGCTTCCCGCTTAGATGCTTTCAGCGGTTATCCCGTCCGACCATAGCTACCCGGCAATGCCACTGGCGTGACAACCGGAACACCAGAGGGTCGTCCACTCCGGTCCTCTCGTACTAGGAGCAGCCCTTCTCAAACATCCAACGCCCACGGCAGATAGGGACCGAACTGTCTCACGACGTTCTAAACCCAGCTCGCGTACCACTTTAAATGGCGAACAGCCATACCCTTGGGACCGACTTCAGCCCCAGGATGTGATGAGCCGACATCGAGGTGCCAAACACCGCCGTCGATGTGAACTCTTGGGCGGTATCAGCCTGTTATCCCCGGAGTACCTTTTATCCGTTGAGCGATGGCCCTTCCATACAGAACCACCGGATCACTAGAACCTGCTTTCGCACCTGCTCGACGTGTCTGTCTCGCAGTCAAGCACCCTTATGCTCTTGCACTCAATGCACGATGTCCGACCGTGCTGAGGGTACCTTCGTGCTCCTCCGTTACTCTTTAGGAGGAGACCGCCCCAGTCAAACTACCCACCACACACTGTCCTCGATCCGGATAACGGACCTGAGTGAGAACGCCAATGATGCCAGGCTGGTATTTCAAGGTTGGCTCCGCCCGAACTGGCGTCCGAGTTTCAAAGCCTCCCAGCTATCCTACACAGGCAACATCAGCGTCCAGTGTGAAGCTATAGTAAAGGTTCACGGGGTCTTTCCGTCTAGCCGCGGGTACACCGCATCTTCACGGCGATTTCAATTTCACTGAGTCTCGGGTGGAGACAGCGTGGCCATCATTACGCCATTCGTGCAGGTCGGAACTTACCCGACAAGGAATTTCGCTACCTTAGGACCGTTATAGTTACGGCCGCCGTTTACCGGGGCTTCAATCAAGAGCTTCGCCTTGCGGCTAACACCATCATTTAACCTTCCGGCACCGGGCAGGCGTCACACCCTATACGTCCGCTTGCGCGTTAGCAGAGTGCTGTGTTTTTAATAAACAGTTGCAGCCACCTGGTATCTTCGACCGGTTCGGGCTTAGAGAGCAAGTCTCATCACCCTACGCCGGCGTGCCTTCTCCCGAAGTTACGGCACCATTTTGCCTAGTTCCTTCACCCGAGTTCTCTCAAGCGCCTTGGGATTCTCACCCTGACCACCTGTGTCGGTTTGGGGTACGGTCGCACATGATCTGAAGCTTAGAGGCTTTTCCTGGAAGCGTGGCATCAGTGACTTCCTGACCGTGGTCAGTTCGTTTCGTGTCTCGGCCTTAAAGGATCCCGGATTTACCTAAGATCCCAGCCTACTCACTTTCACCAGGACAACCAACGCCTGGCTCACCTAGCCTTCTTCGTCCCCCCATCGCAACCATGTCCGGTACGGGAATATTGACCCGTTTCCCATCGACTACGCCTTTCGGCCTCGCCTTAGGGGCCGACTCACTCTGCTCCGATTAGCGTCGAACAGAAACCCTTGGTCTTCCGGCGAGGGAGTTTTTCACTCCCTTTATCGTTACTCATGTCAGCATTCGCACTCGTGATACCTCCAGCAGACTTCTCAATCCACCTTCATTGGCGTACACGACGCTCCTCTACCGCTCATCCAAAGGATGAACCCGTAGCTTCGGTACCTGGTTTAGCCCCGTTACATCTTCCGCGCAGGCCGACTCGACTAGTGAGCTATTACGCTTTCTTTAAAGGATGGCTGCTTCTAAGCCAACCTCCTAGCTGTCTAAGCCTTCCCACATCGTTTCCCACTTAACCAGGATTTCGGGACCTTAGCTGACGGTCTGGGTTGTTTCCCTTTTCACGACGGACGTTAGCACCCGCCGTGTGTCTCCCACGCGTTACTCACCGGTATTCGGAGTTTGCCTCGGGTTGGTAAGTCGGGATGACCCCCTAGCCGAAACAGTGCTCTACCCCCGGCGGTACTACGTGAGGCGCTACCTAAATAGCTTTCGAGGAGAACCAGCTATCTCCGAGCTTGATTAGCCTTTCACTCCGATCCACAAGTCATCCAAATCTTTTTCAACAGATCCTGGTTCGGGCCTCCAGTTGATGTTACTCAACCTTCACCCTGCTCATGGATAGATCGCTCGGTTTCGGGTCTATATCCAGCGACTGTGTCGCCCAGTTAAGACTCGGTTTCCCTACGGCTCCCCTATACGGTTAACCTCGCCACTGAATATAAGTCGCTGACCCATTATACAAAAGGTACGCAGTCACAGAACAAGTCTGCTCCTACTGCTTGTACGCACACGGTTTCAGGATCTATTTCACTCCCCTCTCCGGGGTTCTTTTCGCCTTTCCCTCACGGTACTGGTTCACTATCGGTCAGTCAGGAGTATTTAGCCTTGGAGGATGGTCCCCCCGTCTTCAGTCAAGGTTTCTCGTGCCCCGACCTACTCGATTTCACATGATCAGATTTTCGACTACGGGGCTATCACCCGCTACGGCCAGACTTCCCAATCTGTTCGCCTAATCATTCACATGCTTAAGGGCTGGTCCCCGTTCGCTCGCCGCTACTAGGGGAATCTCGGTTGATTTCTTTTCCTCAGGGTACTTAGATGTTTCAGTTCCCCTGGTTCGCCTCTTACACCTATGTATTCAGTGTAAGATACTGACCTTATGGTCAGTGGGTTTCCCCATTCAGAAATGTCCGGGTCACAGGTTGTTGCCACCTCACCGAACCTTATCGCAGGCTACCACGTCTTTCATCGCCTCTGACTGCCTAGGCATCCACCGTGTGCGCTTAATTGCTTGACCCTATAACCCGAAGGAGTCTGGATGTCGCAATAATCACGTTTCAATTTGCCGGATACGCTGACGCGTATCACAATTTAAGACCACTTCTTGCGAAGTGTTCTTGTCAGCATGATATACATTGTTAAAGAGCGGCTGTTCAATGAACAGTGATAAAGCGGTGCTATAACGACAGCAACAGCGACTTATCAATGGTCACGAAACATTCACAAACGGTATTGAGGGTTAAACAGAGTAGTAACGTAATGGTGGAGCCAAGCGGGATCGAACCGCTGACCTCCTGCGTGCAAGGCAGGCGCTCTCCCAGCTGAGCTATGGCCCCATCGAGTCACTCTTTTTAGTCACATTCACCTCTGGCCAATTTTATTTAGCGCAAGGCATTTTATGACGACACATAGCCTGCTATGCGAGGTATAAAATAACGCAGCGATAGATAAAATTTGGTGGGTCTGGGCAGACTTGAACTGCCGACCTCACCCTTATCAGGGGTGCGCTCTAACCAACTGAGCTACAGACCCAAGAGGGGATCGTGCCTTTACCGTTTGCTCTATATCTGATCAGGTAATTCATTGTGGACGCTTACTAACGCGTGACGCATCGTTTAAGGAGGTGATCCAGCCGCAGGTTCCCCTACGGCTACCTTGTTACGACTTCACCCCAGTCATGAACCACACCGTGGTGATCGCCCTCTTGCGTTAGGCTAACCACTTCTGGTGCAGTCCACTCCCATGGTGTGACGGGCGGTGTGTACAAGGCCCGGGAACGTATTCACCGTGACATTCTGATTCACGATTACTAGCGATTCCGACTTCACGGAGTCGAGTTGCAGACTCCGATCCGGACTGAGACCGGCTTTAAGGGATTCGCTGACTCTCGCGAGCTCGCAGCCCTTTGTACCGGCCATTGTAGCACGTGTGTAGCCCTACCCGTAAGGGCCATGATGACTTGACGTCGTCCCCACCTTCCTCCGGTTTGTCACCGGCAGTCTCCTTAGAGTTCCCGACATTACTCGCTGGCAAATAAGGACAAGGGTTGCGCTCGTTACGGGACTTAACCCAACATTTCACAACACGAGCTGACGACAGCCATGCAGCACCTGTCTTACAGTTCCCGAAGGCACACCAGAATCTCTTCCGGCTTCTGTAGATGTCAAGGGTAGGTAAGGTTCTTCGCGTTGCATCGAATTAAACCACATGCTCCACCGCTTGTGCGGGCCCCCGTCAATTCATTTGAGTTTTAACCTTGCGGCCGTACTCCCCAGGCGGTCGACTTATCGCGTTAACTTCGCCACAAAGTGCTCTAGGCACCCAACGGCTGGTCGACATCGTTTACGGCGTGGACTACCAGGGTATCTAATCCTGTTTGCTACCCACGCTTTCGCACCTCAGTGTCAGTGTCAGTCCAGAAGGCCGCCTTCGCCACTGGTATTCCTCCCGATCTCTACGCATTTCACCGCTACACCGGGAATTCTACCTTCCTCTCCTGCACTCTAGCCTGACAGTTCCGGATGCCGTTCCCAGGTTGAGCCCGGGGCTTTCACAACCGGCTTATCAAGCCACCTACGCGCGCTTTACGCCCAGTAATTCCGATTAACGCTTGCACCCTCCGTATTACCGCGGCTGCTGGCACGGAGTTAGCCGGTGCTTCTTCTGCGAGTGATGTCTTTCCTGGCGGGTATTAACCACCAGGCGTTCTTCCTCGCTGAAAGTGCTTTACAACCCGAGGGCCTTCTTCACACACGCGGCATGGCTGGATCAGGGTTGCCCCCATTGTCCAATATTCCCCACTGCTGCCTCCCGTAGGAGTTCGGGCCGTGTCTCAGTCCCGATGTGGCTGATCATCCTCTCAGACCAGCTACGGATCGTTGCCTTGGTGAGCCTTTACCTCACCAACTAGCTAATCCGACATAGGCTCATCCAATAGCGGGAGCCAAAGCCCCCTTTCTCCCGTAGGACGTATGCGGTATTAGCCTGGGTTTCCCCAGGTTATCCCCCACTACCGGGCAGATTCCTATGCATTACTCACCCGTCCGCCGCTCGTCAGCATCTAGCAAGCTAGATCTGTTACCGCTCGACTTGCATGTGTTAGGCCTGCCGCCAGCGTTCAATCTGAGCCATGATCAAACTCTTCAGTTTAAGATCTATGCGGTTCTTACCTGCCACTCGAAAGCGACAGAAGCGAACCAAACTTGGCTCAAGGTTCAAACGAATTCATTCAAAACAGATTCCAAAGGACGAATCCTTTACAACCTTATTGCTTGAGTCGCTTGCCTTGATATTGGGTGATTTGTCACCAACGTCAGCAAGCGCCCACATGAATTACCTGATCAAATTGTTAAAGAGCTGTTTCGCTGGATAGTTACTGTGAAAGCAACCGGCCTGCCGTTGACTTGGCTTGCCGCAGCGAGGAAGGCGTATTCTACGCAGTTCCTAGTGTTTGTCAAGGGCGTTGTTTTCGATGTGATGCTGCTAACATCCAAAACCGCGAGCTATCGCAGAAACGGTAACTGTTTGACAAACCAAGGCTTTTACACCTCATTCACCGCTGGTAACGCTAGGCGTCCCCGGCAGCGGATGCGTACTTTACGGTTTCGCTGCCGGGTTGGCAAGGGCTGTTGTGAAAAATAAGCACAGAAAGTTCAAATAAGCGTCACACGGGCGTAACGTTTCTTACCCGCTTGGATAACATAGCTCTTACCTGTCGCCAGCATGGTGTCTTTGGCAACGACGTCGCCGTCGACTTTGACGCGGCCATTACCCAGCATATCTTTAGCCTGGGCGCTGTTGTTCGCAAGCGCTGCTCGATTGAGCACGGCCGCAATAGGAGCTTGCTCACTGCCTTCAAAATCAACCGTGACTTCTGGCAGGTCTTCCGGAAGCTCGCCATCGGCCAGTTGATTACCCGCAGACTTGTGCGCATTGGCTGCCGCTTCATCACCGTGGTAACGCGCAATTAGCTCCCGCGCCAGCTCCATCTTGATATCCCGCGGGTTCGCGCCCTGCTCAACGCTTTGCTTGAGCGCGTCAATCTCTTCGTTCGATTTCAAAGAGAGCAGCTCAAAGTAGCGCCACATTAAGCTATCCGGCATAGAGACCAGCTTATTGAACATGGAGCCAGGCGCTTCATCGACACCAATGTAGTTGCCCAGGGACTTCGACATCTTCTGTACGCCGTCCAACCCCTCCAACAGCGGCATGGTGATGACCACCTGGGGCTCCTGACCGAAGTGCTTTTGAATCTCACGCCCCATCAGCAGGTTGAACTTCTGGTCGGTACCGCCCAGCTCCACATCCGCTTCAAGCGCTACCGAGTCGTAACCTTGTACCAGGGGGTAGAGAAATTCGTGGATAGCAATGGATTGATTGGCTTTATAGCGCTTTTCAAAGTCATCCCGTTCCAGCATACGGGCGACGGTGCTTTGGGCAGCCAGCTCAATCATTTTAGCGGCGGAGAGCTCGCCAAACCATTCGGCGTTAAAGCGCACCTCGGTTTTCTCAGGGTCGAGTATTTTAAACACCTGCTCTTTATAAGTTTCGGCGTTGGCTTTCACGTCCTCTTCGGTGAGCGGTTTGCGCGTCACGTTCTTACCGGTAGGGTCACCAATACGCCCGGTAAAGTCACCGATCAAAAAGATAACCGTGTGCCCCAAATCCTGGAACTGGCGCATTTTGGTCAGCAACACGCTGTGCCCCAGGTGCAGATCAGGGGCTGTAGGATCAAAACCCGCTTTGATACGCAGTTTGCGGCCTGAAGCCAGCTTCTTTTTTAACTCATCCTCTATCAGGATTTCATGCGTACCGCGCGATAACAGCGCTAAAGCCTGATCCACCTCACTCATTGCCTCTCTCCACTATAAAGAACCGCCCCGACCGGGCTCAGGTGATAAATAGCCGACGATGTTACCATGCTCGCTCGCCTTGGTTGAGCCTTGGTTTAGCTCTCACCCTGGTTTAGTCTCAGCCTAGCTTTGTACGAGTCCGCTTATGAAAACGCCTACCGCTTCGCCGCTTTACTATATTGGCCTGATGTCCGGCACTAGTCTGGACGGTATTGATGCGGCACTTATCGCCATCGAAAAAGATTCGCCGCCGCGCCTGTTGGCTACCCGCGCCGAGCCAATGCCAGATGCGCTACATCACCAATTGTTCACCCTGTGCCATGCAGAGCAGGTCAGTTTTGCGCAACTCGCAGCAGCGGAACACGCGTTCTGCCAATGCCAGGCCCAAGCCGTGCAGCACTTATTAGCGCCACTTTCAGTGGGTGTAGAACAGATCAGTGCCATCGGCAGTCACGGCCAAACCATCGAGCACGCCCCCGCAGGCCACGACGGTGGCCCGAGCTATACTTTACAGCTGGACAACCCCAGTCTGTTGGCAGAGCTCACCGGCTGCACGGTGGTCGCCGATTTTCGCCGCCGAGACTTAGCCGCTGGCGGACAGGCTGCGCCGTTGGCACCGGCCTTTCATCAGGCGCTATTTGGACGAGCAGACGCGCATCAGTTGGTACTTAATTTAGGCGGCTTTGCCAATCTCACCTGGCTCTCTAGTCAGCCGAACGACCCGGTGATCGGTTTTGATACCGGACCCGCAAATGTTTTATTGGATGGCTGGTTTGCCTTGCACCAGGGCGGCCGCTTTGATCAGGACGGCGATTGGGCCGCTAGCGGAAAGGTAGATGAAGCGCTATTAGCCCGGTTGTTATCCGAACCGTTTTTCCAGCAGCCGCCGCCGAGAAGCACAGGGCGTGAGTTGTTCCATATGGATTGGCTAGGAAAACATCTCAGCGGGCAGGAAGCCGCCGCTGATGTGCAGGCGACGCTTGCAGAGCTCACCGCCGTTAGTGTCGCCCAGGGGATTGATCAGTTGCGGATCGATAGTGGCCCGCTCACCCTGATCACCGCTGGCGGCGGCGCTCACAACGGCTACTTAATGCAGCGCCTTGCCCATCATCTGCCTCGCGCCACGCTCACTTCGCCAGCGGCGTATGGTTGGCCTGAAGACTGGATAGAAGCCGGCGCCTTTGCCTGGCTGGCTCACCAGCGATTGAATCATCTGCCTGGCAACTTACCTTCGGTCACCGGTGCGCAGGGCCCGCGCGTGCTGGGCGGCATTTATGCTGCGTAGTTAAATATTAGTTAAGAGTAACGCTTAGTAATCGTCGCCATCGCGCAGCCCCAGATGGCTAGGCACCTGTTCATCTAGTGTGAGGTTACGCCCCTTGGCGTCACTGACGTTGAGCAGCATGCGTAGGTCGTTAGCCGAGTCGGCGTGGGCCATGGCCACTTCTCTACTGATATGCCCCGCCTGATGCAGGTCGTGCAACGCCTGATCGAAGGTCTGCATTCCGGCATCACGGGACTTGGCCATTGCTGCTTTAATCTCGGCGACGTCTCCTTTACGGATCAAGTCGGCAATGCGCGGCGACTGAAGCATGATCTCAATGGCCGCACGGCGCCCGCCCGCAAGCGTAGGTAGCAGTTGCTGGGCGACGACTGCACGCAGATTCAACGAAAGATCCATCCAGATCTGCTCATGGCGTTCATGGGGGAAGAAGTGAATGATGCGCTCCAGCGCCTGGTTAGCGTTATTGGCATGCAGTGTCGCCAGACAGAGATGGCCGGTTTCAGCAAACGTCAGCGCATGTTCCATGGTTTCCCGAGTGCGGATTTCACCAATCAGAATCACATCCGGCGCCTGGCGCAGGGTATTTTTTAGCGCCACCTCAAACGACTCGGTATCAATCCCCACTTCGCGTTGATTCACAATCGCGCGCTTATGCGGGTGCAGGTACTCGATAGGGTCTTCGATACTGATGATATGGCCGCCGACGGTCTCGTTGCGCTGCTGAATCATCGACGCCAGGGTTGTCGACTTCCCGGTTCCCGTGCCGCCTACCACCAGCACCAGCCCACGCTTGGCTTGGGCTAATTCAGTCAACTGCCCCGGTACGCCCAGCGCCTCCAGGCGAGGAATCTCAATCGCAATACTGCGCACCACCATCGCCATCTGGTTGCGCTGCTGGAAAGCACTGACCCGAAAACGCCCTTTGCCCTCGCGGCTGAGGGCAAAATTCGCCTCTCGCTCACTGGCAAAACGTTCCCGCAGCCCTTCCGGCAGCGTGTGGGTGACCAGCTCGTTGACCTGGTGGGCGGTTAAACGCTGCTGTCCCAACGGCACCAGCCCATCGGGCATTTTTAGGCTTGGCGGCGCACCCACGGAAATGAGTAAATCGGAAGCGTGCTGCTCGACCATGATATCGAGCAGTTGGTGCAGCCACTGGGTGGGCGAAAGCTCGACAGATGGCGTTTGAGTTGAGCTGTCTTTATTCATCTTTTATCGCCAGCGTTCCCTTCGCACTCAGCTGCGCCTCTTCCAAACTTACGGTACCGTCTTTCACTAACCGCGACAGCTCGGCATCCAGGGTTTGCATGCCCAGGCTGCCGCCGGTTTGAATGGCCGAGTAGATCTGCGCCACTTTGTCTTCGCGGATCAAGTTGCGCACGGCAGAAGTGGCAATGAGGATTTCGTGGGCCGCTACGCGACCACCGCCCTGACGTTTAAGCAGCGACTGCGACACCACCGCCTGGAGCGATTCCGATAACATGGAACGCACCATGGCTTTTTCTTCGCCGGGAAACACATCGATGATCCGGTCGATTGTCTTGGCGGCAGAGGTGGTATGCAGCGTTCCCAGCACCAGATGGCCGGTTTCAGCCGCGGTCAGCGCTAAACGGATGGTCTCCAGATCACGCAGCTCGCCGACCAGGATCACATCCGGGTCTTCACGTAGCGCGCTACGCAACGCATCGGCAAAGCTATGGGTGTCGCGGTGCACTTCGCGTTGGTTTATCAAACAGCGCTTGCTGGCGTGGACAAACTCGACGGGGTCTTCAATGGTAAGAATATGCTCGTAACGATGATCGTTAATGTAATCGATCATCGCGGCCAGCGTGGTGCTTTTACCCGACCCCGTTGGCCCAGTCACCAGCACTAGGCCTCGCGGCAACATTGCCAAGCGCTCGAACACCTCACCGAGCCCCAGGGCTTGCATGGAGAGCACTTGATTAGGGATGGTGCGAAACACAGCCCCCGCCCCGCGCGCTTGCGTAAAGGCGTTCACGCGGAAGCGGGCAATCCCAGGCACTTCAAAGGAAAAATCAATTTCCAGGTGCTCTTCGTAGTCGCGCCGCTGGCGATCATTCATGATGTCGTAGATCAATTTGCGCACATCGTTATTATCGATAGCGGGCACATTGAGCCGACGAATGTCGCCATCAACACGTATCATGGGCGGCAAACCGGCCGAAAGGTGCAAGTCAGAAGCATTCTGCTTTGCCGAGAATGCTAGCAGTTCGGTAATATCCATCTCTCTTCCCAGCTGCGGTAAGGTGCTTGAGTATGACAGACATCGCGCTTAACGAGTCACTCGGCCATTCATACGCCCATGCGCGTGAACGCCTGCGTAATGCATTAGAAAACGCGGGGCGCGCTCAGGGTGCAGCCAAGCTATTGGCGGTCAGTAAAACCAAGCCCGCGGCGATGATTCGTCAGGTTTGGCAGCTGGGTCAGCGTGAATTCGGTGAAAACTATTTGCAAGAAGCGCTGGAAAAGCAGACCGAGCTTACCGACCTTGAAGGCATTGTATGGCATTTCATTGGCCCCCTGCAGTCCAACAAAACCCGCTCTGTGGCCGAGCACTTTGACTGGGTGCACAGCGTCGACCGGCTAAAAATAGCCAAACGCCTTAGCGAACAGCGCCCAACGCACCTTGCGCCACTTAATATCTGCCTGCAGGTTAATATCAGCCGCGAAGAGAGCAAAGCCGGCGTAATGCCCGAGGCGTTAGAGGAATTAGCCAAAGAAGTCGCCACGCTACCTAATCTGCGCCTGCGCGGCTTAATGGCGATCCCCGCCCCGGCAGAGGGTATCGACGCCCAGCGCCAGCCTCTGGCAGCGCTGCGCGAGGCGTTCACCGCTTTACAAAACAGCTTGCCAGATGCGCCTCTTGATACGCTCTCGATGGGCATGAGCGACGATTTAGAAGCAGCGGTACTGGAAGGCGCCACGCTGGTGCGTTTGGGCACCGCCATTTTCGGTGCTCGCCCATCGGCTTAGACGAAAAGTAGCGCACTTTTTTACGTAGAACACTTTGACTAAAGGGACACCTACCATGGCGAATAAGATTACCTTCATTGGGGCCGGCAATATGGCCAGCGCTATTATCGGCGGCCTAATCGACAGCGGCGTCGAGCCTTCCACGATTACCGCCACCGCGCCGAATGACAACGAACTGGCCACGATTAAACAACGCTTAGGCATCAATACCGACACCGACAACAATGCGGCGGTGGCTGATGCCGATGTAGTGGTACTGGCGGTGAAGCCGCAAATCATGCGCAACGTATGCGAAGCGCTGCGCGACAGCGTTCAGCGCCAGCAGCCGCTGGTGATCTCGATTGCCGCAGGACTGGATGCCGACACTATCGACCAGTGGCTAGGCGGCCAAAACGCCATGGTTCGCTGTATGCCTAATACGCCCTCGCTGGTGGGTTATGGCGCCAGCGGCCTCTACGCCAATGCTAAGGTCAGCGACGCCCAGCGTGACGTGGCCACCCAGCTAATGGAGGCAGTAGGGATTGTCGAGTGGGTGGAAGAAGAAGCGCTGTTAGATGCAGTCACTGCTGTTTCTGGTAGCGCACCGGCCTACTTCTTTCTGATGTTCGAAGCCATGGAGGAAGCGGCCGTTAAACTTGGCCTACCTGCCGCCACTGCTCGCCGACTGGCTATTCAAACCGCACTGGGTGCCGCCACCATGGCGCAACGTAGTGATAAAGACCCGGCCACGTTAAAACAGAACGTCATGTCACCGGGTGGCACCACAGAACGTGCCATTCACCACATGGAAGAGGCACAATTGCGCACCACCATTGCCGACGCCATGCAGGCCTGCGCTGATCGCGCCCAGGCAATGGCCACAGAATTGAGCGGCAAATAATACAGCCATTCAGCTAGCGCAGCCGTTAAGCTACGAATCATCAAGGAGACATAATAATGGGCAATGAATTGGGCAGTGCAGGGTTAATGCTGGTAAATACCCTCATCAATATTTACCTCTTTTTACTCATGCTGCGCTTCCTGCTGCAGGCCTCGCGGGCGGATTACTACAATCCGTTAAGCCAATCGGTGGTCAAAATCACCCAGCCGGTAGTAGGGCTATTTCAAGGCTTTTTAGGCCCTGTGGCTGGCCGCTTCGATCTCGCCACCTTAGCGGCAGGTTTTGTATTGAAGGTGGTTAGCATCATTGCCATTTTTATGGTCATTGGCGTTGGCATGCCGCCCATTGCTGGGCTGCTGATTGCCGGTGTAGCCGCCTTGGCGAATGCGATTTTAAAAATTTACTTCTTCGCCATGATCGTGATGATTATTTTGAGCTGGGTGGCGCCGAATGCCAGCCACCCAGGTGCGCTGCTGATCATGCAGTTGGTGGAACCGATTATGGCCCCGGTGCGCAAAGTGATCCCGTCGCTGGGCATGATTGACCTCTCGCCAATCGTGGTGTTTATCGCAATTAACCTGATCGATGGCTTGGTTGTCGGATCATTGATTCGTGCGGCGGGCATTTCCGGCGCGCTGGTCGGGCTATGATGGCGACTGCCAACCCCGTATTCCAAGATCTAATTCAGTCGCACTCTTTCAGCAGGACTAGCGCCTTCAATGCCTGATTCAGATACGCTTGCGTTTGCAGACCGACCGGCGGGCTCCGTCGGCGTGGTCACCCCGCACGTGGCCCGCTTCGAAACGCCGCTCGCTCTCGCCTGCGGCAAAGTGCTGCCTGCCTACGAACTGATTTACGAAACCTATGGCACATTGAATGCCGATCGCAGTAACGCGGTACTGATTTGCCACGCGCTCTCGGGCCATCACCACGCCGCGGGCTATCACAGCGAAGAAGACCGCAAGCCCGGCTGGTGGGAGGCCCATATTGGCCCCGGCAAAGCGATCGACACCAACCGCTTTTTTGTTGTGTCACTCAATAACCTGGGTGGCTGCCATGGCAGCACCGGGCCGGTCAGCCACAACCCCGACACCGGCCGCCAGTGGGGGCCTGAATTCCCCATGGTCACGGTCAGTGACTGGGTGGCGAGCCAGGCGCGGCTTGCCGATCACTTGGGGATTAAGCGCTGGGCCGCCGCGGTGGGCGGCAGCCTGGGTGGCATGCAGGTGATGCAGTGGACAATGACCTACCCTGAGCGGGTTGCCAACGCGGTGGTGATTGCCGCAACGCCAAGGCTCTCGGCGCAAAATATCGCCTTTAACGAAGTGGCTCGCCAGGCGATTCGCTCTGATCCTGAATTTTTTGATGGCTGGTACGCTGAGCACGACACCGTGCCCAAACGCGGGCTTAAGCTTGCGCGTATGGTGGGCCATATCACCTACTTGTCGGAAGACGCCATGGGCAGCAAGTTTGGCCGCGACCTACGTAGCGACGATCTCAACTTCGGCTTCGACGTTGAGTTCCAGGTGGAGTCCTACTTGCGCTATCAGGGCGATACCTTCTCCACGGCCTTTGATGCCAATACCTACCTGCTGATGACCAAGGCGCTGGACTACTTTGACCCTTCCGCCACCCAAGGGGGCGACTTAGCCAAAGCCCTGGCCCCAGCACAGTGCCCGTTTTTGATAGTTAGCTTTACCACCGACTGGCGCTTTCCGCCCTCGCGTTCCCGCGAGCTGGTCGATGCGCTCACCCGTGCAGGCAAGGCAGTCAGTTACGCCAACATCGACTCGCCACATGGGCACGATGCTTTCTTGCTCTCAGAGCCGCGCTACGACGCTATCTTCAGCGCCTTTATGAACCGCGCTGCCCGCGAGCTTAATATCGCCGAAACGGGCGGAGATGAAGTAGGCAAAGATGAAGCTAGCTTGGAGGAGACGCAGTGATGCGCGCCGATCTAGAACTTATTTACGACTGGGTACCCGAAGGGGCCCACGTGCTCGACCTCGCCTGCGGCGACGGCGAACTGCTGGAGACGCTGGCTAACAATAAGGGCGTGACCGGCTATGGCTTGGAGATCGGCCATGACGGCATTAATGCCTGCGTTGCCCGTGGCGTCAGCGTCATTGAGCACAACCTGGATGATGGCTTAAGCAGCTTCTGCGACAACAGCTACGATCAGGTGATCATGACCCAGGCCCTGCAGGCGCTGCGCCGTCCGGACAAGATGCTCGATGAAATGCTGCGCGTCGCCGAAGAGGGCATCATCACTTTCCCCAACTTTGCCTACTGGCGTCACCGCGTTCATTTGGGTCTACGCGGCTATATGCCGGTATCCAAATCGCTGCCCCACGCCTGGTACGACACACCCAACATCCACCTCTCGACGTTCAACGACTTTGAGCACCTGTGCCGCGAGAAGGGTCTGATGATTGTTGATCGCGCGGTGGGCGTGGGAGATCATCAAGGCCACTGGAAATCGCGGCTTTGGCCCAACTTATTTGGTGAAATTGCCATTTTCCGCGTTCGTCGACGCTAGATAGCCATCGCGTTTAAACGTAACTCAAGGAGCCACGCCATGTTACGCAGATTAATGATCGGTGCCGCCCTTGTCGGCACACTCTTCACCGCCGCTGGGGTCCACGCTGAGCAGTTCGTCAGCGTGGGCGATTACGAGATTCACTACAGCGCGGTGAATAGTAGCTTTTTGACCCCTGAAGTAGCCCAGGCGAACAACCTCCAGCGCAGCGCAAACCGCGGCCTGGTCAATGTTAGCGTTCGCGAGCGTCAGGACGATGGCAGTACCCGCCCCGTTAATGCCAGCGTACAGGGCCACGTTAGTGGCTTGACGGGCGCTCAGGAGTCACTCAGCTTTCGCACCGTGCATGACGGCGATGCGACCTACCACCTGGCGCCTTTTACCCTACGCGACGATGAGAACATGCGCTTTGAGCTAAGCGTGCGCTACGACCGCAACGCCGCCCCCGAGCCGGTGAACTTTATTCAGCGTTTTTATATTGATCGCTAAGCCCTGTTTCTAAGCCCTATCTCTAAGCCCTATCTACAACCGTACAGGCAGGCTACGGGTTAACCGCACGCCAATGGGGCGCTGTTGCTCCCGCACCACCTCAACACCATAGGCCAGCACTTCCACCCCGCTGGCCGAGGCCTCTAAAAGGGCTGCTGCGTAAGTCGCGTCGATATGGGCTGCGGCGGCCACGTCAGCAATGCCTTCGTGGGCAACACAAAACAGCAGCACCGCCCGTTCGCCCTGCTCTGCCAGTACCTGCAGCGAATGCAGATGCTTGGTACCACGCACGCTTACCGAGTCCGGAAAGTAGCCGTGGCCGTCCTGCTCTTTGAGGGTGACCTGCTTCACCTCGATATACGCCCGCCCTCGCACCGGGTCATCTAGCCTAAAATCCAGGCGGGCGTCGGCCACTTTCACCTCCCGGCGCAGAGTGGCGTAGTCTGCCAAGGGTGCCAAAGCACCCGCCTCCAGCGCCGCTTCCACGATACGGTTAGCGCGGCCGGTATGCACCGAGGCGAGCGCCACCCGTCCATCCGCTTGGGGCAGCTCAATAAACTCCCACGTCCAGGCAAGCTTGCGCTTAGGGTTATCGCTGGGTGACAGCCACACTCGACACCCAGGCACGTTCACCGCCTTCATTGAGCCGGTATTGGGGCAGTGGGCGACGACTTCGCGACCATCATCCAAACGTACGTCGGCAAGAAAGCGCTTATAACGCTTGATCAGCGTGCCCGGAACCAGCGCCGGATAGGCCAGCATCACAACCTGCCCACAAAGCGTTTAATCCGCGCCACCGCCTCTTCAAGCCGGGCCACATCATTGGTAAACGCAATGCGCACATGGTGTTCGCCGCCGCGTACGGCAAAATCAATACCCGGGGTAATCGCCACGTTTTCCTCCTGCAATAAGCGCTCGCAGAAGGCCTGGCTATCACGGCTATAGCGGGAGATATCCAGCCACAGATAAAACGCCCCTTGGGGTGGGAGATCCGGTGCTAGCCCCAAGCCTGCAAGGCCCTCCAGCAGCACCTGGCGACGCTCTTTCAGGGTTTCACGGCGCCGTTCAAGGATCCCCCGGCACTCGGGCGTAAACGCCGCCAAGGCAGCATGCTGGGACGGCGTCGCCGCAGCCAGAAACATATTCTGCGCCAGCCGAGTTAATGGCTCCACTGCATGCTCTGGCGCCACCAGCCAGCCCAGTCGCCAGCCAGTCATGCCGAAATATTTTGAGAAGCTGTTGACCACAAAGGCGTTGGCTGAGAGCGAGGTCGCCGACAGCGGCGCATCGTCGTAGTTGAGGCCCTGATAAATTTCATCGACGATCACTTCCCCTTCACGTGCAGCAACTGCATCAAGCACGGCGGAAAGCTGCTGAGCGCACAACGTGTGGCCGGTGGGGTTAGAGGGCGATGCCAACATCGCCAGGCTGGTGTCCTCACGCCAATGCTGGGCGACCAACGCCGCATCCAGTTGCCAGCCGCTCTCACGCCCCACGGATACCGCATCAATTTCAGCGCCAGCTAACGCCATAAAGTGACGGTTGCAGGGATAGTTAGGGTCAGCCATCAGCACCCAGGAGCCGCTTTCGACTAATAGCTGGCTGGCCAGCAGTAGCGCCCCCGATGCCCCAGGGGTTACCAAAATACGCGCTGGATCAACCGTAGCATTAAAGTGCTCAGCGTAGTGCCCGGCAATCGCCTCGCGCAGCGCGGGGAGACCCGCCGCTGGAGTGTAGCGGGTGCGGCCATTGGCCAACGCCTGCTGCCCGGCAGCGATAATGGGCTCGGGGGTAGCAAAATCCGGCTCGCCCACTTCCAAGTGAATCACGTCAAAGCCTGCGGCTTCCCGCGCCTGGGCCATTTCCAGCAAATGCATGACCCGAAAAGGGGCAACGTGATCGACACGCGAATTCCAGGCCATAACGGCTCCTTCATCTAATCATTTTTGAAACTGGACAAATATTGAAAAACTAACTAAAACATGGTTCTAGTCATATTCGAAGCCAAACTATCGTAGACAGCTCACCATTACGCTTGCAACCCAGTCATTTTTCAGCTAAACAAGCATCCCTTTGGCGTGAGATCGTGACAATCGCTCATGGTCGATCAGTAGTCACATATGTAAGGGGCAGTCCCATGCCAGTAGCAGAAAAGAAAACGGAAGCGTCCAAGTCCTTCACCCCGTATGAGCCAGCGCCGGGTGAAGAGTATATGAACGAGCAGCAGCTAGCACACTTTCGTCAGCTGCTGCTGGATTGGAAACAGGATCTCATGGAAGAGGTGGATCGTACCGTACGCCACCTGCAGGAAGATGCGAATAACTACGCCGACCCCGCCGACCGTGCTACCCAGGAAGAGGGCTTTAGCCTGGAACTGCGCACCCGGGATCGCGAGCGTAAGCTGCTCAAGAAAATTAACGAGACGCTAGATAACATCGATGATGACGATTACGGCTTCTGCGAAGCCTGCGGCGTTGAAATCGGTATTCGTCGTTTAGAAGCTCGCCCCACCGCCACTCTTTGCGTGGATTGCAAAACCTTGGCGGAACTCAAAGAGAAACAGCTAGGCGGCTGAGCACTAAAAGACCGTGCTACTCGAACGCGGGCACCTTAGGGTGCCCGTTTTTGTTAACGACTTTTTATGAATAATCAGCCCCTTTCAACAACGACGTTACTATGAATGATTCTGCTCGCTACCGTGGCCGCTTTGCCCCGACGCCCTCTGGCCCGCTGCACTTTGGCTCTTTGGTCGCCGCTTTAGGCAGCTATTTAGATGCCCGCGCAGCCAATGGGCAGTGGCTGGTACGCATTGAAGATATCGACCCACCGCGCTGCCCTGAAGGTGCGGCGAGCACTATCCTTCGCCAGCTGGAAACCTTCGGCCTGGAGTGGGACGAAGCGGTAATGTGGCAGCACACTCGCGGCGACGCTTACCAACAGGCGCTTGACCAACTTATCCAACTTGGTCTTGTCTACCCCTGCAGCTGTTCGCGTAAGCAGTGGCAAGCGTTTGATATCTACCCCGGCTGGTGCCGCGATGGCGTTTGCGATGCGAATAAACCGGTGGCCTGGCGGCTGCGCAGCGACCGTGGCGAACGCCCTATGTGCTGGCAAGACCGGCTGTTCGGCGAGCAGCGGTTTGACCCGGCAGAACTGGGCGATGTGGTATTAAAGCGCAAAGATGGCCTATGGGCGTATCAGCTCGCCGTAGTAGTGGATGACGCCGAGCAGCAGATTACCGATATCGTCCGCGGGCTCGATTTACTCGATAACACCCCTTGGCAGCGCCAACTTCAGAACGCGCTTGAGCTACCGCAACCGCGTTACCTGCATCTGCCACTCATTGTTACCGCTAAAGGCCAGAAGCTCTCCAAGCAAAACCTGGCCCCAGCCCTGGCAGAAGACGAGCAGGAAGTGCGCCAGCAGCTCTTTCAGGCGCTGGAAGCGCTTGATCAGGCGCCACCCCAAGAACTTGCCTCAGAGCCCCCCGCAACTCAGCTACACTGGGCCGTAGCGAACTGGTCGTTGGCACGGCTAAGCCCAACGGCACATCGTTTAACCCCCTCTTTACCTCCAGCAGGAGATTGATATGT
Source organism: Halomonas alkaliantarctica (assembly GCF_029854215.1). NCBI lineage: Bacteria > Pseudomonadati > Pseudomonadota > Gammaproteobacteria > Oceanospirillales > Halomonadaceae > Vreelandella > Vreelandella neptunia. Next base: position 343,314 of record NZ_CP122961.1, on the reverse strand, counting down.
ACGTCTATCGCATCATGCTGTTTTTGGTGTTTGGCGGCTACCTGCTCTCTCCGCTACTGATGAATGGCTGGAGCGACCCTGAGGCTGCCTGGTACCGACCTTTTGCTATTTGGGGCGGCTTAATTGCGTTAACCCTCTGGCTGGAGCAGAAAAGGAAACTTGATGAACGTTGAGTTAATCGGCGTCTTACTGCTTGGGCTGGGCTACCTGGCGCTGCTGTTTGGCTGCGGTTTTGCGGTAGAGCGTGGCTGGGTGCCGGTGCGTATTACCCGCCACCCAATGGTTTACACCCTTGCCCTGGGTGTTTATGCCAGCGCCTGGGCAATCTACGGCAGCGTGGAAATGGCTGCCAATGCTGGGTTTGGCTACCTTGCCTACTACCTGGGCGCAGCGGGCGCCTTCTTGCTTGCCCCTGTGCTGCTGGTGCCCATCCAGCGCATCACCCGCACCTATCAACTGACGTCGCTGGCGGATCTGTTTGCCTTTCGCTTTCGCTCCAGGTGGGCGGGTACGCTGGTTACCCTCGTCAGTCTGCTGGCCGTGCTGCCATTGCTCGGCATTCAAGTCCAAACCCTGAGCGAAGCCATCAACATCATCACCGCCAGCCAAGCGGGCGGAAGTGTTGCACTGCTTTTTTGCGCCGTGATTGCCGCCTTTGCGGTCATTTTTGGTGCCCGCCACAGTCAGTCTCATGGCCGTCACGACACCTTGCTTAGCGCCATTGCGTTTGAATCCATCGTTAAACTACTGGCCATGCTGGGGCTGGGTGCGGTGGCGCTATGGATGGTGTTTGATGGCCCGGGCGATCTGCAGCTGTGGCTGGAAGGTCCAGGCGCTATCCTCCAGCAACAGACACCCAAACTTGACCCTGCCCAGTGGCGAACCCTGCTGCTGCTGTTTTTTGCCGCGGCGTTTATGATGCCGCACCTATTTCACATTAGTTTCGCGGAAAGCCTGTCGCGGCATACCCTGCTACAAGCGAGCTGGGCACTGCCGCTGTTTCTACTGCTAATGGCGCTGCCCGTGCCGGTGATCTGGTGGGCCGCGCAGTCGGTTAATCCCGACATACCCATCGCCGCCTATGCCGCCTACCTAATGAGTGAACACTGGTGGGTAGGGGCACTCGCGTTTATCGGCGGACTAGCTGCCGCCAGCGGCACCATGATTATGATTGCGCTGGCGCTTTCAGGCATGGTGCTTAATCATATTGTGCTGGTAGCAAGGCCCCCCGAAGCGCGCAGTGACCTCTACGGCTGGCTGCTGTGGTTGCGTCGTGGTTTAGTGGTCGCGGTGATTATCGGCGGCTGGGTGTTTTACCAGTGGGTAGGGCGCCATCATGGCCTCATAGGCTTGGGGTTAGCTGCGTTTGTCGGCATGGCCCAGTGCCTGCCCGGCATGTTGGCGCTGCTCTACTGGCCGGGTGCTAACCGTAAAGGCATGATTATTGGCCTGATCGCAGGTGTGGGCGTGTGGCTGTGGGGTCTATGGCTGCCACTCATGTTTTCGCTGCCCGTACCGACGCTACCTTTTACACCGCTTACCGATACTGGTGCACCGGTTTGGTACAACGTCACGCTGCTGTCGTTAGCGGTCAATATCCTGCTGCTGATTGTGATATCGCTGTTCACGCGTATTTCTGATGGGGAGCAGTCCGCCGCAGAAGCGTGCTCCGTCGATGCGGTTATCCGCTCCAAGCGCTTTCCATTGGAAGCCGCCACGGCAAGTGATTTTTCTATCCATTTAGCCCACGCCCTCGGCGATGAGGCGGCCAGCCGTGAAGTTAACCGAGCCCTGCAAGCGCTCAACTTAACCCCCCAGGAGCGCCGCCCCTACGCGCTGCGTCGCTTGCGTGACCGCATTCAGGCTAATCTTTCGGGCCTAATGGGCCCATCGGTGGCACGGGACATTGTGGATCGCTACCTACCCTACCGCCACGACGACGCCCCTGAAACCGATGATATTCACTTCGTTGAAAGCCGCTTGGAAGCCTACCGATCACGGCTGACAGGGTTAGCCCGTGAACTCGACGGCTTGCGACGCCACCACCGCCAAACCCTGGCGTATTTACCGGTGGGGCTGTGCGTTTTGGGCGATGATGATGAGTTGTTAATGTGGAATCAGGCGCTCTCCCAACTTTCGGGCATTAGCGGTGAAAGCGTGATCGGCTCGCGCCGCGATAGCCTGCCCGCCCCCTGGCCCAGCCTGCTGGGCAGCGTGTTAGAGACCAGGTCAACACCGCTCTACAAACAGGCAGTTACGCTGCACGGTAGAGACTATTTTTTGACCCTGCACAAAGCGATTCTAAGCGGCAATGACAGCCGTGGCGGTAGCGTTATCCTGATTGAGGACCATACCGAAATGAAGTGGTTGGAAGATGAGTTGGTGCATGCAGCGCGCCTTGCCTCTATCGGCCAGTTAGCCGCCGGCGTCGCCCACGAAATTGGCAACCCGATTACCGGCATCTCGTCGCTGGCGCAAAATCTACGCTACGACACCAACGACCCAGCCCTGCTGGAGACCGCTGATCAAATCCAGCAGCTAACCCAACGGGTCACCAAAATCGTTAACTCATTGGTTGGTTTTGCCCATGGGGGGCGTCAATCGGTACCGCTCCCTGCCTCACCTGTGGCACTGGCATCAATTAGCGAAGATGCACTGCACTTGATCCACCTCGCCCGCTCGGGAGAGGATGTCACATTAACCAATGAGACGCCTGAAGACGTTGTGGTGCGTGGCGATGCCCAGCGATTAACGCAAGTGATGGTCAACCTGCTGAGCAATGCCCGGGATGCCTGCGGCCAGGGGGGAGAAGTTCACATGACCGCAGGGCGCCACGAGCAGTTTGCCTGGTGGCGGATAACCGATAACGGCCAGGGCATCGACCCACGAGTGCGCGAGCACCTATTCGAGCCCTTTACCACCACCAAACCCGCCGGCGAGGGCACCGGTCTGGGCCTTTCATTGGCCTACCAGATTATCAATGAGCACCAGGGTAAAATAGATGTGGCCTCGCCACCCCCCGGACAGCCTCGCGGCACAGCCATTACGTTATGGCTGCCGCTTTACCAACAGGATGATCAGCCAACCCATGCCCAGGATTCTGATTGTTGAAGATGAAGCGATTATTCGCAGCGCGTTAAAGCGCCTACTGGAACGCCACGACTATACGGTCAGCGAAGCAGGCAGCGCTGAGGAGGCCTGCCAGCTTGAGCTCAAAGGGTTCGACCTCATCATCAGCGACCTGCGCCTGCCGGGCGAGCCGGGCACTACGCTCATCACCGCCGCGGCCCCCGTGCCGGTATTGATCATGACCAGCTACGCCAGCATGCGCTCTGCGGTGGAAGCGCTCAAACAGGGTGCCGTGGACTACGTGGCCAAGCCCTTTGACCACGCGGAGCTATTGGAGACCGTTGAGCGGATCCTGCACAAGCAGTCGATGCAGCAGAGCCCGCCCCCGGATATCACCGATGCAGGCGGCAGTCGACAAACCATGATCGGCAACTGCGTTGCCATGCAGCAGGTCTACACCCGCATTAGTAAAACTGCCCCCGCCGATGTCACCGTATTGATTCTTGGCGAGTCGGGCACCGGCAAGGAGCTGGTAGCCCGCGCCATTCACCAGCAGAGCAAGCGCGCCAAGGCACCGCTGATCTGCGTCAACTGCGCAGCAATTCCTGAAACGCTGATCGAGTCCGAGCTGTTTGGCCATGAGAAAGGCGCTTTTACCGGCGCCAGCGCTGCGCGCACCGGGTTAGTAGAAGCCGCCGATGGCGGTACGCTGTTTTTGGATGAGATTGGCGAGCTACCGCTGGATGCCCAGGCGCGCCTGCTACGCGTTCTTCAAGAGGGCGAAATTCGCAAAATCGGTTCAGTGGAAACCCGCCACGTTAACGTCCGCCTGATTGCGGCCACCCACCGTGACCTGCGCGCGCTGTCAAAAACCGGCGAGTTCCGCCTTGACCTTTACTACCGGCTGAACGTGATGCAGATCGAGCTGCCGCCGCTGCGCGAGCGCGAGGACGACGTCCTTGAGATCGCCGACATTCTGCTCGACAAGGCGTGTAAACGCCACGAACGCACGGGGCTGCGCCTCTCCCGCGCAGCCCGACAGGATCTACGCGACTACCCTTGGCCGGGTAACGTTCGCGAGCTGGAGAACGCCCTTGAACGCGGGGTAATTCTGGCCGAGGGGCATCTGATCCACCCGGATGATCTAGGTCTAGCGCCGACCACCCCACGCCCTCATCCGCCCTCTGGCTCGTCCAGCTCCCCTACTGTCACTGGCAGCGGCGATAAAAACGCTGAAGAGAATGAAGATGATCTCTCTTTAGAAGATTATTTTCAGCACTTTGTCCTCGAACACCAGGATCAAATGAGTGAAACCGAACTGGCACAAAAACTGGGCATTAGCCGTAAAAATCTCTGGGAACGACGCCAGCGGCTTGGCATACCGCGCAAAAAAACCGCCCGCCGCCCAGGTTGAGTACCTGGGCATTTCTATCCACACGCCCTACCACCCCACCTCTACGACTATTGTCTAATACACTGATTTAAATAAGAAATATTCTACCTTTCGCTACCCAGGCACTGTTACCTTCCCACACAACGGCGCGCACAAACGGACGCGAAAGGGGTAACACTTTTCGCGTCGCAAAGTTCCTCATCCCATTTGAAAACGCCAACCTTCTGAAATTTATAATTTATTAAATAGGTGGCACAGGGTCTGCAGTATTACTGGGTAAGAAAAACAAACTGGGCATAGCGCCAGGTCACCAACAAAAACAACATGACCTCGCCAGAACCTGAGCCACAACAAAAACAACAGGGCCAGGTAGAGATAACGGTACTAACAAGAACAATAGGCTTGAGTCTCATTACTTGCTTGCGCAGGCAACACAGGCGCAGCGAACAATAATAAGAGTTAGCAAGTGGCCCGATAAGGACGCGACGTACAACGTGACTCGGCATCCTAACAACAACAATAGCTGTCAGTGTGTACACCCCGGCGCCAATAATAATTCCCCGGGGGGAGAAAAGTTCGCGGTTGGATTATTGTTTTGAATACGAGGCGGTCGGAACTATTGTGATCCTTACGCCTACCGACTGCGGTGCGTATTCAGGGCGATGTGCCATCATGAAGAAAAACAGCAGCACGGACGCTGATTGATTGCTTTATAGGGGAGGCTCTCTTAGCCTCCCCTTTCCGTGTTTAAAGTCTGGGTTTAAAACCTGTGCTAGCCTCCGCCAGCGTCAAATGCTTTGCAAGCCGCTCTTTGCAAGCCATAGAGGGTCGGCTACACTCATCCATTCGTGGTTTATGTTCAGTACTCGTTTGACGTGTTTTCTAACGACTATTTTTACGGCCATTTTTCGTACCCTGCGAGTTGAAATCGTCGCATGTTTAAAGGATTTACCCGTTTCCTACACAGCCCGGGGGAGCAATTGAAAACCTTGCTTGATCCCCAAGAGAGCACCACCAACGCCCTCACTCCGCGTAACATCCCTCGGTCCGAGCACCCTGTTTCTCGCCAACATATTAGCGATGCCGCGTTAAAAGTGCTTTACCGCCTTAGCGGCGCGGGTTTCGACGCCTATTTGGTGGGCGGCTGCATTCGTGATGCGCTGCTGGGCAAGATGCCCAAAGATTTTGATGTCGCCACCAATGCCACGCCAGAGCAGGTTCGCGATTTATTTCGTAACTCGCGCCTGATCGGCCGCCGTTTTCGGATTGTCCATGTGCGCTTTGGCCGCGAGGTCATTGAGGTCACCACCTTCCGTGGCAAACCCCAAGACGAGCATGGCGACCACATTGCCCACCAGTCCGATGAAGGGTTACTGCTGCGCGATAATGTATGGGGCAATATTGAAGAAGACGCGCTGCGCCGCGACTTTACCGTTAATGCGCTCTACTACAATATCGCCGACTTCAGCATCACTGATTTTGCCAATGGTGCAGAGGACATTAAGACCCGCACCCTGCGCTTGATTGGCGACCCGGCGACACGCTACCGCGAAGACCCGGTAAGGATGCTGCGGGCAGTGCGCTTTGCGGCTAAGCTCGACTTCACGCTAGACCCCGCCACCGAAGCGCCGATGTACGATCAGGCGCCGCTGCTGCTGCAGATTCCCCCAGCGCGGCTATTCGATGAAGTGCTCAAGCTGTTTATGTCGGGCCACGGCTTGGTCACCTTCCGGCTACTCAGCCACTACGGCCTATTCGGTATGCTGTTCCCCGAGGCCGAAGAAGCCATGGCCGATGCCGCCTGGGCCGAAGAACTGATTGAGCAGGCGCTGACCAACACCGATAAACGCATTGCCGAAGAGCGCCCCGTCACCCCGGCCTTTCTGCTGGCAGCATTTTTATGGGCCCCGGTCAAACATCGCCAGGAAGCCCTGGAGCAGGAAGGCATGCCGCCCATTCCCGCGCTTCAAGCAGCCGCTCAACAAGTGGTATCCCGGCAGTTAGAGTTCACGTCGATTCCCAAGCGCTTTGGCATCCCCATGCGGGAAATTTGGGAATTACAGCAGCGCCTACCCCAGCGGCGCGGTAAAAAGGCCTTTCAAACCCGCGAACATTCACGTTTCAGAGCGGGCTATGACCTGCTGCTGCTGCGCGAACAGGCGGGCGAGATACCCAGTGGTTTAGGCGAATGGTGGACGGCGTTTCAGCGCGGCGACGAGCACGAACAGCGTCGCCTGCTGCAAAAAGTTGGCGGCGACCCCGCCAGCCAGGGCGACCGCCGTCGTAAACGGCGCCGTAAGCCGAGCGCGCCAGAGTAGTGGGTGCGTCTTCCCAGCTCGCCTATATCGGTTTGGGTAGCAATCTGGAGTCGCCTATCGAGCAGGTTCGTGAGGCCCTCAACGAGCTGGCAAGGCTACCGCTAAGTCGATTGGTGGCAGCATCATCGCTTTACGCCAGCCGCCCGGTGGGGCCGCAGGATCAGCCGGACTTCATCAACGCGGTGGCAGCGCTGGAGACCCGGCTCTCGCCGCTGGCGCTACTCGACCAGCTTCAGGCGTTAGAGCAGCAGCATCGCCGCCGCCGCCAGCGCCACTGGGGGCCCCGAACGCTCGATCTTGACCTGTTGCTCTACGCTAACGACCACATCAACTCGCTGCGTTTACGCGTACCGCACCCGCAAATGACTGCCCGGGCCTTTGTACTGCTCCCCCTCGCAGAGATCGCCCCCTCTCTAGATCTTCTCCAGCAGCCGCTATCCACATGGCTTGAACGTGTTGAGAACCAAGGCTTGGAACGCTTATCTAACGCCTAGTGTGCGGCTAACGCTACCATTTGACACAAATCTCGACACCGACACCCCATTCAGGTAACAATTGCCGGTTACGCCACTTCGCGCATGCAGGGATGCAGCATCAATAATGGTCGGCTGCCTATGTCGCAGCGGCCTCACGTAAAACATGAGAGCACGCCATGAAAACCGTCACCCTAAGCACGCTGCAGGCCTATAAGCAGGCTGGCGAGACGTTCAGTTGCCTAACCGCTTACGATGCTTCCTTTGCCCATGCGGCAAGCCAAGCAGGCATTGATGTCCTGCTCGTCGGTGATTCGCTGGGCATGGTGCTACAGGGCCATAACAGCACCCTACCCGTCACCATTGACGACATCGTTTACCACACCCGCTGCGCGGCACGTGGTAAAGGCCATAGCCTGCTGATGGTCGATCTACCCTTTATGAGCAACGCCACCACCGAGCGCCTGTTGGAAGATGCCGGTGCCGTGATGCGCGCGGGGGCGGAACTGGTCAAGCTGGAAGGTGAAGCGTGGATGGCCGATGGCATTCGTGAACTCACCCGCCGCGGCGTACCGGTGTGTGCCCACCTGGGCTTAACCCCGCAAACCGTGCACCAGCTAGGTGGCTATAAGGTGCAGGGACGCGACGCTGCTCACGCGGAACGCATCATTAACGACGCAAAAGTACTTGTCGAGGCGGGCGCTTCGGTGATTCTGCTCGAGTGCGTTCCCGCCAGCCTGGGCAAAGCGGTCACCGAAGCGCTGGATGTGCCGGTTATTGGCATTGGCGCAGGACCGGATACCGATGGCCAAATCCTGGTAATGCACGATGTGCTCGGTATTACCCATGGCCGCACACCGCGCTTTGTAAAAAACTTCATGGTCGACGCTGATAACATTCAAGCTGCTTTCCTGGAGTACCACGAAGCCGTCAAAACCCGCGCCTTCCCAGCTCAAGAGCACTGTTTTTAAAACCGTTTTAAGACAGCTCGACTATCGACCATTTTTTGTTATTGACGCGAAACGACTATGCGCACTTTGCGAGACATTGATCAGCTACGCAGCACGCTGCGAGATTACCGCCAACGCGGCCAGCGTATTGCCCTGGTACCCACCATGGGCAACCTACATGCAGGTCACCTAGCGCTGGTCGCCTGCGCGCGCCAGCACGCCGATATTGTGGTCGCAAGCCTGTTTGTCAATCCGATGCAGTTTGGCCCAGGCGAAGATTTAGACGGCTACCCGCGCACCTTTGATGCCGATCAAGCGCAGCTTATTGAGGCTGGCTGCGACGTGCTGTTCGCCCCAACGGTAAGCTCGCTCTACCCTAACGGCTTGGACGCACAGACCCGCGTGCATGTGCCCGTGGTAGGCGAAGGGCTGTGCGGCGGCTCACGCCCCGGCCATTTCGACGGTGTCTCTACCGTGGTCAGCATGCTGTTTAATCTGGTACAGCCAGACGTCGCCTGCTTTGGGGAGAAGGATTACCAGCAGCTGGCGGTGATTCGTAAGCTGGTGTGCGACCTGCACATGCCTATTGAGATTATCGGCGTGCCCATCGTACGTGCAGAGGATGGCTTAGCACTGTCATCACGCAACGGCTATTTAAGTAGCGAGGAGCGTGTCATCGCCCCTGCGCTTTATCGCACGCTGTGTACGCTTCGCGATGCGTTGGAGCGCGGAGAACCTATCGAAAAGGTACTACACCAGGGTCACACCGCTCTGTATGATGCGGGCTTTACGCTGGACTACCTGGAACTGCGCGATGCCACGCTAGGCCCCATTAACCTAGCGACCCAGCATGCGGTAATGCTGGCCGCCGCCAAGCTGGGCCCGGCGCGATTAATCGACAACCTCACTGTTAAACTCCCGGCCAGCACTGTCAGAGAATAAACAAACAACGGGTAAAAATAGGAACTCACATGCATACCATCATGCTCAAAGCCAAGCTGCACATGGCACGCGTCACTCACGCGGTACTCAACTATGAAGGCTCCTGCGCCATCGACGGCGACCTGCTGGATATGGCGGGTATTCGTGAAAATGAGCAGATCCAGATTTACAACGTCGAGAATGGCGAACGCTTCACCACTTACGCCATTCGCGGTGAGGAAGGCTCAAAGCTCATTTCGATCAACGGCGCTGCGGCCCACCTCGCCGCCCCTGGCCACCGGATCATTATCTGCAGCTACGCCCACTACTCCGAAGCCGAACTGGAAAACCACCAGCCTGCGCTGGTGTATCTCCAGGAAGGCAACCACGTCAGCCACACCAGCAATATTATCCCGGTGCAGCTAGCCTAACCACCATTGGGCTCATCTTAGCACTTCTAATGCTTTCTTCTGACGGGCCACATGTTGGCCCGTTTTTATTTGCCCATAAAGGTTTATTGCCGCAACGCACCACCTTCCCCTATGCTGAAGAGACGGCTGACAGAGCTCGAATAAAAGAGTACGGCTGACAGAGCACGCCTATCGGGCATCTGGTATCAGACTGTCTGTTAATTACTCCAGGAGTCATCTTATGCAAGAAGTAGTCATTGTTGCGGCACGCCGCACCGCTGTGGGCGCTTTCGGCGGCTCCCTCGCAGGTATTCCAGCGAGCGACCTGGGCGCTTTGGTGATCAAGGATATCCTTGCCTCAACCGGCGTTTCTCCCGATCAGGTTGACGAAGTACTGCTGGGCCAGGTGCTCACCGCGGGCGTTGGTCAAAACCCGGCGCGCCAAGCGGCGATTAAAGGCGGCCTACCGGACTCGGTGCCGGCCATGACCATCAACAAAGTGTGTGGCTCAGGCCTTAAAGCGCTTCATCTTGCGACTCAGGCAATTCGCTGCGGCGATGCCGAGCTGATTCTGGCCGGCGGCCAGGAGAACATGTCCGCCTCGCCCCATGTACTGCCCAATTCCCGCAACGGCCAGCGCATGGGCGATTGGAAGGCGATTGATTCCATGGTGCACGACGGCCTGTGGGATGCGTTCAACAACTACCATATGGGCATTACCGCCGAGAACTTAGCCGAGAAGTACGGCATCACCCGTGAAGCAATGGATGAGTTTGCCGCCGCGTCGCAGCAGAAAGCTGCAGCAGCGATTAAAGAGGGCAAGTTCAAAAGCCAGATCGTGCCGGTGGAAATTCCCCAGCGCAAAGGCGACCCGGTGGTGTTTGATACCGACGAAAACCCACGCGAAGTTACCGCTGAGAAGCTTGGAGGCATGCGCCCCGCGTTTAAGAAAGACGGCACCGTTACCGCCGGTAACGCCTCGGCGCTCAACGACGGCGCGGCGGTGGTTATGCTCTGCTCAGCCGAAAAAGCCAAGCAGCTGGGGCTAGAGCCATTGGCACGTATAGCGGCTTATTCCAACGCAGGCGTTGACCCTGCCATTATGGGTATCGGTCCCGCACCGGCCACTCGCCGCTGCCTGGAAAAAGCTGGCTGGAGCCTGGACGACCTGGACTTGGTAGAGGCCAACGAAGCGTTTGCCGCCCAGGCGCTATCCGTCAACAAAGAGCTAGGCTGGGACACCTCTAAAGTGAACGTCAACGGCGGCGCGATTGCCCTAGGCCACCCGATCGGCGCCTCTGGCTGTCGCGTGTTTGTGACGCTGCTCCACGAAATGATCGCCCGCGACGCCAAGAAAGGCCTCGCGACACTGTGTATCGGCGGCGGTCAGGGCGTAGCACTGGCTATTGAGCGTCCTTGATGATTGTTTGAGGTGAGCGCTTAACCAATGCCCCCGCTGATCGCGGGGGCATTTTTTTTGCGCCTCTTGGCTCAACGCGTTTTCTGGCCAACGACCTTGGCTGGCGTACTCAGTACCAGCAGCGCGCCTAGCAGGAATAATCCCGCTGCGGCCCACATAGCCATGGGCAGACTACTGCCATCGACGATACGCCCACCCAGCATGGCGCCCAAACCAATCGACATATTGAAGGTAAACGCCATCAACGCCGTTGCGGCTTCGGTATTGGGTGCTGTGCGCAGAATCCAGGTTTGAATACTCACCGATACGCTACCAAACACTGCGCCCCACACCATCAGCAGCATCACACCGCTGCTCGGCTGAACACCCATCAGCGGGAACACGGCAACGACGATAAGCAACAGGCTGGGAATCGCCAGCACGGCGCGGTAAGGGTGGCGCCCAGCAAACATGCCGGCCGCAATATTGCCCACAATGCCCGCCGCCCCGTAAAGTAGCAGCAGACTGCTCACATGGCGCTGTGAAATACCGCTGATCTCTTGCAGGATGGGGCTAATAAAGGTGTAGGCGGCAAAGTGGCCAACCACTACAAAAGCGGTGGTTAACACCGCCACCCGCACACCACGATTGCCAAACTGCTGGGCGAGCACGCGGAGCCGCACCGGTTCTCTTGGCGGTAACGGCGGTAGCCAACACCACAGCGCAACGGCCGTTAACAGGCTTAAACCACCCAGCGCCCCAAACGCGACCCGCCAGTTGCTTAGATCCCCCAGCAGCGTACCCAACGGCACACCCAGCACCGAGGCTGCCGCGACACCACCAAAAATCATCGTCATCGCTTTTGGCACTTGGGCTTCAGGCACCAGCCGTGGGGCAATACTGCCCGCCACCGCCCAAAACCCACCAATACTAAGCCCCACTAATACCCGGGCGGCGAGCAGCAGGATAAAGCTGCTGGCCAATGCTGAAAGCACACTCCCTGCCACCATCACGGCCATCAATACCGTGAGCATAATGCGCCTGTCCAAACGCCCTACAGCGACGGGTAACAGCGGTGCTGAAAAAGCAGCGACCACGCCGGGCACAGTGACCATTAAGCCTGCCATGCCGGGGGTAACGCCCATGCTCGACGCCACCTGAGAAAGCAACCCAATCGGCAACTGCTCAGCGGTCACCAATAAAAAAATGCCGATCATCACGGCCACCACCGCCCACCAGCGCGGCGCTTGTTCCTGCTCCATCTACTGCTCCCTGATTCTTTAAATCCCGGCGAACAAAGCTATAGCTAACAGCAAAACCAGATCTAGCAAAAAGTGCTTAGCTAAAACGGCACCTAGCAAAAACAGTACTTAGTAAAAACAACGCCCCCGCAGCCAGAGGCTACGAGGGCGGTGTCAGAAACCTAGCTAGCGATTTAAATCGTGGCTTCGGTTTCCGCTGCTTCAGCTGCAAAAGCGGCTTTCTCTTCTTCGGTGATCTCTTTCATCGACAGCTTCACGCGGTTGCGGTTGTCGATATCCAGCACCTTAACGATCACATCATCGCCTTCGTTCAAGAAGTCGCGCACGTTGTTAACGCGTTCGGCAACGATTTGCGAGATATGCACCAGACCATCGGTGCCGGGCATGATGTTAACGAACGCACCGAAGTCGGCAATACGCACGACCTTGCCGTTATACAGCTTGCCGATTTCCGCTTCTGCGGTAATCGCCAGTACGGTGTCAATCGCACGCTTGGCGGCAGCTTTATCTTCCGCATAGATACGTACGGTGCCATCGTCGTCAAGGTCGATAGAGGCGCCTGTGTCTTCGCAGATTTTGCGAATCATCGCGCCGCCTTTACCGATAACGTCACGGATCTTGTCTGGATCAATTTTAATCGTTGCCATGGACGGCGCGTTGTCGGAGACATCGCTACGGCTCTGGCTGATCACGACATTCATCTGCTCGAGAATACTCAGACGCGCGGTCAGTGCTTGCTGCAGCGCGAGCTCCATAATCTCTTCGTTGATGCCTTCGATCTTGATGTCCATCTGCAGGGCGGTGACACCCTCTTCGGAACCGGCGACTTTGAAGTCCATATCGCCAAGGTGATCTTCGTCACCCAGGATATCGGTCAATACCGCGAAGCCGTCGGCGTCTTTCACCAAGCCCATGGCAATACCGGCGACCGGTGCTTTTAGCGGCACGCCTGCATCCATCAAAGCCAGCGAAGAGCCACATACAGAGGCCATGGAGCTGGAACCGTTAGACTCGGTAATTTCAGACACCACGCGAATGGTGTAGGGGAAGACGTCTTCTGACGGTAGCATCGCCTGCACGCCACGACGCGCTAAGCGGCCATGGCCGATTTCGCGACGCTTCGGGCCACCCATAAAGCCAGCTTCACCCACCGAGTAGGGAGGGAAGTTGTAGTGCAGCATAAAGCGGTCTTTACGCTCACCTTCCAGTGATTCGATTAGCTGTGAATCACGCAGCGTGCCCAGCGTTGCTACGGCAATCGCCTGGGTCTCACCACGCGTAAAGATGGCAGAACCGTGCGCTTTCGGCAGCACACCGACTTCGATGGCCAGCGGACGAACGGTTTGATTGTCACGACCATCAATACGCGGCTCGCCTTTTACCACCCGTGAACGCACAACGCGTTTTTCCAGGCCAGCAAAGGCACCTTTGACGTCATCTTTACTGAACTTGTCGTTAACCGGTTCGCCTTCATCGGCTGCCAGCTGTGCAATCGCCTGGTCTTTCAACTCAGCCAGTGCATCCTGACGCTGCATTTTGTCGGTGATGCGGTAAGCGTCGCCCACTTTAGCTTCAAAGGCATCGGCCATAGCGGCTTTAAGCGCTTGGTTTTCTTCGGCGGCCTGCCACTCCCAGCGCGGCTTGCCCGCTTCAGCAACCAGTTCGTTAATGGCACTGATCGCGACCTGCATTTCCTGGTGACCGAACAGAACGGCGCCCAGCATTTCGTCTTCTAGCAGCTCTTTGGCTTCAGACTCAACCATCAGCACGGCTTTTTCGGTACCGGCGACGACCATGTCCAGCTCTGAGGAGCCCAGTTCTTCAACCGTTGGGTTGAGGAAGTAGCCTTTCTCTTCGTTAAAACCAACGCGGGCTGCGCCAATCGGGCCACTAAACGGCACGCCAGAGATGCTCAGCGCCGCGGAGGTGCCAAGCAAAGCGGCGATATCCGGATCGTGGTTACGGTCGGTAGAGAGAACGGTACAGACGACCTGCACTTCGTTCATGAAGCCTTTGGGGAACAGCGGACGGATCGGGCGATCAATCAAGCGCGAGGTCAGCGTCTCTTTCTCAGTGGGGCGTCCTTCGCGCTTGAAGAAGCCGCCAGGAATCTTGCCCACTGCGTAGGTTTTCTCTTGGTAGTGTACCGAGAGGGGGAAAAAGGGTTGGCTCGGGTTTGCCTCTTTACGAGCGACAACGGTACACAGCACGACGGTGTCATCCATTGTTACCATGACAGCGCCGGTAGCTTGGCGGGCAATACGCCCGGTTTCGAGCGTGACGGTGCTACGACCGTACTGGAACGTTTTCTTTACCGGATTCACAGCGACTTCCTTCAGCATTATCAATATCTACTTGTCTATTCGTTTAGGTCGTTTTGACTCGTTACCATTCTAGGCGCTGGAGCGCGATAGGGCTACCAGTTCCCTCTTGCCGTAAACACGAAACATAAAAAAACGGGCAGCTCACAAAGAGCTGCCCGTTTCTAATCGTTGCCGTTAACGCTTAACGACGCAGACCTAAACGCTGAATCAGAGACTGATAGCGTTCGAAATCTTTACGCTTTAGGTAGTCCAGCAGCTTACGACGCTGGTTAACCATGCGGATCAGACCACGACGAGAGTGGTGATCCTGTTTGTTGGTCTTGAAGTGATCCTGCAGGCCATTAATGTTGGCGCTCAGCAGTGCAACTTGCACTTCAGGGGAACCGGTATCGTTGTCGCCGCGGCCGTATTCGGTGACGATCTCGGCCTTCTTCTCAGCGGTTAAAGCCATCTGTCTCTCCAGTAAGCAATATGCCTAAAAATGAATGGTTGAGACCACGCATATTTGCAGTCTCAGGCTACTAATTTCTACTAGCGATTTTCGCGAACACTGCTGCATCCTTGCAACGCTGTTTACGAGATAGCGACGGTACTTAACAGTCGCTTAGGCGCCACTTCCTGGGCACCTTTCACTACGCCAAGGCCGATAAACGTCTCGGCGTAATAAAGTCGTGCTAACGCATCCGGCGCAAGCGAGCCGGTGGTTAGCATGGCAGGCTGGCCATGTGCCAAGCAGGCGTGGGCCGTATCGTCTACCATCAACGACGGCAAATGATCGACCAGCACATCCACAGGCATTAGCTCAGCTTCCAGTGCCGCTTGGTCGGCCAATGCTTCCAGCGCCTCTAGCGTCCACATCGCGTCGGCTAAAAAAGGCCCCGTTTTGAGCCTTCTTAGTTGACTGATGTGCGCGCCACAGCCAAGCGCTTGGCCAATATCTTCGGCTAACGTGCGGATGTAAGTGCCTTTACTGCAGCTTACTTCCAACTCAAAAGCAGTGCCTTCAAACGATAGCAGGCGCGCATCATACACGCTTACGCGCCGTGCTGCACGTTCTACCTGCTTGCCTTCACGGGCCAACTCGTAAAGTTTTTTGCCTTGATGCTTTAGCGCCGAATACATGGGCGGCACTTGGTCAATCTCACCACGAAAACGAGTGAGCACTGCTTCCACGTCATCGACGCTTAGGCTGGGGACCTCATGCTGCTCAATCACCGCACCTTCCGCATCACCGGTATCGGTGATCACCCCGAGCTCTACCCGGGTGCGATACACCTTGTCGGCTTCCAGCAAGTGCGATGAAAACTTGGTCGCTTCGCCTAGGCAAATCGGCAATAAGCCGGTTGCCATTGGGTCTAGCGTTCCGGTGTGCCCGGCTTTTTGAGCCTGAAACAGCCGACGCACACGCTGCAGCGCATGGTTGCTGGAAACGCCCTTGGGCTTATCCAGCAGCAATACACCATTAACCGGCAAACCTCGACGTTGACGCGCCACTAGCGAGTTTCCTCACTTTGCTGGGCGTCGGTGTCCTGGCTACTGTCTTGGTAATCGTCACTATCTTGATAATCATCATCGTTTTGATAGCGTGCACGATCCGTGGTCACGGCTTCATCAATTAATGAAGAGAGTTGCTGACCGCGTACCACGCTCTCATCGAAATGAAAACGCAGCTCCGGGACGTGACGTAGCTTGATGCGCTTAGCAATCTGACTTCTTAGAAAACCGGCAGCTCGCTTAAGCACCTGCAGGTTCTCTTTAATACGCTCGGGCTCTTGCTCACCCAACAGAGTGACATAGACATCGGAGTAGCCAAGATCACGACTAACGGTGACACCGCTCACCGTGACCATGCCTAAACGCGGGTCTTTCACTTCGCGTTGAATCAGTACCGCCAGCTCCTTTTGGAGCTGGTCGGCTACCCGGTCGGTACGCTTAAATTCGCGCATGTTTAGCTCCTCGCAGCCTTACAGGCTACGCTCGACCTTCACTTGGTCGAAGACTTCGATCTTATCGCCGACTTGGACATCGTTGTAGTTCTTCACGCCGATGCCACACTCCATACCGTTGCGCACTTCCTGCACATCGTCTTTGAAGCGGCGCAGCGATTCGAGCTCGCCTTCGTAGATTACTACGTCATCACGCAACACGCGGATCTTCTTATTACGATGCACGTTGCCTTCAACCACCATACAACCGGCGATGGCACCAATTTTCGGCGCACGGAAGACGTCGCGTACTTCAGCAATACCAACGATCTCTTCTTTCCACTCAGGTGCGAGCATACCGCTCATCGCCTGTTTGACCTCGTCGATCAACTGATAGATGACGCTGTAGTAACGTAGATCCAGGCCTTCGCGCTCAACGATCTCACGGGCAGCGGCATCAGCACGGACGTTAAAGCCGACCACGATGGCTTCAGATGCAAGCGCCAGGTTGGCATCGGTACCGGTGATACCACCGACACCCGAAGAGACCACCGCCACTTCGACTTCATCAGTGGAGAGCTCTTCCAGGGCGCCTTTGATCGCTTCCAGTGAGCCTTGAACATCGGCCTTGAGGACGATATTGACCTTGGCCACTTCGTCTTGGCCCATCTGGCTGAACATGTTCTCCAGCTTGGCCTTCTGCTGACGTGCCAGGCGCACTTCGCGGTATTTGCCTTGACGGAAGTTCGCTACTTCGCGAGCTTTCTTCTCGTCAGCCACGACCATAAAGTCATCACCGGCATCCGGCGTGCCGCCCAAGCCTTGAATTTCTACTGGCATCGCAGGGCCAACCGAATCAACCTGCTGGGCCAGTTCGTTGGTCAGCGCACGTACACGACCATAGTGCAGGCCAGCCAGGACGATATCGCCCTTTTTCAGCGTACCGTTCTGAACCAACACGGTAGCGACCGGACCACGACCTTTATCAAGGCGTGACTCAACCACAACACCTTTACCCGGCGCGGAAGGCACGGCTTTTAACTCAAGCACTTCGGAGGCCAACTGGATCGCTTCCAGCAGCTCTTCCATACCTTCACCGGTCTTAGCAGACACGTGAACAAACTGGGTATCACCGCCCCACTCTTCTGAAATCACGCCGTGCTGGGAAAGCTCGTTCTTGATGCGATCCAGATCGATCCCCTGCTTATCGATCTTGTTCACCGCCACCACCATCGGTACTTCAGCGGCCTTGGAGTGCTCGATCGCTTCAATCGTCTGTGGCATCACGCCGTCATCCGCGGCAACAACCAGAATGACGACGTCCGTTGCCTTGGCACCACGGGCACGCATAGCGGTAAACGCCGCGTGGCCTGGGGTATCCAGGAAGGTAACGCCACCGTGGTTATCTTCCACGTGGTAGGCGCCGATATGCTGGGTAATACCGCCCGCTTCACCGGTCGCTACTTTCGCTTTACGGATGTAATCCAGCAACGAAGTCTTACCGTGGTCAACGTGACCCATCACCGTAACAACGGGTGAACGAGTGATCTCTTCGCCTTCATAGGAGATGCCTTCGAGCATTTCCGTTTCCAGCGCGTCATCTTTCACCAGCTTCGGCGTATGACCCATCTCTTCCACCACGATCGCAGCCGTATCCTGATCGATGGTTTGGTTGATGGTAACCGCCGCGCCCATGTTAAACATGGCCTTGATCACTTCATTGGCCTTGATCGACATCTTGTCGGCCAATTCCGCTACGCTGATCGATTCAGGAATCGATACTTCGCGCACGATCGGCTGGGTCGGCTTCTGGAAAGCGTGCTTGCCATTGCCGGTTTGGTTGCCACCACGGCGACCACCACGACGCTGCTCGGCACGTTTGACCTTCTTACCGCCGCCACCGCGCTTGCGCTCTTCGCGATCACCACGATCTTCATCGTCACGACGACCTTTAGCCTTCGCTGCCGTTTTCTTCGGCGGAGCGGTACGACGGTCAGAGCGGCCTTCTTTCGGCGGCGCTGGCGGCATATCGTCACCGGACGGCGTGTCATCAATCTCTAGGTTGGGCACTTCGATATCAGGCGTCGCAGCTGCTTTGGCGACTTTGGGCGTTGATTCAGCCTCTTTGTTGCTACGTGCCGTCGCTTCAGCTTCTTTATTGCTACGCGCGGTTGCCTCAGCTACCTGTGCAGCACGGGCTTTCTTAGCAGCGGCTTTTTCTTCGGCTTCACGCGCATCAGACACTTTGCGCTCAGCTTCGGCTTCTGCCATATCGCCCACTAGCTGGCGCGGGCCGGTGTAGCTAGGCTCCGGTGCTTTCGGCTTTTCATCTTCAGCGCTTTTTACGTAGGTTTTTTTCTTACGTACCTGCACTTCGATGCTTTTGCCGCGCTCACCGGTATTGATACGGCTACGGGTTTTGCGCGTCAGCGTGATGCGGTTCTTACCCGCTTCAGGGGTGTCGCTACCGCCGTGGCTCTTCTTCAAGAAACTCAGCAACTTCTGCTTATCTTCTTCAGATACAGCATCGCTTTCAGAAGCGTGCTTTAAACCCGCTTCTTTCATTTGCTCTAGTAGGCGAGGCACATCACGGCCCACCTTTCCTGCGAAATCTTTAACTGTCATATCTGACATATTGACCCTCCTCAGCCCGTGACCTGTTTACTGTGTGTTCGAATCCGATGCGTCATCGACTTCAAACCAGGGCGCACGGGCAGTCATGATCAGTGCCGCTGCGCGCGCTTCGTCCAACTCCTCGATATCGACCAGATCGTCGACAGACTGCTCGGCGAGATCTTCCATGGTGACAATGCCGCGACTGGCCAGAATGAAGGCCAGGTGGCGCTCCATGCCATCCATCTCCAGCAGATCAGCTGCTGGCTGGGCACCGTCTAGCGCTTCTTCCGAGGCAATCGCCATCGTCAGCAGCTCGTCTTTCGCACGTGCGCGTAGCTGCTCTACTATATCTTCATCGAACTCTTCGATTTCGAGCATTTCTTCCATCGGCACGTAGGCGACTTCTTCCAGGGTAGTGAACCCCTCTTCCACTAACAGGCGAGCGACGTCTTCATCCACTTCAAGGTGCTGAATAAAAGAGTCCACCAGGCTATCAATCTCTTGGTCGCGCTTAGACTCCGCTTCCTCTTCGGTCATGACATTAATCCGCCAGCCGGTAAGTTCAGAAGCCAAACGCACGTTCTGGCCGCTCCTGCCAATCGCCTGAGCAAGGTTATCCTGCGCCACGGCCACATCCATTGCGTGGGCGTCTTCGTCCACAAGGATAGACCCAACATCGGCAGGTGCCATGGCGTTAATCACCAATTGGGCAGGATTATCGTCCCACAGCACGATATCAACGCGTTCGTTCTGCAGCTCCGAAGAGACCGCCTGAACGCGCGAACCGCGCATACCCACACAGGCACCGACAGGATCAATGCGGCGATCATTGGTTTTTACCGCAATTTTGGCGCGTGAACCGGGGTCGCGAGCAGCACCTTTGATCTCAATCAACTGTTCAGCGATTTCAGGCACTTCGATTTTGAACAGTTCAATAATCAGCTCGGGACACGTCCGCGATAGCTGGAGCTGGGCGCCACGAGCGTCCGGGTCGACTTTGACCAAAAGGGCACGTACCCGCTCGTTCATGCGGTAACGTTCGCCGTGAATCATTTCATTGCGCGGCAAAAACGCCTCAGCGTTTTCACCCAAATCAATGATCAGGCCATCACGCGTGGTCTTTTTAACGATGCCCGCAACCAGTTCACCTTCGCGATCGGCATACTGGCGCACGACTTCGGCCCGCTCGGCTTCGCGTACTTTCTGCACGATCACCTGCTTCGCGGTTTGTGCAGCGATACGGCCAAACGACGCATTTTCGATGCTTTTTTCGACAACATCGCCTAATTTCAGCGGCGGATCGCGCTGCTCGGCGATGCTCTCTTTAATTTCGTAATCTGGCGTTTCGAATTCGTCATCTTCCACAACGGTCCAGGTGCGGAAGGTTTCGTATTCGCCAGTGCGACGGTCAATATGCACGCGCACATTGGCTTCTTCTCTTTCAAAACGCTTGCGTGACGCGCTCGCAAGAGCGGCTTCTACCGCCTCGAAGATGACATCACGCGGGACGCCCTTCTCATTGGAGATCGCGTCAACGACCATTAAAATTTCTTTACTCATGCGTATGCCTCGCCAGAAAACCTATCCTTATGTGCATCACCCCGGCAGCCTGCCGGCAGCGCCGCCACCCGGTCAATCGTCGAACTGCGGTACAATGTGAGCAGAATCAATACTCTCAATTGGAAAGCAGTACTCTTCGCCATCCAGTTGTAACAGTACTTCATCCCCCTCAACACCGACCAAAAGCCCTTGATACTTGCGCCGCCCGTCAAAGGCAGTGCGCAGTTTCAGCGCGACGTGATGACCTTGAAAGCGGGTAAACTGATCCAGGGAATACAAGGGACGTGCCATGCCTGGCGAGGAGACTTCCAACCGGTACTCACCGGCAATGGGGTCTTCTACATCCATAACAGCACTGACTTGGCGGCTAATATCTGCGCAGTCTTCCACGCTGACACCACTCTCGCGCTCGATGTAGATCACCAGCCGCGAGTTTTTGCCCTGGGAAAGATGGTCGATGCCCCATAGCTCAAAGCCCATGGCAGCAACAACAGGTTCGATCAGCGCGTGAAGCGCAGCGTGTTTAGTGGCCACAGACAAAGCTCCTATAGCCGTTGCATCAGGCACCTGGCCAGGAGTTATTAGAAAAGCTAGGTGGCTGATTGGCGTTACTCGGGAATGTGTCTCCGGTTTTCCGGACGACATCCGCTATTAAGATATTCGTGCTAACGATATTTTTGCCAACAAGGCGGGCGCCAATGCAGCAGCACCAAGCGCCTTTGCTAGCTAAAAGCTGCTAACAAAAAGCCCCTTCACTGGAAGGGGCTTTTTGAAAGAAACCTTGAGTACCATCTTAGCAACATGTAGCAGGCTGTACCTGGTATGACTGACTGTTTTCTATTTTTCTAAAAGAAAACAACCATCACATGCAACTAGAAAATGGTAGCGGGGACCGGATTTGAACCGATGACCTTCGGGTTATGAGCCCGACGAGCTACCAGACTGCTCCACCCCGCATCAATCTAGGTCGACGATAATAGACACTAAAGCTACTCACGTCAAGAACTACTTGCTTCAAGAACCACTTACTTAAAGCTGTCTTTTTCATCTCAGGTGCCAAGCTGGCATTCTGGTAACGAAAGAAACGTTCTGGGAAGCTGGCTAGCCAGCAAAACAGATGGTGCCGAAGGCGGGACTTGAACCCGCACGACCATACGGTCACTACCCCCTCAAGATAGCGTGTCTACCAATTCCACCACTTCGGCATCAGGGGAGGCTAAAAAACAGTCAGCCACTTACTCGCTGCTTTCCTCTAGCACTGGCGCGGCATTATCCACATCCGCAGGCCTGTCGTCAAGCGTTGGAACGTTTTGCTGCTGCTCGATCAGACGCGAATCGGGGATACCCGCTTCGGGTGCCTGGCCTGCCTGGGTGGCAAAGTAAGCCAGCGCCATTGAGGTGGCGAAAAAACCCGCCGCCAACAAAGCCGTGGTGCGCGACAAGAAGTTACCGCTGCCCCGCGAACCAAACACGGTTTGTGATGCACCGCCCCCGAAGGCTGCACCGGCTTCGGCACCTTTACCCTGCTGAAGCAGAATGAGTACCACCAGGGCGACCGCAATCACCACATGAATCATAAGAATTGCAACTTGCATGGCGTTATCCTGCTGACTGACAAATGGCATAAAAATCATCGATCTTGAGTGAGGCTCCGCCCACTAGACCGCCGTCGATATCTGGCTGAGCGAGCAGCTCAGCCGCATTGCTTGCGTTCATACTGCCGCCGTAAAGCAAACGCAGTTGCTCAGCGAGCCCCTTATCAAAACCCGCTTGGTAGGCGCGAATGCCTGCCATGACGTCCTGTGCTTGCTCGGGCGTCGCCGTGCGACCAGTGCCAATGGCCCAAACAGGCTCATAGGCAATCACGACCTGCTTGCGCTGATCGGGCTCTAAGCGGGACATGACATAGCCCACTTGACGAAGCACAACATCCATCGTGCGACCTGCGTCACGCTCCTCTAGAGACTCACCCACACAAAGGATCGGCTTGAGATCGACACTTAACGCGGCTAATAGGCGCGCGAAAATCTGTTCATCGCTCTCTTTATAAAGCTGGCGTCGTTCGGAGTGCCCCACCAAGACATAAGAGACCGCAAACTCTTTTAGCATGCGGCCACTCACTTCGCCGGTATGCGCCCCAGAGTGAATAGGGTTCAGCGTTTGCGCGCCTAATGATAGCACCGTACCTTCAAACGCTTGGCGCGCTGCATCCAAATAGGGGAACGGCGGAATAATAACGACATCCACGTTCGTTGGCGATACGGCGGCGGAGAAGGCCTGGCCGAATTCATTGATCAACGCCACGGAACCGTTCATTTTCCAGTTGCCGGCAATTAAAGGCGTACGCATCGACTCTCCTCACTCAAGGTGGAGCGAAATGGTATAGGAGCGGCCTTGTCAAGACAACCGCTGTTATAGCCACAGGCTGGGTTTGCGAAACATGTTTACTAAACAAGTGTGCTGAACCGTTTTGCTGTGCTGGTTGGTTAAGCATGTTTAATCAAGCAGTGCCTGAACTTGATCAGCCAAGGTGCGTGCCAATTGGTCGACATCCAAATGAGCGCGACCCTCCACCATCACACGAATTAGCGGCTCAGTACCTGATGGACGTAGCAGCACTCGACCCTCATCGCCTAACTCATGCTCTAAAGCGGCCACCGCCTGTTGAAGTGCCGCCGTCTCCATGACCTCTTTTGCGCTGACATGGGCGGGCAAGCGTACATTAACCAGCGCCTGGGGCACTTTCTCCAGCTCTTTTAAGAGTATCGGCAGGCTTTTTTGCTCGCGCATCATCAGTGCCAAAACCTGCAACGCGGAGACGACCCCGTCGCCGGTGGTCTGCACATGACCACAGACTATATGCCCCGACGACTCACCGCCTAGCTCCCACCCATTGGCGGCCATGCGCTCCATCACAAAGCGATCACCCACTTTAGCTCGCTCAAAGGGGATTCCCAGCTTGTCCAGCGCCATCGCCAGGCCAAAATTCGACATCACCGTGCCTACTACGCCGCCTTGCAGCAAACCACGCTCGTGGCGATCGCGGGCAATCAGATAGAGAATATCGTCGCCATCAACTTCGCGACCGTCGCCGTCCACCAGCAACAGGCGATCACCATCGCCATCAAAGGCGATCCCCAAATCAGCATTTTGCTGAATCACGGCAGCACGCAGAGCAGCAGGGTGCGTTGAGCCCACCTGCTGGTTAATATTCAACCCGTCGGGCGCAGAGCCAATAGTAGTGACATCAGCCCCCAGCTCGCGGAACACATTGGGCGCGATATGATAAGTGGCACCGTGAGCACAATCTAAGACGATTTTGAGACCGTGCAGACTAAGCCGGTCAGGCAGAGTCGATTTGCAAAACTCGATATAACGGCCTGAGGCGTCGTCGATACGCGTCGCCTTACCCAGCTGAGCGGCTTCAGCCGTAGTCAGCGGCGCTTCTAACATCGCCTCAATACGATCCTCTGTCTCATCAGGCAGTTTCTTGCCCTCCGCGGAGAAAAACTTGATGCCGTTATCATCAAACGGATTGTGCGACGCCGAAATGACGATGCCCGCATCGGCACGAAAGGTGCGCGTTAAGTAGGCAATGCCCGGCGTGGGCATTGGCCCTAGCAGCGACACATCGACCCCCGCTGCGGAAAGCCCTGCTTCTAGGGCGGATTCGAACATATAGCCAGAAATTCGCGTGTCTTTGCCGATCAGAACCCGCGTTCGGCCTTTATCACGGCGCAGCACCTGCCCCGCCGCCCAGCCCAGTTTGAGCATAAAATCAGCGGTAATCGGCGATTTACCCACCGTACCGCGAATACCATCCGTCCCAAAATAGCGCCTTGTCATGCGTCAAACTCCTTGTTTAGCGGCGGCTCGCAGCCTTCTTGAAGTACCGCCCATGCCATATTGACTGCATCGACCGTTTCAGCCACATCATGCACGCGCAAAATATTTGCCCCACGCTCCACTGCCATAGCAGCGAGCGCCAAGCCCCCCGGCAAACGCTCCTCTACCGGGCGGCCCAATACTTTACCAATCATACTCTTGCGTGACATACCCACCAGCAAGGGAAGCTCAAATGACTGAAAAGTTTCCATGTATTTGAGTAAGCGTAGATTGTGTTCGACGGTTTTGCCGAAGCCAAAACCTGGATCTATCAATAATCGATTACGGCGCAAACCGGCTGCCTCGCACTCGGCAATCCGGCGTGACAAATAGTCAGCCACCTCTTCCTCGATAGGGCGCTGATAAGCGGGTGACTCCTGCATATCTTGCGGCTCACCCTGTCGATGCATCAAGCAAACGGGCAAACCACTACCCACCGCAGCCAGCAGCGCCCCATCGCGCTCTAACGCGCGCACATCGTTAATCATTCCAGCGCCCAGCTCGCTCGCCTCGCGTATGACCGTCGGGCAGCTGGTATCCACCGACACCAGCGCATCCAGCTCACGAACCAGAATTTCCACCACCGGCGCCACCCGATCCAGCTCCTCCTGGGGACTGACAGGGGTAGCGCCAGGGCGAGTCGATTCGCCGCCCACATCTATTATCGCCGCCCCTTCGGCCAGCATTCGCTCGGCGTGGCGCAAAGCGCCATCCAATGACACATGCTGACCACCATCGGAAAAAGAGTCAGGGGTCACATTAAGAATGCCCATTACCCGGGGAAAGGAGAGATCCAGCAGATGACGTCCGCAACGCAGTTGAAAAGCATTTTCTGCGGTGCGTGTGGAGGATGTGTCCAAAATTGATTTCATGCTGCAGCCTGATCAAGAAAATAAACATTGCAGTGGTATGCACACAGCATAACAAAAAAGGCGCCCCTGACAGGGCGCCTTTTGCTCATACGACGATGCCGACGGCTATGGACCGGCAGGACCGCCTAGCGGGTCTGAGGGACGGCGACGCGGTTTGTCGTCATCCTCTTCACCATTGTCTCCAGAATCACTGCCGCCAGAAGAATCACTTCCAGAAGCGCTAGAAGAAGCGTCGTCTTCGGCCTTCACTTGCGGCTTGTCATCGTTGACAGGGGTACCGCCACCGGATGAGTCACCGTCGTCCCAGCCTTCTGGTGGGCGCGGATCACGACCTTCCATGATGTCCTTCAACTGAGCGGCATCAATGGTCTCGTACTTCATCAAAGCCTCGGCCATGGCATCCAGCTTATCGCGATTATCGGTCAGGATTTGGCGTGCCTGCTCGTAGCAATCGTCGATGATTTTGCGGACTTCCTTATCAAGGCGCGTGGTGGTGTCACCCGACTTCATCTTACCACCGCCCTGACCCGGGCCGCCGAGGAACTGATGAGACTCATCCTCGTCGTACATGATCGGGCCCATTTCGTCGGACAAGCCCCACTTAGCAACCATGTTGTGAGCCAGCTCTGTAGCACGCTTGATGTCGTTGGAGGCACCCGTGGTCACGCCGTTCGGGCCTAGCGTCATCTCTTCGGCAATACGGCCACCAAACAGCGAGCAGATTTGCCCCAGAATTTGCTGACGAGAGAGGCTGTAGCGATCCTCTTCCGGCAGGAACATAGTGACACCCAGCGCACGACCCCGCGGGATAATCGTTACTTTGTAGACCGGATCATGGGAAGGCACGACCAAACCGATAATGGCGTGACCCGACTCATGGTAAGCCGTATTGAGCTTCTCTTTGTCGGTCATGACCATCGATTTGCGCTCAGCGCCCATCATGATCTTGTCCTTCGCCAGCTCAAGCTCTTCCATGCTGACCAAGCGCTTATTGCGGCGCGCGGCAAACAGGGCAGCTTCGTTGACGAGGTTGGCCAAATCCGCGCCTGAGAAACCAGGCGTACCACGTGCGATCAACTGCGGTTTTACGTCATCACCCAGTGGCACTTTACGCAGGTGAACGCCCAAAATGTGCTCACGACCACGAATGTCCGGCAAGCCGACCGTTACCTGACGGTCAAAGCGGCCGGGGCGCATAAGCGCAGGGTCGAGTACGTCAGGACGGTTAGTCGCGGCGATAACGATGACGCCTTCGTTGGCCTCAAAACCATCCATTTCAACCAGCAGCTGATTCAACGTCTGTTCGCGCTCGTCGTTACCGCCACCCATGCCAGCGCCGCGTGAGCGACCCACAGCGTCAATCTCATCGATAAAGATGATGCACGGCGCCTGCTTCTTAGCCTGCTCGAACATGTCGCGCACACGCGATGCACCCACACCGACAAACATTTCCACGAAGTCTGAACCGGAAATTGAGAAGAACGGTACTTTCGCTTCGCCAGCAATCGATTTTGCCAGCAGCGTTTTACCGGTACCTGGAGGCCCTACCATTAATACGCCGCGGGGAATCGTACCGCCCAAGCGCTGAAATTTAGTCGGGTCACGCAGGAAGTCTACCAACTCTTCGACTTCTTCCTTGGCTTCATCACAGCCAGCCACGTCGGCAAAGGTCGTCTTGATCTGATCCTGGGAGAGCAGCTTGGCCTTCGACTTACCAAAGCTCATCGGGCCGCCTTTACCGCCACCGGCGCCACCTTGCATTTGGCGCATGAAGAACATAAAGATGCCCAAAATCAGCAAAATCGGGAAGCTGGCAATAAGTAGCCGCGTCCAGATGCTTTGCTGCTCTGGCTCTTTGCCCACGACCGTCACATTATTGCTCAACAGATCGTCCATCAGCTTCGGATCTTCTGCCGATGGGCGGATTGTCTGAAACTGAGAGCCATCCGTACGCTCACCAGTGATGGTGTAACCATCAATCGTTACGCTACGTACCTGCTGATTTTGCACCTGCTGCACAAACTGGGAATAGTTAGTGTTTTGCGGTGCGCTTTCGGTGCTGAAATTATTGAACACAGTCAGTAGGACGGCCGCGATGACCAACCACAGAATCAGGTTCTTCGCCATATCATTCAAGGGGCTACCCTCATTACAAGAATCTGTCAGTTAAACCCTGATGCTTATAAATCCTTCTACTAGGACATTACATCAGCATCAAGCGTTCAACCATTGCCAAAGCGTCTTATATTATGCCTCGGGCCATCTGTGTCACGCGCAATTATGGCGCCTAATGTGACACACGTTGCGCTTGCCTGTCTGGCAATCGCGCTGATAAATCTTGGCTATGAACCACACGGGCGGTGCCTCCTACCTAAAGACAGTCACCCGCGAAACCCTTCGGCCAGAAAATAAACTTCCCGTGAACGTGCTCGGGAAGCATCTGGCTTACGGGTTACCACCTTGCTAAAGCTGCCGCGCAACTCTTTCAAATAGGCGTCAAAACCTTCCCCCTGGAATACTTTAGCTAAAAACCGACCACCAGGTGACAACGTTTCACGTGCGAGCTCTAACGCTAGCTCCACTAAATACATCGCCTGAGGCTGATCAATCGCCGCCATACCACTCATATTGGGGGCCATATCCGACATCACAAGGTCTACACGGCGATTATCCAGGCGTTTTAATATCGCCTCTAGTACCGCCTCTTCAGTGAAATCGCCTTGGATAAAGTCCACACCGGCCAGTGCATCCATTTCCAGAATATCAGAGGCAATCACCACACCTTCCGGCCCTACCCTCTCCGCAGCGATTTGACTCCACCCACCGGGGGCTGCCCCAAGATCAATCACCGTCATGCCAGGGCGCAGCAGTTTATCCTTTTCATCCAACTCGATCAGCTTATAGCTGGCACGGGAGCGGTAGCCATCTTGCCAGCTCTGCTTCACGTACTGGTCGTCAAAGTGCTCCTTCTTCCAGTTATTGCTGGTCTTGCTAACAGAATGTTTTCGGTTTGGGGGCTTTTGCTGCATGTGGGAATCTAACACTGGAATAAGAGATGGGCGCATTCACGCGATCGCTTTCACTCGGTGACGTTTCACCGTAAGATGGAGCGTTAAGCGCTAACCGGGATACCGCAAGATACCATGAGCTTGTCACAGGCACAAAAGAAAGCATTTCGTAGCATTGGCCACCATCTCAACCCAGTGGTCACCGTTTCTGAGAACGGCGTCTCCGAAAATTTGCTTGCAGAACTTAACCGCGCACTTACCGATCACGAATTGATCAAAGTGAAGCTTGCCATTCCTGAGCGTGATGATCGGGCTGCTATGATAGCCGAACTGATCGCCAATAGCCGTGCCGACCTGGTACAGACCATTGGCAAAATGGCGCTGCTCTACCGCAGAAACCCGCAGGTGAACCCGAAGCTTTCTAACGTTACCCGCTTCGAGAACCATCACGGCCGCCATTAACCATTCGCTTGAACTCGCTCTAACACTCTCTCAAGAACACTACTTAAGACAGAGCGCGGCGATGATACTAAAACGCCCCTTCGACCGACCTAACCAAGGCCAACCGAAGGGGCATTTTTCGATCAAACGTATTCGACGCTACCTACCTCATACTCCACGTCGCCGCCGGGGGTTTTGACCACCACAACGTCTCCCTCTTCCTTGCCGATCAGGGCACGGGCAATCGGGGAGGTGACCGAAATGCGGCCAGACTTAATATCCGCTTCATCTTCGCCAACGATACGGTAAGTGACTTCCGCATCAGTATCCAGATTCATTAGCGACACGGTTACGCCGAAAATCACTTTGCCGGTTTTCGGCAGTTTGGTGACATCAATCACTTGAGCGACAGAGAGCTTACTTTCGATCTCCTGAATTCGCCCTTCGATAAACCCCTGCTGCTCGCGAGCGGCGTGATACTCGGCGTTCTCCTTGAGATCACCGTGCTCACGCGCCTCGGCGATGGCCGCGATCACCTGCGGACGCGCTTCGCTTTTAAGGTGATCGAGCTCTTCACGAAGGCTTCTTTCTCCCGCAACTGTCATCGGGACCTTGTTCATTGACTTGCTCCTGCATGCAGATCCTGAAGGCGCCGCACCGTAATCTCCCTACCGTACTCAAGCGCCATGCAAACAGCATTAGCGCCCGCCAAGGTGGTCGCATAGGGCACCTTGCGCGCGAGAGCAGTACGGCGAATGACCGAAGAGTCGTTAATAGCCTGACGACCTTCAGTAGTGTTCACAATGTAGGCAATTTCGTCGTTCTTAAGCAGATCGACGATATGGGGACGACCTTCGTAAACTTTATTGACGTGCTCCACGGCAAGCCCGGCAGCTTCCAAAGCAGCCGCTGTTCCCCGTGTAGCACATAGCGTAAAGCCTAATGCTAACAGAGAACGACCCACTTCGATAATCCCTGCCTTGTCCGGCTCGCGTACAGACAGGAACGCTTTACGCTCGCCGGTAAGCCCAGGAATGGCCTCACCTGCCCCCAACTGCGCCTTGAAGAAGGCTTCTGCAAAGGTGTCGCCAGAGCCCATCACTTCGCCGGTGGACTTCATTTCCGGCGAGAGAATCGGGTCGACCCCCTGGAATTTATTGAACGGGAAAACCGCCTCTTTAACACTATAGAAGTGCGGTACGATTTCCTTCTCAAAGCCCTGCTCCGCAAGTGTTTTACCGGCCATGCAGCGGGCCGCAATCTGCGCCAGCGAGGTACCGATGCACTTGGATACAAAGGGCACCGTACGCGAAGCGCGGGGATTAACCTCGATCACGTAGATCTCGCCATCCTGCCAGGCCAGCTGCACGTTCATTAAGCCTTTAACACCCAGCTCAACGGCCATCTGTTTCACCTGGTGGCGCATCTCATCCTGTACATCCGCAGGTAGCGAGTAAGGCGGCAGCGCACAGGCGGAGTCACCGGAGTGAACGCCCGCTTGCTCTACGTGCTGCATGATGCCGCCAATCACTACCTGTTGACCATCCGACACCGCATCGATATCGATCTCGATCGCGGCACTCAAAAAGTGATCCAGCAGCACCGGTGAGTCGTTGGAGACCTTCACCGCGTGGGTCATGTAGTTTTCAAGCTCGGAGGCGTCGTAAACGATCTCCATGGCCCGGCCACCCAATACGTAGCTTGGGCGCACTACCAGCGGGTAACCAATCGCTTCGGCTTTATCGAAAGCCTCGGCAAAGCTGCGCGCCGTGGCATTGGGCGGCTGCTTCAGGCCCAGCTTGTCGATCATCACCTGGAAGCGCTCGCGGTCTTCGGCGCGGTCGATAGCGTCCGGCGTGGTACCGATAATCGGTACACCGGCCGCCTCCAGCTCACGGGCCAGCTTCAATGGTGTCTGACCACCGAACTGAACGATCACGCCCACCGGCTTCTCTTTGTCGGCGATTTCGAGCACGTCTTCCAGCGTTACCGGCTCGAAGTAGAGGCGATCAGAGGTGTCGTAATCGGTAGAGACGGTTTCCGGGTTGCAGTTGACCATGATGGTTTCATAGCCGTCATCACGCATGGCGAAGGCGGCGTGAACGCAGCAGTAGTCAAACTCGATACCCTGGCCGATACGATTAGGACCACCGCCCAGCACCATAATTTTCTGACGGTCAGACACATCCGCCTCGCACTCCTCTTCATAGGTGGAGTACATATAGGCGGTGTCCGAAGCAAACTCCGCAGCACAGGTATCGACGCGCTTATAAACCGGGCGAATACCGGCAGCCTGACGGGTTTGACGGAACTCTTTTTCGCTGACGCTGAGCAGCTTAGCCAGGCGTGCATCGCCAAAACCTTTGCGCTTGAGCTGATAGAGCTCACGAGCAGAGAAGTCAGCCAACGAACGCTTGGCAACGGCGCTTTCAGTCAGCACCAGATCTTCCAACTGCACCAGGAACCAGGGGTCGATATTGGTCAGTGCAAAGACCTCATCGACGCTCATGCCCGAGCGCATGGCATCTGCCACGTAGAAAATACGCTCGGCACCGGCGGCCTGGAGCTCACCCTGGATAATCGCCATGTTGTCCGGCGTAAAATCGGTAATGATCGGATCAAGACCATCGTTGCCGGTTTCCAGGCCTCGCAGCGCTTTCTGCAGCGACTCTTGGAACGTGCGGCCAATCGCCATCACCTCACCCACCGACTTCATCTGCGTCGTCAGACGATCGTTAGCCTGGGGGAATTTCTCAAAGGTGAAGCGTGGAATCTTGGTGACCACGTAATCGATAGACGGCTCGAACGATGCTGGTGTACGCCCACCGGTAATATCGTTCTGCAGCTCGTCCAGGGTATAGCCAATCGCCAATTTCGCGGCGATTTTAGCAATCGGGAAACCGGTCGCTTTAGAGGCCAGCGCCGAGGAACGCGACACCCGCGGGTTCATCTCAATGACCACCAAACGACCGGTTTTGGGGTCCATACCGAACTGGACGTTAGAGCCACCGGTCTCTACACCAATCTCGCGCAGTACCGCGAGGCTGGCGTCACGCATGATCTGATACTCTTTATCCGTCAGCGTTTGTGCCGGGGCCACGGTGATGGAGTCACCGGTGTGCACGCCCATGGGGTCGAAGTTTTCAATCGCGCAGACGATGATGCAGTTGTCGTTTTTGTCGCGCACAACCTCCATCTCGTACTCTTTCCAACCCAGCAGCGACTCATCAATGAGCAGCTCGTGGTTGTTGGAGAGTTCAAAACCGCGGGTACAGATCTCTTCGAACTCTTCCTTGTTGTACGCTACGCCGCCGCCGGAGCCGCCCATAGTGTAGGAAGGGCGAATAATGGTCGGGAAACCCAGCTCTGCCTGAATCTCCCACGCCTCATCCATGGTGTGGGCGACTTTCGCTTTAGGGCACTCCAAGCCAATGCGTTTCATGGCCTGATCAAACAGATCGCGGTCTTCGGCCATGTTAATCGCATCGGCGTTAGCACCGATCATCTCGACGCCAAATTTCTCGAGCACGCCATGTTTTTCAAGCTCGAGGGCGCAGTTGAGCGCCGTCTGGCCACCCATGGTCGGTAGAATCGCGTCGGGGCGCTCCGCCTCGATGATCTTCTCTACCGTCTGCCAGGTAATCGGCTCGATGTAAGTAGCATCGGCCATGGCCGGATCGGTCATGATGGTGGCGGGGTTGGAGTTGACCAAAACAACCCGGTAACCCTCTTCGCGCAGCGCTTTACACGCCTGGGCGCCAGAGTAATCGAATTCGCAGGCCTGGCCGATCACAATCGGGCCAGCGCCAATGATCAAAATAGTGTTGATGTCGGTACGCTTAGGCATAACGGTTCCCGCAAAAAATGGTGACGATGAGCAACAAAAAGACGGTGATGGGACAGGCGCGTTAGCGACGCGCCTGCATCATGCCCACGAAGCGATCAAACAGCGGCGCCACATCACGCGGGCCGGGGCTCGCTTCTGGATGACCCTGAAAGCTGAACGCGGGGCGGTCGGTGAGCTCAATCCCTTGCAAGGTGCCATCGAACAGCGACCGGTGCGTTGCACGTACGTTGGCAGGCAGTGTTGCTTCATCCGCCGCAAAACCGTGGTTCTGGCTGGTGATCATCACTGTGCCGGTATCCAAATCCTGCACCGGATGGTTGGCACCATGGTGGCCGTGGCTCATTTTGACCGTCTTCGCCCCGGCGGCAAGCGCCAGCAGCTGGTGGCCCAGGCAAATACCAAACACCGGAATATCGGTTTCCAGCACATCTTGAATCGCTTTAATGGCGTAGTCGCAGGGTTCTGGATCGCCAGGGCCATTGGCTAAAAACACGCCATCAGGCTTCATCGCCAGAACGTCAGCGGCGGGTGTTTGCGCGGGCACCACCGTCAGTCGACAGCCGCGGGCGGCCAGCATGCGCAGGATGTTGAATTTCACGCCGTAGTCAAACGCCACCACATGGTAAGGGCGCTCACTTTTAGCAGCATCAGCGTAGCCTTCACCCAGTGTCCACTCACCTTCCGACCACTCGTAGGCCTCTTTACACGAGACTTCTTTGGCCAAATCCATACCCTTCAGACCAGGGAAAGCCT
The DNA here is from genome assembly GCF_029854215.1 of Halomonas alkaliantarctica. NCBI lineage: Bacteria > Pseudomonadati > Pseudomonadota > Gammaproteobacteria > Oceanospirillales > Halomonadaceae > Vreelandella > Vreelandella neptunia. The sequence goes on along the minus strand of NZ_CP122961.1, from coordinate 309,888 downwards.
TGGCGGCTTCCAGCGCCCGCGCCACCGCGTCGTAACCTTCAGCGTCAGCACCCGCTAAAATCGCCCCGTTCTGCGCGCCTTTATCGCGCAAAATGCGCGTTAGGCGGCGGGTATCAATATCGGCAATGCCCAGCACATTCTGGCTTTTTAGGTAATCCGACAGCGACTGCTCTGAGCGGAAGCTGCTGGCCATTAACGGTAGATCACGAATGACCAGCCCTGCCGCAGCAATAGAGGCGGACTCAATGTCTTCTGCGTTAATGCCGGTGTTGCCGATATGGGGATAGGTGAGGGTAACGATTTGGCGGGTGTAAGAGGGGTCGGTGAGGATTTCTTGATAACCGGTCATGGCCGTATTGAACACCACCTCACCGCTTGTTAATCCGTCCGCGCCAATGGCGATGCCGTGGAACACGCTGCCATCTTCCAAGGCCAATATTGCGGGTTTGCTCAATGCGGGGTTATTCAAAACAAGATCCTCCCATGCTGGTGGGAGCCTGAGGGCGCAGGCTCAGCAATTTCTTCATTCATCCACGACGCTAGTTATCAAAACTATCGTCGTTAAAGCGTCTGTCATTAAAGCGCTTGCCATTAAAGCGTTTGCCATTAAAACAAGGGCCGTAAAAAAGCGGGACGAAGCCGATAAAAAGAATCGGTTTCATCCCGCTTGTTGTTCGATGCCTTTCGGAGCCGCATAACTATTAACTTACTAGTAGCAAACTCGGGGCAGGCTTTGGGCTGGCCAACGCAACAAGCGCGCCGTTTAAAGTCTGTAAGTCAGAGCTTCTAAGCCACCCGGCCAAAATTTTTGAAATGTTACAGGAATTTTTGACCTAAAACTACCCCTGAGTGACAGGGCTGTCCTAGCATTAGTAACGCCTCAATCCAAACCTAACACATCCTGCATGTCATAACGGCCGCTCTCTTTACCAGCGACCCAGCGCGCCGCGCGAACCGCACCTTTGGCAAAGGTCATCCGGCTAGAGGCCTTATGAGTGATTTCAATGCGCTCGCCTTCAGTAGCAAACATTACCGTGTGCTCTCCTACGATATCGCCCGCTCGAACGGTGGCAAAGCCGATCTCTTTGTCGGTACGTGGGCCGCACTGGCCGACTCGCTCGAACACACCGTGCTCTTTCAGGTTACGCCCCAAGCTGTCGGCGATTACTTCGCCCATTTTGATCGCGGTACCGGAAGGGGCATCAACTTTATGGCGGTGATGGGACTCAATCACTTCAATGTCGTAGCCTTCATCGCCCAATGCTTTAGCAGCGGTTTCGAGCAGCTTCAGGGTCAAATTGACGCCGACGCTCATATTGGGCGCGAACACCATGGCCACCTTGTCGCGGTAGCTATCCAACTGGGCCAGCTCATCATCGCTCATGCCGGTGGTGCCAATCACGATACGTTTGCCGTGCTTGGCACAGAATGCCAGATTACCAAGAGTGACCTGAGGGGCTGTGAAGTCGATCAACACATCGAAATCAGCGACAATCGACGCGAGCGAATCGACCGCAACGACGCCGCGCTTACCTACACCCGCAAGCTCGCCAATGTCAGCGCCCGCCAAGGAACTGCCGGGCTCCACGATCCCACCAGCTAGCGTCGCCTCTGTATCCTGCTCTACAGCATTTACCAACGTACGGCCCATGCGGCCAGCCACGCCTACAATGGCAATTCGGGTCATGCGAACTCCTGCGCTCTGCGTTTCGGTGCGTAAGACTTATGTTTTCAAAATCAGCGCGATTATAGCAGACCAGCCGTAGTCTAGTTCTCCCAAACAATCGCCAGCTCTTCATCACCGGCCATACGCACCAAGTGTCGCTCGACTACCCCTTCCAGTTCATCCAGATGCTCCTCTTCGAGGGTTTCGAGAGCCACCACTAATTTATCGGGCTCCGCGAGCATCAAGCAGGTGCCTGTGGCAAACGTAATGGTGGCTTGCTGGTCGCTTTGCTCGACCTCCAGCTTATGCGCCCAGTGTTTGCAGAGCCGATTGATTAAACGCTCGGCGGAAGGCGTGACAATTTCAACACGAGACAAAGGCATAGCGGCCCCTCCAGAAAAGTAAGTACTTGCTAACCAACAATGCATCAATATCGCTTTGCCGCTTAGAACCAGATGCGTGAATTCACCGCCGGGGAATAAATGCTAAAAGTAGAGCGTAGCATGTTGACCATTAAGCGCGGCACCCCAATAATGCCGCCTAAACGCTAATCAGTTACAATAGCAACTGCATCTCTGTGCTATCAAACCATTAAAACCCATCAGCGATGCCAGCCCTGTTAACCAATATCGACCAACGAGTTAAAAAATGCTCAATTCTCCGCGCTTAAAACTTCTGCTTGGTACGCTTATCACGTTTGCTTGCAGTGCAACTGCTATGGCTGACGCTATCACCGTCACCGATGTGGCTGGCCGCCAAATCACCCTGGACGCCCCTGCCGAACGGGTGATTTTAGGCGAAGGTCGGCAAATTTATTTGCTTGGGTTGCTCGAACCTGAAGATCCTTTTGCCCACGTGGTCGGTTGGCGCGAAGACTTTTCTCAGGCGGATCCCGATAACTATGCCCGTTACGCCGAACGTTTCCCCGAAATCGAAGCGATCCCCACCTTTGGCGGTTTCAAAGACGGCACTTTTGACGTAGAGCAGGCTGCGTCGCTTAACCCTGACGTAGTACTGATGAACATTGAGGCCAAAGCCGCTACAGAGGACGCCGCCTACGACGACAAGCTGGCACAACTCGGCATTCCCATTGTCTATGTGGATTTTCGCGAAGACCCGCTTGAACACACCATTCCCTCCATGCGCATTATCGGCCAGATCATGGACGATGAAGAAGCGGCGGAAGAGTTCATCGAGTTTGCCGAGACGCAGTTGGCACGGGTAACCGATGTCATCGCAGAGGCCAACCCGGAGCGCCCCAGCGTGTTTATTGACCGGGCCGGCGGCTACTCCGACGAGTGCTGCATGAGCTTTGGCCCTGCCAACTTTGGCGAGTATGTCACCCTAGCGGGCGGTAGCAATATTGCCGAGGGCATCATTCCTAACAGTTTCGGCAACCTGAACCCTGAACAGATTATTGCTGCCAACCCTGACCATGTGGTCGTCACCGGCGGCAACTGGGACGCCTACGTGCCGGGCGGTAACTGGGTCGGCGTAGGCCCTGGCTCTGATATGCAGCTCGCCCGCACTAAGCTGGAAGCGCTGACCAAGCGCACCGCGATGACCGGCATCGAAGCGGTGGAATCAGGCAACTTCCACGCTATTTGGCACCAATTTTACAACAGCCCTTACTACTTCGTGGCCGTTCAGCAGTTAGCCAAGTGGCTACACCCCGAGCTGTTTGAAGACCTGGATCCCAACGCCACAATGGAGGAGCTGCACGAACGCTTCTTGCCCATCGACTATGAACCCGGCTATTGGTTAACGCTCCATGAGGACTGAAATAGGAACAAGCGAACACGTCTCCCAGGGGCGTGCTTTCTACCATAGCCAGGTTTTCCGCCGCCAGATGATACTGGCGGCACTGGTTTTAGCGCTATTTTTTAGCCTCTGCGTCGACCTGGCGCTGGGGCCCGCCCGCTATAGCCTGGGTGAAGTGATCGCGGCGCTGTTTACCCCAGATAACGTTAGCCAGCAGGCGCGAGTCATTCTCTGGGAAATCCGCATGCCGGTGGCGCTGATGGCGCTGGTGGTGGGTGCCAGCCTGTCGGTGGCCGGGGCACAGATGCAAACCATTCTGAGCAACCCGCTAGCCAGCCCGTTCACCTTGGGTATATCCGCTGGGGCCAGTTTTGGCGCCGCACTGGGTCTCGCCTTCGGCGTGGCGCTGGTGCCTGCCGCCATTGAGTTCGTGGTGCCCATCAACGCCTTCGTGATGGCCATGTTTACCGCCTTCTTAATTCATGCCTTAAGCCTTAAGCGCGGCGTCACGGTAGAAACCATTGTGCTGCTCGGCATCGCCATGGTGTTTATCTTCAACTCGCTGATGGCGCTGATTCAGTTCTTTGCCAGCCAGGAGGCGGTCTCCGCAGTGGTGTTTTGGACGATGGGCAGCTTAACCAAAGCCACCTGGCCGAAGTTCTGGATCGCCCTTAGCATTCTTGCCTTGTCGATGCCGCTGCTTGCCCGGCATGGCTGGGCGCTGACCGCCATGCGCCTGGGCGATGCCAAAGCCGAGAGCATGGGCGTCAATCCCCGCGCGCTGCGCTTGGAAGTGCTGGTGCTGGTGTCACTTCTCGCCGCCATCGCGGTGGCGTTCGTAGGCACTATTGGTTTTATCGGCTTGGTGGGCCCGCATATTGCGCGCATTTTACTGGGCGAGGATCAGCGCTTCTTCCTCCCCGGCTCGGCCCTGTGCGGCGCACTGATCCTCTCCGTTGGCTCGGTTATCTCCAAGATCATTATCCCCGGCACCATTATTCCCATTGGCATTATCACCTCGCTGGTGGGCATTCCCTTCTTCCTATTTCTAGTGCTTAACCACAAGAAGGCCTCATGGTAACCCTACAACTGAACCGTGTATCCGCCCGTTACGGCCGTCGCCCTATTCTGGAAGAGATCACCACGCCCTGCTTTCAAGGCGGGCAAGTCGTCGCCCTGCTGGGGCCCAATGCGGCGGGTAAATCGACGCTTTTTCGCCGCGTGTTAGGGTTATTGAAAGGCGAAGGTGAAGTGATTATCAGCGGCACCAGCGCCGAGCGCCCCGTGGGCTATATGCCCCAGGACACCGGCGCCAAGGCCGTGCTGACGGTCTATGAATCAGTGCTTTTAGCGCGTATGCAGGGGCGTGGATTAAAAGTGCAGCCTGAGGATTTAGTGCAGGTTGATCGCGCGCTGGAGGAACTCAGCATTACGGCCCTAGGCGAACGCGATATTGGCGACCTTAGCGGCGGGCAGCGCCAACTGGTTAGCGCTGCCCAGGCCCTGGTGCAAGAGCCCGAGATTCTGATGCTGGACGAACCCACCTCGGCGCTCGACCTTAACCGCCAGATCAGCCTATTGACGGTGCTGCGGCGGTTAGCTGATGAGCGCCAGATGCTGATTCTGGTGGCACTCCACGACCTGGGGCATGCGCTACGTTTCGCCGATGCCGCCATGATGCTCGAAAATGGCCGCCTGATTGCCTGCGGCCCCACCGCCGAGGTGATCACGCCTGCGCTGCTCCATCAGGTTTATCAGGTATCTGCGCGGATCGAGTCCTGCTCAAAAGGCCAACCACAGCTTATCGTCGAAGCAGCCATTTAAACCGCCGCCCTTCCATCGCCGCTAGCGCTACCCCGCTTAGCATCAGCGGTAGCGCTAGCAGAAAGCCGCTGGAGACGGGTATTCCAAACAACACCCAATCGGCGAGCACGGGCCACACCAGGGCAATATATTCGAAAGGTGCCAAACGCGATGCCTCGGCGTAGCGCAGGGCTAATGTCATCGCGATATGTGCAGCACCGCCAAACAGGCCTGATAATACTAAAAGCGCAAATTCGACCCTGGTAAGCGCCGCCCAACCCAGCGGAAGCGTCGCCAACCCGGCCAGCGCAGCCACCAAAATAAAGTAGAAGGCGATTGAAGCAGCCGTCTCCGTTCGCGAAATTCGCCTGACAGTCAGTAGCGCCCCAGCGGTTAACAGCGCACTCAACGCCCCTAGCGCGTACCCGGTCGATTGACCATTACTGGAACTGGCATTGAGTCCAGGCAAAATCAGCACGGCCACCCCGGCAAGCGCCAGCACCACGCCACCCGCGCGATTAAGCGAGAAGCGCTCCCCCAATAGCAACACCCCACCAATCGCCATAAAGACCGGCGTAAGCTGAGCGAGCAGGGTTGCTTCCGCCACCGGCAAAAGCGCCACGGCGGCAAAAGAGGCGAACATCGCCGCCGCCCCCAGGCCAGAGCGCAACGCATGCCCCAGCGGGCGGCGCGTCGCCAATCCGCGTGGGAACTCCCGACGCAGAAGTAGGAAAACGACGATAGGCAGCAGCGCAAACAGCGAGCGAAAAAACACCGACTGCCCCACAGGCACTTCGTCACTGACTGCCTTAATGCACACCAGCATCCCGGTAAAAAGCAGGCCAGAGAGTACCCGCAGCACAATACCCAAGGTGGGCCTTTCTTCAAGATGATCCATGACGCGCAGCATTCCCTCAACAGCAAAAACCCCCGGCGAACCGAGGGTTTTTGAACCAAACAACTAACTGCTAACCATTATCTCAGACTTACGGCTTCATATCTTCAAAGAAGCTCTTCACGCTGTCGAAGAAACCGGTTTTCTTCGGCGAGTGGTTGTGGCTGTTGCTGTCGTCGAAGCTCTTTTGGAGCTGGCGCAGTAGGTCGCGCTGCTCGTCATTAAGCTTGACTGGCGTTTCCACGACCACCTTGCACAGCAAGTCGCCGGGCATACCACCACGCACGGGCTTCACACCTTTACCGCGCAGGCGGAACAGCTTGCCTGTTTGGGTTTCCGGCGGAATTTTCAGCTTAACGCGACCGTCTAGCGTCGGCACTTCAAGCTCACCACCTAGCGCTGCATCAACAAAGTTGATCGGCACATCGCACTGCAGGTGCTTGCCGTCACGCTGGAAGATGTGGTGCGGCTTGATAGCCACCTGCACATACAGATCCCCAGGCGGGCCACCGTTCACGCCGCTTTCGCCTTCGCCATTCAAGCGAATACGGTCGCCGGTATCCACACCGGGCGGAATCTTAACGGACAGCGTGCGTGTCTCGCGTACACGGCCTTCGCCATTGCATTTATGGCACGGCACTTTAATGTGCTGGCCAGAGCCATGACAAGTCGGGCACGTTTGCTGCACGGCGAAAAAGCCTTGCTGCATACGCACTTGCCCGTGGCCATGACAGGTCGGGCACGTCTCTTTAGAAGAGCCGGGCTCAGCGCCGCCGCCATCACAACGGTCACACTCGATATGCCGCGGCACGCGAATATCCACCGTGGTGCCTGAAACGGCATTTTCCAGATCCAGCTCTAGGTTATAGCGCAGGTCGGAACCGCGTGCCGGGGCATTGGGGCCACGGCGGCGACCGCCACCTCCACCAAAAATATCACCAAACACATCGCCGAAAATGTCGCTGAAATCACCAGCGCCAGCCCCGCCGAAACCGCCGCCGCCACCTTGGCCATCGACGCCTGCATGGCCGAACTGATCATAGGCAGCGCGCTTTTCGCCGTCGCTAAGCACTTCATACGCTTCGGACACTTCGCGGAATTTTTCCGCGGAGGTGGTATCGTCCGGGTTTCGATCAGGGTGGAATTTTTGCGCCAGACGGCGATAGGCCTTCTTGATCTCTTTCTGATCGGCCCCTTTTTCGACACCCAGGACTTCGTAATAATCGCGTTTGGACATAGGCCCTACGCCTCCTGGTTAGCTACGCACTCAACTGCACATTTAGCCATGTATTCAACTGTATATTTAACTACGTGATACTTAACTACGTGCGTCTTGGCCGCGGAAACAGCAACGCGGGAGTAAGCTCCCGCGTCACCGCTTTCCTTGGCAGAAAGAGGATGTTACTGCTTTTTCTGATCGTCGTTGACTTCTTCGTACTCGGCGTCAACCACGTCTTCTTCCGGCTTGGTGCCCGTGTTCTCGGCACCTTCACCGCCCTCTTGCTGCGCCGCTTCGGCCTGCTCGGCGTACATCTTCTGGGCTAGCTGGCCAGAGGCTTCGGTCAGTGCATCCAGTTTCTTCTGAATGTTGTCGACGTCGTCACCTTTAACCGCTTCTTCCAGCTCGCTGATGGCCGTTTCAATCGCCTGCCTCTCGTCGTCAGTCGCTTTGTCGCCAGCTTCTTCCAACGTTTTGCGCGTAGCGTGAATCATGCCGTCAGCTTGGTTACGCAGCTGTACCAGCTCTTCGAACTTTTTGTCCTCTTCGGCGTGAGCTTCGGCATCACGTACCATTTGCTCGACTTCTTCCTCGGACAGACCGCTAGACGCCTTGATGACAATCGACTGCTCTTTGCCAGTAGCCTTGTCTTTTGCCGATACGTTCAGGATACCGTTGGCATCCAAATCGAAGGCGACTTCGATCTGCGGTACGCCGCGCGGTGCCGGCGGAATGTCGGCGAGATCAAAACGACCCAGCGACTTATTCTGCGACACTTGCTTGCGCTCACCCTGTACGGCGTGAATGGTCACCGCCGTCTGGTTGTCATCCGCGGTAGAGAAGGTTTGTGTCTTCTTGGTCGGGATGGTGGTGTTCTTTTCGATCAGCGGCGTCATTACGCCACCCAGGGTTTCGATACCCAGGGTCAGCGGGGTCACGTCGAGCAGCAGAACGTCTTTAACGTCGCCACCGAGGACACCACCCTGAATCGCTGCACCCACGGCAACCGCTTCATCCGGGTTGACGTCTTTGCGTGCTTCTTTACCGAAGAAGTCAGCGGCTTTCTTCTGCACCATCGGCATGCGTGTCTGGCCACCGACCAGGATCACTTCGTCGATTTCAGCCGCAGACAGACCCGCGTCTTTCAGCGCCATTTTACACGGCTCGAGCGAGCGCTGAACCAGCTCTTCTACCAGCGACTCCAGCTTGGCGCGTGTCACCTTAACATTAAGGTGTTTCGGGCCCGTGTTGTCGGCAGTGATGTACGGCAGGTTCACGTCGGTCTGCTGGGCACTGGAAAGCTCAATTTTGGCTTTCTCGGCAGCTTCTTTCAGACGCTGCATGGCGAGGTTGTCGCCGGACAGGTCAATGCCGCTGTCAGACTTGAACTGATCAACCAGATAGTTGATCAACGCCAAGTCGAAATCTTCGCCGCCCAGGAAGGTGTCACCGTTGGTGGCCAACACTTCAAACTGGGTTTCGCCGTCGACGTCAGCAATTTCGATAATAGAGATATCGAAGGTACCGCCACCCAGGTCGTAGACCGCGATGGTTTTGTCGCCGCGCGACTTGTCCATACCGTAGGCCAGTGCGGCAGCGGTCGGCTCGTTGATGATGCGCTTAACGTCCAGACCTGCGATGCGGCCGGCGTCTTTTGTCGCCTGACGCTGGCTGTCGTTAAAATAGGCTGGCACGGTAATCACTGCTTCAGTGACCGTTTCGCCCAGGTAGTCTTCGGCGGTCTTCTTCATTTTCTTCAGCACTTCCGCGCTTACCTGCGGCGGTGCCATTTTTTTGCCCTTCACTTCAACCCAAGCGTCGCCGTTATCAGCTTCGCTGATTTTGTACGGCACCATCTTGATGTCTTTCTGGACAACGTCGTCTTTAAAGCGACGGCCAATTAGACGCTTGATAGCGTACAGGGTGTTTTCTGGGTTAGTAACGGCCTGACGTTTAGCCGCCTGACCTACCAGCGTTTCACCATCATCGGTATAAGCGATGATAGAAGGCGTCGTACGGCCACCTTCGGCGTTTTCGATAACTTTAGCGCTGTCACCATCGAGCACGGCCACACAAGAGTTAGTGGTGCCCAGGTCGATACCAATTATACGTCCCATAGCAATACCTCGAATTCGGTTGTTACAAAACTGAAAATTTAGTTTTAAAAGCATGTCTGCGGGTTTCCCCGCGGGGTTGCCCTTTATTTGGGGGCCGACGCTGACATTTCAAGGGCTTTTTTTAACACTCTTATTTCACACTCTGTGCCGCCAGTGGCTTAATCGGCTTTTTTACTCACTACAACCATCGCCGGGCGCACCAGGCGTCCATTGAGTAAGTAGCCTTTCTGCATAACGTCCATCACGGTGTTCGGATCTAGATCCGGATTAGGCACCATGGTCATGGCTTCGTGTACCTGCGGGTCGAAGGGCTCACCATGGGGCTCAATGCTTTCAACGCCAAATTTGTTGAGCACATCCAGCTGCATCTTCAATGTCATGGAGACGCCTTCACGGTGAACTTCTGAGGCACCCTCTTCCATGGTCTCAAGCGCTTTTTCCAGGCTATCCACTACTGGCAGCAGCTCTTTAACGAACTTTTCCAGGGCAAACTTGCGTGCTTTCTCGGCCTCCTGCTCAGCACGGCGGCGAACGTTTTGCGCTTCAGCAGCGGCGCGCAGGGCTTGATCTTTGGCGTCAGCCAAACTCTGCTCTAACTCATCCACCTGGGCTGCCAGCATTTCCGCTTCAGGGTTGTCGACGCTGTCGTCTAGCGTCTCTTCGTCATTGATCAACCCTTCCAGCTCACCCTCCATCAAGCGCTCTTCAGCGACCTTCTCAGCCGCTTGCTCAGCGCCTTCGGCTTCATGCTCGTGGCGGGCCAGCTCATCGTCCATCGGTGTTTGCGGTTCTTTCGCCATGTTGTGCTCCTCAAAAGTAGGGCGCGGCCACGCGGGCAACGCGCAAAGAAGTAAGCCTTTAGGTCACTAGCTTTAACTGATCATGCTGGCTATATGGGGGCCATAAATTCCATCTCAAGAGGTGCATTGAAGTGAGTTATTAACTACTGTATAAATCAACAACTATTGGATAAGTATCCAGCTTCTATGCTGTACCGCCTCAGGAGGCGCCATGCTTACTCAGCTAGCTATTCAAGATTTCGCCATTGTCGATCACTTAGAACTCGACTTGGCCAGCGGCATGACCGCAATCACCGGGGAAACCGGGGCGGGCAAATCGATCCTGTTAGGCGCCCTTGGGCTGTGCCTGGGCGAGCGTGCCGACGCCGGAAGCGTGCGTCATGGCCGGGAGCGTACGGATCTCTCCGCTCGCTTCGATATCCAGCACCTGCCTGCCGCCGTTGAGTGGCTAACGGCGCGGGAGCTTCCCGCTGAAGAGTGCTTGCTGCGCCGCGTGGTCACGGCCAACGGCCGCTCCAAAGCGTGGATTAATGGACACCCCGCCACTATCTCGGATCTAAAATCCCTCGGCGAGCAGCTGATTCAGATTCATGGACAGCATGCTCACCATGCGCTGATGCGCGAAGAGACCCACCTTGCCCTGCTGGACGATTACGCTGGCCTAAACGGTGCCACCACTCAATTGGCTGAAACGTTCCGCGAGTGGCGCAATGCGCGTCGCCAGTTGAAGAGGCTAAGCGAAGAAGGCAGTGAGGTAGAGGCCAAACGGCAGTTGCTGCGTTATCAGGTTGAAGAGCTGGATCAACTCGGCTTAGCGGAGGGTGAATTAACCACGCTAGAAGAGGAGCAGCACACCCTGGCTCATGCGGAAGAGACCCTGCGTGAAACCCAGTTTGCCGCCGACTGCTGCGCCAGCGACGAGGGCGGCGCACTGTCTTTACTCAACCAGGCATTTGCTCACTTAAGCGCGCTGCCGGGTAGTGACAAAGGCACCCTGGCGAACACGCTTGCCATGCTGAGCGATGCGCGCATTCAGGTGGAAGAGGCTTCCAGCGAACTTAATCGCTTGGCCAGCACCACCGAGTTAGACCCAGAGCGGCTCGCCTGGGTTGAAGAGCGAATGACCGACGTGCACCGGATTGCCCGTAAGCACCACGTTGCCCCTGATGAGCTATGCGCCCTGCATGCGGACCTGCAGCGGGAAGTTGCGCAGTTAGAAGAGGGTGGCAATGACCTGGAGGCACTCAGTGCACGGGTAGTTGAGCTACGCGAAAACTACCGCCAAGAGGCGAAAAAACTTAGCGATAGCCGGCAAAAAGCCGCGCTTCGTTTGGGCAAGGAAGTGCAGCAGCAGTTAGGCTTTTTAGCCATGGGTAAAGCCCGCTTTGAAGTGGAAGTCACCGCGAAAGAGGCGCCCTCTCCCGAAGGCCTTGATCGTGTGCAGTTTCTGATCAGCGCTAACCCCGGCCAGCCCGCGCGGCCATTGACCAAAGTCGCCTCCGGCGGCGAACTGTCGCGGATTAGCTTGGCGATTCAAGTGGTCGCGGCGACCCACTCAACGGTGCCCAGCCTGGTGTTTGACGAAGTAGATGTGGGCATTTCAGGCGCCACTGCGGAAATCGTCGGTCAATTGCTGCGCAAGCTAGGTGAAAACGGCCAAGTAATGACCGTGACTCACCTACCGCAAGTGGCGGCTCAGGCGCACCAGCATCTGCATATCGAGAAACAGGCGAAGCGCGATACAACGCTAACCCAGATGGCGCTGCTCGATGAACAGGGACGTATCAGCGAGCTAGCACGGATGCTGGGCGGTGTGACGCTCTCTGACCAAACGCTCGCCCACGCACGGGAGATGCTGCATGCCAGCCAGCGCCCGCCGCACTGATTGAACGGGCGCCTTACGCCATTTTCCTGCATCTCTATTCAGCACATCTGTAACTAGCAAAAACAAACGCCCCTGACCCACTTGGTGAATTCAATAAATGTCGAATTCGATCCAGTAGATCAGGGGCGCTCACATTTCTGACCGCGATAAACGGCGACCTACGAACGCTATTTCTTGTTCGTCGGCCCGCTGTCTTGGCGCGTCACGTCTGAACCGCGCGGACGCACATAGAGCACTAGGGCATGGTCTACTAGTTCGTAGCCGTGCTCCTCAGCGATTTCTTGCTGACGGCGCTCAATGATTTCATCAACGAATTCAATGATTTCGCCGCTTTCAAGGCACACCATGTGGTCATGGTGATCCTCTTGGGTCATCTCGAATACCGCATGGCCTCCGTCGAAATTATGACGAATTACCAGGCCCGCTGACTCAAACTGAGTCAATACGCGGTATACGGTTGCCAAGCCAACATCTTCGCCCGCATCAATCAGTGTTTTGTACACTTCTTCCGCGCTAAGGTGATGCTGACCCGAAACATTTTCGAGAATCTGAAGTATCTTGACGCGCGGCAGGGTCACTTTCAGACCGGCTTTGCGCAATTCATGGTTCTGATCGGCCATGGTCGCTCTTCGCAGTAACTGGTTAGGTCGGGTATGATCAACCGAAACCACGATAGTGAAGAATAGGCCCAAATGCAAAAATTGACTCGAATCATCACACTCTCCGTCGCCCTGACCGTTGTTAGCGGCTGTAGTTACGTCGGCGTTTATAAGCGCGATATTCCCCAAGGCAACCTGGTCACTCAGGAGATGGTCAGCCAGCTTCAACCCGGAATGACCCAAGAGCAGGTTACTTATGTGATGGGTAGGCCGTTGCTGGAAGCGCCCTTTGACTCTAGCCAGTGGGACTACGTGTTTCGTTTAGATAAGGCTTACGGCGACGTAGAACAGCGCCGCGTAACGCTCACCTTTGATCCTCGAGGGCGCTTAGCGAACATAGAGCAAGAAGGCGATTTATCCAAGGCGCTGCCGTTCGAAGCCGAAAGCAGCATCGGCCCCGCAACGGAAGGCGTTGATCCAATGGATGCACTACCTGAAGAGAGCACTCAGACGCCTATACCCCCGAGCGCTCAGACCGCTCCACGGACTTAACGCGCTTATTGCTCCTGGTCGCTCGCTTGGCGCTTAGCGCGCTCTAGGCGAGCGGCCTTGGGGTCGATCGCCAATGGACGATAGACTTCTACCCGATCCCCATCGCGCAATAACTGGGTATCGGGGTTGCGTATCGCCTTACCGAAGATACCCAACGGTGCCTGGGAAAACGTATCGCCGGGCACATTAGGAAACAGCGTGGGCAAATCGGCCAAGGCAACGGCTTGGCGTGCGGTAGTGCCATCAGGCACTCTCAGAGCCACTATGCGCTGCTTGGATGGCAATGCAAAGGCTACCTCAACCGTAAGTGCTTCAGCGGCCATACAGCTCGTTTGCCCGCTTGGTGAAGGCATCGACTAGCTGCCCAGCGATTTGCTGAAAGAGTTTTCCAAACGCCATGCCAAGCAGGCGGTTGGCGAACTCGAACTCCATCTCAAGGCTCACTTTGCAGGCATCCTCCCCCATGGGGATAAACAGCCAGCGTCCTTTAAGCCGCTTGAACGGCCCTTTTACCAACGACAGCTCAATACGCTCGGGCGCAAAAAGTTCGTTGCGAGTGGTAATGGTTTGCTCGACACCGGCGCGACCCAGGGTCATTTCGCCGATCAGATGCACATCATCATGTTCAAGCAAACGCGCCTGGCGGCAGCCTGGCAAAAACTCCGGGTAGCGTTCGAAGTCATTAACCAGATCGAACATTTTCTGGGGGGTGTGCCGCACTAAGGCGGAACGATTGACGGTTGGCATTGACCTCTCCGCTGACTTCACAGTGCCCAAAGCGTATCATGGGAAACAATTTTCAGATCTTAAATGGTATCACGCCTCCCCAAATAACGAAGGGGATGCCACTGACAGATTAATTATGAGGTTCCATGGCCACGAAGAAAGGTAACAGTAAGGGTCCCGGTAGCAGCGTTATTGCCCAAAACAAGAAGGCACGGTTTGAGTACCATATCGATGAGACCTTCGAGGCGGGGCTGTCGCTCGCTGGCTGGGAAGTGAAGAGCCTGCGCGCCGGTAAGGCTCAGCTCACCGACACCTATATTTTGGTTCGTAACGGCGAAGCGTTCCTGCTGGGTAGTCATATCATGCCGCTAAATACCGCGAGCACCCACGAGATCGCCGATCCTACGCGCACCCGCAAACTGCTGCTGCATCGCAAAGAGATCGCCAAAATCTTTTCGATCACCCAGGACAAAGGCCACACCTGTGTGCCCCTCAAGCTTTACTGGAAGCGCAATAAAGTGAAGTGCGAGCTGGCGCTGGTGACCGGTAAACAGCTGCATGACAAACGCGCAACAGAAAAAGATCGCGACTGGAGCCGCCAAAAAGGTCGAATTATGCGGGAACATAACAAGGCATAACTGGTCAATCAGGTGTGAGCACGTTAGAATGCTCACCTGTAATAAGGGGGCGACATGGTTTCGACGCCGGTGACAACCCTTGCGGTGCATGCCGAGAGCGTGATGTATCTCGTAAATCCCACATCACGAAAAAATAGTCGCAAATGACGAAAACTACGCTCAAGGCGCGCTAGCAGCTTAAACACTGTTAGCTTCTTGTCTGGCCCCAAGGTGATGTGCCTATTCATCGCTGAGGGGATACGAGCTAAAGCTGATAGGATCGCGTTTGGTGGTGTCTTCTCGCCAAGCGCTAAACTTTAGAAGGCTCGCGTGGCTGAATCCTGACCGTCGGAGTCAGTCGCGCTAAATCAAATGACGGAATCTAAGCATGTAGAGCCAATAGGCGCGTGCTGGCGGACGCGGGTTCAATTCCCGCCGCCTCCACCACCTTACTATACAAATCAAGCACCTACGGGTGCTTTTTTTGTGCCTGTAGCAGCCCACCTCTCCGCAAAAGAACGCCTTTTAGCGCGGGCAGCTTAAGTCCCCTTCTTCGCAGCTAGCATGCTCACGCAATCTCTCCGTGCGCTGCTCTGTGAGTACTTTAAGGCACCCATTGCGCACCATGGGCTGTGCGTTGCCGCCGTCTACCGCGCTACTTGCATACGCACACTCGGCATCACGAAAGCCGATCCAGGCCCGCTGCGCCACTCTAAGCTTTTCAAGCGAGCCTGGATTACTTGCCAGCTTTCCCACCAACGCCTGGTAAGCCTCATTAAGCTTGTCATCGGCCGTTTGGTACGACATTGCCGTGCATTGATTTAGTTCTGTTTGCGTATTCGCGTTATCACACGCCGCGCCAGCCATGGCATAGCCATTTGTAACCAATAGCCAGGCGACCAGAATGAATTTGAACAAGCGCATAGTAAGCGTCCCTCTCACGTTTTTGGTAGCAGTAGCGACATGTAAGCTTAAGCTTAATTTTCAGACACAACATTTCTTTTTATCCATAAAAAGCAAAGCGCCAGCATTTCTGCCAGCGCTTGGTTTCCTACCTACGTATTAAGATACAGCTATTAATCATCGCCGCTAGTTAGTGAGCCAACATCTCATCGACGATTTCATCGCCACTTAGCTCAGAGGGATAATAAGTAGGCCAGTTAGTCACTTCTTCTAGCAGCACTTCGCGATCATCACCCCAGTAGAGGTGGTAGTGATGCGCATCAGTGGGGTAAATGCTGTGGTCGCTAAATTGGATATATTGAGGCAGATCATCAGATGCTTCTTCAAGCTCATAGATAAACCGCACACCTCGGTTACCTGCTTGGTAAGTTAGAATTTCATAGCCATCGTATTGGTATTCGCCTGATCTCTCTTCGCCATTTTCAACGAAGGTGACGCTATTACCATCGATAACGATACGCTCGACATCCGTTTGATACCCTGTGTCGTAATACGTTTTGTACTCTTCTGCCGTCTTGTCGCTATTTTCTGCTTTATGCGCAAACACTTCGTCCAGCGTGCCATCTTGCAGGTAGGGATAAACGGACTGCCAATCGCCTTCCCAATCAGAAAGCGCACGATCCTCAACCTGCTCATCATCAAAATAGCCTGAATAGATATCGTGGTCGTGGTCGTGGTCGTGGTCGTGGTCGCTATGAGTATGGCCGTGATCATGGTCACTGGCGCTAACGCCTTGAACGCCCGTCAATATCAGTGCACTTAATACAAGCGCGCTGACGGCCTTAATTGGCAATGCTGTCATATTCGGTTTTCCTTTGGCTGCTCGTGAAACAAGTCGCCGAAAAGATACAATATAACATACCATTCAATCAAGCTCGTTTTTACATTAAGCGAATAAACACCTACAAAACCAAGGAATTAATCGCAGAGCTTTTGCTGATCTAATAGCAGGGGCAGCTGGGCTTAATGGAAAATACTTTTTGGTAGGCACAAACGCATCGGGCCCCGCCTAAGCGGGGCCCGATCATCGAATCTAAAAGATTCGAGAGCTTAAATAATCGCTAGGATTAAGAAAGCAGCTTAATGTTTGAAGCTTGAAGGCCTTTCTGACCCTGGGTAACGTCAAAAGAAACGTTAGCGCCTTCAGGCAGAGTTTTAAAGCCATCAGACTGAATTTCAGAAAAATGAGCAAAAACGTCATCGCTGCCGTCAGAAGGAGCAATGAAACCGAAGCCTTTAGAATCGTTGAACCACTTAACTGTGCCAGTTGCCATGATATTAAATCCTTTTCGCAAGTCGCGAATTGTAGAAATCCTGGTATTACCCAGATAAATAGTGAGTAGAACAAGGAATACAATTACAGACTACCGAAAGAATTCGAATGTTTCTGGAACCATGCTTGCTTGCTAACTAACTGCGCACATCCTGTCACGTAGTCAGCAGCAGGTCAAAGCCTTTATGTTTTTATATTTTCGCTTGGCCTTCCATCGTCATTTAAAAACCGCGCAAATTTACAAAAATAGCCTTAATCTTGCCGATGAGCTAGGCACTACTAATCCGCCCGCCTAGCGCGCTTTGCCTGCTCGCTAAAACCCGCTTCACCCGCGACCTAACGAGCACTTTGGGAGAGGTTTTAACATGCTATACGGACTTAGTTTATTGGCGGGTATCGCCTTTTTGACCCTAGGAGGGGAATCACTTATCCGCGGCGCGGTGGCTGGGGCACGAAGAGCTGGCGTCTCGCCACTGTTAACAGGGTTGGTGGTGGTGGGTTTTGGCACCTCGGCTCCTGAGCTTGTCGTTTCGATTGATGCCGCGATTAACCAGCAGCCTGACATTGCGGTTGGTAACATTGTGGGCAGCAATATCGGCAATATCTTATTGATTCTGGGCATGTGTGCGGTTATTTGCCCAATGGTGGTTCAGCCTTTAGCACTGCGCCGGGATGGGCTGGTCGTGGTGCTGGCCAGCCTGCTGTTTATTGGGCTCTCCTTCGGCGGAGCACTGGGTCGTTTCGATGCAGCCATTTTTATAGCGGGCTTGATTGGCTATCTTATTTGGGCCTACTTTAGTGAAAGCCGTCAGCACATTCCCGCAGCGGAAATGCACGCTTCAGAAGCGGAGGAGATGACCAAACTTCCCACCACAGGCTGGATGATTGCCGTAGCGTTAGTGATTGGCTTGGGCATGCTGATTGGCGGGTCACAGCTACTCTTATACGGCGCCATAGGCTTGGCCCAGGCCATGGGCATTTCCGAAGCGGTGATTGGCTTAACCATCGTCGCCGTCGGCACCTCTCTACCGGAGATGGCCGTGTCGGTGATTGCGGCATTGCGACGTCATGCGGATGTTGCCGTAGGAAATATTCTGGGCAGCAATATTTTCAACCTATTAGGCATTCTGGGTATCTCCGCGTTTTTACAGCCGTTGCCCCTTGCGCCACGCGTGGCCATGTTTGACCAGTGGGTAATGCTGGGAGCAGCGGGCATACTGGTGCTGTTTTTGTATACCGGTATGCGCCTGTCGCGCTGGGAGGGCGCCGCGCTGCTCGCGGGCTATGCCGCATATATAGCGTTGAGCTTTACGATCTTTTGAGATGATCTAACCGTCGATTGCGTTGAGCCAAAAGCACACCATTTTGGCTCAACGACTTGATCATTTAGCGTGGAGAAAAGTCACCGTGCACATTGCAACCTTGGGGCCTAGTGGCAATAACCATGAACTGATTGCCAAGCGCTATCTCAAAATACGCGGCTCAGGTGAAGGCAGCATGACGCTCTTCAGCCAGTTTGAAGATGCGTTCCAAGCACTGCTCAACGGCCAAGTGAGCCATGTGCTGCAGTGCACCGCCCATGCAGCGCATAGCGACTGCGTCGGCCGCTATATGCATCGGGCTTACCCCGTAGACACCTTTATAGCGGGCAGCAAGCCGCTGGCGCTGATTGCCCAGCGCACCTCTGTTCGCCCCACCCAAGTAGCGCTACAACCAGCGACCCGCTACTACACCGACTTAACGGCTTATACAGAGATTATAGACGCCCCCACCACAGTGGCGGTGGCAGAAGGGCTGTTAAGTGGGCATTTTGAGGCGGGCATTTGCGCTGAAGAGGTGCTGGGGCAAGCACCCGAGCAACTGCGTTTAGTTCAGTCACTGGGGCCTGCACTGGATACCTGGGTAATGTTTGCCACCACCTCACTACCCGCATCTTCGCCGCTACGGCTAGACGCTGGCGTTTAGACAACGGGGCTAAACGACAAAGATCAGAATAGTTCCTCCCAAGATCAATGCGCCCCGCTTCCACAGCGCTTTTCGCGCAATAACTCCGTAAGAGATCGCACCTAAACCAATCGCCACTTTCAGCGCATCCAACAAGGCGCCGGAAGGGTTAAAGGCTAGCTGGATCATCTCCGGGTTGGCCACCATGGCTAGAGGAATAATATACAGCCCTATTCCTAACGCCATGGCTTTGAATGCGACTTTTAGCCAGTTCTCCCCCACCATGCCCGCAGCGATAAAGACACCGCCACACACCGGCGGCGTGATCGTCGAGAGCAGCGCGTACCAGAATACAAACAGATGCGCCAAAAGCGGTTCCAATCCGAGTGAGGTCAGGGCAGGTCCGGCAACAGAGACGCAAATCACATAGGCGGCGGTGGTAGGTACCTCCATACCTAAAATCAAGCAGGCGAGTGCCGTTAGTAGTAGCGCTGGCCAGAGCATGTCGTTGGAGAGCGATAGAATGCCCGAGGTGATCTTGACACCCAACCCCGTCAACGACAGCACGCCGACCACCAGCGAGGCACATAGAATAATGGCGCCGATGACGGCAATCTGACGTCCAGCGGTGACCGCTGCGTCGGCTAAGCGGCTGGCAAAATCGGGGAGCGAAAAGCGCAGCGTCACGTTAAAGAACAGCAGCGCAATGCCCGCGAAAATCGCTATGCTGGCGGCGTACTGGGGAGTAAAACCGCCGTTAAAGATGCGCTCTAGCAGCAGCACAAAGGGGATGGCGAAAAACAGCGAGGTAATCACTACCTCTTTCACGCCGGGGCGCTCGCTTTCGGCCACGGGCTTTAGATCATGGCGGGTCGCATAGGCATTAATACCCACCCAGACGGTTAAAAAGTACAGCACCGCTGGCAGCATTGCCGCGGCCATGATCTGCGTATACGGCGTGCCGGTCAGTTCCACCATCACAAATGCCCCCGCGCCCATCAGCGGCGGCATAATTTGCCCGCCGGAAGAGGCAACGGCTTCCACCGCACCCGCCAGCGAACGCGGGTAACGCAGCCGCACCATGGAGGGAATAGTAATTGCCCCAGTGGAGGCAACATTAGCGCTCGCCGAGCCGGAGATAGAGCCCATCAACGCCGACGAAATCACCGCCACTTTAGCAGCCCCGCCGGTGAACCGCCCCGCCACCGCACTGGCTAGGTTCATAAAGCCCTGGCCCGCCTCTCCCGCATTGAGCACCGCGCCGAAAATCACAAAAATCGCCACCACGCTAACACTGACACCCGTTAGCGATCCCCATAATCCACCTTCGGCAATCGTGAGCGTGCCCACCATGCTGGCCAGCGGCAGTCCAGGGTGACCAAAAGCACCAGGAATATATTGTCCAAAGGCGCCATACATCAACGCCAGCAAGGCAACCAACGGTAAGGGCCAGCCAATGGCTCGGCGCGCCGCCTCAAGCGCTAAAGCCATCAAAAAAAGACCAATACCCATCTGTAGATAGGTATCAATAAAGCCGTACTGGTTGGCTAGGGCAGCTTCGTTAAACGCAATATAGCCACATGCAGCAACACCCAATACCGTTAGTAACCAGCCGCTTACCCGCTGCGTGGGCGTATTGGCCATATAGATCAGCACCCATGGCAACAGCAGCGTCATATGCAGCGGCCGGCTAACCAGCGCCGGCGTTAAACCATAAAAAATCAAGCCAAGATGGAACACTACGCTGACCGCGCCTAATGCCAACCAGCCAGGCGCTACTGAACGATCATCCACAGGGGTCGCCGCTTGAGAAGAAGTAAAAACACGCATGCCTTGTTGCCTATCAATACTGCATCAATACAGGACTGCCACAGTGCAAGCACCATGGCAGAAAGAAGATGTACGTTGGACAATGCAGGAAAACGGCTAACGCAGCGCGTCAGGTACCTCGATACCCGCTTCTTCGTAGTAACGCAGCGCGCCTGGGTGAAGCGGACCGGTCATGTTTTCCAACATTTCAGGGCTAATGCTACTCCACCACGCCGCCTCTTCGGCCATGGCGTCGCGGCGCTCCCAAAACGTTTTGGTCAGCGTGTAGGCGGTGTCGTCGTCCATATACGTTGTGGTGTAGGCGATCACCGGTAGCGATGTGGTTTCAACATCTTTATCCACGCCGGGATAGGTGCCGCCGGGGATCGTTTGGCGTGGCGCTCCCGTTTGCTCGATTTGCTCGTCGGTCAGGCTAACCAAAGTCACCGGCATGCTGGCCGCGGTCTCAATCACATTGGGTGAGGGGAAGGAGCTGGCGGTCACAAAGCCATCGATCTGGCCGTTTTTAAGCGCATCGGGGCCGCTGCCAATCGCCGCATCAGCAATTTTCACGCTCTCTTCCAGGCCAAACAGCGCCAGGTAACGAGCCGCTTCACGGGCGCCAAAGGTACCGCGGCCAATCAATAGGTGCTTGCCTTCCAGCGCGGTAATATCGGTCGCTCCTTGGTCTCCCGCCAACACAAAGTGCATGGTGATAGAGGGGATTGGGAATAGCCCCCGAATTTCTTGAAAGCGCGGATTCTGACGCTCGGCAAAGGCGCCCTCACCGGCCATGGCCTGATCGACTAACGCAGGCGGCGTGGTAAATACGTAATTGCCTTGGCGAGCCATGACTTCCATCACGTTCTGTACCGAACCCTGGCTCTCTTCCAGGGTAAGGATGATAGCGTCGTCGGTACCCTGACGAATCGCTTCAGAGAGTTCTACACCCATCTGGTAATAGGCGGTGCCCGCTGAAGCCGATTTATAGGTCACACGGGTTTCAGCACTGGCAGAGATAGCAGTACCTGCCAGGGCGAGCGTAGCCACCGACAAGCCAAGCGTGCGACGTAGGGAGCGAAAGGGGTTGCGCATCGTTATATTCCTTAACGTATCCAGTGGCCGTTTTTAATCGGCCTCGTTTTTATCTTATCCAGTCATTACATGACCAAGCTAAGAGCGTGGCGCGCCTCAACATATCACGACTACACTGAGCAGGGCACTCTCTGCCGCCGCCCTGCACTCCACCTTGAACGCATTCTCGAGGTGTTTTTTAAAACAAAATATTAGCGAAAGCAGATATAAAATCTAAATCTTATCTAACAATGCTATTCGGCGATAGTATAATTCTTAATCGGCTATTAATCGTTTTTTATAAAACTAATACTGTAAAATTTACTATTACCTAAAAGATTAATTTACTAAAAAAAGATGCTATTACGCTAAGAAGAACTACTTTCGTTCGTTTTAATAAGGTATTGCGGCGCAATATAGGCTGATAAAATATGGCTGCTTTTACACTATTCCTGACAACTTAACCTTGAGGAAGAACGTCACATGCCTACGTTGTGCCAACCCTCTTGCCAGCCACGATTATCTCGTCGCTGGCTTTTTTTGTTAGCGGCCTTACTATTAGGTGTAAGCCCCAGTACTTTTGCAGTGACCGGTGAATTAGACTTAACCACCTCTGCAGTTGGCTTTTTCGCTGTTGGGATTTTCGTCCTGGCGTATGCGTTAGTCATGGCGGAAGAAAAGATTCACATGCGTAAGTCTAAACCGGTGTTAGTGGCGGCTGGTATTATTTGGAGCCTCATCGGCTGGGTGTATGTCCAAAATGGCATGTCGGACGCGTCCGAGTACGCTTTCCGCGTCACGCTTTTGGAGTTCACCGAGCTGATGCTGTTCTTGCTGGTGGCCATGACTTACATCAACGCCATGGAAGAGCGCCGGGTTTTTGATGCGTTGCGTTCCTGGATGCTGCGCAAAGGCTTTAATTACCGGACGCTGTTTTGGCTGACCGGCGGTCTCGCCTTTGTACTATCGCCAATTGCCGACAACCTCACAACCGCGCTGTTGATGTGTGCGGTGGTGACCAAGGTAGCCGAAGGCAACCAGCGCTATATTAACCTGGCCTGTATCAATATCGTTGTTGCCGCCAACGCCGGGGGCGCGTTTAGTCCGTTTGGCGACATTACCACCCTCATGGTATGGCAAGCAGGCATGGTGGAGTTCCAGGAGTTCTTCATTCTGTTCTTCCCCGCCCTGGTCAACTTCATGATTCCTGCCTCCATTATGAGTCTGTTTATCAAGGATGAAAAACCCGAAAGCGTTTATGAAGATGTGTGGATGAAGCGCGGCGCCCGGCGCATTGTGCTGCTGTTTTTATTGACAATCATTACCGCTGTATTGTGTCACGTTGTGCTCCACCTGCCCCCTGTACTCGGCATGATGACCGGCCTGGGCTACTTACAGTTCTTTGGTTATTACCTGCGCCGCAGCCTGCCTCGTTCGTTGGAACGTAAGCGCGAGCGGTATAGCCGTGAAGGTGATAACCGTAAGCTGGCGCAGCTGGGTAGTGTGGTGCCGTTTGATGTTTTCAACCGTGTAGCACGCGCCGAGTGGGACACGTTGCTGTTCTTCTACGGGGTCGTTATGTGTGTTGGCGGGCTGGGTTTTATGGGCTATCTCGGCTTGCTGTCAGAAGCACTGTATACCGGCTGGAACGCTACCGCGGCTAACATCGTATTAGGCATTGTTTCGGCCGTGGTGGACAACATTCCGGTGATGTTTGCGGTACTGACCATGGAACCGGACATGTCCCATGGCCAATGGCTGCTGATTACCTTAACCGCTGGCGTTGGGGGCAGTTTGCTATCGATAGGCTCTGCGGCCGGCGTGGCGGTCATGGGTCAGGCTAGGGGTTCCTATACGTTTATGGGCCACCTGCGCTGGTCGCCGGTTATTCTGCTCGGCTACATCACAAGTATATTGGTACATATGTGGCTCAACGCTGAGAGCTTTGCGCTTTTCAGCTAAGCCCGATCAGCTAAGCATGATAGTTAGACGCTAACCTTTACCCCTTTTCAGCGTACTGAAGAGGGGTTTTGATATAACCGCTTAATAGCCCTCAAAAAGATACTCAATCGGCGTCGGACGACCAAATAGATAGCCTTGGTAACGGTAGCAGCCGTGGCCTCTTAACCAATCGAGTTGCTCTTTTTTCTCCACCCCTTCCGCAACCACGGTTAAGCCCAAGCTCACCGCGAGAAGAATCGTGGTATCGACAATCGCTGCGTCTGTCTTATCGGTCAGCAATTCGTGAATAAACGATTGATCGATTTTCAACTCATCCAGCGGCAAGCGCTTCAGATAACTAAGCGATGAGTAGCCAGTACCAAAGTCATCCAGCGCAAAGCGAATCCCCTTAGCACGCAATTTCAACATGGTACTGCGCACCCTAACCGGCTCGTGCATCAACAGGCTCTCGGTGACTTCGAGCACCAAACGGCTCGGCGGTGCCTGGGTTTCTGCTAACAGTGCCTCGACATCGCGCACGAATTCCGGCTGCTGAAACTGCACTGAACTGACGTTGACGGAAATACTTAACGGCGCATAGGCCGGTTGACGCGACCATTTCGCTAGCTGCTCGCAGGCTGACTGCAGCACCCAGTGACCGATCGGCACAATCAGCCGATTCTCTTCCGCAAGTGGAATAAACGTCGCGGGGGGAACCCAACCACGCAAGGGATGGTACCAGCGCAATAACGCCTCGACACCCGTGGTCACGCCCTGTTGGTCGACCTGCACTTGGTAATGCAGCGCCAGCTCGTTGCGCTTGAGCGCCTGATGCAAATCGGCTTCTAAACTCGCCCTTTCCAATACGCTGGTCTGCATTGCGCTGTTAAAAAAGCGCAGCGTATTGCCGCCCGCGGATTTCGCCTGCTGCAACGCCATATCTGCCTGCTGCAAAACGCTATCCATGCTGTGCTCGCCGCCTCCTGTAAACAGCGAAATGCCAATGCTGGCACTGATCGGTAGCGTGGAGCTGTTTCTTACTTGGGCAATGATTTCCAATAGTTGGCGCCCCACCCGCTCGGCTCTATGCGCGGCGCTCGTTTGTTGCTCGCCCAGATTATTGATCAGAACAACAAACTCATCACTACTAAAGCGAGCCAGCGTTACCTCTGAATCAAGCCGCTGGCGTAATTGTTCAGCAACGCTAATCAAAAGCTGATCGCCACTATCATGGCCCTGGATATCATTCACTAAGCGGAAGTTATCCAGATCAATCACCAAGACCGCGCTGTAGGACTCGGCCCACTCGTCATGCTCAATAGCGGCCGTTAGTGAGTCAATCAGAAGCCGCCGGTTGGGCAGCCCTGTTAGCGAATCATAGAAGGCCAGATAGTGGGTACGTGACTGCATTTCGAGGTAGTCGGTCAGCTCGGTCGAAATGCCGCACAGAGAGGGGGGTGCACCGGGCGACATGGCAAGCGGCATTTTAATCGATAAGAACGTTCTTACCCGGCTTTCGCCTTGCAAGACATTGCTCTCCTCCACCGTTACTTTATTCCCCGAAGCCAATACGTTGCGATCAACCCGCTTGATTTCAGCGGCGCTCCCGGCATCAAAAAAAGCCTCATCGCACTTACCTATAATTTTGTCCGCGGATAAACCAAATAGATCGCTAATACGGCGATTAACGTATTGGTACTCTAAGGTCGGGGATTTGATATAAATAAACGCATCAACGCTATCCAGGATAGTCGCCAGCATCTCTTTATTGGCCTGTAATAGCGCCCGGTCATGCTGCATACGCCGCTTAAGCAAAAGGTTGCCCAGCAGCGCCAAAAGAAGGCACACAAGCAATAAGATGACGCCCCAACGCCCCAAGTAGTCATCAATACTGCCCAGCAGCTCCCCCGGGAGAGCAGCAGCAGAGACTAAAGAGCACATAGCGGCTGGTCACTGACCAGGCATGGTAAGCGGACCCGCCCGCTCGACCACTCGTTGCCAAGCGGCGTCTTGCTCAATGCGTGATACAAAAGCGGCAATGGCAGGATATTTTTCCAGCGACTGTACGGCGGCCACCGCCTGTAGCGGGAAACTCATTTGAATATCAGCACCGCTTGGCCACGGCCCGGCAAAATTCCCCTGCGCCAACAGATGTTGGTTAATAAAGTTAAGGTGCTGCTTAAGCTGCGGTGCTAAGAAGCGCTTGCTTACCGTATCGCTAATCCCTTTAGCCAGTGGCTTAATCAGCCAGGGTGATTGTTTGGGAATTTGGCTAAACACAAGCTGCATCACCAGCAGTGGCATTAACGACCCTTCGGCATAGTGCAGCCAGTAGCGATAATCCACCCACGCACGCATGTCATCTGGCGAAGGCTGACAGCGTCCTTGCCCGTAGCGCTGTACTAGGTAATCAATAATCGCACCTGACTCAGCCACGGTTAGATCACCATCGGTAATCACCGGAGACTTACCCAGCGGATGGATTTTTTTCAGCGAGTCAGGCGCTTGCTGTGTCTTACCATCGCGCTGGTAAACCACCAACTCGTAGTCCAGTTCAAGGGCTTCAAGTAACCAGAGTATGCGGTGCGAACGAGACTTTTCCAGATGGTGAACGTGGATCATAAACACTCCATGGGGCTGAATTGTCCGCCAGCATAGCGCCGGCGACATTTTCCTGCTCTATTAGGCACATTTAGCTTAGTACCATAAAGCCCATCATCATAGGCGCAATAAACGTAGGTTAGTATTAACGCAGCGTTTAACCCCATGGAAGCGCAAACGCAAACAACACTTATTCACAATGAAGCATCATGACCGCTGCGCGTGGCGCCAACGTGCCAGCAGATCCAACGGTGACCATTTACCTTGCAGCCAGGACGCGAGCAAACGCATAGAGAGCGGAATAAACACAAACACCATCACTGGCGTCAGCATTAGAGTACTCACCATCACTCGAGGCAGCAGTGCCCAATCGGCCAGTAGGCCGCCAAATACAAACTGAAAAATTAGCGAGATAGGAAAGAAAGCCAACCAGACGGCCACGGCCTGCTTCCAGCGCGGCGGCACACTGGTGCCGGTTTGAAACCACGCATCCAGCCCGGTAGCCCGGTGTTCATGGGGCGCCTCATACAAACCTTTGCCACGCGTCAACCACGCATGGCGTGACGCGGAGTGTTCCCAGGCGGCTAAGGTTTCGCTGCTGCTAAAGCGGAAGATAATCTGATATTCATCGTCGTCAGCAGGTGGCGCCAGTACGCCGGAGCCGAGGTAGCCTGCAAAATCGGCCGCCAGTTCGCGCCCTTCATTAAGCCAACGATTAAAATCGGAGTAGCGGCCGTGCTCAACGCGACGAGCCACCATCAATGTGACAGGTGAGGCAGACATGGTATATCTCCTAATGTGTCCACAGCCAGCGCCGGGTAGGCAGGCTGTTTGCTTTCAAGGGGGTAACCCTGAAAGTCAGAATTGCCACATTATACAAGCAATGTTGATGCCATGTTGCGAATGTTACGCTATGGCCGTTTACGCGGCGTAGATTATCGCCGAGGCACGGGGCTGGGACGCTCGCCGCGTTGAAAAGCGCATACATGAATATAAATATCCACAGCACTACGAATGGCATCTGCTTCTTGGGGGTCTGGGTCTAGTACCGGGCCGATATGCGCACCTTCGCTGCGTAGTACGGCTTCTAGCTCGGTTCGGTAACGGTCGAGCAGGTGCTCCAGGTTAATGCGTATACGATGAACTTCCAGCCCAAATGCCTGCCGCTGATCGGTCCGTTTAAGAATATCCAAAGGGTTGGATGCAGTTTCAATCAAGCTCTCTAGCGTAGCGAAAACTAACTTTTCGGCACTGTTTAAATTGGGAATAATGGAATAAATGAGGTCATTTAAAGTGATCGGCGTTTCATGGCGGTGCATAGGCAGCTCAACGTCCGGTTAAGGGATTAATGCTGATAAATCGGCCCTGCTCAGTAAAACTTAATCGATAAATACCGTGCACGCCGTCACGACTTACTACCCGACGAATCGCCTCGGCCGGAAATATCACCCAACGACCATCGATGCTTCGGGTGCGCACGTTGGCAATGCGCCCCTCGTAATGAGCCAAGCATTCGTCGTAGTTAAGATTAATGACCACATCAATGGTTTGCATAGGGCTGATATAGGACTAGCGTAGGGCCAGCATAGTGTTAGAAAAGTGTTGGCATAGAACGGCGAAAAGCACAGTGTAAACTTGCGCTGTCGGCATTGCTCGCTAATACTTCATGGTATCCCAACGCGTACTTAGTCGGTAATTCTCTATGGTTGTTTCTTCCATTAGCACTGTTTCCCACGCTGCCTGGACGTATCCTTCAGCGAATACAATGTCCCCGCGCGTTGAACAAGCCGGTAAAAGTCGTGCTCTTGAAGAAGATACGGCGTCTACCGAGGACCCTAAAACGACGAGCACTAGCGAAGAGAGCAGCAGCGCCGAGGCTGGCCCTAAACGGGCTGACGGCACGCCCATGGCACCGGAAGAGATTCAGCTACTAGATCAGCTTAAACAGACTGATCGGGAAGTTCGCCAACATGAAATGGCCCACCAAACAGTGGGCGGTGCCTATACTGGCGGCGCCAGCTATGAATATGAAGTTGGCCCCGATGGCAAGCGCTATGCGGTTGCAGGAGAGGTACCGATCGATTACGGCCCGGTGCCCAACGATCCCCAAGCCACAATTGAAAAAATGCAGACCGTGATCGCCGCTGCCATGGCACCTGCAGATCCCTCACCAAAAGATCACCAAGTGGCCGCCCAAGCGCGCCAGTACCTGTTGGAAGCCAAGCTTGAAGCCTCCATGCAGCGCAGTGAAATGGAGCAAGCTCGCAGTGACGGTGCCGCGGTAACAGCCTCTGCTGATGAATCAGCCGCTAACGCGCAATCTTCGGAGGAGCAAGCTGCTTAACTGTCCGTTAGGGCAAGGGAGTTCCACTCTTCACGGCTAGGCCAATTGGCCAACCAATTAGGTAATGCCTCGGCGGGCATTGGCCGCGCAATACCAAACCCTTGAGCTAAATCGCAGCCCAGCGCCATCAAGGCCTTGGCATGCTCTAAGGTTTCTACACCCTCTGCCAGCATGGGTCGCTTAAACCTATTAGCCATGTAAATGACACTTTCCACAATCGCCATATCGTCCTGGTCGATAAGCATATCGCGAACAAAGCTCTGATCAATTTTAATCAGGCAGACCGGTAGCTGCCGCAGGTGGGTTAAAGACGAAAACCCGGTGCCAAAATCATCTATTGCAAAACTTACCCCCAGCGACTGGCAGCGCGCCATATTTTGCAGCGCGGCCTGGATATCGTGCATTGCCGCACTCTCCAACACTTCGAGTTTGAGCATTGCGGGGGGGACATCAGGGTAGCTTGCCAATAGTTCGCCCAGCCGCTGGCTAAAGTCACTCACTAACAGATGCGTTGGGCTTATATTCACATTGATCGGTAGCGCGATGCCTTGAACTTGCCACTCACTCAACTGGCGCAGCGCTCGTTCAATGACCCATTCACCAAGCTCCACTTCTAACGGAGTGGTATCGATAATGGGTAAAAACTGCCCAGGTGCCAGCAAACCCTCTTCAGGGTGCTGCCAACGGATCAGCGCCTCAAGACCGACCACCTTGCCACTGCGCATATCGACCTGAGGTTGATAATAAAGGCATAATTCATTGTTATTGAGCGCATCAATAAAGCGCTGACGCTGCTCATGGCGCACCTGTAGCAAGCGGTCATGGTTAGGGTCAAACAAGTGAAAGGTATCGCGGCCCCGCTGTTTAGCACGGTACATGGCCTGGTTGGCATGGCGTAACAGCAGATCGCCCTGAACCTGATCATTCGGATAGAGCGTGACGCCAAGGCTTGCCGTCAAATGAATACTCTGCCCGTCAATCACCAACGGTTGGCGAATGGAGGCTAACAACTTCTCAAAAAAATCGTCGTCGACGCCATGGTGAAGTAACAGCACAAACTCATCGCCCCCCACCCGCGCCAGCACATCATCCCCGAACAGCAGATGGCTTATCCGCTGCGAAAAAGAGGAAAGCAGCGCATCGCCCACAGTGGAGCCCAGCCGGTCATTAATATTTTTGAAGAAATCGATATCCAGCGAGCACACTGCTAAGGGCAACTGCTTCGCTTCTGCATGCTGCATGGACTCTTGAATCAACTGTGTCAGCAACTGCAGATTAGGCAGCCCCGTTAGGGCATCAAAATAGACTTCTCGATTAAGGTGGCGGGCATGGGCTGGAATGGCCGAAAGGTCAGCAAGCACAATCACATGGTGATCAATCTCACCTTGCTCATTGCGCACGCGATTAATCGACATCATGCCCGGATAAAACTGGCCATCATGGCTACGATAGCTCACCTGGCTTTTGCTACGGTCACGCAACTGCAGCTCTTCCCGCATCAACCGCGTGGTGCGGCTATCGTCCAGCGGTAAAATACTGAACGCTTCTGGCGTTTTGCCCTGTACATCGTCCTGCGTAATCCCCGTTAACTCACAAAAAGCGGGGTTCACCTCCATCACTCGATTTTCCGCATCGGTAATGATGATCGCTTCGTTGGCGTAACTAAATACCGATTCCGTAGGAGACGCCTCATAGCTTACGGATGCCGTTGGCATCGCGTTCGAGCGGGGGAATGAAGGTGCTGGCTGGGGGTGCTGTTGAGACAAAGACTGTTCCTTCGATAAATTCAAGGATTCATACATACGTCTTTGCTCTCCTCGTCGTTTTTATAGAGCCGCCGCTATATAGGTTCGCTGTTATATAGAGCCGTTATTAGGTCAATAGAGCCATTATTATGAAAGTAGTAGTATTGCTAAGCATAATAACACCCTATGACGGCGAAGGTACTTTGCACTGCAAAGTACCTTATCGGCTGACGAGGTAATAAGTTAAATCGCTTTAGTAGTACAACGGCGGGCAAGCTACGCGAGAGAGAGCGTTAAACGGTTGGCTGCCAAGCCGAAATCGCTCACCTGGTAATCGCTCACTTTGCTGTTCATATCATCCGCCTGATCATCGAGGGAGCGGCTCGCTGCCGCCATTTCTTCAACCAAGGCAGCATTTTGCTGAGTGACCTCTTCCAACTGCGCCATGGCGCGGTTAATTTGCTCAATCCCAGCCGACTGTTCATGGGTAGCCGACGTCATTTCCCCCATCAGATTCGCCATCTGCCCAAGGCGCTGGGCGATACGCACCAAGATCTCATTGGTCGAGGTGACTAGGTTTTCACCCTCGGCAATTTTTGCCACGTTATTGTCGATCAAATGACGGATCTGGCTGGCTTCCTGCGCACTGCGGCTAGCCAATTTACGCACTTCATCCGCGACCACCGCAAAACCGCGCCCGTGCTCACCGGCTCTAGCTGCTTCAACCGAGGCGTTAAGCGCCAGCAAATTGGTCTGGAAAGAGATGTTGTCGATGGTCGCGACAATGCTGGTCACCTGCTCGTTGGCTTGCAGGATTTGGTGCATTGCCTGCTGGGCTTGTGAAGCGACCTGGGTAGCTTCTTGGGCCTGGTGAGTCACATCATCCGTTATTTGCTGGGCTTGCTGGGCGTTTTCAGCACTCTGACGCACCGTCGCGGTGATTTGCTCCATGCTCGATGCGGTTTGCACCAGTGAGGCGGACTGTTCTTCTGTCCGCTGTGCAAGGTCTTGGTTGCCCTGGGCCATCTGATTGCTGGCTACCGCCACCGACTGTGCATTGCGCTTCACATCAGCCACTAGTGCTTCGGTCACCGCCGACGACTCATTGAACGCCAAGTACAGCTGTGACAACTCATCGCTACCCGGCACTGCCAAGCGTTGGGTTAAATCGTTACCCCGGTTCGCGATGTCAGTCAGTGCTTGGTTGAGCGGTTGGGTAATCGCACGCACCATCAATGCGGTAGCGATAATTGCCATCAAACTGGCGAACAGCGCAATCACTGCATACTGCCAAAGCGCCTGTTGCGCTTCCTTACGAAGCACAAGGGTCTCACTCACTACAGCGGTTGCAATACGATCCTCCAAGGCTTTCAAACGGCCAATTTTCACCGTCTGCCACTCGAACCACTGCTCTGGCTCCACCCCATAGCCACCCACTTCGGCTTGGCTAATAGCCAGTTCGCGACGCTCCAGCAGGCGCTCAATTTCTGGCCCGCTTAAGGCTTGATCAAGTTGTTCGCGACCCTCATTACCGGCCAAACTGCGGAAGCTATCCAAGTATGCCTGCTCTTTGCCGATCAGCTTCAAAAAACGCTGCAGCATTGCAGGCGGCATACCGTCTGCTGCAAATGCATTGGCCAGCAGCGCCCGCTCAATGCCCGCCAAATCTTTGGCTTCCAGCAGCTGCTCGTAGGCATTTAGCTGGCGCGCAATGTCCCCCTCGCTGGTCAGATGCGACAGCGTACCGACAAAGGCCATTAGTTGGCCGTTGATGCCGGTGTAGTGGCTTAACGCATCGCCCATGGCAATATCCAGGTCATCGACACGCTTGCGTAAGGCTGCCTGGCGCTGCCACTGGGCGTCAATTTCGTTGAGTCGTTGTTCGACAGCAGGCGTTAGCAGCTCTGGCGCCAACGCATCGCGCTGCGCTCGGAAAGCCAGAACAGCTGCGTCAGTGTTGGGACGCTGCTGGTTAAGCTGATTGCCAAAAGCGTCACCTTCGCTGCCCAGAAAGCCAGCGGTCATGCCCCGCTCAAGCTGCATTTGGTGCACGGCATCACCGGCACGCTGGGCCAGTTGGGTCAAGGCGTGAAGTCGGTCAAACTCCTGCACCGTGGCGCGCCGTTCCATAATGCCTTGGGTAGCAAACCAAGCCAAGGCAAGCAGCGGAAGCAGCAATACACAGGCAAATTTAAACCGCATCGACATGCGGTTAACGATAGTTTTCATAGCTTAGCCTCAAACAGATAGCGTCGTTGGGGAGGTAAGCGGCGTGCTAGATTATTATTGTCCGCATCAGTTGACGCGTTTAGCTAAGTCTGCCGAACTCTGCCGTGTAGTCAATTACGCTTAGTTTTTAATGGGGAAAATAATAACAAACGGCGCGAGTATAGGGCGTTTGGGGGACTCTTTATTGATTCAAGTCATAAAGCCTGACGGATTTTCAGGCCCAACAAGTAACTGAGTTGAAGGACTTTTATAGGCTAGGATAGCGGCGCGCCAAAACGCGCCGATCAATAATTAACGGCCAATCCACTCGATAAAACTGGTTTCACCCAGCACATGGCGTTCATGACGCACCCGGCTCATCGCCGCGTAGGGTAAATCCATTGCCAATACCCGCGAAAGAGGCTGCTCAATCACTTGGCGCAGCAGGCCATTGCAGACAAATAGATGCGCCACTACCAGCACATGCTTACCCGGCGGATTACTTAACAGCTGCTGCCAGGCCCCGGCCAAGCGCGCGTCAAAGGCTTGCAGGGTTTCTCCACCGGGCGGAGACACTGCGGCAGGATCAAACCAAAAGGCATTCATTCTCTCGGTGCCCTCTTCGGCAAATACCTGGGCGTGGGTTTTGCCTTCCCACCGCCCCAAGTGCAGTTCGGCGAAATCGTCTTCCACCTGAACGGGCAGATCAAACTCCTCCCCCAGCCATAGGGCAAATTCACGGCAGCGTGTTAACGGCGAGGTCACGATCGCATCGTAGGGCAAATGCCCGTCGACCGTCTGCCGCATCACGGCATCGGTCACCTGCTGCCAGCCGGTTTCACTCAGCGGATGGTCGGTGGAGCCGCGGAGCATACGCCCGCCCACCGGCTCACCGTGGCGCAGTAAATCTATCGTTGTTTGTTCGGCTTCAGGAAAGCGCATAGGAGTCACCTCGCCGATCTAGGCAATTTGCAGATTAGGAAAACGATGATTAGAGAATCGCGTGACGCACACGTGCGGAAATCCACTCCGACACCAGAACGGTGGCAAAAATCATA
The DNA here is from genome assembly GCF_029854215.1 of Halomonas alkaliantarctica. Classification (NCBI taxonomy): domain Bacteria; kingdom Pseudomonadati; phylum Pseudomonadota; class Gammaproteobacteria; order Oceanospirillales; family Halomonadaceae; genus Vreelandella; species Vreelandella neptunia. The sequence goes on along the minus strand of NZ_CP122961.1, from coordinate 276,288 downwards.
ATAAAAATGACGCTAACCTGATCCCAGGCGAGGCTGTTAATCGAGGCATTCAACTGCAGGCCAATACCGCCCGCGCCGACCAAGCCTAATACCGTCGACTCGCGAATATTAATGTCCCAACGGTAGACGCTAATCCCTGCAAACGCCGGCATCACCTGGGGCAGTACACCGTAGTTCATCACCTGCATGCGGCTAGCGCCGGTAGCGCTAATCGCTTCAACGGGCGTGGGATGGATCTCCTCAATCGCTTCGTAAAGCAGCTTGCCCACAAAGCCGATGGAGCGCAGGGCAATGGCAATAATCCCCGCCAACACACCAGGGCCAAGAATGGTCACCAACAGCATCGCCCAAATCAGCGAGTTGATGGAGCGCGATGAAACGATGATGATCAGGGCGGCGCTTCGCACCAGCGGATGCGGCGTGGTATTGCGGGCAGCTAAAAATGCCACCGGAAATGCCATCATAATCCCTAATGCGGTGCCCAAAGTGGCGATATTGAGGGTGTCCCACATGGGCTTCCAGAGCACGTTGGCGTAGCGCCACTCGGGAGGGGTCATGCGGCTGATCAGATCCGCCCCCTGGCGACCGGCATCTTCCACAAATACCCACATAGTGTTGTCGGAAATCACCTTCCAGCAGAGCAGAAATAGGCTGACACCCGCCAGCCAAGCCAAGTACTGCAGCCATTGAGCACGGGTCGTGCGCCGCCGCCAAACCGGCTGACCCTCAGATGTAGTCGATACGGGCATAACGGTTCTCCATAATTCCGGGGCCAGGGGTTACTGAGTCCAGCGACGAACGTGGCTAGAGCTATATTCACACAGCAGCACGATAGCGATGATGATCAACAGAATTGCCGCGGAGGTATCGTACTCATAGCGGCTCAGCGAGGTGTTTAGCGTGGCGCCGATGCCGCCTGCACCGACAATGCCAATCACCGAGGACTCACGGAAGTTGATATCCAGACGGTACATGGAAAGCCCGATCAAGCGCGGCATTACCTGGGGCTGCACGGCGTGATTCATGGTTTGCCACCAACTGGCGCCCGTAGCGCGCACCGCTTCTACCTGACGCCAATCCAAATCTTCGATATCTTCCGCCAGCAGCTTAGCCATAAAGCCAATCGTCGCGAAGGCCAGGGTGATCATGCCCGCAAAGGGCCCGAAGCCGAACATCACCACAAATAGAATGGCGATAATAATCTCTTGAAATGTGCGCGAAACGGCAATAATTGCGCGACACACAAAGTAGATCGGTAGCGGTGAAATATTACGCGCCGCCCCTAAGCCCACGGGTATCGCCAGCAGCACACCCAATACCGTGGAGGTGAGCGTCATGGTTAAACTTTCCAGCAGGCCCGCGACGATATCGTCATAGCGACTGACAAAGTCAGGCTGCATAAAAGCGCCTAAAAAATTAACCGCCCGGCCTGCGCCTTCCGCTACCCGCGCCCAGTTCACCTCAACCGAGGCAAGCGCTAGAAAGAGGTACACCACCGCGCCGATGGCGAGCCCCCAGCGTAAACGTGGACTCTCGATCAGTGGGAGTCGCCGCCACTCGCCGCGCTGCGCCGCCTGCTGGCGTGCCTGCTCACTCATCGTGCCGCTCCCGCTTCAAATGACGACATCACCCGCGCGTAAGGAGGATTAACCGGATCAGTGTTAGTCGCCTCTTTTCTGCTGACTTCATCATTCATTGGTTCAGGCGTGGTATCCCAATCCTCTTCACCGTAGATCGTTGTGAGGATCTCACTGGTGAGTTCGCTGGGAAGACCATCAAAGACGATCTCACCCGCCCGCAGGCCGACAATGCGGTCAGCAAACTGCTGGGCCAGCGCTACGTCGTGGATATTGATGATCGCCGCCAACTCGCGCTCTGCGCATAGTTCGCGAATCAAGCGCATGATCTGGCGGGAGGTTTTCGGGTCGAGACTGGCGGTCGGCTCGTCAACCAGCAACAGCTTAGGACTTTGCAGGAGCGCCCTGGCGATACCCACCCGTTGGCGTTGGCCGCCAGACAGGGCATCGGCACGTTTATCAATAGCATGCGGCAGCCCTACCCGCTCCAACAAGCGAAAGGCTTCAACCACGGCCTCCTGCGGATAGCGGCGCAGGAAACTGCGCCAAAAGCCCACGCAACCAAGCTGACCAGAGAGCACGTTCTCCATCACGGTTAAGCGGTCTACCAACGCATACTCCTGGAAAATCATCCCCATGGAGCGGCGGGCGTGACGCAGCTTATGCCCCGAGAGCTTAGTCAGCTCCGTGCCGTCCAGACGAATACTACCCTGGGTAGGCTCAACCAGCCGGTTCACACAGCGAATTAGCGTGCTTTTACCCGCGCCAGAGGGGCCAATCAGCGCCATCACTTGGCCTTTAGGCAGCGTGAGTTCAATATCGGTAAGCGCCCGATCCCCGGTTGGGTAGCGCTTACCTACACCGCTTAGTGTCAACATTTTCCTACCTCGTATACATAACTAAACGGCCAGAAAGGGTAGCCTTCCTGGCCGTACAAAGCCTGCTGCCTACAAGGTTAATCGCAGTCGTAGGTCACGCCGTTGGCGTCAGCGATAGTGCGAATAACCGCCCAGTTGTCCTGATAGGTAATCGGAATAAACTGTGCTTCACCGGAGTTGGCGAATTCCGACTCAAGGGCAGTGCCTTCCCAGTCGTAGCTGAAAAATGCATCCTGAATTTTCTCGGCAAGCTCCGGGTTCAGGTTATTCGCCAGCCCGTAGGCGGTGGTGGGGAAGGTTTGTGAAGTGTAGATAATGTCGTAATCACCTTCGTTAACCACGCCGCGGGAAATCATTCGCTTGCCCACGGAGTTAGCAATCGCCGCGGCGTCGTAGTCTTCGTTGACCACGCCGAGAATGGAGTTGTCGTGGGAGCCCGAAAAAGCGGTCTCGAAATCTTCGCCCGCTTCCATGCCGTACTCAGAACGCAGCAACGCCGACGGGGCGCGGAAGCCAGAGTTGGAAGTCTCGGAGGTAAACGCTAGCTGGCGACCCTGCAAGTCTTCAACGGCTTCAATGCCGCTTCCTGGGTAGGTGATGATCTCCATCTCGTAGCCAAAGCTGCCATCTTCCGCCGCCATCATGGCGAAGGGGCGAAAGCCACCGCAGTTAACCGCGACCGGTACGCCACCGGTATTGAAACCGGCTACGTGGAGACGGCCAGCGCGCAGTGCTTCCTGCTGGGCAGCGTTGGACTGCACCGGAAAGAACTGCACTTTTTTGCCGGTCGCTTCGCTCAGGTGATCCAAAAAGTCAGACCAGACATCAGCGTAAACCGCTGGATCTTCAACCGGCGTATAGGCAAACACCAAGGTATCCGGATCCACCCACTGAGACTCATCGCTGGGAACATCGGCGACCATATCGCCATCGTTATCCACATAGCGCGATGAAAGATCCGCTGAGGCGCTCACCGCGACTAAAGCGAAAGTACTGGCAACGGCGGCGCTAATTAACGTGCGGGAAAAGGATAATGTCTGCATGGGTCACCTGTAGCGTTATTAGAAGATGACAACATCCTGACGACTTCGAGTGACAGAAATGGGGCACTTATGTGACCACTTCGTGACGTTTTAACGAAAGGTATTAATGTACGGATTGAGAGGCTTCATGACCGCGGCGCTCTACAAACAGACTGTTGCCAGGGATTTTTTTGGCCTGATGCTTCAGTTCGGAAAGCTCGCCTGCAATATCCAGCGATTGAGTGCTGGTTGCCTCAGAGATGGGCTTCACAGCAATCGAGACGCTAACGAACGGGAAAAATGTCACGTTATTTTGCCGGTTTTCGATGTAAATCCCGCCCTGAAGGCGGTCAACCTCTTCATAGAAGCCCGGCGCCATCACTTCGAATGAGTGCAGAATTTGCTGACAAACCCCTTCCCAGTGTTCAAGCGGCAGCAACATCATAAAATCATCACCGCCAATATGGCCGATAAAGCCCCCGACGTTCTCTACCTGCGCCTGCAGCAGCCGCGATAGCGAAATAATGATGTGGTCACCTCGGGCGTAGCCATAAGCATCGTTGAAGGCTTTAAAGTTATCCAAATCAACGTAGGCGGCGGCAAATCCCCGCTCGGCAGCCAAGTAGCTGGCCAGGGTTTCATTAATCAGAATATTGCCCGGCAGGCCGGTCAGCGGGTTGGCGTGCCGCGCTTGGCGCACCTGAATCGCGGTAATCTCGCGCAACAGGTCAACGATATTGCCCATCCCCAGGTAGTCACCGTTGGCGTTTACGATGACAAAGTCCTCCTGCTCAATATCCCGGCTGTCGGTCAACTTCTGACTCAAGATCTCAAGCGGGGTATCCGCTTCGGCTACCAGCATGCGGGCATCAGCCACGTCCAGTACGCGGCGTTTGGCATACAGCGCATGGCTATAGGGATTGGTAAACAGGGTTAAAAACGCATTGCGTCGCACCACCGCCACAGGCTTACCATTTTCCAGCACGGCCACACAACGCAAGCTAGGCTGTTGGCGAAATCGATCAGAGAGATAAGGCACTGCGCAATCTGTCGTGATGGGAGCGATCGCCCGCAAAATCGAGCGCGCGGTGCGCCCGGCAGGGCTTCTTAATTGGGTAGTCGCCGGTAGCACCATGTTGAGTTCTAAAGGCGGCTGTTGGTTGGGTCGGGCGAAATAGAAGCCTTGCAGCAGTGCGAGCCCGCGGTCAAGCTCCCACAAGCAGAGATGCTCTGCGGCGGTCTCCACCCCTTCGGCGATGACTTGGCAGTCCAGGCTGCGGGCCACGTCGAGAATCGAGCGCAAGAATTCTCGCTTGGCAGGATCCTGGTCGATGCCGGAGATAAAGTGCCGGTCGAGCTTAACGAAATCGGGGCGCAGCTCTGACCAGTGACGCAGGCTTGAGTGCCCAGCGCCGAGATCATCCAGCGCTACCTGAAAGCCCATGGTGCGATAGTGAGCCACCGCCTGGCGCATTAGCTCATAGTCGTGGATTGGCACGTGTTCGGTGAGTTCAATCACCACCCGCTCTGGGGGCAAGCCGCTGTCACGAATAAAGCCAAGCGTTAAGCCTTCGCGAAAATCACGCTCGACGATGGTCAGCGGCATCACGTTAAGAAACAGCAGGCCGGGTAGTTCGAGCTCAGCAAAGCGGTTGATGGCCAAGCGCCGGCAGAGGATATCTAACTCCACCAGCTTTCCGGCCTGGGTGGCTACTTCAAACAGGCGTAACGGCGAGTGAAGTGGTGACGTTTTCGGCCCACGAATCAGCGCTTCGTAGCCATAGATTGCCTGCTGACTGGCATCCACAATGGGCTGAAAGAGCACATGCAACTCTTCTGTTGCAATAATCTTTTTCAACCACTGCGCTTCTTGTGCGGTCATTTGCCTGCTGCCCTATTCTGCCACCCTAATAACCAGCGGTGGTGCCTATGATGTGTCACCTTCCCTGGAGATTGTTGGTAAGCTGCAAGCGTGCGTCATTTTTGTGACGCTATCATGACAAACACCAGTGACGTCAGGCAGTTGGCGCTAATTTAAAATCAAGTGAGCGGCTTATTCCGCGCTGGAAAGACCACCTCACTGCCGTCGGCGTCGAGCTGGCGGATATCGATTGGGTGGCCCTTCTCATCAAGCGTTACTAAACCAATACCGCTGCCGTTCCACAGCCGTTCGCCAGCACTTGCACGATCAGGGTCGCGGGGGTGAACGCTTAGCTTGCGGCGCTTGGTGAACCAATTCAGCGGCGACCATGGCGCGTAGAGCCAGCGATTGAGCCGGTCAAAGGTATTGAGCAGGTCTTTGGGAAAGGTGTTTTTGATTCCGCTGGAGGTGATCTGCCACAGATAAGGGGCACGCCGCTGATGGCGCACCACAATGTCGTAGACAAACGAGTAGTGCACGTCGCCAGACAAAATGACGTAGTTGCCGGGGGTTTTGGAGTGCCGCCAAATCTGCAGCAGCGTATTGGCCGCACCCCTATGGGCCATCCAGTTTTCGGCATCCACCACCAGCGGCTTACCGGCGAGGGTAAACAGCTTTTGGATTCCCTCTATCAACTTGACGCCAAACATCGGCGCGGGGGAGACAATCACCGCACTTTTGGCGCCCATAAGCGCCTGCTGCATCTCCATTAGCGCTTCCCAGTCCATCAAGCCCGAAGGCCGGTGCGGGCTGCGTTCGCTGCGCCAGCGTCGGGTGCGGGTATCCAGCACAATCAGTGTGGGGGTGCCGGGCACCTGAAACTCCCAGCCCTGAAAGCGCAGCAGCCGCTCAATCAACCCATCCTGTTCAGCGCACGCTAGCGATTGGTCGCCATCGCCCAGCAGGGTCGAAGCGTGATGGACTAACGGGTTCAGCTTATCCGGGTCGTTACCCCAAGCCTGGCAAAGCAGATAGGCCACCAGGGCATTACCGATAATGCGTTTAGAGAACGGGTTGCCGTAAGCGGCACGCTCCCAGTCGGCGGTCAGGTTCCAGTCGTCGGTGACATCGTGGTCGTCGAAGATCATCAAGCTGGGCAGATGCGCCATCAGTCGCGCGCACTGGGGCAAACCCGCAACAAAGTCATCGATCACCGCCTGCTCCTGACGATACAACTCGGCATCTTTGTCATCTAAATCAGGCGGCGTTGGCGCAATGACTTGCCAGGGCGTCGGCGACCAAACAAGGCAGTACATGGCGAGCATTTCGGCCAGTGTCATCAAGTGATTATGGGCATTCGCCGAGGTAAACACGGGCTTTTTGACGCCGCCGAAGAAGCGTTCGCGCAGGGCCGTGTTGCTAGTCACATCCGGCAACAGTTCAGCACGCCGGTAGTAGCTATACGGCGAGCGGTAGAGCGCCTGACTATCATCGACAGTCGCGCCTTCCAGCCACTCATCCACCAGCCCTAATCGCTCAATCAACGCATGCACGGCGCGTAGCATTGGCCCGGCCACGTCGTCGGCGTACACCTGGTCTCCGGTCATCAGCAGCCAAGCGGGCCACTCGGTGGGTGCTGACTGCTGCTCGGCAAGCCAGCTATCGGCGCGCACCAGGCCATCGGCACTGTCGTGATGAGGCTTGCGGCAGGAGCCATGCATCAGGCGGTGATGCCGCGAGGCAATCACAAAGGCGGGATAGGTGGCGCCGTCATAACAAAGCCACGGCGCCCACTCGGGTAAAGAGCGCCACTCGCCCTGCAGGGTTTCCACCTGCAGGTCGTACTCGATGCGCTCATCGCAAGGCAGCGCTGACTCAAGCTCACAATCGATCAGGTAGATAAAGGCCCGCTGGCCGATGGCAATGCACTGCTGGTGGTGCGCTAAGCCGATCGACTGGCTATCGGCGTGCCCGGGGCGTAGCACCAAGGTCATGTTTAGTGGCCGAGTGGCGACTAGCCACAGTACCAGCCGAGTCGTGCTGATGCGCCTTAACAGGGGACCGGCGACTATATCGGGCAGCGTATCTGTGCGATTCATTCGGTGCGGTCTCCATTAGTTATGCAAGAGGATTACGCGCTATGACGGGCAATTCCACTACCACTTTCAACCCGCCTGTGCTGGCGCGGCTAAGGTGCAGTTGGCCGCTGTACAGGGCGACAAGGTCTGTCACAATCGCCAAACCCAGGCCACTGCCCGAGCGCTGTTCATCCAAACGTTTACCGCGCTGCACCGCCTGCTGGCACTCGTCTTCTGACATGCCAGGGCCATCGTCGCTAACGGTCAAGGTTAACAGCTCCTCGTCCCTCTCTACCTGTAACTGCACATCGCTATCTGCCCAGCGCAGCGCATTGTCCATGACGTTGCCCACCAGCTCTTGGATATCCTGCCCATCCATATGCACCTTAACGTCGCCCGCCCAGGTTTGGCGAAGCTCAATGCCACGCCGCTGGGCAAGCCTGGAAAGCCCGTTGAGCAGCGGCGCTAGGGTGGCGTGTAAATCAATCGGCGCAAAGCGTACGCCTTCGCCCGCCGCTGAAGCGCGTGCCAAATGATGACGTACCGCGCTATCCACGCGCTCTAGCTCAACCTCCCAGGCGGCGCGGTTCGCTTCCGGCAGTTGGCGTAGCTGCAGGCGCATCACGCTCAGCGGGGTTTTCAGCGCATGGGCCAGGTTGCCCGCGGTATGGCGGCCACGCTCGATCAAGCGCTGGTCGCGAGCCAGCACCGCGTTCATTGAGGCTGCAAGCGTCGCCAGCTCATCAGGCAAGCGGGTATCTAACTGTTCAGCGCTCCCCTGCTCCACCTCATGCAGGTTGGCGTGCATGCGGCGTAGCGGCGCTAGCCCCCAGCGTACCTGCAGCGCCAACACGCCGAGTAGCAGAACGCCTAAACCCACTAAACCGCCCCACAGCAGGCGTTGAAATTCGCCAATATCGCGGGCCAACACATCATCCCGGGCGGCGACGCTAATATGTAGCGGTGCTTCTAATGGCGCCAAATAGATATCACGCTCTACCACGCGAAGCGATTGCCCCCGGGGGCCGGGTATCGAGCGGGCGCTAAGGATGTCGCTATCGATCACCGGCAGGCGCTGATCCCACAGCGAGCGCGAGGCCAACGTATGCTGCTCGCCATCGGTGATTTGCCAGTACCAGCCGGAGTAGACATTATCAAAACGCGGGTCGCCCAGCGCCCTGTCGTGGACAAGCTGCTGCTCTATGCGGTCGTAAGTAACGCCCGCCATAATGACGTTGAGGGTGGCACCCAACCGCTCGTCGAAGGCTTGAGTTGCGGCGGCGTGGTAGTGGTGGGAAAGCAGCGTCCCCGCAACGGGCAGCGCCAGCCCTATCATCACTAGCACCGCCAGCAGTAGCCGCAAGCTTATGGAGCGCTTTGCCCAGCGCCTTACCCAACGTTCGGGCCAAACCGAATTGAGTCGACTCATTCGGTAGCGGGCTCTTCTGATAATAAGCGGTAGCCCTGGCCGCGCAGGGTGGCAATTCGCCAACTGCCCAACTTGCGACGTAGGCGGCTGACCTGAACATCGATCACATTGGAGTCCGGCTCGTGGTCGCGGTCATAAACGTGCTCCGAGAGTTCGGTGCGGCTCACCACCCGCGGTGCGGCGTGCATTAAATAGCCCAGCAGTCGGGTTTCCTGGGCGGTTAATCCCACCGGACGCCCTGCCAAGGTGACGTGCTGGGTGTGGGTATCCAAACTCAGCTCACCCACTTTCAGTACTGGATGGGCATGGCCGTGTCTGCGGCGCACAAGAGCGCGCAGGCGAAACAGTACTTCCGCCGACTCGAACGGCTTGGTGACGTAGTCATCTGCCCCGGCAGTAAATCCTGCGGCTTTATCGGCCCAGCGTTCCCGGGCGGTAAGGATCAACACCGGCAGGTCGATACCGTCTTCCCGCCATGCCGAAAGCCAGCGTGTACCATCGCCGTCGGGTAGCCCGACATCCAGAATCAGCGTGTCGTAGGCTTCCGTGCGCACTAGGAAATCGGCTTCCTGGCCGTTCGCCGCATGCTCTACAAGCCAGTCGCCGTCGCGCAGCGCTTGGCTCAGCTCGCGAGCTAGCGCCTGGTCATCCTCCACCAACAAACACTTCATCGGCTAACTATCCTTTCTGGCAAGTGACATCAACAGGCTAGCGGCGCATATCATTGATGCGCACCCCCTCAATGGCCATCAATTGGCCGTTATGGCCATCAAACTCGAACTCGACCACTTGGCCCTGGGGACCGAGCAGTTTTATTTCATACTCGACGTAGCCCCCTTCACGCTCCATCTCAACCTCCAGCACTTCGCCTATATAGTGCGCTTCCAGCCAGTCCAAAATAGTATCGAGAGGCACGACCTCGCCGCGGCGCACTTCACCGTGTAGCGACTCCCAGTGTTGGTCACCCACCGCGCTACCCGCCAGCAACAGCACCAAGGCGAACCCAGTGACGTTGCGGCGTGGGCGTCGCAGGACGCTGCACAGTAGCTTTTTACAGTGGCGTAGAATTTTACTCATAGGGCCAGCATGCCAAAGGCAACATGAACGCTAGATGAACAGCTTTGTCAGCTTAAGGAAAGTATCGTGGTGGTATAAATTCCCTGTCGCATTCGCTGAATGCCGTTTATTCATTGCTGTATAAACATTGTCGTATAGACATTCTCGTTTAAATACGTAAAGAAGGAATTTGCCATGAACACCATGAAAAAAATGCTGCTGATCCCGACCTCTGCTCTGCTGCTTGCCGCGGCTGCCGGTAGTGCCCAGGCCGACGACTCGCTGCCGATGGATCGTATTGATGACGTATTGACCCACGCCAATGACTACGGTTTCAGCCACTACGAAGAAATTAGCATTGAAAGCCGTGGCCGCGCCGAAGTAGAAGGCTGGCTGGACGATGAGTGGTACGCCGACGTGGAATTTTCACTCGACAACGGTGAAACACTGCAAGAGCAACGTGAGCGCCTGATTACCGGTGCTTGGGGCATGAGCGAAGATGATATCCGCCAAGCGTTAGACGTGGCCAGCCAGGAAGGTATGGTCGAATTTGAATCTCTCGATATGGGTAAAAGCGGCATCATCGATATCGAAGGCCGCGGCGACGATGGCCGTGAGTTAGAAATCAGCGTGCGCCAAGGTTCTTCTGAAGTGACTCAAATTGAGCGCGATTAATTTTTCCAGCTAGTCGCTTTGCGGGCTCCCCACGGGGAGCCCGCTGCGTTTATGGTAGGCTGCCAAACTATGTTGCTAAACATCATGTCGCTAAACATCATGTAGCTAAAAGTCATGGAGCTTAATGTCATGCAGCTAAATGTATAGTGACGACCTTACCAAGGTGCTGAGGAGAAACCCGTGCTGAACGAAGGCGTTGACGGCGCTCTAGGGAATGAAGAACTCGGCTCAACGGTGCTGCGGGACTTAGCTTGGCTTGTCGCCACGCCTGATCTGGTGGAGCTACCACCACCGATTCCCTGTGGCGGTCGCCCCACCATCAAAGAGTTAGGGCTGGAGCAAGCGCTACTACCCTGGCTTCGTCAGCTTGGCCGCCCACCGTTAATCGCCTTGAACGGCAGCCGCGCAACGCGCATGGGTCACTATCACGAACGCCTGTGGCATACGCTGTTAGATCATGCACCGAATACGCGACTGCTCGCCCGAAACGTGCGCATTACCCGTCAGCGCAACACCCTGGGCGAGCTGGATATGCTCTACAGAACCTGCGACAACCCGGCGCCGGTGCATTTAGAAGTCGCCATCAAGTTCTATCTGGGTCTACCTGAAGGGCCTGGGGATTTGAAGAGCCAAAGTCGTTGGATAGGTCCCGGCGGGCTAGACAGCCTGGCGCTTAAGTGCACTCACCTGCGACGACATCAACTCCCCCTTTCAACCACGGCACCCGCGCTGAAAACACTATCGCATTGGCTAACGCCACGGGATCTGGACGTTAGTGATAGGCGTTTAGTCGAGCAGTTAACCCAGCGGCTGGCCATGCCCGGCGTGCTTTATTATCCCTGGCACGCCTCCATGCCCGCGCCCGAGGGCGCGACGGCTGACCACCGCCGGGGCACATGGTGCTATTGTCGTGACTGGCCTGCGCTGATCGCCCGCTTTCCCAGCATGCCGCGTCTAGTTTGGCTGGAAAAGCCCCACTGGTTGGCATCACCGCCACTCAGCGCTTTTCGCCCTGCGGCGGAGCTACTACCCGCTATTATTGATAGGGTGCAAGCGTGGCGCTCCCCCCAGCAGGTGATGCTTTATTGCCCAGAGGAAGAACACTACAAACGGCTGTTTTTAGTACCCAACGACTGGCCGCATCAGGTACCTCTACCGCCATCGGCGCGCTAGTTGGTATACGGCACTAAAGTTATATGATCAAAAGGTTATAAGACCACAAGGTTATCGCGGTGAATCAGCTCATGGGCTTCCACGTAACCGAGGATTGCTTCAATCTGATGGCTGGGTTGGCCCGCCAACTGGCGGGCTTCATCGGCGCCATAGTTCACTAAGCCTTTAGCCACTGACGCACCCTGCTCATCCACGCATACCACCATATCGCCGCGTTTAAAGCCGCCCTGCACATTGCGCACCCCGACCGCTAATAGACTAGAGCCTTTATCGCGCAGCACTTTGACCGCACCGGCATCCAGCACCAGCGTGCCGCGCACCTGCAACTGCCCCGCCAGCCAGCGCTTGCGCGCTGCCATGGGCACTTGGTCTGGGCGCAACAGCGTGCCGAGTGCTTCGCCCGCCATTACCCGGTTGATAACGCCAGGCTGACGGCCGCTAGCAATCACCGTGACCGCCCCAGAGCGCGCCGCCAACTGCGCCGCACGAACTTTGGTGGTCATACCCCCACGCCCGAGTGCTCCACCGCTGCCTGCTACGGCGGCTAAGCGTGGGTCGTCGGCCCGCCCTTCGCCAATCATCTGGGCGTTTGGATTGTGGCGTGGATCGGCGTCAAACAGGCCTTCCTGGTCGGTCAAAATCAGCAGCGCATCCGCTTCCAGTAGGTTAGCAACCAGTGCACCTAGGGTGTCGTTATCGCCAAAGCGAATCTCATCGGTGACCACGGTGTCGTTTTCATTGATGACCGGCACTACGCGCATCTCTACCAGCGTACGCAGCGCAGAGAGCGCATTCAGGTAGCGCTTGCGGTTGGAAAGGTCGTCATGGGTAAGCAGAATCTGTGCGGTGAGCATGTCGTGTCGGGCAAAGTGCTGCTCGTAGCATTGAGTCAGGCCATTTTGGCCAACCGCTGCGGCCGCCTGCAGTTCATGCACGGCGCTGGGGCGCATCTGCCAGCCAAGACGCACCATGCCAGCCGCCACGGCGCCGGAAGAGACCAGTACCACTTCAATCCCCTGCTGGTGCAAGGCGGCGATTTGATCCACCCAGCCGCCAATAGCAGCTTCGTCCAGGCCGCGACCATCGTTAGTCAGCAGCGCACTGCCGATTTTCACGACTACTCGCCGTGCACGGCTAAGCGCGCCGCGCCCTAGGATTTGCTCGTTACTTTCCATGCGACCCCACCTTAATCAGACAATCACAAAAGGGGCCGCGCGAACGCAGCCCTCTTTTTGCTTACTACCGAATGCACCCGCTCAATACCACTAAGGAGCGTATTCGACTTCAACGTCGTAATCATCGTCGTCGAAATCTTCGTCATCTTCATCGTCGCGCTTACGCCGACGACCCAAACGATCTTCGGTACGCGCAACCGACTCTTCTTCCATGCGGCGGCGCATCTCCTCTTCACGGGCCAGCGCCTCTTCATCTTCGTTCTCAAGGCGACGCTGCTCGGTCAACCAGCGGTAAGCCGCCTGAACCAGCTTATCGGTGCCGTCGCTACTGATCGCCGAAATGCGAAACACCGGGCCTTCCCAGTTGAGCGCCTGAATAATCTTCTGAGCGCGCTCTTCACGCTCATCTTCCGGCAGCAGGTCAAACTTGTTCAGCACCAGCCAGCGCGGACGCTCAGAAAGCGCCGGAGAGAACTGCCCCAGCTCATGGACAATCGCCTTGGCCGCTTCCACCGGATCAGACTCATCAAACGGCGCCACGTCGACCACGTGAAACAGCAGCCGCGTACGGGTTAGGTGCTTCAAAAAACGAAGCCCCAATCCTGCGCCTTCAGAGGCCCCTTCGATCAAGCCAGGTACGTCGGCCATGACAAAGTGCTCGTGCATGCCCAGTTTCACCACGCCCAAGTTGGGCACTAAGGTGGTGAACGGGTAGTTGGCGACCTTGGGCTTGGCGGCGGACACCGAGCGAATCAGCGTCGATTTACCCGCGTTGGGCATGCCCAACAGGCCCACATCGGCCATCACCTTCATTTCCAGGCGTAGGTTGCGGCGGTCACCGTCGGTGCCTGGCGTCGTACGGCGCGGTGCGCGGTTGGTAGACGATTTAAAGTGGATGTTACCCAAACCACGGCGACCACCTTCGCCCACCAGCACCACCTGACCGATCTCGGTCACATCGGCGATGACTTCCAGGGTGTCTTCATCGATCACCGTGGTACCTACCGGCACCTTGACGTGCAGGTCTTCACCGGCCTTGCCGCTCATTTGACGGCCCATGCCGCCCTGCCCATTCTGGGCTTTATAGAAGCGCTGGAATTTAAAATCGATCAAGGTATTCAGGGCATCGTCACCAATCAGGTAAACGCTACCACCATGACCGCCATCGCCCCCATCGGGGCCGCCCCTGGGCACATATTTTTCGCGGCGAAAGCTCAGACAGCCATTGCCGCCTTTGCCCGCCTCAACAATAATCGAGGCTTCATCGACGAACTGCATTGGATTCTCCCGGCCGCTTCCGCCGCCCTAATATGCACTACTGTTTTCCCAAATCTTTTCCCAACCCTTTATTCCCACCAGCATACTGATAAAGACATGGTGGTAAAAACATCGTGGTAAAGCGTATTGGAAAAGAGATTTAACCGACAAAAAAGCCCCGCCATAGCGGGGCCTTTTTTTCTCGCAACCGCGAGCATAGCACTAGCCGTTTAGGCAGAAACGATGCTAACGAACTTGCGGTTTTTCGGGCCTTTGGTCTCAAACTTCACAAAACCGTCGCTCAGAGCGAACAGTGTGTGGTCACGACCAAGGCCTACGCCTGTGCCCGCGTGGAAACGTGTGCCGCGCTGACGCACGATGATGTTACCCGCAGTCGCCGCTTGGCCACCGAAAAGTTTTACACCTAACCGTTTGGACTCGGAATCGCGACCGTTACGCGTGGAGCCGGCTGCCTTTTTATGTGCCATTGCAAAATCCTCCTAAGGGAATTGACCGCTTACGCAGAAATTCCGGTAATTTTGACTTCAGTGAACCACTGGCGGTGGCCCTGACGCTTCATGCTGTGCTTACGACGACGGAACTTGATGATGGTCACTTTATCGCCACGGCCGTGGGAAACCACTTCGGCAGAGACTTTAGCACCACTGATCATCGGCGCACCGATGTTGAAGTCATCGCCGTCAGCGACCATCAGCACTTCTTCAAACTCAATCGTTTCGCCGGTAGCGACTTCGATTTTCTCGAGCTTGAGGGTTTGGCCTTCTTGAACACGGTACTGCTTGCCACCGCTTTTAATAATTGCGTACATGTCGCTCTCCGGACTTATCGTTAATGCCGGTTACGCCCCGCGTAACCAACGCTCATCGCCTTCCGCTCTTATCGACCTGCTGCGAGTGGCGCCCCTTTTGGAGCCATCTGACAGGGAGCATGATGAGTGGGTCGCGGATTATAACGACTATCGGTGCTTACCACAAGACCACAGGCGCTTGTCAATTGTTGCGGCTCTCACTACCACAGCGTAACCGCAGCGGGTGTCTTGACGCCCAACAGGCAGCCCCATAGCATGACCCCAACACATGATCACAACTAATCCACAAATACGGGCGGCACTTACCGCCTCCCTCTGCCGCGATGAACGGATCCCATGACTGCTAACGTCTCCTCAGCCCAGCCCGTCAGCCCAACACCTTCACCGCTGCACGCCGTGGTGGCTGATGACTTCGCAGCCGTTAACCGGACGATTGTCGAACAACTCAACTCTAAAGTGCCATTGGTCGAAACGATCGGCCAGTACATTACCGAAAGCGGTGGCAAACGGTTGCGCCCTTTATTGGCGCTACTGGCCGCCCGCTCTCTCAACTACAGCGGCGATAAGCATATCCCGCTGGCTACATTGATTGAGTTTATGCACACCTCCACGCTGCTACACGATGACGTCGTGGATGAATCGCATATGCGCCGGGGCAAGAAAACCGCCAATGACGCCTGGGGCAATGCGCCGTCGGTACTGGTCGGTGACTTTCTCTACGCCCGCTCGTTTCAGATGATGGTCGATGTGGGCTCCATGCGCATTATGGCGATCCTTTCCGGCGCTACCTGCATCATCGCAGAAGGCGAAGTGCTGCAGTTGACCAATATCGGCAACCCTAGCATCTCAGAAGAGGATTACTTCGAGACCATTTTGGGTAAAACCGCCATGCTGTTTGAAGCGGCTTCTCACAGCGGTGCGGTGCTGGCAGAAGCAACGCCGGAACAGGAGCGCGCGCTCCAGTATTATGGGCGCTACTTAGGTCTCGCCTTCCAGTTGATTGATGACCTGCTGGATTACCAGGGCGACGCCGATGCCATGGGCAAAAATGTCGGTGACGACTTGGCAGAAGGCAAGCCAACGCTGCCGCTGATCCACGCAATGGAGCAAGGCACGCCGGAACAAGCCAAGCTGATTCGCCAAGTGATTCGCAATGGCGGGCTTGATCAGCTCGACGCCGTGCTGGAAATTATTCACGCCACCGGCGCACTTGACTATACTCGCCAGCGAGCCGAAGAGATGGCCGATAAAGCCCTGCAACAGTTAGACGCCCTGCCGCCCAGCGCCTACCGCGACAGCATGGCCCAGCTGGCCCGCTTAGCGGTTGATCGCCAAGCATAAAAATTGCTGGATCATACCGCCGAGGACTTGAAAAAACACGTCTGGCTAAGTATGATCCTCCTCCGTTGTTGAGTACAGATGAGCACAGCTTGGCAACATTCGGAATATAGCTCAGCTTGGTAGAGCGCTGCCTTCGGGAGGCAGAGGTCGTAGGTTCGAATCCTGCTATTCCGACCAAAGAATTCAGCAAAAACGGCCACTTAGCTAATACAGCAAGTGGCCGTTTTTTGTTGGGTGTTAACTAGGTGATATATAGGTTCAACTCGCCGCTGCCTACCAATAAAAGCACTGCCAAAAAAATTAGCCTGCTAGCAAATATGCTACGATAAGCGTTTGTGCTTTTCACTCTCTCCTTCTCTTGATATGGAAAAAGACCATTAGCCAGTTAACGCATATTAAGGCCGTACTCCTCTTTGCCAGCACCATGACCGTCATGTCGGGGGCGATTATCGCGCCTGCGCTGCCGGGAATTAGCCGCCATTTTCCTGACCAACCACAGGTGTTGATTCAACTAATCCTAACCATTCCGGCGCTGATGATTACCCTGTTCAGCCCACTGATGGGGTATCTGGCTGACCGGTTTGGGCGCAAGAAATTGCTGCTGATGATGCTGGGCATCTATGGTTTTGCCGGGGTTGCGGGCTTTTTCATTGATCGCGTGGATCTGCTATTAAGTTCCCGCGCGCTAATGGGGATTGCGGTGGCCGGTATCCTCAGTATCAGTACGACCCTGGTAGGTGATTATTTTGAAAGCGCCGAACGCGCCCGTTTTTTGGGGCTACAAAGCAGTTGCATGGCTTTGGGCGGGGTTATTTTTATTAACCTTGGTGGAATACTTTCCGACTGGAGTTGGCGCGGCCCGTTTCTCCTCTACCTAACCGGCGTACTTTTGCTCCCCTATGCCTGGGCGGTTCTTCAAGAACCCAAATCCAGCGGTAGCGTAAACACCGGTGTCATCGATGCGCCTGTGAAGGTGGATTATGGGCGCACCGGGCTTGCCTACCTCATCGCTATGATCAGCATGGCGATGTTTTATATGTTTCCCGCCCAACTCCCCTTTTTGCTCTCTCAGCAGGGCCAGATAAGTGGCATGGCGATCGGCATCGCGCTTTCGATGGCGGCCCTAACGGCCAGTATCGTGGCGTTTTGCTACGGCTACTACAAACCGTTTCTGTCGGTGATGACGATCTATGTTTTAGGGTTCCTGCTGGCGGCCACTGGCTTTTTGATCGTTGGGTTCACCGAGAGTTACGCCATGGCCATTGTGGGTGCGGCGATTTCCGGTTTTGGCCTTGGCGCCTTCATGCCGAATACCACCACCTGGCTGATGCGAATCACTCCCCAGCGGGTGCGCGGCCGTGTATTTGGTGGCTTCACCTCGACCTTCTTTTTCGGCCAGTTTGTCTCCCCGGTGGTGGTCGCCCCGGCCGTGATCTGGCTAGAGTCGCTGCGTAATGTATTTACCGGCATGGCAGTGGTGTGCGGCCTGCTGGCCGTCGTGCTGATTATTCTGGGTAAAACGACCCTACGGGCAGATAGCAAGCTGTAGGCCAGCCGCATCGTAATAAAACGCTTCAGAATGCTTGGTGAACATGGGCTGGGCAACCGTTGATTGCAATAGGCAACCGCGCCACCGGCGCTACTAAAAAAGCATGGCACTTCTAGTACATCGCTCATACAGTAATAGCTGGTGATAAATCCTTTAAAAAATCTTGAAGGAGACGCTGCTTGGATACACTAAAAAGAGTCATGTACGTTGAAGACGATGACGATATCCGTTTAGTCGCATGCATGGCGCTGGAGGATGTCGGCGGCTTAACCGTCAAGGCCTGTAGTTCCGGCGAACAAGCATTAAGAGACGTTGAAGCGTTTGCTCCCCAAATGTTTTTACTTGATGTGATGATGCCGGGCATGGATGGCCCTAGCACGCTGTTGGAATTGAGCCGCCAAGGCTATATCACCGAAGCAACAGCGGTGGCCTTCATGACGGCTAAAGTTCATCCTGAAGAGGTGGTGCGTTATAAGAAGCTCGGGGCCACAGACGTCATAGCAAAGCCTTTTGACCCCATGACGCTCGCTGACGACGTCCGCTCAATCTGGAAGGCATTTAATGGCCGACTCAACTAACCCCCAAGCCTTCGCTGCCCGGCTGGAAAAGCTAGCTGCTGCCTACTCAAAACGTCTTGCTGATGATTTTAGTCATCTCACGATGCTCGCTGGTCAGCTCGAAGAAGACCCGTCGTGTACACAATCCCTCCAGCAATTACATGCCGCCTTGCACTCGCTGGCAGGTTCTGCAGGTACCTTCGGCTTCGTGCAGCTTGGGCGTCAGGCCAGAGAGCAGGAGCTGCAGGTAGCACAAAACCTGGAGCAACCTTGCAATGACAAACAGCCACTGCCTGTTTTTGAATGGATTACCGCGTTACAAAAAGCGCTTAAAACGGATGAAAGCAAAAAATCGGCTATCCGCATAGAGACTTCCAGGGCAGAAAGCGTTGGCGGAGAGCCGGTCATCTGGCTGGTAGAGCGCGATACCATGTTGGCAGAATATATGGTTCAACAACTGCACAGCTTCGGATTTCATATCCGCCATTTGCTTAATGCAGAGGCGCTCGCTGACGACAAAAACTCATCGCCTGATTTGCTCTTAATCGACCATCGTGCCTCCCAGCTAGAGGCCCTCAGGGCTGATCCTGTCACCTTCTGGCAACAGCATTTAAAAGATTTTACCTGCCCGGTTCTCTTTATCGGCAGCGAGGAAAGCTTCACGGCGCGCCTCAACGCCTTACGTAGCGGAGGACAGAGCTATTTCGTCAAACCCTTGGATATGATCAATCTGGCCTCCTATATGGCGCAATTGATTAAAACCAAAGATACCGTGCCCGAGCGGGTGATGGTTGTCGAAGACGACGAGGAATTGGCTCAGCACCTTCAAGGCGTGTTGGAGGAGGCCGGCATGCACGTGACAGTGCTTGATCGTGCCGATGCGTTATTCGAGGCGATGCATGATGCGAACCCTGAACTGATTTTGATGGATCTCTGGTTGCCTGACGTTACCGGCACAGAGATGGCGGCCCTTTTAAGGCAAGTGGAACAATGGGCTCAGGTGCCCATTGTGTATCTTTCGAGCCACTTCAATTCAGAGCTACGCGACCAGGCATTATTAAAGGGGGGCGATGCGTTTCTGGAAAAGCCCATTGATCCCGACCTTCTCATCAACCTATGCCGCTCCCGGGTAAAGCAACGACGTAAGCTGGAAGATACCCAAAACCGAGACAGCCTTACCGGTCTGTTGAAACACGCCAGCATCAAAGAGGCGCTGGACTACCAATGGCAGTTGACTCAACGAAAACCGCAACCTTTCAGCGTGGTCATGCTCGATATCGACCACTTCAAGGCCGTTAACGACACCCATGGACATGCCATGGGGGACGTCGTCATTGCAGCGGTAGGCACCCTGCTGCGCCAACGTTTCCGGAGTACCGACCGGCTAGGCAGATACGGTGGAGAAGAGTTTACCTTGGTACTGGTTGATTGCACCGCTGACCACGCCGAGCGCATGGTGAATAACCTGCGCGAAGACTTTGCTGCTATTCAGTTTACCGGCGGCGGCAACCCGTTTGCCTGCACCTTGTCGGCGGGCGTGGTAGACAATCAGCACTTTCCTGATGACACCGCCGAGTCTCTGCTTAACCGAGCTGATCAAGCGCTTTACCAAGCCAAGAACAGTGGCCGCAACCGTGTCTGTTTGGCGATAGATTAGCATCAAAAGCGATGTGACCGTTGAGGTAGAACAATGATAACGCCACCGACCCCGGATAACGAAAATGAACGTCAGCGCGCCCTTGATGCAACCGGATTGCTGAATAGCGGCCCGGTGGAGCGCTTTGATCGCCTAACGCGCCTTGCCCGACAGTATTTCTCAGTGCCCATTGCCCTTGTCTCATTAATTGACCACGAGCGGCAGTGGTTCAAGTCACGTCAAGGGCTCGATGCTGAGGAAACGCCGCGTAACCTATCCTTTTGCGGTCACGCCATTCTGTCCAGCTCGCCATTGATCGTCGAAAATGCACTTGAAGATCCCCGCTTTGCCACCAACCCCCTCGTGACCGAGGCACCTAAGATACGCTTTTACGCGGGCGCGCCGTTACATACCGTCGACGGCTATCGCATTGGCACGCTATGCCTGATCGATATTCAACCGCGAACCTTTTCAGCAGAACAGATCGATATGTTGGTCGATCTAGCGGCAACGGCGGAAGAGCTGATACAAGTCGACGAAATCAGCCAACAATCATACTTAAGCCTTGAATCTGAATTAAGAGCCAGCCGTGAACGGCTGACAAAGCTAGTGGCCCAGTTGCCAGGTACGGTCTATCAGTTTCGCCGTTTTCCTGACGGCCACATGACGTTTCCGTTCAGCTCACCGCAAATTCAACAACTGTATGGCATCACACCCGCTCAAGCCGCAGAAGATGCGACCCCGGCCTTTGAGCGGATTCATCCCGATGATCTCGACGCCATCAGTGCGACTATCGAACACTCATCCAGCACACTGGAAGACTGGACGGCAACGTTTCGTGTTGCGCGCCAGGAAAACGACTATCGCTGGATTACGGGGCAAGCCAAACCAGAGCGCCTTATCGATGGCAGTACCTTATGGCATGGTTACCTGCAAGATATTCATGAACAGGAACTGGCACGCCTTGCCATGACGCACAGCGAAGCCCGCTTACGGGGGCTGTTCGAATTTTCTCCCATCGGCATTGCCTTGAATGATTTTGACACTGGGAAGTTTATCGATTTGAACGACGCCTTGATCTTACCCACGGGTTATACCCGCGATGAGTTTGTGTCGTTGAGCTATTGGGACGTCACCCCTAGAGAGTATCAACCCGAAGAAGAGAAAGCGCTTTTAAGCTTAAAGACCACGGGACGCTACGGCCCTTTCGAAAAAGAGTATATCCGCAAGGATGGCAGCCGTTACCCAGTTCGCTTACAAGGCATGCTCAGCCAGGAACAAGATGGGCGACAGGTGATCTGGTCATTGATAGAAGACATCACTGAACGCCGCAAATTGGATAAAATGAAAGATCAGTTTATCGCGACCGTAAGCCACGAGTTGCGCACCCCCCTAACGTCTATTAAAGGCTCATTAGGGCTACTTAATGGTGGCGCAGCGGGCCAACTACCCAGCAAAGCTCAGGCGCTGGTAAAGACCGCCGAACGCAACGCTCAACGCTTGTTCGTATTGATTAATGATTTATTAGATATGGAAAAACTGGTCGCTGGCAAAATGCCGATGAAGATGAGCGTGCAACTGGTGGCCCCGTTACTCGACGAGATAATTGAGTCCATGAGCGGCTATAGCGAGCAGCATCAGGTGACTATCCAAATGCCTGACGATTGGCCTAGCGCTCTGATTAATGTTGACGCCCCTCGCTTGGCACAAGCGCTCTCTAACTTATTATCCAATGCGATTAAATTCTCCCCCCAGGGCGAAGCTGTTGAGGTTGACGTTAAGCCTTATGCGAACACCATCGAAATTTCCGTTTGCGACCACGGCCCGGGGGTTGATCCGATATTTCGCACTCATTTGTTTCAGCGTTTTTCTCAAGCTGACGGCAGTGATACCCGAAAGCTACCCGGAACGGGGCTTGGGCTGGCGATTAGCCAGGAAATCTGCCAGCAAATGGGCGGAGAAGTCGGCTACCGCGAAGCGATAGGTGGCGGAGCCAACTTTTTTATTGTATTGCCAAGGGTATTATCATGATAAAAGCACCGCTAAGCGTGCGAATTGTCCTACTCGTGCTAGTCACGAGTGGCATCCTGGTCGGCGGCATGCTAGCAACGGTTTACCAGTTAATGGTCTCCGATTACGAAGCATTGGTAGCTGAGCGAGAAACAGCGGTTATAAAGCGCGTAGCCTCCGAGCTGGAATTATCAAATCAAAAACGTTTGCTGGGATTAGAGGCCTTCGCCACCCGCTTAGTTACCGATGACGGACAGCTACTTGACGACGACGCACTGCAATCGCTGCTGCAGAAATCTTCTGTTGCCAGCGAGCTGTTCCCGGATGGCTTGCTGGTGCTTGATGCAGAGGCGACCGCTATTGCAGAAGATCAATATTCACCGGGGCGTTTGGGCACCAATTATGCCGACCGCCCTCACTTTCAGCGTGCCAGGCAAACCCAACAGGCTGTGATTTCTGAGCCGATTTTGGGGCGAACCACCGGGCTGCCGTTGCTCTCATACTTGCAGCCGATTGTGGCTGAGAGTGGCGATATCATCGGCTATGCGGGCGGACTACTGAATCTCGCCAATACGCCCCTCGTCGACACCGGGAGTGTCATTGAGAGCAATCCAAGCACAGTCACCCTGATTATTGATCCTCAACATCGCCTGTTTGTATCAATGCAAGAGCGCTTCGACAGGCCTGAACCTCTGCCCGATGAAGGGGCTGATGCCTTAGTCGACGCGGCACTATCGCTCAGCCCTGCGGGCAGCATCGTTAAGTATCAGCAAGAGTCCTACCTAGTGGCTAGCCGGCAGTTGGACTCTCCCGGCTGGATTATCCTGAGGGCGCTACCTTACAGTGAGGCCATAGCCCCAGCGCAGGCATCTTTTCGCCATTTTCTGCTTATCGCGCTGATTGCTATGACCATCGTGGGTTTAGCGGGCGCATGGATTGCACGCAGCCTAACGCAGCCCATAGAAAGAATAACCCGCCGTATTGAGCATATGGCTGATAATGCACGCTTTGATAGTGATTTCCAGGAAAAGGGGGGCCCGGAAGTAACTGCATTAGCCCACGCGATGAACCGCTTAGCCAATGAGCGAAAAGCGGCGGATATGGCTATTTATAAAGCCGAGCGATTTTTATCCAGTGTGCTTGAGTCCGCGTCGGAAGTATCAATTATTGCGACCGATACCGCCGGGATAATCACTGCATTTAATAAAGGTGCCGAGAATATGCTCGGTTATAGCCACCAAGAGATGGTCGGCAAACAGACCCCCGCCATATTGCACCTGAAAGAGGAGGTGGATGCTCGGTCGGCACAACTAACCACTGAGCTAGGCCATTCCGTTGAGGGTTTTAGAGTATTTGTGGAGAAAGCCGAACAACGTGGATCAGAAAAACGCGAGTGGATCTACGTTCACAAAGATGGCCACCAGATCCCCGTATCAATGGTAGTCACGGTCATGCGCGACAGTGCTGGAGAGATTAATGGTTACGTGGGTATTGCTGAAAACATTACCGAGCGGAAACGCGCCGACAAGATTAAAAATGAGTTTATATCGACGGTTAACCATGAACTGCGTACGCCATTGACATCCATCTCAGGTGCGCTGGGCTTGATGGTCGGCGGTAATGTTGGTGAGTTGCCTGAAAAAGCCCAGACACTACTGACGACCGCCCATAGAAACAGCAAGCGCTTGACTCACTTGATTAACGATTTGCTGGATATCGAAAAAATCGCCGAAGGTAAACTGCATTTCGATATGCAAGTTCATGCAGTGATGCCCTTGCTCGAACAAGCACTGGAGGCGAATCACCACTACGGAAGCAATAGGGATATTACCCTGTCATTGACGGGCAATGCGTCAAATGCGCTTATCAATGTTGATAACCAGCGCTTCATGCAAATAATGGCCAATTTATTATCCAATGCGATCAAGTTTTCCCCCCAGGGGGGCGAGGTTACCCTTGCGGTGGAAACCACACCAAGCAAGGTAAGTATCAGCGTTATTGACAGCGGGCCTGGCATTGCCAACGCGTTTCGCAAACAAATATTCCAGCGTTTTGCCCAAGCTGATGCCTCGGATTCCCGTGCTAAAGAAGGCACTGGCCTTGGCTTAGCCATCACGCGCGAACTGGTGGAGCACATGGGAGGGCGGATTGATTTTGAGTCCACCGAGGGCAACGGTTCACGTTTTTTCTTTGAACTACCGTTAGTACAAGCGGCAGAGCAAGACACTTGGCAACTGGAAGGTATCACTGACCATCAGGAAGCTCCCCGTATTTTAGTGGTCGAAGATGATAAAGACGTCGCCAAACTGCTGAGTATCATGCTCAACGATGCCGGGTACCAAGTCGATACTGCATTGACTGGCGCAGAGGCACTGAACCGCCTGAAGCAAACGCATTACGACCTCATCAGCCTGGATTTGATGCTACCCGATACCGATGGACTCGATATTATCCGTCTGCTGCGCCAACAGCCAGACACCGCTGACATACCGATAGTCGTGGTCTCGGCAAAAATGGAACAGGGTCGTTTAGCTATCAACGGCGATGCAACAAACATTGATTGGCTGGCTAAACCGATCGACCAGCAACGACTCATCGGCATAGTCCAGCAACAATTATCAGACAAGTACGAGCATCGTCCACGCGTGCTTCACATCGAAGATGACAGCGACTTACATGAAGTGGTTTGTGCCATGGCCGGTGATCACTTTTCTTTTGAAGCTGCCTATACGGTGCAAGAGGCGCGCACACGCCTGAAGCAGGGGGCATTTGACGTCGTGCTTCTTGATATCGGGCTGCCGGATGGATCGGGGTGGGATTTAGTTGCTGACATTCGCGCTTGCCAGCCTGGCGCTAAATTGGTCATCCTTTCCGGGGCCGATATGACACAGCAACAACATGGCCAAGTCGAGGCTGTTTTGCTTAAATCACGGCTATCCAAAGAGACATTGATTAATGGAATCAATGCGCGCATTGAATCGTTCCGTTCGACCAGGCAGCCACCCACAAACCCTGCTAGTTAAGTGCTTACATGATTTAGTTACCCTGGCGGGTGAATCAGCCCCGCCACGCTGACCAGAATCAACACTGCACCCAGCACACGGAAGAACAGCCCGGTATCCGCTTTGAGCATATAGCGGTGGGCTTTTTCTCCCACCAAATGGCCGATAAAGGCGCAGGGCAGCAGCCACAGCTGGTGGATCAACTGAAGATCCACCCCCGCGATCAAGAACGAGACCATCTTGATCACCACTAGGATAAACCACAGCACAAACATGGTATCTCGCAGCTGTTCCTTGGCCACGTGAGTGGCGAACACCGCCACGATTAGCGGCGCGCCAATCAGCGAGGTACCGCTGACATAGCCGCCGAGTGCCAGCAGCACGTAGTCCACGTATTTGTTCTTACTCTTGAACGGCTTGTTCAGCACATAGCCAATGGCATAAATGAACACAATGCCGAAAATAATGCTGGTCATGACCTGAGCGGGCAGCGTTAACAGCCCCACCACCCCAATTAGCTTAGGGATGATCATGATTTTCAGGGCTTTGAACAGGTAGCTCCAATCGATATTGCTCTCAGGTGTACCGCTTCCCACGCCCTCTTTCTGTAGCTGGCGATGCCCGCTCCAAGCGATCCAACTAGAGAAAATCAGCAGATGAATGGCAATGATCGGCAAAAACACCAGGGGCTCGTTGACCACCAAAAGAAGGAATGGCAGCGCCAGCACGGCGCCGCCAAAGCCCAGGCTAGTTCGCACAAAACCGCTCCAGGCAAAAATTAGCCCAATCAGCGCATACTGGTACCAAAGTAGATCTGTCACGTTAGGGTTCTCAATTAGGGAGTGGGGTTGCCCAGCGACCACCAGCGTGGCAATAGCGCGCGCACACTGGCCTGGGCAAAACGATCATCCATTAATACCACAACCCCTTGATCTTCTGGACTACGAATAACGCGGCCTGCGGCTTGCACCACTTTGATCATGCCGGGAATGCGGTAGGTGTAATCGTCGCCCTGGCCAAAGCGTGCGGTTAAGCGTGCTTTGAGTGCTTCGTTAAAGTCGTTAAACGGTGGCAGCCCCAGGGTGGCGATAAAAGCACCGATCAACTGATCGCCAGGCAGGTCGATACCTTCCGCAAAGGCACCGCCCAACACCGCAAAGCCGATGCCTTCTCCGCCGGGCGCAAAGCGCGCCAGAAACGCTTCGCGCTGCGCTTCCGGCATCCCGCGGGTTTGGCTGAACACAGGCACTTCCGGGTGCACCTCGCGAAATCGCGCCAGCGCTGCTTCCAGGTAGGCAAAGCTGCTGAAGAACGCTAAATAGTGGCCGGGCTTGCGCTGATACTGCTGCACCATGGTCGCGACGATAGGATCGATCGAAGCCTCTCGATCACGATAGCGCGTCGAGATATCGCTGCGTATTCGCACCTCAAGCTGACGCGCAGCAAAGGGGGAGGCAACTTCACGCCATACCGTGTTCTCCGGCAGGCCGAGGAGATCCCGATAGTAGTGAGCAGGGGTTAGCGTTGCCGAAAATAGCACGCTTGTACGGGCTGCTTTAAACCGCGGGGCCAGAAAATCGGCGGGTATCAGATTGCGGAGACCCAGCACCGCTCGCCCACGGCCGTAGCGGGTAAGGTCACACAGGGAGTGCTCACCAAAGTGCTCTGCCAGGCGGCAAAACGCTAGCGCTTCAAATAACACTTCCTGGAGCTCCAAACTGGCGTCTTCGGGGTGCTCACCCAAGTGATCGGTAATCGCAGCGCCGACCTGCTGGGCAGCGGTTACCAGCTTTTCGGGCAGCGCCGTGAGCAGGCGGTAGGCCGGGCGTCTCGGCTCGCCCTGTTCCTCAATCCCCGCATCTCTAATCACCGCCTGCCACTGGCGGGCCAAACGACCCAAGGGTCGAGAGAGCGGCTTTGGGGCAGCGCGACGCACGCGATTGAAACGCTGCTGATCGAGCTCGGCGCTGTACATGCCGCGGGCGCGCTCAATCAGATTATGCGCTTCGTCGACCAGCACGCCCGTGCGCCAATCGTTGGCTTGGGCCAAACCGTGCAGCAGCGCGTGGCTATCGAACCAGTGATTGACGTCGCCGACGATCACATCGGCCCAGCGCGCCAGCTCCTGACCCAGGTAATACGGGCACACGTCATGGGCCAACGCCACTTCGCGCAACGCGTCACGATCCAGCCATGCCTGCTCTACTGCCGCTTGGCGAGCCGCGGGCAGGCGATCGTAAAAGCCTGCGGCCAGTGGGCATGACTCGCCGTGGCAGGCTCGATCGGGGTATTCGCAGGCCTTCTCTCGCGCCACCAGCTCCAACACCCGCAGAGGAAGTGTTTCATCACTAGCGCGCAGCATTGCCAAGGCGTCCAACGCCAAACGGCGGCCGGGGGTTTTCATGGTGAGGAAGGCGATGCGATCGAGCTGCTGGCGAGGCATGGCCGAAAGCATCGGGAACAGCGTGGCCATTGTTTTACCAATACCGGTGGGCGCCTGGGCGAGCAGGCAGCGCCCGGTGCTGGCGGCTTTATAAACGTCTTCGGCGAGTTCCCGCTGACCGGGGCGAAACGCAGCATGGGGAAAGCGCAGGGCCTGCAGGCGACTATCGCGCCCCTGACGGTGCCCGGCCTCCTGTTTTGCCCAGGCAAGGAAGCGTTGGCACTGCTCGGCAAAGAACGCCTGGAGTTCGTCGGCAGCGGCGTTCTGGCTAATCAGGGTCTCTTTTCCGCTGGTAATATCCAGATAAACCAACGTTAAGGTAAGGGTTTCCAGGCCGCGTTCCGCACACAGCAGCGCGCCGTATACCTTCACCTGTGCCCAGTGGAGGGCGCGCTGGTTATCTCCCATCCGCTCTAAACTGCCGCGGTGGGTTTTAATCTCTTCCAAGCTGTTGGCCGTTGGGTCAAAACCATCGGCGCGGCCAGTGACGGTTAGCCCTTCAAAGGCACCGGTCAGCGGCAATTCGGCGATATAGTCTGCCCCGCGTCGGCTGGCTACAAGGGTGTGCCCTTCGATGCCTTCGCGCGCGCTGGGGGCCGGGGTAAAGCGGTGATCGAGATCTCCCTCCCGGGCAGTAAAGTCACACAGCGCCCGCACCGCCACGCGGTAGGTCACACTCATACCTCAAGCTCGTCGCTTTCCGCCCAGCGCACGTAACATACCGCGACGGGCATCTCGTGACGGTGAAAAAACGTCAGCCAGCGGCGCTGGTTATCCTGCAGCCGATCACCGGGGCCTTTGACCTCAATCATCCGATAGCGCGGCTCGCCAACAGCCGCATCGGGCATAAATTGAATCAAGTCGGGCAGCCCGGCCCGGTTGGCTTTCAAATCACCTAGCAGCCGCTCAAAGCACAGCCGTAGGTGCACAGCGGGAATACACGAAAGCGCCAGCTCAACCAGCGGTTCATCAACAATCGCCCAGTGCACAAAGGGGGACGCCAGGCCGTGTTTCTCCCGCCAGGTGGATCGAATCACTTCGCGGTAACTGCCGTCTTCCAGACGCGCAAGGCAAGCATCGAAGGCGTCTCGCCGCCGTGCCACAAAATCGTCGCGGTATAAATCCGCCGGGCCATTGTGGAAAGGATGGAAGAAGGCCCCTGGCAGGGGGGCGAAAATCACTGGCCAGCAGAGCAGACCAAACAGCCCGGTCAGCAGCGCGTTTTCCACGTAGTTGACCGGCGCCTCAGGCTCGCTGAGTGCTTCGACCACAGCGCGTTCGACCCACTGCGGCCCAGGCAATGATAAGTCCCAGCGCTCATGGGCGGGTTCGGGGTCGCTCGGTTCAGCAGGCAGTTTAAGCCGCCGCTGCACGCGTGGCAGAATTCTCGCCAGCGCCTGGTGCTCGGTTTCGTTAGGGCTGCTCTTAAGTGCATGGGTGGCCAGCTCAAAGGCCGCCTGGTGTTCGCCCTGCCGCTCCAGCACCCGCAATTGCCGAATGCGCGCCTCGCTGCTACCTGACTCGCTATATAGTTTCAGCGCTAGCACCGAATCGCCGCTACGCTCCGCCTCTCTACCCAACTGCAGCAGTAATCGGGCGCGCCGCGTAGCTAACCAGCGGTTGGCCGTGGGCGGCGGCACCTCAAGATGTAGGTCGGCAGGCTGGCCCCCTGCATCGAGACGTTCACGCAGGCGATGGAGCGCTAAGTAGGTATCGACTTCCTGACGCGATTGGAAAGCGCGGGATTGCGGCGTAAAAGGTACAAAGTCAAAACGCTGCAGCCCCAGTTCGGTCAACACGAACTCGGCCCAGTCCTGGCGCAGGTTACCAAAGAACATCAGTCGCAGGCGGTCGCAAATATGCATGATGGTGAGGCGCACCACACGGTCAGTCGCGTTAGCCCACCAGGTCTGCAGCGTAGCGGCGTGTGTGAGCTGGCTTTCCAGTGTGCCGTAGAGCACGGTTTTGGCGCTAGAGGCGCTAAGTCCAGCGGCGCGTATCTCGTCGGCAAACACCTGACGCAGCTCGGCAAGGCGCAGTTGGTTAAACAACTCATCGACGCTAAGAGCTGGATCACCCTCGACCCAGCCCAGCGCGACCAGTGGCGCTATCGCCTCTGCGCTGTCGCCTACCTCGGTATAGCGTAATTTGCTAAGCCGAAACAGCTCGCCTTTACGCATTACCATGCGCACCAGCAGCGCTTGAGAAGCCTGCGGCAAGGTTTTGAACTGTTCAAGAAAGGCCAGCTCGTCTGCTGCGAGCAGATCAGCGTGGCGCTCCCCCACCCAGGCCAAAACGAAGCGAAAGTTCGTCAGGTAATAGAAGGGGTCATCGAGGGAGGCGGTAGGTGTCGCGAAAGCACTGTTCATTCATC
Source organism: Halomonas alkaliantarctica (assembly GCF_029854215.1). Lineage (NCBI taxonomy): Bacteria > Pseudomonadati > Pseudomonadota > Gammaproteobacteria > Oceanospirillales > Halomonadaceae > Vreelandella > Vreelandella neptunia. The sequence continues at coordinate 246,366 of NZ_CP122961.1, read as the reverse complement.
CATTGTATCAGTGCAACGCTATTGTGACAGTCTCGCCGTCATGGAGATTAGAAAGAACTATTTCAGTTGGCAGTCTGCAAGCTCGGACTACTCAAGCGTAATAACTCGTTACTGTCATTCCTTAGGTACAAGGTCAGCCGTGTTCTGCTGGTACTGACGGGGCGTCATGCCCTTTAGCTCACGAAAGTGACGGTTGAAATTGGATAGGTTGTTGTAACCAACCTCGAAGCATATATCGGCGATGGACTGCCTACCTTCAAGCAATAGGCGGCAAGCGTGCCCGATGCGGATCCGCCTGAGGAAGGCAACGAAGGTGTCGCCGGTGGCGTGCTTAAAAAAACGCGAAAAGGTAGAAGGCGTCATGCCGTTATTCTTAGCCAGTGTCGACATGCGCAGTTCTTCATTGAAGTGGTCGTGAATATAGCGCAGTACGGCATCAACCTGTTCGGAGGAGGCACCCTTAGCATCCAGGGCGTACCCACGACCAGCCAGGGTATGATATTCACTTTGCGAGAGGCTGCGCAAAATGGTCAACATGGTCAGTAACCTACCGGCATTGTCCTGCTCGCCCATCCTGACCAGAAGCTCGGCACAGCGCGCTGCAGCTTCACCCTCGAACTCCACTCCCAAGGCCGAGTTCTCAATGAGCGTCGACAGGCAGTTGAGCTCCGGGCAGAGCGCCATCATGTGCTCCAGCCACTCACCCTTGAACTGAAGGACGACGTCACGTCCCTTTATGACTGGCTGCACGTCATTGAGCTCGCTAAACCAGGCGTGCGGCATATTCGGTCCCACCAGCACTAAGTTACCGGGTTCGAAGCGGCCGATATAATCCCCTACAAAATAATACCCCGCCGAATAACGGATGAGATGTAACTCGTATTCAGGATGGTAATTCCAGCGGGCAATAGGGGCGGGGAAATCATGGCAGTGCCAGTAGAAACTGAATTTCGGATCCTGACTGATGCACTCGAAAACAGGCGCACCGAGAGGCGTATTGTTGAGATGCGAAGTCATCATAGTTTATCAGTGCCTCTTTCCGCTATCAGCGATGTCTGGATAAGACACCTATGCCTGATCTCTTACTATCCTGAATTAAAGCAAGCCGCTGGCCTTTTATACTTTGGTCACAAAACGTCTTTCCCCTCCTTAAATCAGTACTCAAATCTCATAGAAATCGCTATTTAAAACAGACAGTTAACTGCCGCGCCGAGAAAGTCTGCAAAAAAGTATCATTACCAAGAAAATTATAGCCTAGCGGTTTTTTCCGCATGGCGCGTAGATTTGTTGTAAGCCTAAAGCGAGGTTGGCTAGACCCATGAAAGGCCGGTTCTCGCCCATTTTTAATACGATCCGAGAATAGCGTCATGAAAGCAAAAGCTCTGGTGCTGGAGAAGAAACACGAACTGTCGTTACGTGAGATCGACCTCCCCGATCAGCTCGGCCCGGATGACGTTCGCGTGCGCATCCATACCGTCGGCATCTGCGGTAGCGACGTGCATTACTATACCCACGGCCAAATCGGCCCCTTCGTTGTCCGCGAGCCAATGGTACTCGGCCATGAAGCATCGGGCGTAGTGACTGAAATCGGCCGTAACGTAAGCCACCTTCATGTGGGCGAGCGGGTGTGCATGGAGCCTGGTATCCCCAACCCCAGCTCGCGCGCCGCCAAACTGGGTGTCTACAACGTCGACCCCAGCGTCCGTTTCTGGGCCACGCCACCCGTACACGGTTGCTTAACCGCCGAGGTCGTCCATCCAGCAGCGTTCACCTTCGCACTTCCCGAGTCGGTTTCCTTTGCCGAAGGGGCCATGATTGAGCCGTTTGCGATCGGCATGCAAGCGGTCATTAAGGCGCGCATGCAACCGGGCGACGTCTGCGTCGTGACCGGTGCCGGACCGATCGGCCTGATGGTCGCCCTGGCTGCGATTGCGGGCGGTGCCAGCGAGGTGCTGGTCTCCGATTTGGTTGAGGAAAAGTTAGCGATCGCGGCCCACTATGATGGCATCACGCCGGTCAACGTTTCACGAGAATCCCTGCGAGAAGCCGTCGACAAACGTTGTGGCCACGACTGGGGGGCCGATGTGGTGTTCGAGGCCAGCGGCAGCCCTAGCGTTTACGATGACATTCTGGCCTGTGCCCGGCCTGCCGGTGCGATTGTGCTGGTTGGCATGCCCGTCGATCCGGTCACCTTCGACATCGTTTCGGCGCAAGCCAAGGAACTGCGCATTGAGACGGTGTTCCGCTACGCCAACGTCTACGATCGGGCGATCGACCTGATCGCTTCGGGCAAGGTAGACCTCAAACCACTGATTACGGAGACCTTTGATTTCGAACAAAGTATCGATGCGTTCGAACGTGCTGCAAGCGCACGACCCAATGATGTCAAGCTACAGATCACGCTTGATACCTAAACCCGCCAGACCTGAACCCAAGAGAGGAAAACAACAATGACCCAGTTCAAGCGTCGCGACATATTAAAAGGAATGGGTGGACTCGCCGGCCTATCGTTGATGGGCGCAGGCCCACTGCGCACGGCTCTAGCCCAAGGCATGGCCAGCGATGAGGCTTGGAAGCAGGCCAGTGGCACCACCATCCAATTCATCTCCGAGAACACGCCGCCGACCACCGCCATCGCCGCCAACCTGGCGTCTTTCCAGGAACTCACCGGCATCACCGTCAACATCACCGAAATGCAGCTGGGTGCCCTGGTACAGAAAGTTGCGCTGGACTTCGGCGCTGGGCGCAGCGCCTTCGATGTGATCTATGCCGATCCTTACCAAGTACTCGCGCCATATCACCGAGGCCTAGTCGATCTCAATACCTTCATCAACGACGACCAGCAGCCGGTCGTGCCCCAGGGTATTGAGGACTTCATTCCCTCGCAACTGGCCGCCGCGGGCCGTTTCAAAGACAGCGAAAGCCTGTATACCCTACCCTACGACTGCCCGACGATGATTTGGATCTACCGGCGTGACCTGTTCGAAAAATACCACGACCAGATGCAACAGGATCTCGGCTTTGACCCAACCCCGTCGGACAGCACCACCTGGGAGCAGTACTACCAGATCGCCGAGTGGTTCAGTAATGGCAACGCCAGCGAGGTTCAGTACGGCACCGGTCACCAGGCCCTACAGTACGATTCGCTGATGTGCGACTTCTCCAATGTGCTGTTCGCCTACGGCGGAGATTACTTTGCCAACGGCCAGCAGGTCGGTCTACTCGGCACCGACTCCCCTGGCGAATGCCAACTGACCAGCGAACCCGCTTTGGAAGCCGCGCGCTTCTACCAGAAGTTGCTCAAGGTCGCCCACCCCGGCAGCACCAGCTGGGATTGGACCGGCGTCGCCAACGCCTTCCAGAACGGCGAGTTCGCGATGATGCCAGAGTGGCACGAGTTCGCTGGCTCACTGGAAAGCTCTCCGCTACAAGGCAAAATTGGCTACGCCCCGCTGCCTAAGGGGCCAGCGCGCAGCGCCAACCTGTGGGGCGGCACCGGGATCGGAATAAACGCCAACGCATCGGCCGAAAAGCAGAAAGCAGCCTGGCTATTCCTGGTCTGGGCGACCTCACCACAAACCCAACTGATGGGGCTAAAGAGCGAGGTCGGCGGCGGCACCCCGACACGCCAATCGGTTTATGACATGCCCGAGGTCAAGGCCGCCAGCACCCCGCCCACCGACATGCCCAACATGCTCACAGCGGACACCATGCTGACCGCCTGGCAGGACGATCACATCGGCTTGAGGCCCAAGATCGCTCAGTGGAACGAGGTCGACACGGTGATCTTCACCGAGCTTTCCAAGATGCTGGCGGGGCAGATGTCTCCAGAGGAAACTATGCAGAGCGCTAAGCAGCGCATTGACCGCATCGTTGGGGCGTGATCCATGGCGCTGACGACCGGAAAACCCTCTGCGCAGCGACAGGGATTTGAGCTGGCGATGATGTCGCCAGCACTCTTTCTACTCGCCCTGATCACGCTGGTCCCGTTCTTCTCGATCATCTGGATGAGCTTCAACGACGTCAGCCTGATGGGCGGTCTGGCCTTCGAATTCTCGGGCCTCGAGAACTGGAAGCGGGTGTTCACGGACCCCGACATTCGCTCCAGCTGGCTGATCAGCCTAGTCTACTTCCTGGCCACGGTGGGCCTAGAGATGGTAATCGGCACGGTGATGGCGCTGCTGGTTTACAGCCTGACGCGGGGCAGCAACATCATTATCTCGATGCTGCTGATCCCGATGTTCATCGCGCCGGTTATCGTCGGGCTGCTAGGGCGTTTCATGCTCGACCCTAGTCATGGCCTGTATGCCTGGCTGCTAAATGAAAGCGGTCTGTTCGACGGCAACATCCTGGGCAGCGTCGGCTCCGCGATGGTTGCGGTCATCCTCATGGATGTCTGGGAATGGACCCCGCTGGTCGCGCTGATCGTCCTGGCGGGGCTTGCTTCAGTACCCGAAGACACCCTGGAAGCGGCCGAGATGGACGGCGCCAAGTACAGCCAGAAGCTGATCTATATCATTCTGCCATCGATCTCCAACATTCTACTGGTGGCGCTGCTGATACGCGCCATGGACGCGATTCGTTTCTTTGCGATCATCTTTATCACCACCAACGGCGGCCCTGCGGATTCCACCAAGATCATACCCATTAGGCTCTACGATATTGCCTTCCGGTTCTTTGATCTGGGCTATGCCGCCGCTGTGGGTATCACCATGCTGGTGTTCTCGATCATGGTCGCTACGGCATTCACGAAACTGCTCAAACGCCAGGAGACGAGTTCATGAACACCTCCAAACGCTGGCTGCCCCTCACGTTCAAAATCGCTCTGCTAACACTTCTGCTGTTATGGACGCTGATACCCATCGTCTGGATGGTGCTGTCCTCTTTCAAACCAAACGACATCATCACCGCCAGTACGCCACACGTTTTCTTTACCCCAACCTTGGAGCATTACACCTCACTGTTCAGCAGCGGCAACAGCCTCTGGCCTTACCTGCTCAACAGCCTGTTCATCGCCGGCGTCTCGACGCTGATCGCCGTAGTGCTCGGCTGCATGGCCGGCTTCGGGCTGTCACGGATAAGAATCAAGGGCAAGCAGCACTTGGCCTTCTGGATTATCAGTACCCGTATGGCGCCGATCGCCGCGGTCATCGTGCCGCTGTACCTGCTGTTCCGTTACCTCTACCTGCTCGACACCCACGTCGGTCTGATCGTCGCCTATCTGAGTTTCAACCTGCCGTTCGCCATCTGGCTAATGACCGCGTTCTTCGACGATCTGCCTCCCGACCTAGAGGAAGCGGCGATGATCGACGGCGCCACCAAGCTCCAGGCGTTCCGCTACGTCGTGCTGCCACTGATGACCCCTGGGCTGGTGACCACCGCCATCCTATGCTTCATCTTCGCCTGGAACGATTACGCCTTCGCCCAAACGTTTTCCGGGCCCAGCACGCAGACCATTCCCATCGCCGCAGCGCAGCTGCTGACCCAGACTGGCATTGATTGGGGCAAGCTGCTGGCGATTGGGACCATCGTGGTCTGCCCAATGGCGATTGCCGGGCTGCTGGTCAAGCGCTGGCTGGTCAAGGGGTTGACCCTGGGCGCTGTGAAATGACCCCTCCCCTACAACAGCGACCAACGGCCTTACAACCCTGAATTCAGGAACAACGGCTCTACAATAAACAGGGAGACAGCCATGAACGTGATGTCACAGTTCGATCTCAGCGGTAAGGTCGCAGTCGTCACCGGCGGCAACGGCGGGCTCGGAGAGGCATTCGCCCATGCACTGGCCCAGGCCGGCGCTCAGGTCGCCATCGCCGCCCGTGGGCAAACGCGCAGCCTGGAAGTGGTTAAGGCTCTGCAGGACTCGGGGCATCGCGCCATGGCGGTGGAAGTCGACATTACCCAACCCGAAGCGGCTGACACCCTGCTCGACGAGGTCGAGGCCACCCTCGGCCCGGTCGATATCTTCCTCAACAACGCCGGCGCCTGCCATCACGCTCCGGCGCTGGATGTCACCCCGGAGCGCTGGCAGGACATCTTCGATATCAATGTGCATGGACTCTGGTACTGCGCCCAGGCTGCCGGACGGCGGATGCAGTCGCGCGGCGGTGTGATCATCAACATTGGCTCGATCTCGGCGATGATCGTCAACCGACCACAGATGCAGCCCGCCTACAACGCCTCCAAGGCCGCCGTACATCAATTGACCAAGTCACTAGCCGCGGAATGGGCCCCTTACGGTATTCGCGTCAACGCGCTAGCTCCCGGCTACGTCAAGACCAGCATGGCGCCGGTCGACAACCCCAGGTTCAAGCCACGCTGGATTGACGACGCACCCATGCAGCGCGCAGCCACTCCCGAAGAGCTCGGCCCCACCATCGTCTATATGGCCAGTAATGCATCGAGTTTCATGACCGGCTCCATCGTCGTGGTGGATGGCGGCTACACCCTCTGGTAAACACAATTCGAGTAACCGCCCGACCCGCAAGGAACCCGACATGGCAACGCTACAACTTAACAACATCGTCAAAGACTTCGGCGGCACCCAAGTCATCAAGGGGGTCGATCTAGAGGTCAAAGACCGCGAATTTGTGGTCTTCGTCGGGCCCTCGGGCTGCGGCAAGTCGACCTTGATGAGAATGATCGCCGGGCTCGAGAGCACCACTAGCGGCGATATCTCTATCGATGGTGAGCGCATCAACGACGTTGGCCCAGCCGACCGCGGGCTGGCGATGGTCTTCCAGAGCTACGCGCTTTACCCGCATATGACCGTCGAGGACAACATGGGCTTTAGCCTGCGTCTGGCCAAGGTGACCCAGGCCGAGCGTCGCGAGAAAGTCCTCGCCGCCGCGCGCATTCTGCAACTCGAAGAGCTTCTCGACCGCAAGCCCCGCGCGCTGTCCGGCGGCCAGCGCCAGCGCGTGGCGATCGGCCGGGCAATCGTGCGCAACCCAAGCATCTTCCTATTCGACGAGCCGCTATCGAATCTCGACGCGGCGCTGCGCGTACAGATGCGCATTGAGCTGGCGCGGCTGCACGAGGAGCTCGACGCGACGATGATCTACGTCACCCACGACCAAATCGAGGCCATGACCATGGCCGACAAGATCGTCGTGCTGCAAGGCGGCGTGGTCGAGCAGATCGGTTCGCCGATGGAGCTCTACCATCACCCACGCAACCGCTTCGTGGCGGGTTTCATAGGCTCACCGAAGATGAACTTCCTGGATGTCGAGGTTCGCGGGGCTGACGCTGAGGGGGTCGACGTGGTGCTGCCCGGCGGCGATTGTCGGGTTCCGGTCGAGGGCAACGGTATCAGCAGCGGCGACACGCTGACGCTGGGCGTCCGTCCAGAGCACCTCACGATTGATGATCAGGGGCCGTTGACGGGCAATATTGTGGTCATCGAGCGCCTTGGCGGAGCGACCACCCTCTATCTAGAGAACGCTGACAGCCAATGGACATTGGTAGCCGACGGCGATGTCGCTAACCGGGTGCACGATCAAGTACGCTTTTCCTTCGATCCGGCCTGCGCGCACCTTTTCAATGGCAGCGGCGAGGCATTGCCCCAACGACACCGCCATCCACTGGTCGCCATTGACCGTAAGGAAAACCGCGCACCGCTAGCCTGAAGGTTACTGCTAAATTTACCCCACCCGGTGCTGCTTGAGCACGGTGAGGCTTCGCTCTTCTTCACTTAGCTGTTCTTCGCTGTACGGTTGGGAAGGCATCTGGCGGGTGCCGACAAGGACGTACCATTCTGCCTCGGAAAGGCAGGTTTGGCACCAGCGTCCCAGTGCAGCGGCGCTCTCTTCACGGCTAGACTCACCGCAGCGGTAGTCGTTTGCTAGGTGAAGGAGGTCTTGACGGGCGGTACGCGCACGGGCATTGCCACCGTGCACTTTTGCCAGCGGGCAGCGTCGGTCATAGGCGGCGTTGGTTAACGCGTTAAGCCAACGCTCCAATTCATGTGCCTGAATTCCACCATACACTGCCACGCTTGAGCTCCCTGCCCCGTTTAAAGGGCGATAGCCTGCCCGATTTAGGGGCCGCTGTCACGGTTAACCTGTACCCTTGTTTAGATGCTGTTCCAGACTTTTTATGAGGCCTGTTCAAAACCTTGTAACACGTTGACTACATTGACACCTATTTCATCTACCGCATAGCCCCCTTCCATCAGAAATACGCAAGGCAGACCTGCTTGTGCCAAACGCTCACCTAAGGCGATGAAATCAGCGCTGGTAAAGGTGAAGGCACTTATTGGATCACCTTCAAAGATATCGACCCCTAGCGAGACAATCAGACACTCACACTCTGCGGTGTGAATTTTCGCCAAGGCCTGTTCAAGTGTGGCCATCCATGTGGTGACACTGGTACCTGGGGGCAATGGGTAATTGACGTTAAAGCCCTCGCCTCTTCCTTCGCCGTTTTCATCAGCGTAGCCCAAATAGTAAGGAAAGGTGACTTCTGGGTCGCCGTGCAGCGAGATAAACAGCACATCGTCACGTTTGTAGAAAATTTGCTGAGTGCCGTTGCCGTGGTGGAAGTCAACGTCAAGAATGGCGACCCGGCGCTTGCCTGCATCCAGCGCTCGTTGGGCAGCAATGGCCGCATTATTGAAGAAACAGTACCCGCCAAACTGATCAAAAGCGGCATGATGACCTGGCGGTCGGCAGAGGCCAAAACTGGGCTCACCGGTGTGTAGCGTATGTTCTACCGCGCCTAACGCCACGTCTTTACTCGCCATGGCAGCTTCAAAAGTACCTTCTGAAATCGACGTTTCTGCTGCCAAAGCGTAGTAGCCTAACTGTCCACTGATAGAGCGCGGAATGCGGTCACTGCGCATGGTGCGGGCTGGCCAAATATTGGGAATCGCCTCACCCTCGTGTCCGGCTGCGCCCCACGCTTTCCAACAGTTGGCTAAAAACGTCACGTAGTCCTTATCGTGTACCGCTAAAACAGGCGCCAACCCATAGGCGCTGGGGGTACGAATATCGCCAAGGCCGGATTGGCGAAGATGCTTAAGCACTAGATCAAGGCGTTCGGGGCACTCAAACGGGGTCACCAACGCGCCGTCGTGTAATTCCGTGCGCGCTTGGCGCAAACGGCTGTCCTCTGAGTAAAACGTCAGCATGCGGGTTCCTTAAACTACGCCTAACGGAAAAATTACTAGTTAGCTTCTAAGTGTACAGGCCACTGCTTGGCCCAGCGGCGCTTTTGGCTCGGCGTTTGTTGCTTTAACTGATATTCAGCCCGGCTTGCGGCGGCGCGATCTTCAAACGGTTCGGCGCCCAGCAGTGCAACGGGAGGATTCGCACGGGTATAACGCGCCCCTTTGCCTGTGCAGTGTGCTTGATAGCGCTTCGCAAGGTTATTGGTAATGCCCGCGTAGGTGCCGCGCTGGCACTCTAATAGATAAACATACCATTGATTTTCAGCAAGCTGGCTATCGCTTGGCGAGCTAGTCACTCGTTTGCCTCGTAATAGGGACTTGAATCGGTCGATAGCGAAGCAATAAAGTTTTTCAATGCCTCAATTGACATCGGCTTCGCTAGCCCAAAACCTTGAAATACATCGCATTGATAGGCCATTAAACGTAGATGTTGCTCTTCAGTCTCGACGCCTTCCGCTACCACTCTTAGCCCCAGGTGGTGCGCCATGGAAATAATGCCTTGCACGATGGCGGCATCATCGCCGCTATGGATAAGCTCACGGATAAAGCTACGATCTATTTTTACTGTGCTGATCGGCAGGAGTTTTAAATAGCTTAAGCTTGAAAATCCGGTGCCGAAATCATCGATCGATACGCTTATCTGCATACTCCGCAGCGCTTGAAGGGTATCAATCGCGGCTTCGGTATTATCCATCAGGATTCCTTCGGTCAGTTCTAACGACAACTGTTCCGGCGGCAAGCCAGTGTCTAACAACGTTTGACGCAGCGTGGTCAGAAAACTAGCACGGTTAAATTGAAGCGGTGATAGGTTAACAGCGACTTGAACCGGCCCCAACCCGCCTAGGGTTAACGCCTGCATATCTAGGCAAGCACGTTTAAGCACCCATTCACTAATCGGTATGATCTGGCCGGTGGCCTCAGCGAGCGGTATAAAGCGTGATGGTGAAATCCAACCTTTACTCGGGTGCTGCCAGCGTAGCAAAGCCTCAACGCCCGCCAACTGACCACGCTGGTCGATCAATGGCTGATAATGCAGCTGGAAGGCCTCCCGCTCGATGGCTTCTTGCAGGTCATTGCGTAACACCATCCGCTCGCTGACTGAGTCGGTAAAGGCCTCGGTAAACCACTCATAGGCGTTGCGCCCCTGCTGCTTGGCTTTGTACATCGCCATATCTGCCTGCTGAATCAGCATTTGCGGCTGTAGGGTAGTGTCTTGACTGAGCGCAATGCCAATACTGGCAGTGAGGTAAAGTTCTTGTCCATCTAGGCAATAGGGTCGCGCCAATGTCGTTAACATGCACTCTACACGTTCTACGACCTGCGCTTCTTCTGCGATATCGGTAAGTAGCATCACAAACTCATCGCCACCTAGCCGCGCCGCTGTATCTTTTGGCCCTAAAGTAGCTTGCAGGCGCCCAGCCACCTCGGTTAATACTCGATCCCCTACGGCATGGCCGAGGTTATCGTTTATTGGTTTGAAATCATCCAAGTCAACAAATAGCACCGCTAACCGCAGTTCGCCTTGCTGTAAAAGGGTAAATTGCGCCAGCAGCTTATCTTCAAACAGCGCACGATTGGGTAAACGAGTTAAATCATCATGACTGGCATGATAAGCCAAACGCGCTTCATACGCCTTGTGTTTAGAAATGTCGTGTTGAACCCCCACAAAATGGGTAACGCGCCCCTCTTGATCACGCACTGGAGAAATATATAAATCGTTCCAAAAGGGGGTTCCATCTTTACGATAATTGCAAAGGGTGACGTGAACATCACGCTGTTGAGCAAGGTGGCGACGAATTTTCGCCACGCTTGCAGGGTCGCTATCTCTGCCCTGCAGAAACCGACAGTTGTGACCGATAACATCTTCCTGCGTATAGCCCGTCATGGTGGTAAACGCCCTGTTTGCATACAGGATTGGCATATCAGGCAGATTGGCATCCGCGATCAGTACCCCGTTAACACTCGCTTCAACACTGCGCTCTAAGGTTCGTAATTGAGTTTGCTGCGCGCGGCTGACCGTGACGTCCTGGGCAATGCAATAGATGCCGACAACGTTGTTATTGATGCTAATCGGTAAGGCAATCAAGTCTAAAAGATGGGGTTCCCCGTTGCGATCAACAATAGAAAGCTCAAAACGCGTAATCTTTCCCTGGATGGTCGCTTGAAAATGCTTACCTACACGCTCCATGTCGTCTGTATTAATAAAATGCGTAAAATGCTGGTCTAAGATTTCACGATGCGTATAGCCGGTGATGGTAACGCAACTCGCATTAGCGGTAACAAAGCGGCCTTCTCCATCGAGTGAAAACACCGCATCAGGGTGATGGGTAAAAAGCGAGCGATAACGTTGCTCACTCTCTTCCAGTGAAAGCTGCGCCGCTGTTAACTCTCGAGTACGTGCAATACCCGCTTCCACCAAACCTAAACTAAATGCCAATAACCAGCTGAGCAGCAGCCCTCCCATGGCAACGGTAACGGGCATAAAGCTCATCATATACCAGTTATAGTGGGCCCCCGGGTAGGCGTGTAATGTGAAGTTGACGCCTCCCGGCAAACCAGCGCGCCGCGATGCCAGCGCCATATCTGGCGTTAACACAGGGTCAGCATTAAACCCTGCCGGGTGCAGTATAAGCAGCGGCTCTGAGCCACGATTAATGCTGACTTGAAAAGGTCCTAGCGCCATTCGCAGCTCATTATTGAGCATTTGCGAGATATCGAACGTCGACAGTAACTGTTGGTTACTTCTCTCGGTAAGAATAGTCAGCAGTATCCGCTGGGGGTGACCCGCATCTGGCATCATTAAGCGTGGCCGGCCAAGCGGAACGCCCAACCAGTTAGTTACTCGCGGCTTGGTTATTTGCTGTTGAAACCACATCTGCTCCTTAGAAGTGCGAGCGATCGACCACACGCGTTGTGTCTCTTCATTGAGTAGCATTATGGCTTTTAAGCTGGGCATATCGTCGAGATAGTTCTGGGCATCTTGGGCCAATAAGGCCGCGTCAACATTGCCTCCCGCTGCATCCAATCGCTTGGCCATACGCTCCATCTGGTCTAAACGGGTACGCATCGCCTGTTCGGCACTGAGCTGGACATTATCCAGTAGGTACATGGCTTGTTGATGCGTGGCTGAATGTTGCTGCATGCTGAGTAGCAGCCACACAATGCTACTAATCGCCACGCCTGTCACCGCCGCAACGAAAGCCCAACGGCCTGGATTAAGGCGTTCTGGTTGTTGGCGCCTCCCAATCGCGACCAAAGCGGCCCCAAGCAGCATAGCGAAAACCACCACCGCCACAGGTGATGAGGAAAAAAGTGGGCTATCTACTTCGACGCCACTCCATAAACGTGCAATGACTAAGCCTGCAAAGAGCCATAAAACAATGCCAGTCACCAGCCATAGACACCGGCGCCTAGAGGTGGCAAACCCAATCAATAAACACAGCGCCACTACTAGTAGCATTAAAGCGGCTATTGAAGTAATCCGCAGCTGGCCGGTTAACCATGATCCTTGTTGCCCTCCCGCCCATTGATTGTGCACCAGGGTATACACCAGCACGACCATCAATAAACAAGCACAGAGCAGGCGCAGCGTCCGCCAATGCTGCAATGCTGCCAGCAGGCCGATACCTAACAGCAACGTGATGAGGGCAGCGTCCGGCACCAATGACACTGCGAACAGCGAGTACTGAGCACCAATTCCAAACACTAGCCCCGCCACCCCCATAAAAAGTAGCGCTGATGCGACCATTAAGAGCAGTGTTTCCAACGCCAAATCTCGGCTATTAATTGGCATGTGCTACGGAACTCCTACTTAGCACGACACTGAGGGCTAACGTTCAAATGCGACGCTTTCCGACAGCGACTTCAACAGCGTGTATTGATTGTTAAGATAATCGCCATAATCGTTAAGTGGACGGTAATCGATTAGGGAGCCATGGGTATGCTCAATGGTGCGTGCCAGCATTGGCTGAGCCAATGCGTGCTCGAAGGCACTGGCCAGTATCGCCAATCTTTCGGGGGGAGTGTTCAACGGTGCAAAAACGCCGCGATCCGTCGTGTTCACTAAATCAATCCCCTGCTCTTGTAACGTGGGGATCGATGGTAATGCCATTAACCTAGCCTCACCTGCCACGCCCAACGGCGTGAGTGCGTTGGTAGCAAATAACTGGCTTGCTGAGGGCAAGTTAAGCATTGCAAAGTCGATCTCACCAGCGAGCAAACCAGCCACTTGTGACCCTGTACCAGGGTAATGAATAAACGCTACCTCTTGGGCGTCGATACCGGTTTGATGGAAGAAGTGCAGCCAAAAAAGATGGTCCGTGGAGCTGGGCACCACGCCAAACATCAGCGGTTCGTCTTGCTCAGCGACTAACGCTGGAATATCACTGGCGCGTTGAGCAGCGTGACCGGGATAAGTAGCGGGTATATTGACTGTTCGTGTGAGTAGGGCGACAGGCGCAAAGGCATGATGAGAATAAGCGGACAGTCCCGCAAAGTATGCAAGGTCAATGGTTTGGTGGCTGCCAAGCAGTGTATGACCATCGGCATCAGCCTCTTTAACGACTTGAGACCCACGCGTCGCACCGCTGCCCGCAATATTAACGACATTAATGGAGGTATCTAGATAGCTTTGTGCTTCCGCTGATATTTCACGAAACAGTACATCGGTGGCACCACCGGGACCAAATGGCACAACTAGCGTAATGTCTGAGGTGGGAAAGGGCTTATCTGCCAGCGTGGCAAAGCTCCAGATGCATAACCACGCTCCCAGCCACCACGTAAGCGTTATCCTTAAGCGCCCCCTAATGCCGCCACTTTTCTTCTGGTGTCTTAACGCTAATCCCAGTTTCGGGCTCATTTTTATGCCTCATTTTGATTAGCGCTTCGCGCCTACTCACCGCAACATACCTTTAATTTACGCCCGCTACCACATAAGCATGGGTCGTTTCGACGTGGTTTTAAGCGGCTAAGGGTGGGCGTGCCATCGATATACCACCAGCGTTGCTGCTCTTTAATGAAGCGAGACACTTCTTCTAAGACATGCCAGCCTTTTGGCTCTCGTCCTCTTTCATGCTTATGCTCACGCGCTCTCTCATAAAAACAGGCACGAAAATGCACATAGCCACTATTGTCGAGCGGCGGTTCCGCGGAGACGATAGATAGTGATTTCCACTCAGCGTCAGGATCAGGCGCAAGCTCTGCAGGTCGTGTAGTAGGGTGCCATGTCGTCAACAGGTAGTCGCTAAGCCCTAATACAAAAGCCGAATAGCGAGAGCGCATCAAGGCTTCAGGCGTGGGGGCAAACTCGCCTTGATGATAGCGCCCACAGCAGGTATCAAGCGTTAATTGGCTACCACAGGGGCAACTTAGTTCGGTTGTGCGGGTCATAAAAAAGCTCTTTAGTTACATCTTCAATAGCCTAACCGATACGTCCTATGCGCGTCGCTCAGGTTGTACGACTATTGTTTCGATATTTATGCTGCGTTAGGTATATAGTAGTGGGGCAATACATTCAGACGATGGGGTACGAATCACGATTGATCATTCTTTCCAAATTTTTTTGGAGGTTCTCCTATGAAGGTCTTTAAACCGGAATGGCAGTGCACGTTTAGCGTAAACGAAGGCGCGGAAGAATCAGCAACTTGGAAAGAGAGAATCGCGTGGAGACTCAGGGGAGTTGCGGATCGGCTGGAAGGTGGCGGACGCACGGTAAAAATCGATTATCGAGTGACGCCAGCGGTTAGCCCACAGGAAGTCGACACTTGCTTAGGCAAGGGCTTCGAAGTAACTCAGCGCCTGCTAACGCAGTTAGCCCAACAGCAGGCGTGCGAAGATGTGATGCGCCATGCCAAAGCTGAGCTGTTTGAAGAACACCCTCAACATTAAATTGATATAAATTGGCACGGTATAAAAAATCCCACTCCTTTAAAGGGTGGGATTTTTCTTAGGTGGTGCTAACCACTTTATGCGGGCGTTTCGAGCGCACGGCCCATTTTGGCTAGAAAATCCTCGCACGCTTCAAGCTGCTCAATATCGATATACTCATCAGGCTGATGCGCTTGATCGATGCTGCCGGGGCCGAGAATAATGGTTTGTAGTCCCTGGCCTTGGAACTGCCCTGCTTCTGTAGCGTAAGCCACTGCATGGTTGCAGCAAGCGCTAGGCAGATGATCTTTCGCTAAGCGCAGCACCTGATCGTTATCCCTGTCGGCCAGGCCTGGCACCGTGACGTTAAGCGGCTCGGTGGTAATTTCAACGTGCTTGCCTTTGGCCTGCAGCTCAGTGCTTAGCTGCGCGCAAAACGCCTCAAACCGCGCATATATTTCGTCGAAGGTGTCCGTAGGCAGATGGCGAATTTCCCACTCAAACTGACACTCCCGCGCCATAATATTGATCGCTGTACCGCCTTTTATTTTACCGACGTGCAAGCTGGTGTGAGGCACGTTAAAGGCCTCATCGACGCGCCCTTCTTCCACCAACGCCGCCATGGTGTCCTCAATAAAGGTCACCAGCCTTGCCGCCACGTGGATGGCTGAGGTGCCTTGGTTGACCTGACTGCTGTGGGCTTCTCGGCCAGTCACCGTGGTGCGTAAATTGGTTGCACCCTTCTGCGCCACCACTGGCTGCATGCTGGTGGGCTCGCCGACAATAACGTGAGCCGTAGTGGAGTAGTGCTCGTAGAAGCGCTTGATCAAGCTCGGCGCGCCTACGCAGCCAATCTCTTCGTCATACGAGAACCCCAGATAAATCGGCTGCTGCAGAGGCGCTTTCGTCCAAGTGGGCACCATCGACAATACGCAGGCGATAAAGCCTTTCATATCGCAGGTGCCACGCCCGTATAAGCGGCCATCGCCACCATCGCGCAGGGTAAAAGGATCACTCGACCAGGGCTGCCCCGCTACCGGCACCACATCGGTATGCCCGGAAAGCATTACCCCGCCCGGAGCCTCTGGGCCGATCCTTGCGATTAAATTAGCCTTGGTGCCGCAGGGGCTCATCACCCGCTCGGCACTAACGCCGTACTCGGCCAAATAACCTTCCACGTACTCAATCAGCGCCAGATTGGATTCACTGGAAGTGGTGTCGAATGACACCAACTTCGTCAGTAAAGTGGTCACGTCAGTCATGCTGCTCTCGTTAGTTGGACTCTTTATATCACCCTATCATCGCCATCATCCTTTTCCTACTCGGTGGGCCTGCTGGTAGCATAATGTTGACTGTCACGGCAGGTTCATCGTGCATTCACTAAAGCGTCATCGACACTTCTTACTGTTCAGTGCATCCAAAAATCTCAACAAACGCACTGCACGCCTGACTAAGCTCAGGCCCACAAGGAGCTGTTATGTCTCGTTTTACACTGCACGCACTTGCCGTTGGTGTGGCTACTGCCAGCCTTAGCCTGTCTGCTCAGGCGGCAACAGAGATTAGCTGGTGGCACGCCATGGGCGGCCAACTGGGCGAAATTCTCGAAGAGATGACCCAAGACTTCAATGAGTCTCAGGACGACTACCACGTTACCCCCAGCTATCGCGGCACCTATACCGAAACGATGACCGGCGCGATCGCCGCCTTCCGCGCCAATGAGCAGCCGCATATCCTGCAGGTGTTTGAGGTCGGCACTGGCACCATGATGAACGCCAAAGGCGCCATCTACCCAGTGTACGAGTTGATGGAAGCGCATGGTCGCGCTTTCGATAACGAAGCTTTTCTGCCCGCCGTCGTGGGTTATTACACTGATACCAACGGCAATATGCTGTCGTTCCCGTTCAACTCCTCTACGCCTATCATGTATTACAACCGTGACATGTTTGAGGAAGCGGGCCTGGATCCCGAGCAGCCCCCCGAAACATGGCAAGAAGTGGCCGATTTTTCACGTCAGATCGTCGAGTCTGGTGCGGCCAGCTGTGGCTTTACCACCTCCTGGCCTAGCTGGGTGATGCTGGAAAACTTCTCCGCTTGGCATAACCTGCCGCTGGGCACGCTGGAAAATGGCTTTGGCGGCATGGAGACCGAGCTGAACTTCAACAATGAGCTGGTCGCACGCCATTGGGACAATCTGCACGACTGGCAGGAAGAGGGTGTCTTTAAATGGGGTGGCCCCGGCTCCGGCCCCGACTCAGAGCCGATGTTCTACTCCCAGGACTGCGCGATATTCTTCGGCTCTTCTGCTTCACGGGCGGATGTCGCCGCCAATTCAGAGTTTGAAGTGGGCTTTGGCATGCAGCCCTACTACGCCGACGTAGAAGGCGCTCCGCAAAACTCGATTATCGGTGGCGCTACCTTGTGGGCAATGCAGGGCCATAGCGACGAAGAGTACGAAGCCGTTGCAGCGTTCTTTGAGTACCTCTCCCAGCCCGAAGTACAGGCACAGTGGCATCAGCAAACCGGCTACCTGCCCATCACGCAAGCCGCTTGGGATTTGAGCCAAGAGCAGGGCTACTACGAAGATAATCCCGGTGCGGATATCTCGTTGAAGCAGATGACACTCAACGAGCCGAGCGAGAACTCCAAGGGCCTACGCTTTGGTAACTTCGTGCAGATTCGCGACATCATCTCCGAAGAGATGGAAGCGGTGATGACCGGTGACAAATCAGGCCAGGAAGCAGCAGATGACGCAGTGGAGCGCGGCAATGATCTGCTGCGTGACTTTGAAGCTGCCAACCAGTAAATAAGCACTCACTTCGCCGCTTGCCTACTTGGGCAGGCGGCGATTTCGTTTATTGATGCTTATATTTACTAACCTTTTGCAGAGCTGCCCATGCAAACCAAACGCATGACCTACCCTGGTCGCTTTTTGCCCTACGCGCTGCTGGCGCCCCAGGTGATTGTGACGCTGATTTTCTTTATCTGGCCGGCGGGCCAGGCGCTGTATCAGTCGCTGTTGCGCGAAGACGCCTTTGGGCTGCGCTCAACGTTTGTGGGTCTCGAGAACTTTGCCCGTCTATTTCGTGACGGCAGTTATGTCAATTCGCTATCGGTGACGGTGGTATTCGCCGTGGGCACTACCCTGCTATCGATGACAGTGGCGCTTTTATTGGCCAGTACCGTCAATCGGATGATTCGCTCACGCAGCACCTACACCACGCTCCTGGTGTGGCCCTACGCCATCGCCCCCGCGCTTGCGGGCGTGTTGTGGTGGTTTATCTTTAACCCCTCTATCGGCATTGTGCCCTATATGCTGGAAATGGTGGGTTACCAGTGGAACCACCGTAACTCCGGCAGTGACGCCATGCTGCTGGTGATTTTTGCCGCCGCCTGGAAGCAGATCTCCTATAACTTCCTGTTTTTTCTGGCGGGTTTACAGTCCATTCCCCAATCGCTGATTGAAGCCGCCTCCATTGACGGCGCCAGCCCGACTAAGCGCTTCCGGACGATTATTTTTCCGCTGCTCACGCCCACCACCTTCTTCCTGCTGGTGGTTAACGTGGTGTACGCCATGTTCGACACCTTTGCGATTATTCATGCCACTACTGCAGGCGGCCCAGCTCAGTCGACCAACATCCTAGTTTACAAAGTATATGCCGACGGTTTTGTAGGCCTCAACCTGGGTTCCTCTGCGGCTCAGTCGGTGATTCTGATGGTGATTGTGGTGGCCTTAACGATGATTCAATTCCGCTTTATTGAGCGCCGAGTCAACTACTAAGCCTTTGGGAGAACGTTAATGGTTGAAAACCGCCCTTGGGCTAACCTGATAGCCCATATTGTTTTGATTTCTGGTGTCGCGCTGGTGGCTTTTCCGGTGTATGTCGCGATCATCGCCTCTACCCACTCCCTCTCGGGCTTGCTGCAGGGCACGCTGCCACTGCTGCCTGGGGGACACGGGATCGAAAACTACACGCGCATGTGGCAGTCGGGCGTCTCTAATGCCGGTGCACCGCCCGCCGCCCTGATGTTGTGGAACAGTTTTATCATGGCCATGGCGATCACGGTGGGTAAGCTGTCGATTTCGCTGCTTTCCGCCTTTGCCATCGTCTACTTCCGTTTCCGCTTTCGGATGTTCTTCTTCTGGGTAATCTTCGTCACGTTAATGCTGCCCGTAGAAGTGCGCATTATTCCGACTTTTCAGGTCGTCGCGGATCTTAATATGCTCAATAGCTTTGCCGGGCTGTCGATCCCGCTGATTGCCTCGGCTACCGCAACCTTCTTGTTCCGCCAGTTCTTTATGACCATTCCCGAAGAGATGCTCGAAGCCGCCCGGGTCGATGGCGCCGGGCCGCTGAAGTTTTTTAAAGACATACTGATGCCGCTGTCGGTAACCAATATCGCCGCGCTGTTTGTGATCATGTTTATCTACGGCTGGAACCAGTACCTCTGGCCGCTCATTATCACCACCGACCCTGATTATTACACCATCGTGATGGGCATTCAGCGCATGACCTCGGAAGAGAACCCACAGTGGCAACTGGTGATGGCGGCAGTGGTGATGGCCGCGCTGCCGCCGGTGCTAGTGATTCTGTTTATGCAACGCCTATTTGTGAAAGGCCTGACCGAGACGGAGAAATAAGATGGCCAGTATTACCTTGGAAGGGCTCAAGAAAACCTATAGCGGCGATGTTCATGCCGTCAAAGGCATCGACTTACAGATTGAAGATGGCGAGTTTGTGGTGCTGGTGGGGCCTTCCGGCTGCGGCAAATCTACTCTGCTGCGTATGGTGGCGGGGCTTGAGACCATTACCGAAGGCACGCTCAAAATCGGTGACCGGGTGGTCAATAAGCTAGAGCCCGCCGAGCGTGATATCGCCATGGTGTTCCAGAACTATGCGCTCTACCCGCACATGACGGTGTACAACAACCTAGCTTACGGCCTCAAGAACCGCGGGTTTAAAAAAGACGAGATTGAAAAGCGCGTGCGCGTTGCCGCCAAAATGCTCGAGATCGAAGACTTTCTAGAGCGCAAACCGCGCAAGCTCTCTGGGGGCCAGCGCCAGCGGGTAGCCATGGGCCGAGCCCTGGTGCGCGAACCGGCGGCATTCTTGTTCGATGAGCCGCTTTCCAATCTGGATGCCAAACTGCGGGTGCAGATGCGCGTGGAGATCAAACAGCTGCAGCGGCGCCTGAAAACCACCAGCCTCTATGTGACCCACGACCAGTTGGAAGCCATGACACTGGGAGACCGTTTAGTGGTGCTTAACGCCGGGCAGATTGAGCAAGTGGGCACGCCGATGGAGATCTATGCCCGCCCCGCCAGCATGTTTGTCGCCGGGTTTATCGGTTCCCCTGCCATGAATATGCTGCCGGTGGATTACTTGAACGAACAAGGCGCCAACGGTCTGCTGGATAACCTGCCCGACGGCACCGATACCGTCGGCATTCGCCCGGATGATATGCATCTAGCGCCGCCTGCCGCGCCTCACCTAATTGTTGATTCAACGCTGGCGCTGTTTGAAGCCGCGGGAGCCGAAAGCCACCTGTATGTGACCCTCGCCGATAGCGACCAGCCCACGGTGATCCGCGTATCGGGCCAGCCGCCGGTCGCCGAAGGCGAAACCCTGCGGTTTTTTGTGACCCGGGACGCTTTGCATCCTTTTAATAGCGCCACGGGAAAACGCACAGGGGATTGAATGCTTACCTCCCTAAAACAAGACAATAAAAAAACAAGTCAACGGAGAAGCCATGCACTACGTTTGAGATAAAGCTTACGGACTTCCCTTGATGAGTACTCAACCTTCATACGTCGATGATCTGTATCGTGAGCACTCCCGGCGCGTGCAGGCGACGCTGATACGCCTGCTGGGAGATTTTGAACTAGCCGAAGAAGCCATGCAGGATGCCTTTGTGGCAGCTGTTCAACAGTGGCCGGTTAACGGCAAACCTGACAACCCCACGGCATGGCTAATTCGCACCGGCTACCACTGCGGAATAGACCAAATCCGCCGACGCAGTACTGCTCGCCGTCGGGCTCACTTGCTATTACCTACAGAGCTGTTACCTACAGAAGAGGCGCTGGATCTTGAGCCCACCACCATCGAAGACGACGCCTTGCGGCTACTGTTCACCTGCTGCCACCCAAGTTTGAGCATGGAAGCACGGATCGCCCTTACCCTTCGCGAGATGTGCGGTTTGACCACCGAACAGGTAGCCAGCGCGCTACTGATGAAGCCTACGACGTTGGCACAGCGTATCGTGCGAGCCAAACGCAAGATTCGCGATGCACATATCCCTTATGTTGTCCCTACCCAGGCAGAACTACCCGAGCGCCTCCCCGATGTGCTCAAGGTGATCTACCTGGTTTTCAATGAAGGCTACTCACGCAGCACGGGAGCCAGCGTGGTCGATATCAGCCTAACCCAAGAAGCCATGCGACTTGGCAAGGAGCTGGCAAGGCTACTGCCCCAGGGTGAAGTGTTTGGGCTGATGGCGTTGATGTTGCTAAATGATGCCCGCCGGGAAGCACGCCAGGATAGCGACGGGGAACTGGTGACCCTGGATGCTCAGGACAGGCGCCTATGGCGCCAAGAGGATATCCAGGTCGGCATAGCGTGGCTGGAACAGGCGCTGGCGCTCACCCCCACCGGATACTACACCCTTCAAGCTTCGATTGCCGCAGTACACGCCCAGGCTAGCCGCGCAGAGCAAACCGACTGGGGGCGTATCGTTAGGCTCTACGATGCCCTGTGTCGACGCTTTCCATCGCCAATCCTGGCACTGAATCGTGCGGTCGCCATCGCCATGAATGGTGCTCCCGATACCGGTTTGAAGTTACTCGACGACATCGCTCATCACCCGCAAATCAGTCGCTATCATCTATTTCATGCCGCTAAAGCGGATTTACTGCGTCGCCAAGGCCAGCATGAGGCTGCGCGCAGTGCCTATCAACAGGCGCTGCAATTGGCCACCCTGGATCCGGAAAAACGCTTTTTGCACAGGCGGCTGGCTGAGCTAGAACACTCTTCATAAAAAAATGTAAGGCTGTGTCGATTCAAGACGATGACAAACGACTAAAGAGAGTAACTCCCCTGACCACCCAGGAGTCTCTCAATGACTAGCCCCCAAGAAGATACCCGCATACCGGATGCCATGAATGTGCATGTCGCTTTTCCAGGCACCTGTCGGGAAGCCATGCAGTTCTATGCCGACGTTACCGGCGGCCAGTTGGAGTGCCTGTTGACCTATGCTGAAACGCCAGCTGCTGAACACTCACCATCGGAACTCCATGACCGCATCATCCATGCCTCGCTGAACCTACGGGGCCGCCGCTTAATGGGTGCCGATATGGCGGCTGACACCTATACACCGCCGCAAGGTGTAGAAGTTCAGTTGGAGTACCAGGATATCGAACAGGCCGCACGAACCTTTGCCCAGCTAGCGGAGGGTGGAAAGATCACCATGCCGTTTGAGGCTACCTTCTGGTCACCAGGGTTCGGCATGGCAACCGATCGCTTCGGCATTCACTGGATGGTAAACGTTGCGTCAGACAACTGCCCCATGGCCACTGAAGGAGACTGCGCATGAAGTACGTTGCGCTGGTGTATTACCAAGAGCAGATTATCAACGCCATGAGCGAACAGGCGTGGCAAGACCTCAACCAGGAGTGCATTGCTGGGGTTGAGCGCCTGAGCGCCAGCGGCCACTACCTGGCTGGCCAGCCGTTACAACCGACTGAGACCGCCACCACCGTGCGCGTGCGTGATGGCGAGACATTAATCTCCGATGGCCCCTTTGCGGAAACCAAGGAACAACTGGCGGGATTCTATCTGCTCGAAGCCCACGACTTGAATGAGGCACTGCAGCTGGCTAGCCGCATCCCACCAGCCCGACTGGGCAGCATTGAGGTACGCCCCGTTCGAGAACTCCCCCCTAAAACAGAATAAAACAGTAATAGGAGAACAGCCATGAGCAAGCTTACACACCCTTATGTAGATGGTTTCGTCGCTGCCGTGCCCAGCGCTAATAAAGATGCGTTTATTGAGCATGCCCGTGCCGCGGCCGTTGTTTTCAAGGAGCACGGCGCACTGCGGGTCGTGGAGTGCTGGGGAGACGATGTCCCCGAAGGAGAAGTGACCTCCTTCCCCATGGCGGTTAAGCGCAAGGACGACGAAAGTGTCATCTTTTCCTGGATAGAGTGGCCATCCCGCGCCGTGCGCGACGAGGCCATGCCCAAAGTCATGCAAGACCCGCGCTTGCAGATGGACGTTAATCCGATGCCGTTTGATGGCAAGCGGCTGATCTTTGGCGGCTTTAAAAGCATCATTGATGAATAAACGCGATCAGTGGCCCGGGACTCACTGCGACGCTTCCTGGGCCATATTCTCTTGAGCCACATCAGTCACCCGCCCTTCAACCTGATAGAACACCTCTTCTCGTTCCACTATATAGTCGCGCAGCATCTCCCAGTCCGTATTGCCAACGATGGTATTGCGGTCATCTTCGTAGGCAGCGCCGAGTACCGTATGACCGTCGCCGCCAGCAGCAGGTCATTGCCTATGCTGGGGTCGCTGCCATATCCAAGGTGGGAGAAATGGTGGCGAGCAACGCTGTCCCTAGCGCTATGCCGTAGCAATGAAATCGCATTTAAATGACTCCTTTCATATCGGTGTTCAGACACCTTAGCAGTAAAGAGAGTCCATCGAAGGATGTTATGCGTTCGAGGCCAGCGCATTATGTTCGCCGCACTTTATTACCCTTACTGGCTAAATTTTCTAAGCGTGTCATCACTTATTCACCTCTTTGACGCGGCAGTGTCACTCTTCCCTCCCAGACTGTATGAAAACGTGATAAAGGGATGAATCGCTCATGCGGCTCTGCATCGTTAGTGAAACATGGTCACCGGACATTAATGGCGTTGCTCATACGCTTAGCCGGTTAAGCTATGAACTTAACCGGCAAGGAGTGCCGGTTGATGTGATCCGCCCTCGCCCACGGGTCTCGGGTAATGCGACCGGCATTAACCGCGAATTACAGGTACAGCGCCTTGCCTTACCCGGCTACTCAGATGTGCAGGTAGGACTGGTGAGGCCCGCCACGCTACGCCGTTTTTGGCGCCAACATCGCCCCGACGTTATCTACTTAGCAACGCAAGGCCCCCTCGGTTGGGCGGCACGCCAAGCGGCGCGGCAACTCAATATCCCCCTGGTAGCGGGCTGGCACACCAACTTTGACCACTACTGCGAAGATTATGGTGTCAATTGGCTGTCCTCGACCACTCGGCGCTATCTACGCTACTTCCATAATGGCTGTGACCTAACGTTAGTACCTACCCATCAGCAGGCTAAAGCACTGCATCGTCAAGGGATTAGGGGTGTCCATGTGCTGTCACGCGGGCTGGATGGTGAGCGCTTCTCCCCCAACCATCGCGATGCGCAATTGCGCCAGCGCTGGGGGGTTAGCGAGCATCAGCCGGTGGCCCTTTACGTTGGCCGTTTAGCCGCAGAAAAAAACCTCACCTTGCTCCATGAAAGCTTTCAAGCCATGCGTGAAGTGCGGCCCGATATCGCACAGGTGATCGTCGGCGACGGCCCCGCACGGGCGCAGCTGGAAAAGGCGCTACCCGATGCCCATTTCACCGGTTTCGTGGGGCAGGATTCACTCGCTCGCCACTATGCCAGCGCCGACCTGTTTATTTTCCCTTCGCTTTCCGAAACCTGGGGCAATGTGGTGGCGGAAGCCATGGCCAGCGGCTTGGCCGTGGTGGCCTATGACCACGCGGCCAGCGCCGAACTCATTAACAGCGGCCATAACGGTGTCACCGTTCCCGCTGGCAATAGTGATGCTTTTCAACAGGCAGCGGTGGCGCTATGCCAACACGCCGCTGACTACGCTCGTTTAGGTCGAGTGGCGCGTTTACGTGCCCTTGAGCAGAGCTGGACGGGTATTGCCGAGCAATTTTTGCGTTACCTACACCAAGCCCAGGAGGCTCATCATGCGCCCGCGTCCGCTTGTCGTATTTGACCGTCTTGACCTGCTGGAGTGGCAACTCTGCCAGCGTGTATCGCGGCTATCGATCTACCGCCCCTGGCGAATCACGCTTCAGGCCGCCAGCCGCTTAGGCGATTGGCCAGTTTGGGTGTTGCTGATTCTCGCCCAGCCCTGGCTTCAACCCAATGGCGTTTGGCGGGTATTTCAGTACAGCGTTATCGCTCTATTTGCCGTGGCAGTTTATCGGCTAGTAAAAACACGCTTATGCCGTGAACGGCCCTTTATTACTTACGGTGGAGGCATTGAGTGCTGTGAACCGGCCCGCGACCGTTATAGTTTTCCCAGCGGCCACACCATGCACGCGGTGATGTTTAGCGTCTTAGTCGCCGCCCACACGCCCTGGCTGTTGCCGGTAGTGTTGCCATTAACGTTACTAATAGCGATCTCGCGGGTAGGGTTAGGGCTGCACTATGTCAGCGATGTACTGGCTGGGGCCGCGATGGGCTACGCTTTTGCCTTGACCAGCCTCTACTGGATGGGGTGAAGCGCGTTATTGTCACTTTATAGACAGCCAACGCAAAAACGCCCGCCGATGCGGGCATTACTGCTTTTTCTTTCAAAGCAAAGAGTTAGATATCGGGGGGCATATCATCACACTCATCAATTCTAGCCATGAATGATGTCTTAAACATCATATACACGCCCAGCCCTGAAAACCCTAAGAACAAAACAAACATGCATAACATCAATGCCATAGCCATAATCTTGTCCCTGATGGTGCGCGGTCGTTACGTTGACGTTTTCTAACCGCTGCATTTTGATTTCATCGAAGGATAGACCAAAACAACGCATTAATCTGTGTGGTTGCACTCCGTGCGAGTGCCGCATAACAACGGATGCTAAAAAAGAAAATTAAAATCAAACACTTATAGCAAATTGCGCACGCAAAAAAACCACCCCATTTTCATGGGATGGTCGTTTCGCATCGCCCCACTCCTTGGTTTGATGAACAGCGCCTCCTTGCGCTGCAACCAGTGAGTGAGCTAAGTGTCCTTTAACATCCTGTTCGTTTTTCGGCTCCCTGCCTTCCTTTTTACTGTTAGCCCACTCACTTAGTTTCTGGTGAAAAATCTCAAAATGGCTAAAACTCAATAACTGCATTTTTTAGCTAACTAACTAGCACACATACAGTACCTGCAGGCAATAAGCCAATCCATGCCAATAACTAAAAATTCAATTAATAAACAATGATTTATAAAAACAAAACTTGATAAGAAAACCTCTTCCAATTCGCATTTTCATGTATAGAAGTGACACATGCGACATAAGCACCCGGGTTTGGGACACACTGTTAAGCCCTCGATGCCTAAACGCATTGAAAACCGTAGCGATTCGTCACGACAGCGGTTATTTTCTATTTATTAACTGCCTTTGAATCACATGCCTTCAAGGAGACTTCTATGAAACGCATTATTGCCCTTAGTACCGTAATGTTGGTGACGCTGCTGCTCGTGAGTGGCTGTAATACCGTTCGTGGTGCTGGAGAAGACCTAAAACAGGGTGGTGAAGCTATCCAGCGCGCAGCGAGCTAAACGTTATGATGACTGTTTATCTGTCCCATGGCCTTGAGAGCGGGCCGGGCGCACTGAAAACCCAGGCGCTGAAAGGGGTCGCTGAAAAGTTGGATGACTGTGAGCCCGTTGTTATGGATTACCGGGGCATGGCAGAGCCACAGCAGCGCCTTCAACACTTGCTGGGGGTGTTAGCCGAGCGCGGTGACGACCCTGCCCAGTGTGTGCTGGCGGGCTCCAGTTTAGGGGGCTGGCTAAGCGCGGCGGTTAGCGCTCAACAGCCGGTATTGGGCTGCTTTCTGCTAGCTCCAGCGCTGGGCTTAGCTGATTACCCTCAAACGTCACTCACGATCCAGGCACAGCACACGCACATCATTCACGGCTGGCGTGACGATGTGGTGGCTCCTGAACCAGTGATTGAGCGTGCCCGTCTACAGCGCCTGTCGCTGCGGATGGTCGACGATGATCATCGCCTGCACGCCAGCCTGGAAACTATTTTATGCGATTTTGAGCGTTTTTTACGTCAGTGCGCCGCGCCTACTCACTACGATTAAAAAGGCTAGCTGAAACAAACATTCGACACGAGCGCTCTAAACCTATACAAATGGTGTACACCATAACGTAGATAGTGAGGAGATTACTCATGTTAGGCATGTTTAAGCGCGACCCCAAAAAGAAGCTTCAGCAAGAGTATGAGCGCAAACTACAAGCCGCCATGGAGGCTTCACGCAATGGCGATATGCGTGCCAATGCCACGCTTACCGAAGAAGCAGAAGCGTTACTTGCCGAGATCAGGCGCATTGAAGCGACACAATAACTGCCATAGACACCGCTATGGCTTACTAGCGGTTTTAGCGCTAGTTAACCTGCTGCCCAGCGTCGCTTTGGCGGCCTGCCCAAGCCCAGGGCAGTGGTGGCAGGAAGAGCAGCCACTCGCCAGTAGTGATCTGCTGCCGACCGTTGCCCAGCAACAAGTGGTATTGCTGGGTGAGCAGCACGATGAAATAGCCCACCACCGCTGGCAGCTGCATACCCTCGCGGGACTGCATGCTCTTCGCGATGATCTTGTCATTGGCTTGGAGATGCTTCCGCGCAGCGCTCAACCGACCCTTGATGCCTGGCTCGCCGGCGAATTAGATACAGACGCCATGCTTGAACAAACGCAGTGGGACGAGGCGTGGGGATTTGATTCAGCGCTGTATATGCCGATTTTAGAGTTTGCCCGGATGGCAAATATTCCGTTGGTCGCGCTCAATATCGCCCCCGACCTGCGCCAGCGACTGGTCAATGATGGCTGGGAGCACGTGCCCGCGGATGAACGCCATGCAATGCAGCCGCCACAGCCCGCCAGCGTCAGTTACCGCTCAAGGCTCACCGAGGTGTTTAATCAGCACGCGATGGGCGATGACCCCGAAGCACTTGAGCGCTTTATTCAAGCCCAGCTCACCTGGGATACCGCCATGGCCCAGCGCTTAGCAGAAGCCACGCAGGGCGGTGCCCTGGCAGTGGGCTTAATAGGGCTAGGCCATGTGACCTACAACGAAGGCATTGCCTACCAGCTCAAGGCCTTTGGTGTTAACGACACCGTGAGCCTGCTGCCCTGGGAAATGAGCGACTGCACACTGCCCGACCCCACCCTGGCCGATGTGATATATATACTCGCTGACGAGTAGCAATTACTCGTCAGCGAGTGCCGGTAATAATGTTTTCAGTTTACGCGTGAGCGTATTGCGCCCCCAGCCCAACAGCTCTGCGGCTTCACCTTTACGCCCGCCGGTATGTTTTAGCGCTGTCTCAATCAGAATCCGCTCAAAATCGGGCACCGCTTCTTCCAGCAAATGGGTATGGCCTTCGGCCAAGGCATGATCTGCCCAGTCGCGAAACGCCGTGCGCCAATCGCCGTGGGCACTGCTTTCCGAAGCGCTGGGTGAACGCAGCTCCGGGGGTAAATCTTCAACCAGAATTTCACGCCCTGACGCCATCACGGTGAGCCAGCGGCAGATATTTTCTAACTGCCTCACGTTGCCGGGCCACGGCAAACGCGTTAGGTGGGCTTCCGCTTCGCTGGTCAGCACCTTGATATCGGTCGTTAGCTCCTTCGCCGCTTCGGCTAAAAAGTGCCGCGTTAAGCGCGGGATATCCTCGCGGCGCTCGGCAAGCTTGGGCAGGTGGATACGGATCACGTTCAGGCGGTGGAACAAATCCTCCCGGAAGCGACCGTCGTCCACCAACACTTCCAGGTTTTGGTGGGTAGCGGCGATGATACGTACATCCACTTTGACCGGCGTATGCCCGCCAACGCGATAGAACTCCCCATCGGCCAACACGCGCAGTAAGCGCGTTTGGGTTTCAGAGGGCATATCGCCTATTTCGTCTAAAAACAGCGTACCGCCGTTGGCCTGCTCAAACCGCCCCTGGCGCTGCTGAGCCGCGCCGGTAAACGCCCCCTTTTCGTGACCAAACAGCTCAGATTCAATCAAGTCGCGGGGAATCGCCGCCATATTGAGGGCGATAAACGGCTTGCCCGCCCGCGGGCTATGCTGATGGAGTGCCTGGGCAACGCGCTCTTTGCCGGTACCCGACTCACCGTTAATCAGCACCGTGATATGCGAATGGGAAAGGCGACCAATGGCGCGAAACACCTCCTGCATGGCCGGCGCCTCACCGATAATTTCGGCGTTTAAACCTTCCGGCACGGTGACCGGACGCTGGCGTTCACGAGCGTGGGCCACGGCGCGGCGCACCAGCGCCAGGGCCTCGTCGACATCAAACGGCTTGGGTAGGTATTCAAACGCCCCGCCTTGATACGATGCCACGGCGCTGTCCAGGTCGGAGTGCGCGGTCATCACGATCACCGGCAGGTCGGGATGCGCTTCACGCACCCGCGCCATCAAGTCCAGCCCGTCGATACCCGGCATGCGGATGTCGGTGACCAACACGTCGGGTGGGTTTTCCAACAAGCGCGTCAGGGCAACGTCGGCACGCTCAATACACTCAACGTCAAGGTCGGGTTGCGCCAACGCGCGTTCCAGAACCCAGCGGATAGCTCGGTCATCATCGACAATGACCACCCGCGCAACATCATTACGTGCAGCCTCAGTCATGACGCTTCTCCGGTGAAATTAACAACCATGGGAATCAGTAAACGAAATTCGGTGTGTCCAGGGCGTGAGTCGCATTCGATCAAGCCTTGATGCTGGTGCAAGATCGATTGGGCGATAGAGAGCCCAAGACCGCTGCCTTCCGCGCGCCCCGACACCATGGGGTAAAACAGCGTTTCTTGCAGCGCGACGGGAATGCCGGGGCCGTTATCGATGACCGCGACTTCACTGACCAGCCGGTGGCGTTCAGCGCCAAGGGTGAACTGGCGACGGGCGCGGGTGCGCAGTATTAAACAAGGCTCCGGCGTTTGCGCATCGCTCATGGCCTGAACTGCGTTGCGAGCCACATTGAGAACCGCCTGAATCATTTGTGACTCATCGCCGGAAAGGTCGGGCAAGCTGGGGTCGTAATCACGGCTAATCGACACGCAAGGGTGCTCGGCAATCATCAGCGCCCGCACCCGCTCAAGCACTTTGTGAATATTGACCGGCTCGTGTTTAAGAATTCGGTTAGGGCCGAGCATGGAATCGACCAGGTCGCGCAGCCTATCCACCTCTTCCACAATGATATGGGTATATTCGCGCAGCGCCGGGTCGTCTAGATCTCGCTCTAGTAGCTGTGCTGCCCCGCGGATGCCACCCAGGGGGTTTTTGACTTCGTGGGCGAGCCCGCGGGCCAGCACCTTAATGGTCTCCTGGCGGGTAGTTAGCGCCTCTTCACGGGAGATCTGCATCAGCCGATCCCGCGGCTCCACTTCCAGCAACAGCTCATCCTCGGATAGCGGCGTCACCGTGTAGTCAACGGTGAGCGATTCACTATTAAGCGGCGTAATGCGCGCTTCACGCTGGGTAAAAGGGTGAAACGCATCCCGCGCCTTGGCTAATACATCGTCAATGCTTTGATCCCCGCCGAGTAGCGTATCCAGGCTAATCCCTTGAACGCGGCTAAGGCTGACCGCTAACAACGCTTCAGCGGCAGGGTTCATCCAGCGCACACGCAGCTCGCCGTCTAGCAGCAATACCGCCGTGGTGAGATGTTCAAGCAAACGCTGATGCATAGTGGTGTCCTGAAAAATCACGTCTTCCATCGCCGATACAGACCTACAGGTGGATGATCAATGAGGGAACTGCAAAAAGCGCGCCAACTATGCACCTATGCCCATTTGCACGGCTTGCGGGCATCGCAACGGAAGAGGGTGAATCGTTTTAGCGCACTCACTGCGTCAAACGCTCTCATTAATGCACCATTTTAGTGCACATAGTTTTTGAAAGGGAATCTTTAGGGTTGCTGTTTGGTAGCGTTTTTCTAATCTCGCTTATGAAAGCGCTTTTAAGGAACCGTAATCGTCACCGCTGCCGTGCGGTGCTGTAAACGCTGGCTGCTATCCAGCAGCTCTGCCTGAATCTCGTGACGCCCTGCAGGAAGCCCGGTTAGCCAAAACACGTCGCTGTGCAACGCGGTCTGGCTGATGTCTCCATCCACTAACAGGCGCACCTGGTGGTCGTCGCGCAACGGTGGCGCAATAGCCACCTCCACCGCGGTCATCCCCTCTGGCACCTGTGCGCCTTGCTGGGGCAGAGCGATCGAAAAGTGATCGTAGGGCATAAAGGGCTGCCCCGGTTTGCCGCGCGGTCGTACATCAGCAGGTGTTGTGACGTTAGGGTTGGCGAGCGCGGCGCTTAACGCTGGCGGTAGGCTAGGCAACGGTGCCAACTCCAAGGCCTTGCCACCGCGGCCAGGATTATCGGTGAAGGTAACGTTGCCGTGCTTATCGGTCACCCGATAAACCGCTTGCCCGAACGCCGTCGCTGCACTGCCAGCAAGCGCTACGCCCAAGACAGCAGCCAGCAGGCCACTCACCGCTAATATATTGATCTTACTCATAACACCCCTTACAACGCTGCCCAGCCCCAATAACAAAAAACCCCGCCGAAGCGGGGTTTGAGTAGCGTTTTTTAACAACGTCTGCCACCGCCAGGGTGATGGTAGCAGCTAGCCGTTAACAGCGCTGTTTAGCAGCTGTACTTAACAGCTATAGTACATATCAAACTCAATGGGGTGAGTGGTCATGCGAATACGCTCCACTTCTTCCATTTTGAGTTCGATGTAGGCATCGATCATTTCGTCGGTGAACACACCGCCTTCGGTCAAGAACGCACGGTCAGCGTCGAGGGCTTCCAGTGCTTGATCCAGGCTGTGCGCCACGGTCGGTACAGACTTGCCTTCTTCTGGCGGTAGGTCGTACAGGTTTTTATCCATGGCATCGCCAGGATGGATCTTATTCTTGATACCGTCGATACCCGCCATCAACATGGCAGAGAATGCCAAGTAGGGGTTGGCGGTCGGATCAGGGAAGCGAGTTTCAACGCGCTTGCCTTTCGGGCTTGCCGTGTAAGGAATACGGATTGAAGCAGAACGGTTGCGGGCGCTGTAAGCCAGCATAACCGGCGCTTCAAAACCTGGCACCAGACGCTTGTACGAGTTGGTAGAAGCGTTGGTAAAGGCGTTCAGTGCACGGGCGTGCTTGATGATGCCGCCAATGTAGAAAAGCGCCATTTCAGACAGGCCAGCGTACTCGTCACCGGCAAACTGGTTTTGGCCATCTTTCCAGAACGACTGGTGTACGTGCATGCCCGAACCGTTATCGCCAACCAGCGGCTTCGGCATGAAGGTCGCCGTTTTGCCGTAAGCATGCGCTACGTTGTGAATCACGTACTTCATTTCCTGAACTTCGTCAGCTTTCTTCACCAGCGTGTTGAATTTAACGCCGATTTCGTTCTGACCCGCGTTAGCAACTTCGTGGTGGTGAACCTCGACGGTCTGGCCAATCGCTTCCAGGGTGTTACACATCGCACCACGGATATCGTGGAAGCTATCCACCGGGGGAACCGGGAAGTAGCCGCCTTTAACGCGCGGACGGTGACCTAAGTTGCCGCCCTCTACCTGATTATTGGTCGCCCATGCACCTTCGTCAGAAGTGATTTTATACATGGAGCCCTGAATATCAGACTTCCAATGCACTTCGTCAAAGATGAAGAACTCAGGCTCAGGACCGAAAAATGCGGTATCACCCAGGCCAGTAGACTCTAAATAAGCTTCAGCGCGCTTGGCGATGGAGCGCGGATCACGATCATAGCCCTGCATAGTGGCCGGCTCGATGATGTCGCAGCGCAGAACCAGCGTGGCATCTTCGGTGAAGGGGTCGAGGTAACCAGTACCATCTTCCGGGCTCAGAATCATGTCGGATTCGTTAATGCCCTTCCAACCTTCAATAGAAGAGCCGTCAAACATTTGGCCATTCTCGAAGAATTCTTCGTTCACATCGCGAGCAGGCACGGTAACGTGCTGTTCTTTACCGCGAGTGTCGGTAAAACGCAGATCTACCCATTTAACATCGTGTTCTTCAATTAGCGCGAGAGTCTTGGCTGACATAGTGTCCTCCGGTATGAGCGTGGCTTAAAGCTAACGACAGTAAGCTACCGATAAAAGTGTTGTTCGACAAAATACGCGCTAAACAGCACGTTTGTCATTCTTGTTCGCTCAACGTTTGCCTGACATTTAATAACAAATCGCTCAGCGAGCATTTCAGACCGGCTATCGTTTTAGCACGCCGCAAGGCTTATGCCTACGGCCCGCTTGCCGCTGCCAAATACAATGCAGAGAGCATGCCAACTCTGCACCAATATGGCATAAAAAAACGTCAAGCTATTGTTTTATATTGGATAAAAAGTAAGTCAGGATGCCTCTTGATGAGGCATAAAGGCTAAACTGGGTTTCTGCCGCCTCCTAAAAAACCATTAACGCACCAAAATAGACCAAAAATAACGGCTAATGCGCGAATATAGTGCATTAAATATAATGAGCACTCTTTTTTAGCTCACAAGCTTTTTTACTTGCTACCCAAATAAACCAGATACTACAATAAATTACAATTTGATAGGTTTACTCACACTTGGAGTCGGCAAATGGGATCGGTTTGCTTTATTGTTGATGCCATGGTGACGGGTGAGATGTTGCCACGCCACTTAAAATCGATACGTGAATCTGGTGTTGCCGATCACTTGCTGCCCATTTTGGTAACGGCCACTCAAGCACAGGAACGCCTGAGCGCTATAGAGCAGCGCTACCACACTCACTCGCTGATTACCCCAGCGCGTCCGCTGGGCGTGCGCCTCAATAAAGCCGCATCTACCAGCCAAGCAGAGTGGCTTATCATTGCACTGCAGAAAAAGCCGCTGCCGGCCAATCTTTGGGGTTCGCTCTATCCACAGCTCAACACTTACACTCTTGATGCCTTAATTATCGGCCTCACCCGGCCATCGCTGCCGGAACGTATCCTACGGCGCTTATTGGCAAGCGTCTTAATTTTGCCGCCATACATTGCCGTTAGGCGAGCTTGGCTTGAGCGTTTGGGTGGGTTTGACCCTGAGCTGGACGATGACAGCGCGATTGACGATTTTCTGCAGCGCTTACACGCCTGCCCCACCCGCTTGAAAAACTACAACGGGCACCTGCTTCGCCAAGGAGATGACCCAGACGCCCTCTCGCTGCCTAACGCATCCGATGCGACTTTCACGCCCCCCCCGTAATACGCTTTCAGCCACTCTCCTCTACCACGTCCTTTACTAACTCATCCCTTACTAACTGACCTTCAATCGCTTGCCGAACAATATCGCACCCAGTGTCGTAGTATTGGCGAGCTAATTAAGCCCCACCACACCAACCGCCATAAGCACCAGCGCATACACGCCAATGGGCGGCGATAATCAGTGCCACCATTAGCGCCCACCACAACGGTCGGGCCATTTACTGCATTCAGGCGGGCCGCCCCAGCGGTGCAACCCACAGCAGGTAATCTGGCAGGTCAACGTCAAACCAGTACGCCATGCTGATCACAAATGGCGTGATGCATGGATTTGCTAACGGGCTCTTTTGTAAGGCTATGATGAACAAATGATGTGCGCATCGACCTCTACCCCGACGTTCATACATGGCAGGTATGGCGCGCCAGCCTAGAGGATGAGACGAACAGGGCGGAGGATGAAGAGCATACACAACCCCGTTGAAGGGACTACACTGAAGCAACACTCATCACGACACTCAACTCGACAGGGAAGACAGCGATGCATCAGCATATCGAATGGGACGAACCCGGCAGCGCCAGTGTTATGCAGTACTTTAAAAAGCACCCGGATCAAAGCAGCCAACCCGACCCAGGCGACATTATTTCCGCTCGCTACCAAGGCGTCACGGTGCGCGTCAAAGTAGAAGCCTACCGCGAAGACGACGCGGTCAGTATTGGCGAAGTCGCCGCGATCATTGATACCAAAGGCGGCCGCCACCAAAGCCATAACACGCTGGAAGTCGGCCATATCGTCAGAGTACCCGACGACAAACGCGCCCTAGAAGCACCGCCGCAAGAAGATTGAAACCTCGCCTTGATCGAAACTCAGTAGTCACAGCCACCCAAACGCGGTGGCTTTTTTGTGCAGTTGAACTACCAAGCGGTACAAGCGCAGTGATGCCAAGACACATACCTTACACAGTGAGGATGGAGAGACTCGAACTCCTAAACCTATTCTGAGCTGCCTGGGCGGCAGCTAACGTTGCCGAGGCGGCGCGCCTAATTCTATGAGATTTCTGAGCTGCCTGGGCGGCAGCTAACGCTTCGTAACTGGTCACCTGGTTGTCGATGTATTTCTGAGCTGCCTGGGCGGCAGCTAACCAGGTCGTTGAGGCTTGCCGGATACCCACCGATTTCTGAGCTGCCTGGGCGGCAGCTAACCTGGTCGATCCTTTAATACTTCCCAGCACACATTTCTGAGCTGCCTGGGCGGCAGCTAACTAACAGCGTTAGCGAGAACTGGCGGGTGTCGTTTTCTGAGCTGCCTGGGCGGCAGCTAACATTCAGTCGCGGCACTTCGCCAATCTAGGTGATTTCTGAGCTGCCTGGGCGGCAGCTAACGAGTATCCGTCAATCGTTGCTGCCTGGGGCATTTTCTGAGCTGCCTGGGCGGCAGCTAACCCAGACCTAGCTCAATTCGTCCGTATTTATTGTTTCTGAGCTGCCTGGGCGGCAGCTAACGAAGCGCCTAACACGCTGCGCTCAACCTCCAATTTCTGAGCTGCCTGGGCGGCAGCTAACGTCAATGGCAAGAAAGCAATGATCGGCATGCATTTCTGAGCTGCCTGGGCGGCAGCTAACGAGTTAATGCTGCGCATCCGCGACACCGAAGCTTTCTGAGCTGCCTGGGCGGCAGCTAACTCATCGCTGCCGCCTATTGCGATGTTGGTGGCTTTCTGAGCTGCCTGGGCGGCAGCTAACACCGGGTCGTTTACTGGTGAAGGTTCGCTCGTTTTCTGAGCTGCCTGGGCGGCAGCTAACCAAGACACGCAACGGTAAGGAGTTCGTTTAATTTTCTGAGCTGCCTGGGCGGCAGCTAACGCAATACAGCAGAACTCGAACAGCGCATTTCATTTCTGAGCTGCCTGGGCGGCAGCTAACAGCGGTGCCACATCGCCAGATGCGTTCATGTTTTTCTGAGCTGCCTGGGCGGCAGCTAATGCGGTCATGTCTTTCATTCGCTAGCCTCCATATTTCTGAGCTGCCTGGGCGGCAGCTAACACAGCCCCCGCCCCAGACTACAAGAGCGAATTTTTCTGAGCTGCCTGGGCGGCAGCTAACTACGAATCCGACGAAGACGGCGGCGTCATCCCTTTCTGAGCTGCCTGGGCGGCAGCTAACTTGATATCGAATTGGGATTACTGGAAGTTGCTTTTCTGAGCTGCCTGGGCGGCAGCTAACGCTATGTGCAATCGCTTCACGCAGGCGCGGCCTTTCTGAGCTGCCTGGGCGGCAGCTAACGTCCCATGATGCTGTATGTCGCGTATGAGCTGTTTCTGAGCTGCCTGGGCGGCAGCTAACACCAGGGCGTCGAGCTGATTGCCTTCGCTTATTTTCTGAGCTGCCTGGGCGGCAGCTAACAGCCGCTACTTCGATGGATCACGAATTACACATTTCTGAGCTGCCTGGGCGGCAGCTAACTAAGTGCTGCTTTCACATAGCTGTTGCAGCTTTTTCTGAGCTGCCTGGGCGGCAGCTAACAAACAGATGGGGCATACCAGCGTAGTGACCACTTTCTGAGCTGCCTGGGCGGCAGCTAACGCGACCGGGCGGCAACTGTCGTTAACCCGTTTTTTCTGAGCTGCCTGGGCGGCAGCTAACTTAACGCCGTTGGTTATGACATAAGCGTCGACTTTCTGAGCTGCCTGGGCGGCAGCTAACCAATGATGCGGATGTTGCGATGCTCCAGGCGATTTCTGAGCTGCCTGGGCGGCAGCTAACTGTATCGGTGGTCGTGAAGTCGTCGCTGTTGCTTTCTGAGCTGCCTGGGCGGCAGCTAACGCCGTGGCGCTTGAGGCAGCTCACGAATCCACTTTCTGAGCTGCCTGGGCGGCAGCTAACCTGGCGCTGGCCGTGAACCTCCAGCGCAAGTGTTTCTGAGCTGCCTGGGCGGCAGCTAACTGCCTCGAATAAAAAAAGCCGCAGGGAATGGCTTTCTGAGCTGCCTGGGCGGCAGCTAACTCCTACCACGATAAACAGAGCGGTCGCCTGCTTTTCTGAGCTGCCTGGGCGGCAGCTAACTCATCGATCGACGCCGGCACGTTTGATTACCATTTCTGAGCTGCCTGGGCGGCAGCTAACAAAGGCAGCCGATTATCGGTCATTCGCTGTCTTTTCTGAGCTGCCTGGGCGGCAGCTAACCCTTTACAGCAGGCACAAAAAAACCGCCTGCATTTCTGAGCTGCCTGGGCGGCAGCTAACGAGCTGATGGTGCAAAAGATCATGGCCATGATTTTCTGAGCTGCCTGGGCGGCAGCTAACTCCATCGGCTCACCGTAGTCGTAATCACAGTCTTTCTGAGCTGCCTGGGCGGCAGCTAACTGACAACGCTATTAGCGTGACAATCACTGACATTTCTGAGCTGCCTGGGCGGCAGCTAACCTTTCTAAAGCTGCTGGGGTTCACGCCTACCATTTCTGAGCTGCCTGGGCGGCAGCTAACAATCTTGGAGCTTTTCGACCCCATTGCATCATTTTCTGAGCTGCCTGGGCGGCAGCTAACGCTTTTCAATGCTAAAGCGTAGCGTTCCTTAGTTTCTGAGCTGCCTGGGCGGCAGCTAACCCGTTCCCAAGTCAGCCATTTGACGTGGCGTTTTTCTGAGCTGCCTGGGCGGCAGCTAACGCTCCCCGTCAGACTATCTTCGTCCGCCACGATTTCTGAGCTGCCTGGGCGGCAGCTAACGCCACGATCAGCCCTGACGAGGTCGCGCCAATTTTCTGAGCTGCCTGGGCGGCAGCTAACCAAGTAATCGCAAGCCAATATCCCAACAAAATTTTCTGAGCTGCCTGGGCGGCAGCTAACGAAGAGTTTCAGAATAGCGTTCAAAGCCTTCATTTCTGAGCTGCCTGGGCGGCAGCTAACTCGATAATCATCCGGAACCGTTTGCCGCGTAATTTCTGAGCTGCCTGGGCGGCAGCTAACTTCGCGGCCTCTACCAATGCCTGCAGCAGCTTTTTCTGAGCTGCCTGGGCGGCAGCTAACCCGCACTGGCGTCGATTTACGGCACAAGCGAGTTTCTGAGCTGCCTGGGCGGCAGCTAACAGCGACCAGCTAAGCGCTGCCCGTGATGTGATTTTCTGAGCTGCCTGGGCGGCAGCTAACGCCCTGCAGATCGTCAACGCCCAGACCGCCAATTTCTGAGCTGCCTGGGCGGCAGCTAACCTACTTCGGTGACTTTAACGATGTGATCATCGTTTCTGAGCTGCCTGGGCGGCAGCTAACAGGCTGGGATAACGGGCGTGGGATCGATTCTGTTTCTGAGCTGCCTGGGCGGCAGCTAACTTTCAGTTAATGCGAGGGGCATTGCATCGGCTTTTCTGAGCTGCCTGGGCGGCAGCTAACTAGAGCTTATCAAAATTAACATGCTGATTGTTAAAGAGCTTTAGTCGAAAAAAGCGGCATCACCCTTTTTCGAGCGATACCGCTAAGTGATTGATTATTGGCCGTCTATTTTCATGCTAGAAAAAAGGGTCAAAACCAAGGCACTGTGGCGTCAGGGCTTAAGCCATAGTGATTAAATGAACCAGCCACCAGTTTTTCCTGAGACATGCCGTGTTCAATAAACAGGCTAAAGCGCTGCTGGGTGGAACGGCTATTGATCTGCACAAACGGCAGCTCAATTCGCCGTGCCGCTAGATTGGCATAAATCTGCTGCGCTTCGCCTTCCGAAATGTCATGCCTCTTGGCATAGCGTTTGGCACGGCTTGGACTTCCAGTATTGAACTGCTTGCGCGCCACGTTGATGTGCTGAGCGTTGTCAGGTACCGCAAGCAGCTCGCTGACTTGCGTGTGATCGCGCATACCGGTAAGCCAGTCAGCGCCCATCAATTGCTCCAGCCGTCCCTGAGTGCCATGCAAACGCAGGTGATCGCCTAACGTGCGAGCGCGGACACCGTGTTTATGGGCTGGGAAGCTAACGCCTAGATCCGTTGCCTGTAAGTCGAAAAGCGCCCGATGCAGTTTGTTATAAAGCGCGCCCATCAGCATCGCCGGGGCAAAGTCAGGGTCGGGCCTAAGTCGAATATCAATATAATGATCCATGGCTTACCCCGCATCGCCGAAGACGCCACCGCGAATCAGGGTTGCCATGACAAAGTGCTGCTGATCTACGGGTGGAATTTGATCTTTCAGCAGCCAGTTATCCAGCAGGTTGTAGAAATCTAATTTCTCTTTTCCTTTGCCAGGATTGGGCTGACGGTAAGCAGTACCTTGGGTCGTGACCGAGCCATAAGGTTCGATGGCGATGGGCCCCAGGCCGTTACTGTCTTCCGGCACCGGATACCAGGTATCAATGGTGCGCAGGGCATTACCAAGTTTCTGAGAATGGATGGCAGCCTTTTTGTCATCACCGTCACCGATACTGTAGAGCGTCTTGCTCTTGTCGCCACGAGAGCGGTCAAGGATCAGCTCCTGCGAGGGGAACACTTCCTGGCCAGCACCAATGCGGGCGAAAGCGACGACGTCAAGCAGGAGATACTGCTTGCCTGCCAACGCCTGGGCAATGGTCCCCCCTAGCTCACGGGTCTGAGCGTCACCGGTAAAGTCACGAGTAGACTGTTCAAGCGCATTGAAAGTCCATGTCTTTTCAGGCTGCCCCTCTTTCATCTGGCTGACGACGACTTCAACCTCCTCGGCACCGATGCGATTACGCCAGAGGAAGCGACCATTGGCGAGGTTACAGGCGTAGCGATGGGCCAACTCATCGAAACCGTGTTCGTTAACATATCCCGATACTGTCTGTGCCAGCTTTTTCTGGTATTCGGCATCGTTACAGGCGGAAGGCGTACCGGCTCCCGCCAAAACCCGCAGCGTGAAGCGAACCGCTAGGGTATCGGCTTCGTGGGGCAAAGTAGCCACATCGACGGTTTGCAGGTTGGGATTTTCGATGGCGGCGTCGAGCTTTAGCGGGTCTTGATCTTTCGCTTTAAGTCGATTGGAGATGGTACCCCGTACTGATTTTTCGCGAACTGGAATAAAAGCCCATTGTGTAACCTGAGCGCGGTCTTCCCAATTGCCAGCACGAAACAGCGCATCAGACGGATCGAGTTTACGTTCAAAAGCGAGAACGGATGCAGTTTTAAGCGTGTCATTCTTGGCCATGTCGTTTCCCCTTAATGATTAGTCTTGTGTAACAGTGTTGGCGTAGTCGTTTTGTAGACGATAGATACCGCGACCCAGGTCGTTCTCCACGAACCACATCAGATCGTCGGGCTTTTGAAAGCGGTGCGGGCTAACCCATTCGCCGATGGAGTAAAGGCTTTCCACGAACCGAAATGGAACGCTAGGATCGCGGGCATTGGCTACTTCACCGGGGTCGTACTGATCGGAGATAGCGCCGTAGCCAACCGGAATAGGCACCAGCCAGCCGCGATAGGGTCGGCGTACATTCCACTGCACGACCTCTTTCTCCTTTCCATCTTTTTCGTCTTCCACTTGCTCAACGAGGCATTCATGGTTAAGCCGGGAAAGATCAAGCCAGGCGTCCAGGGTGGTGGCACTTTCGTCTTGCGCTTTAAGCGTGGCGGTATGCTCGGCAAGCAGGTCATCACGCAACACCAGCGCAAACCCCGGTAATAAACGACGTTTGAGGCGTCGCCACTGTTTCACCCTCTCCGATTCAGTGGCACTAAAGCTAATCAGTTCAGGGCGATTGCGTTGTTGAGTATCGAACGCTGGCATGACGCTACCACCCGCAATACGCATCCCTTGCACTTGATCGAATAACGTTTGGGCAATGGCACGACGGCGCTCGGCGCTGCTGAGATCGTCGCCTTCCGACTCCACGCCAATTAACAGGGTGACCTCCAGATGCGAGCGTCCTTCCTCGACGATGGCGGCCGTGCCACCACTCTTGTCGACGGGGTTACGCGTCAGGTGAAACGCCTTGATAAAACCGCCCTCGGTTACTTGTGGCTCTATGTGATGACACACCACGCCAATCTCGTTAAATACCAGTTTGATGTCATCGGGCAGGTTTCGCTCCAGCACTTGCTGAACACCTACAAAAGCGCTCATGGCAGGAAATCCCCAGGTCATCGGGCTGGAGATAGCATTGGCGTTCTGGATACGCAGCCGGGGCAACACAAGGAGATGATTGATCATGCAAGCTCTCCTTGAAGGCTTTCGTCATCGTCACGCAAGGCGTCTTCCAAGTCTTCTAGCTGTCGGCGGAAATTGCGTAACACAAGCTCAACCTGGGCTGCCCAAAAGTCGTGTACTGGATCATCCAGGCTGATCTTCATACGCTTGGTAAGCGTGTTTTTTAGCCAACCCGCTACTCGATGAGAAATGTCTTCATGCCAATCAGATCGCCGTCGTGCGGTTGCAAAATCAGAATCCAGCTCGCTTCGTCCTGGGTCGAGCCAATAGCATTCAGCAGTCACCAATCGGCACTCACTGTCTTTTGACCAGCCAGGTGTTAAACGGTGAAGCTCATACGTAAACATCAAAAGCTCATCGGATAACATTGCCGTCAGGTCGTCATGTAAATCCCGATCCTGATACGTCTTTCGTGGCGCTTTTCCGGACTGGGCTCGGCGTTCATCCTCTTTCATATTCTGTTTGATCCAATTGACCAAATCATTGATCAGTTGGCGAACCGGCGCTCGCCGGCCAAAGCGAGGTAGCACCGACTCCGTACGAAGCGGAGGGGTTACATCACGGGAAATCCAGTTCGGTGGCAGCGAAGCGAGTAAATAGTTCTGCCCGCCCCGCTCACTATTGAGCTGAGAGATATTTTGCGGCTTGGTACCGCCGAGCTTCTGCACGGCCAGGTTGAGATAGTCGCTGTAGCCACCCTCAAACGCGGCGTTATCGCGGCGCGCCTTACGCCCCGCCTTGGCGTGTTCGCCAAAACGGGCTTCGCTAAGCCGCGCATGAAACGGGTTAGTCAAGGCGGTGGCATAAAGCGGAGCTAATAGATGATAGCTGGCATTATCAGTAGGATCGTCGTTAACCAGCCAGTACACCTGCTTGCCTCGCGCATGCGAGCTAGGCGTTCCCTTTGGCTCAACAATGTTGGCAAAGGCCTGAGCCCACGCTTGCGCTTCTTCACGCTCTTTGCTGAGGGCGCCGACTAACGTATCGTCATTTTCAAGCGCCAGCTCCAGTAGTGAACGCTCTTGCCATTCGAGCTTGAGGAACTTGTAGACATCAAGGGCAGCTGCATTGCCGACAACGTCGCCTTGGAAGTCATCAGGCAGGCAATGGCTACCCACTAGATCGCCCTGTTCGAGCGACCGGGGCTCCACATATAGATTGGTGCCCTTGGCATCTGGGTGGATCGCTTTGAGGGAGTGGGTTACGACTTGAAGCTGACTGACGCGCCGAGCAGCATCGGCCAACCACGTCTGTGGCACGAACTGTTCCTGCAATTTGATATAGGCGGGGTCATCTGACGCCATTTTCTCTGTTTTGGTCGCAAAGCGCTGGTGAATAAATTGCTCAATCAGTTCTCGCAATGAACCAGGGGGTTGGGGTTCTGACATAAATTCTCTGCCCTAGTTGGGTGACATGCCATCGGCATGGCATAATGAACCCCGAAGCATTGCTGCCTCGGGGCTTGGATATGGACAGGCCTAAACCCGTCACAGGATTATTATCTTGCGGTGGTGCCTAGCCACGATGCATATCCTCCTGCCCTCACTGTCCCAGAGAGCTTGGGGCTAACATGGCCCGTCAGCATTGATTCATTTGGCGTGAGGCACTGGCCTGCCTCACGCTTTCTACGTTACACCTCTGATCCTTAATATTTAACCACTACTGTCTAACTGTAAGAGGTTTGGAGATAACTGCACAGCGAGACTACATTATATACAATGTATGGTCTGCCGCAATGGCAGCTTAGAAAACTACTGCCTAGCCATAGGCGGGAATTTATTCTGCCGCCCAGGCAGCAGCAGTCAGCCCATTTAAGGGCTGACTGCTTCATTTCTTTCTCACAAATCCCAGCGCAGGATGGAAATGCCACCCGTGAGGTGCATAGTCGGTTTTGAGTCGGATGCGCCCAAAGCGCTTTGCACAACGCTCAATGTCCATCTCCATGGCATCAGCCTGTTCGGCAAGGGCTTTTATATAGTCGGGCTCGTTCCAGGGAGTGATACGCAGATTTTCCAATAGCCCCTCGGGCAACCTATCGAGATCCCTTTCAACCTCCTTGAACTCCTCGTCAAGACCGTTGCGCTCCACACGGCGAAACAGGTAATCCTCCTCGGCCTCATCCGGTATCAATACGAACTCGCTCTCTTGGGCATTATCCTCACGAAACGGCGCGTGTTGCATAGCCACCGCCCCCAGCGTCATCGAAGTAGGCCGGTAGAAAAGATAGGCGCAAAGGTCGATCTTTTGCGGCTCCCCACGGCGTTTACGGCGCTGCGTCTTGCTAGGCGTTTCAGCTCCCTCAACCATCAGCGAGGCCAGCCGCGCATGCTCCAGATCTACCAGTTTGCCGCTGGGTTCGAGCGCATCTGACGCCATTAAACGTGGACGGGAGTCGATAGGATCAATTTCTTCTGCCCGTAGCAGAGTGTTGAGATCGTGGGTTTTCAGTGGCCAGTACTGCTCGGTCTCGAAACCTGGGTGGCTAAAGGCAGGCCGCATTCCTTCAAGATGCTTTACGTTGGTGCTGAGCAAAGCGATATTGGCTTCGCTAATCGGATTTAGACGATGGCGGCGAACGCGCCCGGCAAGTTGAATGATCGAACGCATGGAAGACGGCTCGACAATGGCCCAGTCGTAATCGTGATCGCGCCCTACCTCGGTGACTGGCGATCCCAGTACGATGAACAACTGGTCGTTCGCCTCACCCTTCAAACGAGCGCGAATATCGGGCAGTTCAAAGACACCCAGTTCATCACGGCGATCCAGTGCACGGTCAAGCCGTGCCTCCAGCCGAGAGCGCAGAAGCAGCGGAAATTGCGAGTGATAGACGCACAGATGAAACTGGCAACCTTCAAGAATATCGGTGCGATAGAGCGCCTGAGCAAGGGCTACTAGAGGCGCGATATTGGCCATGCGCACGAGTCCGAAACTTGCTCTCTTGCCGCTGTGCGGGTCTATCGTATGGTGTGCTTTATGCAGTTTAAGCGCCTGCTCG
Source organism: Halomonas alkaliantarctica (assembly GCF_029854215.1). NCBI lineage: Bacteria > Pseudomonadati > Pseudomonadota > Gammaproteobacteria > Oceanospirillales > Halomonadaceae > Vreelandella > Vreelandella neptunia. The sequence goes on along the minus strand of NZ_CP122961.1, from coordinate 201,952 downwards.
ACCACCGTTTGCGCCAAGGCCTCGGCAATGACATCCAGAGATGAAGACACCGAAAAAGGAACAAGGTAGCCACGCCGTAGTGGCGGCTGCGCTGCCAGCTTGGCAGCCCGTTTACGGGCAAAAGCGTCATGAGCAGCATCAAAGCGCATGCCGTCAGCGCAGCTTTCCTGCGTGCAGCCATGCTCATCGAACCAGGCGCATACCGGCTCAACGAGCGCTCCCAGCACGCCCCGGTGGCGCTGGTATTCGGCGCGGCCTTCGCGGTAAGCATCGAAAAGGCCGCGAACCAACGCAGGCGGCAAAGTGGCAGAGGAAAGCAGCACTCGAGAGCCCAGCATACCGGCCCAATAGACCAGCCGCGTCAAAGCGGGCAAGTCATTGATATCGAAATCATCTGGCTCGTCCAGCACAAGATCGCTGCTCATCAAGCGCAGCATTGGGGCAATTTGATGGCCGCCACGCAGGCTTTCTGTAGCGGGCACCAGATGGTCGATGGTGGAGACGAGAATAGGAGCACAAATCAAAGAGCGCGCACGAGGGTCGGCGACAGCCTTATTAAGGACGGGATGCGCATCGACGTTGCCCTCAAAATGTACGTGGCTCTGCTCATCCAGTAATTCAGCCCGGGAGTCTGACCCACCTTGAGACTGCTGATGTTCAAACAGCTCACGGCTGGCTGCTCCTCCAACGCGGATCGCAAGATCATCGCTCCCAAGCCCTAAGCGCTCACGATAGGCTTGCCCTGTTTGGAGGGTCAATGTGCGCAGCCCAAGAGCAATAGCAAAACGCGCCCCGATTTCCGGCTCGCTCAAACCATAAAAAATACGCCCATTGGCAATTGTCTTGCCACACCCCGTCGAGGCCATATTGATACCGAAAAAGCCTTGGCGCTGACTTTTCTCACGCACCCCAACGGCAAGATCATAGGCTTTATCCTGCCAGCGAAAACGAGGATTTTTGCTACGTGCTTTAAAACCTTTGTGCCCAGTAATACCGCTCATTGCTTTGACCATATCGGGCAAGCGATGAGCGATCTCCCCTGTTGCGCGAGTTACTCCTAGCAGGTGTTCTTCCAATGGCTGGCTTAGCTGTCGTTTACCGTTAACATTTGCCGTATTGGCATACAGAGGCAGAGACCACTTACCCGATAAGCGACCATCAACTGTCAGGCTTGAGTAATGGTGATCAGCCAGCATCAACGCCATGCGCGCTAAGTGCATAACGTAGGGAGAATCGAGCGGGGGCGTTATGAAGCGCACCGTGCTTAGCTGACGAGAGAGACGCTGAGCACGCTCCCGCCATGCTCTAGTGGTGACCGGCAAACCGTGTGGAAATGTCCAATAAGGTGTTATGTCAGCGGGGGTTGCGGGCTCTACGCGCTCGTTCCAAGCTGCCGTTATGTCATTAGGAAGCATAGGCAGGCTACCGGCATTGATAGGCGCCTTGGCACCCAGCCACTTCTGCGCACCGGTTTTTTCATCAAAAGCAGGCTGTGCTGGTAAGCGGTGATGACTGACAATTAGCCAGCCGATTGCTTTGGCAATAGGCGGCAGATGAAGAAACGGTGATGGCTCTTCGCGCGCACCATCCAAGCCATCACACTTTAGCTGCCCTAGCCAGCGTGCATCGTTCGGTGCGGTCGGGTTTTGCAGCCGGACCAACCAGCTCTCATCATCGTCATCACCAACGAATGCTTCCAATAGCCTGAGCGACACCCACTCATGACGATAACGGTTGCGGCCCTCTAACTTACCGACCAACCTAAGCTGGAAAGCCTCCATCGCTTTTCCCAGGTCATGGAAGAGCGCCGCCATAGAGGCAAGCAAATGAATCAATTGGCCGCTGTGCCAATCGTTTTCGTCTTTTGTGCGCAGGATATTCCGCCGTGTCGTATTAGTCGGTGTGGCACCTCGCGAATTAAACCGCGAGGCATCCCCCACCACCCACATCAATTCACTATGGTCGTGGCCACGAATCCAGTGGCAGGCGACGGCGGTGTTTTTGCGGGCTTTTTTACGCAGCAGTTTGCGCAGGGTGTCCAGCCCGGCCTGGGTGATCGGCGTTTGCCAAGTACGGTCGCCTCGGCGTTCGGCAAACTGGTCGAGGATGCGGCGTGTCTCTTTCAGGGCGTTTTTGTTGCACTGGGAAATCAAAAGCACATTCATGCTTCGCCACTCCCCAACGCTTGGGCAACTTCCTTGAGGGTATCGATCATAAAGTCGAGGGATTCGGTGCGGGTTAAGCGCTCGATGCAGGCTTGACGAAACTCTTGCTCTTCATCACCGCGCATGGCGGAAATAAACGCCTGGGGCAGAATCACCGCGTCTTTCACCAAATCCGCCACATCAAAGACTAGGCCGCCCCGGCGGGTTTTGCCGTGGAGCACCGCGAGGCCGTGGGGAATGCCCAGCACCCAGGTGGCGGTCGCCGCCAAGCCATAGGCAAGGTAGTTACCGTGATCGAGAAAGCGGTTGGCGGGGTCGGTGCCTGTGCCGCGCTTGGCGCGTGTGAACTCACCGTAGTCGACAGCGTTCACCGCCAGCTTGAAGAGCGTTTTGGTTAAACGTGCCTCTAAGGTTAGTAGGTCGACGGTGCTGGGGGCTTTGTTGATCGCTTCGCGGTGATGGACAAGAGCGCTGTGCAGGTGATCGGCGGAAATACCAAAGCCTGCATCTTTCATTACACGGCTTGTCCACAGCGCTTCGATACGCGTAAGGCGCGCCTGCTGAAACGCACGGGCGGCATCCAGGCGTTTTGCATCGTCAAACCAGAAGCGCACCCAGTATTGCAGGTACTCTGTGGGCCGGTATTCGCTTTGCGGGGTCAGCCAGGCGACATCCACATCGACTTCATTCGCCGCAAATAGCGGTGTGCCACCACCACCGCAAAATCCAACTAATACACCTGCTTTGGCAAGCTCACGCATGGCCGCCTGGGTAATCGAGGTGCCGGTGCCCAGCAGTATTGAGGTGGTGTTGGCTATGGGAATATTCCAGTAGCGGGATTTGCTGCCCTCATCGGTGACGTACTCTACGCGCCCCCCGTTTACCAATACCCGGCAATGTTGCAGGTAATAGAGATTGGCGCGCTTGGAGTGAAGAATGGTTTTTAAGTCATTGGGCGAAAAGTCATCCATGCGGCGCTCCTGGTTATCGTCTTCCACATCTAACCATTCTTCACCACGCAACACCATTGACCTTAGTCATACTTCGCCAACCCTGAATCCACCCTCGTCTCATTTGATTTGCGTGCTACGCTTAGCGCTCCCGCTCCCCTTATATAGGCACTTCACTATGCATCCTTTTCGTCTTCTCACCGCCGTGGTTACCACGCTGGTGATCGCCCTGCCTTTCTCTCTACAAAACCCGGCACAAGCCCAGGCACAAACCAACGGGCAGTGGAGTGAGTACGATGATGTGTTTGAGGACGGCGCCCGCCATGCCAACGTTTGGCAGTGGGGCTGGACCGGCATTTACGCCACCAGCCTGGCGGTGAACGCTTACCAGTCGAGTGAAGCGAGCGACGAGGATGACCGCTTTGATGCGCGAGTGGGCGTGGTGAAATCAGCGCTGGCCGTGGGCGGCATGCTGACCGACCGCCAGCCGCACCCCGCGGCGCTGGCCGAGTATGAGCGCTTGAAAGCCAACGGTGATTTAAGCGGCGTGCAGGCGCTAGGCTTGCAGCTTGCCCAAGCGGAGCGAGAGCGGCGCGGCTGGGGCGCCCGCGTGAGTTCGCTCGTGGTCAATGGCGTGGCGGGCGCGGTGATTGCCGCCGATGGTCGGGAAAGCGATGGTGCGATCAACTTTGCCACCGGCATGCTGGTCAACGAGCTGCAAATTTGGACACAGCCTAATCAGGCGTCTTCCGCGATTAATCGCTTCCAGCCCGCCAATCTATCGCTGGGGCCGATGACGATTCCCGGTGAATATGCGCTGCATGTATCCCCTCAGCAGCTAGGTGCTACCTGGCGCTATTGATACCCTCTTGTTGTTATTCCTCTAAAGCGCTGGCGGCGGCGTGCCTCCAGCGCTTTGTTATTGCCAGCGCAGCGTGAACGAGTAAAATATCCAGCAATTTTTTGGCTTTGCCAAACGTTATGTTATAACCTATTTGAAATTATACGAGGCCACTTGATGAGTGAGCATACGCACCGCCACAACAAGGAGGGCCCATGCCACTTCTCCTTGATGTCGCTATCGGCTGTTAAACGGCTGCTGTTCGTTGCCGTGCCGCTATTGGCGCTTTGGGGCTTGGTGGTTTGGGCTAGCGGGTGGTTAGGATGAGTCAGCGCTCTTTATCACGTTTACAGCTGCACAATCTGCACTTGGCCCAGGCGCGACGCACGGTGCTGGAGCATATCGAAGGCGACTTTAAGCCGGGCGCGATTACCGCGCTGATTGGTGCTAACGGTGCCGGTAAAAGCACGCTTATTCAGGCGATTATGGGCGAACTTCGGCCTATTAGCGGCGAAGTGGTCTGTACCATCACCAAAGAGCGTCGGGCATGGCTGCCCCAGCAGTTAGCGCTGGACCTGACCTTTCCTATGAGCGTGGAAGAGCTGGTGATGACCGGCAGTTGGCCCAGCCACGGGGCGTTAACCGGCTACTGCGCGAGTCACTACCGCAAGGGTCGCGAGATCATGGCGCGACTAGGTATTTCGCACTTGGCCCATCGCCCGCTGGGTGAGCTTTCCGGCGGTCAGCGCCAGCGTGCACTGATTGGCCGTACGTTAATGCAGGAAGCCGAACTGCTTCTGCTCGATGAGCCGTTTGCCAACGTGGATAGTGAAACCGTGGATATTCTGATCCGCATTCTGCGCCAGATGGCGGACGATGGTGCGACCATTATTGTCGTACTCCACGATATGGATCACCTGCGCCGACTGGCCGACGAAGTGTTGATGCTAAACGGCGGCCATGGTCGCTGGGTTGCGCCCAGTGCGCTGACGCATCAACAAGCGCCCGCTCAGGTGGTGCCGTTTACCCTGGGAGGACGCCATGCTGGATCTGCTTAATGTGTGGTTTGTCAGCCCGTTCGATTACGGCTTTATGCGCCGCGCGGTGGTGGGTGGTTTAGCGCTTTCGCTGGCCGCGCCGCCGTTGGGGGTTTTTTTGGTGCTGCGCGGTATGAGCCTGATTGGCGATGCCATGGCCCACGCAATTCTGCCCGGCGTCGCGCTGGGGTTTCTGCTGGCAGGGTTTTCACTGCCGATTATGAGCATTGGCGGGGTGCTGTTTGGGTTAATGGTGGCGCTGCTGGCGGGAGCGGTCTCAAAAATGGGCGGTCAGCGCGAAGATGCCGCCATGGCGAGCTTTTTTATTATCTCGCTAGCCGCAGGCGTGATGCTGATTTCACTGGGCGGCAGCAGCGTTGACCTTACCCATGTGTTGTTTGGCTCGATTTTGGCGATCAACTCCACCGCGCTGCTGCTGATAGCGGGCATCAGTACGCTGATTGTGTTGACCCTGGCGGTGGTGTTTCGCGCCTTGGTAGTGGAGTGCTTGGACCCGCTGTTTTTGCGTGGCCAGAGTCGCCGCAGCGGCTGGGTACACAGCGTGTTTTTGGGGCTGCTGGTGCTGAACCTAACCGCAGGCTTTCAAACTCTGGGCACGCTAATGGCCGTCGGCTTAATGATGCTGCCCGCCACCTCGGCGCGCTTTTGGAGTAAACGCTTAGAGGGTTTGATAGGCATCGCGATTGTGCTGGCCATGGTGGCGAGCACCGGCGGTCTGCTGCTCTCTTTTCATCTGGATATCCCTTCAGGCCCGAGCATTATTCTACTGGCCGGGTTTGGTTATCTCTTTTCGGCCCTGTTTGGTCGCTACCACAGCTTGGCAGCCAAGCTGCGGCGTAAAACTACGCCGCTGGAAGTGGAGCAAGGGGCTTAATTGTTAGTCTTCATGCTTATCGTAAGGAGTGTTGTATGTCGCTTGCCTATTTATCATCTCGGCCATCGCGCTGGTTAGTGGGTGTTTCCGCCATGCTGGCACTGCCTGCTGCCATGGCTAATGAGCGCGTTCAGGTGGTGACCAGTTTCTCTATCCTCGCGGATATGGTGGAAAACGTGGGCGGCGAGCATGTCGAGGTGACCCCGCTGGTCGCTGCCGATGGCGATGCGCATGTCTACTCCCCCAGCCCCGGCGATGCACGCTCCCTGGCCAATGCTGATTTAGTGGTTTTCAACGGCCTGCTGTTTGAGGGCTGGATGGAGCGCCTGATTAGCGCCAGCGACTACACCGGGCCGATGGTCACCACGACCGACGGTATCGAGCCACTCTCGTTCGCTGAACATGAAGAGCATGACGATCACGGTCATGACGAGCACAATAATGAAGAGCACGGTCACGGTGACCATGAGGACCATACCGATGAGCACGCGGGTCACGACCATGGTAATCAAGATCCTCACGCCTGGCAGGATATGCATCAAGCCGAGGTGTATATCGCCAACATCCGCGATGGGTTAATTGCCGCCGATGCGGGTAACGCCGATGACTACCGCGCCAATGCGGAGCAGTATTTACAGGAAATGGCCAAGGTAGACGACGAGGTTCGTGCGCTGATTGACGAGATTCCGGCCTCCACCAGCGTGATTACCGGCCACGACTCCTTTGGCTACTTCTCAAGCGCCTATGGGGTGACCTTCCTCTCGCCAGTGGGGCTTTCCACGGAAGCTGACCCAAGCGGTGCCAGCATGGCGGCGCTGGTGGATGTGATCGAGCAAGAGAATGTGCAGGCGCTGTTCCACGAGAACATGACCAATCAGTCGATCATTACTCAGCTCGCCGAAGAGACCGGCCTGCCGATTGCAGGCACGCTCTACGCCGATGCGCTGGCAGCCGAAGGTGAAGCAAGCACCTACCTGGGTATGATGCACCACAATGCGCAGGTGCTGCACGATGCGCTAGCCCAGCCCGGTCATGACGATCACGGTCATTCTGACGACCACGACCACGACCACGACCACGACCACGACCACGACCACGACCACGACCACGACGATCATGGTCATAGCCACTAGCCGTTAACGTCAACAGCGCTGCTCAGGCATTGATGGCCGTGAGCAGCCACTCCCGGAAGGACGCCATGGCGTGGGTTTCCGGGCGTGTCTGCAGGCGAGTCAGCCAGTAACCGCCCAGGCTGACAGTGGTGTCGAAAGGCTGTACCAGCGCGCCGCTTTTCAACTGGCGTGGGAACATCAGCGGTGGTGCCAGTGCCACCCCTGCCCCTAGCAAAGCGGCTTCTACCATAGCGATGGAGGAGTCAAACACGATGCTGTTGGTCATCGGAAAGCTGCGCGGTAGCCCCGCTGCTAACAGCCACTCTGTCCACTCATCGGCGCGATAAGAGCGCAGCCAGGTCTCGCCTAATACATCGGCAGGCGTTTTAAGCCGCGCGGCGATATCGGGTATGCACATTACCGAGAGTGACGCCGGTAATAGTGGCTGCGCTGCAGTACCGTGCCAGGCCCCCGTGCCAAAGCGGATCGCAAAATCCAGCCCTTCACCTGCAATATCCGCGCGGTTGTTATGAGTGGAAAGGCGCAAATCGACATAAGGGTACTGGCGCCGAAAATCCCCCAGTCTCGGCAGCAGCCAGCCAACGGCAAAAGTCCCCACAACCCCAACGTTTAATACTTCCCGATAGCTGCTCTCGCCCACCCGTTCCAGCGTGTGGGCTATCTGATCGAATGAACTCCTCAATACCGGCAGCAGCAGCTCACCCTCCTGGGTAAGCATCAACCCCCTAGGCAAACGCTTGAACAGCGGAACCTTCAACAGCGTTTCGAGCAATTTAACTTGGTGACTGACCGCCGCCTGGGTCACATGAAGCTCTTCTGCCGCGCGGGTAAAGCTTAAATGCCTGGCCGATGCTTCAAAGGCGCGCAGCGCCTTCAACGGCAGGTAGGGACGCACCACGTTGACCCCCAAGTTTTTCTAATGGCTTACGCAAAATATCGCTGTTTGTGAATTGCCATAGCGCGCCGTAAGTTAACCACAGTCACCCTCTTTGCGGCTGGTGATACCTCCCCGCTTTTTTGCAGCGCTCATCACAACAGGATCTCGGTATGCGTAAGATGTTAGCAGCAAACTCTGGCCTTATCATGACAGCTTCTCTCCTTATGGGAGGCACTGTCTGGGCATCCGATGCGCCTGAAAGCGCAGATATTGATACGTTGGTGAACGCCACTATCGCGCCTTTGATGGCCGAGCATCGTATTCCAGGCATGGCGGTAGCGCTTAGCATTAATGGCCAGCAGCACTACTTTAATTATGGTCTCGCCAATCAAGAGGCGGGGATTCCGGTCACCGATCAGACGCTGTTCGAACTCGGCTCTATCAGCAAGATCTTCACCGCTACGCTGGCAGCCTATGCCCAGGCTAGCGGCGCGCTCTCGCTTTTCGATCCGGCCAGCCGCTACCTGCCTGAACTTGAAGGCAGCGCCTTCGATGAGATCACGCTGCTGGAACTGGGCACCTACACGGCGGGCGAGCTTCCGCTGCAGTTCCCTGAATCGGTTCAAACCGAGGAGGCGATGATCGACTACTATCGTCAATGGCAGCCTGAATCCGCCCCTGGCAGCCAGCGGCTCTACTCCAACCCAAGCCTAGGCCTGTTCGGTTACCTCGCCGCACAAAGCCTTGGTCAGCCCTTCGAAATGACGGTGCAGGAGGCGGTGTTCGCTCCGCTAGGGCTTGAGCATAGCTACTTTCAAGTACCTGAAGCGGAGCAGGCGCACTATGCCTACGGTTACTCTAAGAAGGATGAGCCCATTCGGGTGAATCCGGGCATGCTGGATGCTCAGGCCTACGGATTGAAATCGACAGCCGCTGACGTGCTCACGCTGGTGGAAGCCAATATGAGTGGCGCTGGGCTTGAGATAAAAGATGAACTAGACGAGCCACTAAGCCAAGCCTTGGCAGCCACGCGCACGGGATACTTTGAAGTCGGCAATATGACCCAAGGGCTGGGCTGGGAAAGCTACGCCTACCCGGTGGCGCTCGATCAATTGCTGGCAGGCAACTCGCTTGAGATGATCTTGGAGTCCAACCCCGCCAACCGCTTAACACCACCGCTAGCTCCCAGGCAGGAAGCGCTCTACAACAAAACCGGCGCTACCAACGGCTTTGGCGGCTATGTGACTTTTGTGCCTAGTGAGCAAATCGGTATTGTCATGCTGGCAAATCGCAACTACCCCAATCAAGCCCGCATAGAAGCTGCACATCATATCCTTTCCACGTTGACTGAAACGCCCTAAGCGGTGGCATTAGTTATACGCTGTTAATAACAATGGCACTGAGCGTAGGACCGGAATCAGCCCGCAAAGGGCGGTTCCGCTCCCCGAGACACACCAAAAGTTGCATTCTGCGCTGTCGATAAGGACACTATTACCCCTTCCCGTCACTTACCTTCACTGCGAAGAGCCCTTTCCCATGCGTCTAAACGCCGATTTTAGCCACTTTGCCTGTGTTACCCCAGAAGAGTATCAGTGGGTCGATTCCCCGAGTGCCGGGGTCGAGCGCATGATGTTTGACAGAATTGGTGATGAAGTTGCCCGCGCCACCAGCCTTGTCCGTTACGCCCCCAATACGCAGTTTGAACGGCATACCCACGGCGGCGGCGAAGAGATTTTGGTGCTGGAAGGCGTGTTCGCCGATGAGCATGGGCGCTACGCGGCGGGCAGCTACTTAAGAAACCCCATCGGCACCGGCCATACGCCGAAGATTGGCGAGGAAGGCGCGCTGATCTTTGTCAAACTGCACCAGTTCGATCCTAACGATACGCTACAGCTGGCGGTGCCTGCTCACCGACTGCCCTGGCAGCCAGACCGGCGCCCGCGCATTGCCTACAAGATGCTGCACACCTACAAGCAGGAGCGCACCAGCCTGGAGCGTTGGTCGGCGGGCACCTCTATCACGTACCCCACGCTGCTGGGCGGTCTGGAGTTTTTGATTCTGGAAGGCTCGTTGAGCGATAGCGAGCAGAGTTATACGGCCGGCACCTGGTGCCGCTACCCCAGCGGTGCGGCTCCGGCATTAACAGCCGGTGATGATGGCGCGATGATGTACCTCAAGCGCGGCCACCTGCCTGCGGCTTAGGCGCGTGATAGGCCCAGGAACGGCAGTAGCGTAAGGGCAGCAATAAGCCCCACAGCTAACAGCACCAGCACCACCTGCAGCGGATGCGCGGCCAAGCGACGCCATAGCGTCTCGGCGTCACCCCGCTCAACCGCCGCCTGGTGCTCGCGCTGGGCACGTTCAAGACGCTCCGCCTGATAGGCCTCTAACGCCGCGATGGCAGCGTCATGCTGATGCGGATTGCGCAGCCAAATTGCATCGACCCCCAGGCGGAAAAAGCCCGCCTGGGTTTCATAGGTATCAAAGCCATGGGCGGCCAGCAGGTCACGCACTTCCATGGCTTCTTCATCGGTCACATGGCGCAATCGGAACAGTAGTTCAGCCATTGGCGTGCCTCAAGAGTCGCTCTTACCCACCATCAGGTCTGCTTGAATCACTTCGATCCAGTAGCCGTCCGGGTCTTTAACGAAGATAACATCTTTCATCTTGCCCTGATCGGCGCGCTTGACGAAGGTAACGTCGTGTTCGTCGAACCACGCCTGGGCCGCTGCCAAATCCGGCACGTTAAAGCATATATGCCCAAAGCCTTGGGGCTCGGCATTGCCATCGTGATAGGCGAAATCTTCTTGGTTTTCGGTCCCCCAGTTGTGGGTCAGCTCCAACAGCCCTTTCTGGCTAAACGTCCAGGCGGTACGCGCTTGCGCATCTTCCGGCACGCTGTCGCTAGGCTCAAGGTTGGCCAGGAAGTAGAGCGAGAATTGCATCTCTTCGAAATCCAGCCGCCGCATCACCTGCATACCAAACACCTTAGAGTAGAACGCCAGTGCCTGCTCAGGATCTTTCACCCGTAGCATGGTGTGATTTAAACGAAACCCTTGGGTCTGAGGTGGTGCGGGCACAACGCCGGGATGCTGCTCGCCTTGAAAACTCATTTCGCTCTCCTCTCGCTAATACTGTTCATTGACTCTATTGAGCTTCACATACCGCTTACCATGGGGGCTTTATTGCCAGAATGCTAGTCCTGACAGGCACGTAGACAGTGTCGTATCGGGGCACCGATAAGCGCACTGGCAATACTAAACAAAAACCCTACACTTATTATTCACAAGCTTTACAAAAGTAGTTCCCGCAACATGCGTGACGCCACACCTTTGAGGCGTCTACCAGGAGTTTTCCATGAGTGCGATTGATATGACGCTGGGAGACCAGCTGACCCTGAAACAACTTGCCAATGCGCTTCACAACGGTTTTTCGCCGATTGTTGAAGTTGAGTCGATGGATGGGATCTACAAAGTGCGTTTTCACCACGCTAACGGCGTTTCAGACCTGAGCGATAATAAGGGCCACGTCAGCACTTTTCTGGGCACCGGTGAAATCCGCGACACCCTGGGTCAACTGGGTTTGACCCACGGCGTGCTGACCTTCACCGACCAGTGCGGTGACGAGATGATTGGCGTCGAAGGTAAAGCGATGACACCTGATGAAATGCTTACCTACGGTACACGCATTTCGTTTCGCTAGATTACCATCGTCCGCATCCGGGGCTTTACAGGGCTACTTCAGGCAAGGATAGTAATCCCTCGACAGGGGCGCCCTCCGTTACGGGTGGGCTGAGAAGCACCCTTTGAACCTGAACCGGATAACACCGGCGTAGGGAGTCGTGGTAACGCTTACCACCTCCCTGCCGGGAGGATGCTATGACCGTACGCCCGCTTGGCGACTACCTTGAGACGCTGCGCGCAGTGACACCACTGATTCACTGCATGACCAACTATGTGGCCATGAACAGCACTGCCAACCTGCTGTTAGCCACAGGTGCGTCGCCCGCCATGCTGCATGCGCCAGAAGAGGTGGCAGAGTTCACGGCTATTTCCGCGGGGCTTTCGATTAACATCGGCACGATCTCTGCCCACTGGGCTGATGCCATGCTGACCGCCACAGCGACCGCCCAGCAACATGATATCCCCTGGGTATTAGACCCCGTCGCCGTTGGCGCCACGCGCTATCGCCAAACGCTGTGCGCGAAGCTTCTGGCCGCTAAACCCAGCGTGATTCGCGGCAATGCGTCTGAAATTCTTGCCCTTAATGGCTTAGCCAGCCAAGGCCGCGGCGTGGACTCGACAGCCGCCACCGACCAAGCGGTAGACGCAGCGATAGCGCTGGCGCAAACACACGGCTGTATTGTCGCGATGACCGGCGAAAGCGACTGGGTGACGGACGGCACACAGCACTACCGCATTAACGGTGGCCACCCTTTGATGCCCAGTGTAACAACGCTCGGCTGTGGGCTAAGCGCGTTAGTAGCGGGCTTTGTAGCTGCCAATCGCGATACCCCACTGGGAGCAACAACGGCCGCGCTGGCCTGCTTTGCCGTCGCCGGTGAACGTGCAGGCAGCAACGCCCAAGGGCCTGGTAGCTTTCAAGTGGCACTGCTGGATGCGCTTTATCGACTCACCCCTGATGACCTCACTACTCATGCCCAACTGGAGGCAATCCATGCCGCTTGATCTATCGCTATATCTAGTAACCGATGCTGCGCTGTGCAGCGATGTTGGCTTGGAGCAGACGGTTGAGCAAGCGGTAAGGGGCGGTGTCACCATCGTACAGTTGCGGGATAAGCATGCCAGCGATGCACAGATGATTGCCCAAGCCAAACGGTTAAAGGCGCTACTGGCGGGTACCGGCGTGCCGCTGATCATTAATGACCGTTTGCAGGTGGCTCAAGAAAGCCAGGCCGATGGCCTGCATGTCGGCCAGAGCGACGCCGCTGTTCAGGAAGCGCGTCGATTGTTAGGTGAGCAGGCGATTATCGGCCTGTCGATCAATACTATCGCCCAGCTGCAAGCCACCCCGTTTGAGCTACTCGATTATGTGGGGATTGGCCCGGTGTTTGCCACCGAGAGTAAACAGGATCACGCCCAGCCCATCGGTTTTGGCGGCTTGGCTTCGCTGGTCAAGGCTTGCCCACTGCCCAGCGTGGCCATCGGCGGGCTGAAAGCCAGTCATGAGATTAGCGTGCAGCGGGCGGGAGCGAACGGTTTAGCGGTCATATCGGCCATTTGTGGTCAGCCCGATCCTTATCAGGCAGCGCGCGCTTTTCAGGTTTTCCAAACCGCTTCGGTGTCATGAATCAGTTAGAGCATATCGTCGCTTTTGTGCGGGTAGCCGAGCTGGGTAGCTATACCCGCGCCGCCGAAGCGCTGGATATTTCCCGCACCCGCGTCTCTCGCCAGGTCATGGCACTGGAAGAGACATTGGGCGCACGACTGATACAACGCACCACGCGACGGCTACATCTCACTGAGGCGGGGGAACGCTATCTAGTCCGCGCTCAAGGTATATTGCAAGCGCTCGATGAGGCAGCCGCAGAAGTGGGCCAAGGTACCAGCGATGTGCGTGGGCGGCTGCGCGTTAATGGGCCGATGAGTTTTGGCACCCGCTATCTAGCGCCACTCGTCGCCCAATTTATGCAAACCCACCCGGCGCTTGAAGTACGCCTGGATTTGAACGACCGCCGCGTCGACCTGCTGGAAGAGGGTTACGATATAGCGATCCGCATCGGCAGTTTGCCGGACTCCAGCCTGGTGGCACGCCGCCTGACCCGTTGCCGCCTGCTGTTCTGTGCCTCACCGGCGTATCTTACCACCCACGGTGAACCCAGCAGCGTTAAAGCCCTTGCCGAGCACCGTTGCCTGCGCTACCGCAGCGGCCAACAGAGCGCTGACTGGAAGATTGCCACCCAGTCATTGACGATCAATGGCCCACTGGAAAGCAATAACGGCGATGTCATCACCCACGCCGCGGAAGCGGGCCTCGGCATCGCTCAGCAGCCCAGTTTTCTGGTCACAGAGAGTATCGCCAACGGGCGTTTAGTGCCCATCTTGACCAGTGAGCCAGCGGTGCGGCTCGATGTTCATGCGCTCTACCCCGCCCGGCGCTACCTGCCCGCCAAGGTGGAGCGCTTCATCGACCTGCTTACCGAGGCGTGGGGCGATCCGCCGGTTTGGGAGCAGCACATTGGATTGTCGCCTATTACGCAACAGTGATGTGCAAAACACACTGATTATCTCGCGCACGCTCGACGGTAAAGTAGCTTTATCAACCACTCAATGGAAGCTACCCCAATGACAACGCATACTCACTCCGCCCCCTCTCTACAGCCCTCTGTACAGCCCTCTTTACAACCCCAGGCCATCTTGCTACTGCGCGTCGCACTGGGTGTGATGGCCCTTGCCCACGGTTTGCTCAAGGTGTTTGTGTTTACCCTGCCGGGCACCGTCGGCTATTTTGAATCACTGGGTTTACCAGGGTTTCTGGCTTACTTGACCATTGCTGCCGAAGTAGGCGGTGGAGCCGCTCTGATTCTGGGTGTTTATACCCGCTGGGTGAGCCTAGCACTGGTGCCGGTACTGCTGGGCGCTGCGTGGGTGCACCTTGGCAACGGCTGGATGTTCTCAAATACCGGTGGCGGCTGGGAATTCCCGGTGTTCTGGACGCTGGCGTTAATCGTGCAAGCGGGCCTGGGCAGCGGCCGCGGGGTGTTAAGCAACCGATTCGCCTAGCACTATCACCTAACGCTATCGCCTAACCCCATTGCCAGCGCATGCTTCACCGCCAGCGCTGGCAACGCTGCAGAGGAGACTCACTCATGTTACCTAGCCTGTTTATTTCCCATGGTTCGCCCATGCTGGCCCTCAATAAAACCCCGGCGCACGCCTTTCTCCGCGAACTGGGCAGGCAGCTTTCGCCCAAGGCGGTGGTGGTGGTCTCAGCGCACTGGGAGAGCCTGGCGCTCAAGGTCAGCACCAGCGCCAAGCCAGAAACCATTCACGACTTTGGTGGCTTCCCTCGGGCGCTTTTCGAGTGCCAGTACCCCGCCCCTGGTGAACCTGAACTGGCCGAACGGCTGGCGGTATTGCTGGGTGCCGAGCGGGTCGAGCGCGGCCTGGATCATGGCGCCTGGGTGCCCCTTTCGTTGATGTTTCCTGACGCCAATGTGCCGGTTGTCTCGCTGTCGCTTCCGGTGCGCTGGAGCAATGCGGAGCTGGTGAAGCTGGGCGAGCAGCTGTCGGCACTGCGGGAAGAGGGGATTTTGGTTATCGGCTCGGGCAGCCTGACCCATAACCTGTATGAAATTATGCCCCAGGAGAGCCCTATGCCCGCCTGGGTAGATGAATTTGCCACATGGGTGAGCGACCGCCTAATCGCCAATGAACGTGAGGCACTGCTTAACTGGGAGAACGCCCCCAGCGCGCGGGAGAACCACCCGACCCCTGAACACTTCCAGCCGTTGCTGGTGGCCATGGGGGCAGGAGGCGGCGCAAAACAGCTGCACCACAGCGTAGAGCACGGTGTGCTTGCGATGGACGTTTATGCGTTTAGCTGATCGCTACTCCTAACGATTCAGGCTGTGCTGCTTTGGAAGGCTTGAGATCACGCATTAACAGCGCAAACTCAAGCTGTTCAGGGGTGATGCTGACCTTGGGGAGGGGGATGCGCACGCGATGTCCCGAGCCAGGCGCTGCGCTTTGCGCTTCACCTCGCAAATTCTCGATATGCTCAAGTACGAAGCGATGGTTGCCACCCGGCAGCATCAGCTCCATGCCATCCCCCACTTCAAAGCGATTTTTAACCTCGACCTCTAACGTGCCACGAGCAGGATCAAAACCCAGCACTTCACCGACGAACTGCTGGTGAATGCCGATGGAATTACCCTGCTCATAGCTTTGGAACTCACCGTGCACATGCCGTTGATAGAAGCCTTCGGTGTACCCTCTATTCGCCAGGTTCTCAAGCTCATCCATTAGTCGCTTGTTAAAGGGGCGCCCAGCGACGGCGTCATCAATGGCTTGCCGATAGACTTGCGCCGTACGCGCAACGTAATAATGGGACTTGGTGCGCCCTTCTATCTTTAGTGATGCCACACCCATTTGCGTCAGCCGAGCCACGTGCTGCACCGCGCGCAGATCCTTGGAGTTCATGATGTAGGTGCCGTGTTCATCTTCGTACACAGGCATCAGCTTGCCAGGGCGGGAAACATCTTCAATCAGCGCAGAGAGCTCGTCTTGGCTGCCGGCCGCCGCGCCACCGCTGCCTTGGGCGGCGATTAAGTCGCCCGTGTCATCGTGGGTTGCCGCGATGGTGTTGTATTTCCAGCGACACGCGTTAGTGCAGGTGCCTTGGTTAGGGTCACGATGATTAAAGTAACCCGACAGCAGGCAACGCCCTGAATAGGCGATACACAGTGCACCGTGGACAAAGGTTTCGATCTCTAAATCTGGGCACTGCTCACGTATTTCACCGATCTCTTCCAGAGACAGCTCCCGAGACAAAATGATGCGGCTGATACCTTGCCGCTGCCAGAATTGGGCGGCAGCCCAGTTGACGACATTCGATTGCACCGAGAGGTGGATAGCTTGTTCCGGCCAGCGATCACGGACCATCATAATCAGGCCGGGATCCGACATAATCAGCGCATCGGGCCTTGCCTCAATCACCGGCGCCATATCCTGGAGGTAGGTTTTCAGCTTGCTGTTATGGGAGGCAATGTTGGAGGCAACGTAAAACTGCTTGCCTCGGGCATGGGCATACTCGATGCCACGATGTAAGTTATCAATTTTAAAATCGTTGTTGCGCACCCGAAGAGAATAGCGCGGCTGCCCCGCGTAAACCGCATCAGCCCCATAGGCAAACGCATAACGCATGTTCTTAAAAGTGCCTGCTGGGGAAAGGAGTTCAGGAGCTTGCTTCAGTCGTTCGGGGGCTTGCATAGACGGTCACCGTAATCAGGACGATGGCTCGCAGCGGGCTGCGATCAAAGGCCTGGATTATAACCAGCACAAACCCGCCGTTTTGGCAAGCTCACGACTTCCGTGACCCAGATCAAATAGTCACGCCGTTGGACGACGTTTCAAGGTCGTGCGCCGGTCGTGATACGCCACCGCTAACCCGCTGCCCATTATCAAGGCGCTGCCTACCCAGACCCAGAGATCCGGCATTTCGCCCCAGAACCACCAGCCGAGCAGTACCGCCCAGAGCATGGCGGTATAATCAAACGGCGCAGCGATGGCCGCAGGGGCAAACCGAAAGGCCAAGGTGATAAAAGCGGTGGCCGCTACGCCCAAGATTCCCGAGGCGAAAAAGCCTACCCAGTGCCACGGCTGGGGTGTTTGCCACACCCAGGGCAGCGTAAGCGCGGTCACCACCAGCGGCACACAGGTCATATAAAACAGCATTGCCCAGAGGTGTTCGCGGGCACCGTAGCGCCGGGCGGTAATCATCATCAGCGCATAAAATAGCGCCGCGCCCACCAATACCAGCGCGCCCACCTGAAACGCCTCGCCATTGGGACGCACCACAATTAGCACCCCCACAAACCCCACTAAAGATGCGATCAGCACCGGGGGATCAATCCGCTCACCCAGCAGTGGCACCGAAAGCAGGGTCACAAACAGCGGCGCCACAAAGGCAATCGCCGTGGCTTCTGCCAGGGGTAGCAGCGTCAACCCCCATACGAAACAAACCATGGTGGCGGTATAGATCAACCCGCGTAGCAAATGGACGCCCGGCCGTTTAGTGCGCAGCTTGCGTAAACCACCGGCAAAATGGGCAAGCAGCGCAATCATGGGTAGTGATACCAAGGCACGGAAGAAAATAATCTGCAGCGGCGAGTGCACTTCACCTAACCACTTGGAAACGGCATCGCCTAGAGCGAGAAATAGAACGCCCAAACACATGCAGAGTATGCCTTTCAGCGAGGTTGTCACCGCGATCTCCCTGTTCACTGGTCAATATAAAGTGCCAAAAAAGAAAAACCCCGCCAATTAGCCATTGGCGGGGTGATCGCAGCCCACCCGCTTATAAGCTGGCGTTAACGACCATGCAGTCCATACCTTGGGAGTGCAGCTCACGACAGGCTTGACGGGCACGCTGCTCGTCCAGCGCCATTAGTCGGGCGCGATAAACCGGGCTTTGGCCCTCTACGGTGTCCACCGCTATACGACCGCCTAAACTTTGGGCAATGCGTTGAGCGGCTTGCTGCGCCAACTGCCGCGCTTGGGCCTCTCGACTAAAGGCACCTACTTGAACCCCCCAGCCACCGCCTGTTTCATTAGCAGAGGCCAGCTGTCGTTCGCGCTCAATGAACGCTTGAAGTGGGTCGGGCTGAGGTGCCTCGCTTTCGGGAGGGGGGCGCTGGATGGTGACTATATCGGCTAGTTGCTCGTCAAGATCGACAACCGGCGCTGTAGGGTTAGAGGTGGCCGATGGTGACAACGATGTGGTTTCGACCACCGCAAGGATAGGTTGCCGTGGTGCAGGCTGCTGTGGCGCAATCGGCTGGGCTGGAGGGGCAAAGGTCATAAATTCCTGTGAGAAACGAGTATCGCCCATCCAGCTCTGCTGGTCACGTAGCGACGCACGCAAGAAGCTGCGGTCGAGTAGGTTGGCCATATGGGTATCCCGGGACTGAGATGAAAAACCGCCCATGACGACGCCGACCAATCGCCGATTACCACGCACCGCCGTAGTAGCTACATTAAAGCCAGAGGCACGAATAAAACCGGTTTTCAGACCGTCGGCGCCCGGGTAGTCACGCACCAACCGGTTGTGACTGGTATGCCGGGTACCCCGGAAGGTGAACTCCTGCAGACCGAAGTAGTGGTAGTACTGAGGGAAATCCTGCATCACACGCACCGAGAGCGTTAGCATATCCCGCGCGGTGGTAATTTGACCGTCATCCGGCAAGCCAGAGGCATTGCGAAAGGTAGTGGCGTGCATGCCCAGCTCGCGCGCCTTGGTGGTCATCATCTGCGCAAAATGCGCTTCGCTGCCGCCCAGCGCTTCGGCGACCACAGCGGCAACGTCGTTGGCAGACCGAACCGCTAGGGCGCGAATAGCGGTATCCACTGGAATAGTGCTACCCGCAGCCAACCATAGCTTTACGGCAGGCTTGGCGGCCGCATAATGAGAGACGGGCAAAGGCTGATTTAAACGCAGGTTACCTTCTTCTAACGCTTCAAAGGTCAGATAGAGCGTCATCATTTTGGTGAGTGACGCAGGATAGCGCTGATCGTCAATGTTCTCGGCGTAGAGCACTTCGCCATTGTCCAGATCCACGACGATGCCCGCGTATCGGGGGTTGTCGGCCTGAACGCTGGTGACCATGGACAGCGTAAGCAGTAGTGCCACACCCAGTGCCCATAACGCCGACGCTCCTTCGGCGAACTGTTTTACCCTCGCATACATACCTGCCCCTTGCTTGTTATCAATGCGCTAGTACTGATCCACTGTTTAACTACCATGCCACACTCAAGCTAGAGCGCAAGGCTTTGCCCCGACGGCATGGCAACGCTCACTACGTTTAGTAATTAGCCGAGTATAGGTTATTACCATGCAGTTAAGCGTAGAAAAAGAGCAGATAAATGAGTGCATAAAAAAACCGACCCCCTAAGAGGTCGGTTTTCATTCGCTACCAAAGAGGCTTAGCGCAGAGGATTACTCTTCTGCAGCTGCTTCTTCAACAACCGGACGGTCAACTAGCTCAACGAACGCCATAGGCGCGTTGTCGCCGGTGCGGAAACCGCACTTGAGAATACGGACGTAACCGCCCGGACGCTCGGCATAACGCGGACCTAATTCGTTGAACAGTTTGCCGACGGCTTCTTTAGAGCGCGTGCGGGCAAACGCCAAACGACGGTTTGCAACGCTATCCTGCTTAGACAAGGTGATCAGCGGCTCGATAACGCGACGCAGCTCCTTGGCTTTCGGCAGGGTTGTCTTAATGACTTCATGCTCGACCAGCGAGACAGACATGTTCTTGAACATGGCCTGACGATGCGAGCTGGTGCGATTCAGATGACGACCACTCTTACGATGACGCATGGTTGTAATTCCTTACCAAACTGGGACTCAAGTCGACGCTCACGCGGAGGCCTTGTCGTCCTTCAGGCTTGCCGGTGGCCAATTTTCCAACCGCATGCCAAGGGACAAGCCACGAGCTGCCAATACATCTTTGATTTCATTCAAAGACTTTTTACCGAGATTCGGTGTCTTCAACAGCTCCACTTCTGTGCGCTGGATAAGATCACCGATATAATAAATATTCTCGGCTTTTAGGCAGTTCGCGCTACGAACGGTCAACTCAAGATCGTCTACGGGGCGCAATAGAATTGGATCAACATGATCCTCTTCCTCTTCGACTTCCTGTTCTTTATCAGCTTCCAGGTCGACGAAGGCGGCCAGCTGCTCTTGCAGGATGGTCGCACTGCGACGGATAGCCTCTTCCGGATCCAGGGTACCGTCGGTTTCCAGATCGATAATTAGCTTATCGAGATCGGTGCGCTGCTCAACACGAGCAGCCTCAACCGAGTAGGAAACACGGCGGACAGGGCTGAAGGTGGCATCCAGCTGCAGGCGGCCAATGGCACGTGTCTCTTCATCAGAGCCGCGCGCGTCAGCCGGCTCGTAGCCACGACCCAGCGCTACCTTAAGCTGAATTTTCAGCTCGGCACCTTCATTGACATGAGCAATGACGTGGTCCGGGTTGACGATTTCGACGCTATGATCAAGCGCAATGTCGCCAGCGGTGACGACGGCTGGGCCCTGCTTGTTCAGCGTGAGCACCGCCTCATCGCGGCTGTGCATCTTGATCGCAACATCTTTCAAGTTCAGGAGGATTTCAATGACATCTTCCTGCACCCCTTCGAGCGCACTGTATTCATGCTCAACACCGGCAATTTCAGCCTCTACCACGGCACAGCCGGGCATAGACGAAAGCAGAATGCGGCGCAGTGCATTCC
The DNA here is from genome assembly GCF_029854215.1 of Halomonas alkaliantarctica. Taxonomy (NCBI): domain Bacteria; kingdom Pseudomonadati; phylum Pseudomonadota; class Gammaproteobacteria; order Oceanospirillales; family Halomonadaceae; genus Vreelandella; species Vreelandella neptunia. The sequence goes on along the minus strand of NZ_CP122961.1, from coordinate 181,074 downwards.
CCAGGGTGTGACCAAAGCCACGCTCGAACGGTTCGAGCACGATTTTGGCGTGATGTGCGCTGATTTCTTCGACCTTGATGTCGCGAGGACGGAGAAACTCTGTCACTGAACGCTGCATATGAACACCTTTCAGGCTGCCAAACGGATACTTGGTACTCGGTAGGATCTGGTGCAGGCGTTAAACCAGCACCAGATCGACAAGAAACAGAAAACTGTTTACTTGGAGTACAGCTCGACGATCAGGTTTTCGTTGATGTCGGCAGACAGGTCACCGCGTTCAGGCAGAGCCTTGAAAGTGCCTTCCATCTTCTTGGCGTCGATTTCGATCCAAGCGATATCGCCACGGTTGGCCGCAATGGACAACGCGCTTTGGATACGTGCTTGGTTTTTCGCCTTTTCGCGAATGGAAACAACGTCACCCGGCTTCACTTGATAGGAAGCTACGTTAACGGTGCGGCCGTTCACGGAAATCGCCTTGTGACTGACCAGCTGACGCGCTTCAGAGCGAGTCGAGCCGAAGCCCATGCGGTAGACGACGTTATCCAGTCGGGATTCGAGCAACTGCAACAATACTTCACCAGTCGCGCCTTTCAGGCGAGCGGCTTCTTTGTAGTAGTTACGGAACTGTTTTTCGAGTACGCCGTACATGCGACGTACTTTTTGCTTCTCGCGAAGCTGCAAGCCGTAGTCTGAAAGACGTTGACGACGCTGGCCGTGTACACCCGGGATCTGCTCGGATTTACACTTTTTCTCGAAGGGAGTCACACCACTCTTTAAAAAGAGGTCTGTGCCTTCACGACGAGACAATTTGCACTTCGGTCCAATATAACGGGCCATGAATCTGTCTCCTTAAACGCGGCGTTTCTTCGGCGGACGGCAGCCATTGTGGGGAATGGGCGTCGCGTCTACGATGCTTTGCACGCGGAAGCCGGCGGCATTCAGTGCGCGCACGGCGGATTCACGACCGGGTCCTGGACCTTTAACCAGTACGTCTACGTTCTTCACACCATACTCGGCTGCAGCAGTTGCTGCACGTTCGCTTGCCACTTGAGCAGCGAACGGGGTGCTCTTGCGAGAACCACGAAAACCCGAACCACCGGCAGTCGCCCATGAAAGAGCGTTGCCCTGGCGGTCTGTGATCGTCACGATCGTGTTGTTAAAAGAGGCATGGATATGCGCAATCGCATCCACTACCTGCTTTTTAACCTTTTTACGGTTACTACGCGGGTTAGCCATGTTGATGTCTATTCCTGTCTTTACGCCAGAACGTGCGTGTTATTTGCGGATCGGCTTACGCGGGCCCTTACGGGTGCGCGCGTTAGTCTTAGTCCGCTGACCACGCAGCGGAAGACTACGACGATGACGCAGACCACGGTAGCAGCCTAAGTCCATGAGACGCTTAATGTTAAGCGTAACATCACGACGAAGGTCGCCTTCTACGGTGTACTTGCCAACTTCAGAACGCAGGGTGTCGACTTCTTCAGAAGACAGGTCCTGGATCTTGGCATTCATGGCAATACCGGCAGCAGCACAGATGTGCTCAGCACGGGTACGGCCAATCCCGAAGATATAGGTCAGCGAGATCGCCGCATGCTTGTTGTCCGGGATATTGACGCCTGCAATACGGGCCATCAGCTTACTCCGAAATTTGAGCGGCTTGCTCGTTTATTCATCTACAAAAGGCGCAACAGCATACCCCTTTAGTTGCCCTAAGGCAAGGGGTATGCTGGCACCCGCTTAATACAACCCAGGCTATTAACCCTGGCGTTGTTTGTGCCGTGGCTCGCTGCAAATGACGCGGACAGCGCCATTGCGACGAATGATCTTGCAGTTACGGCACATTTTCTTTACGGAAGCTCGAACTTTCATCGATCTTTCTCCAAAAACCGGCTCGCGGCGCGCCACACTCTAATTTAATAGGGTGGACGGCGCCTCAGCGCATGATACCGCCGCTACCGTAGCCTTTCAGGTTGGACTTCTTCATCACTGAGTCATACTGATGCGACATGAGATGCGACTGCACCTGGGCCATGAAGTCCATGATGACCACGACTACGATTAACAACGAGGTACCGCCGAAAAAGAACGGCACGTTCCACGCCACAATCAAGAACTGGGGCATCAAGGAAACCGCAGTGATATACAAGGCACCGAACAGGGTCAGACGTGTCATGACCTTGTCGATATAGCGAGCGGTCTGCTCGCCGGGGCGAATGCCCGGCAGGAAAGCGCCTGACTTTTTAAGATTGTCAGCCACATCCTTGGGGTTGAAGACCAGCGCTGTGTAAAAGAAGCAGAAGAATACCACTGCCGCCGCGAAAAGCAAGATGTAAAGCGGTTGACCTGGACCTAATGCCTGAGATGCACGCTGCAACCACTCCATACCTTCACCGGCACCTACCCACTGACCAATAGAGGCCGGGAAGAGCAGGATACTGGAGGCAAATATCGCCGGGATAACACCGGCCATATTGACCTTCAAAGGCAGGTAGCTACTTTGCCCTGCATACATCTTATTGCCCACTTGCCGACGAGGGTAGTTAACCTTGAGGCGGCGTTGGCCACGCTCAATGAAAACTACAAAAGCGACAGTCGCAATACCTAACGCTGACAGCGCTAACAGCGGCAGAACATTCCAGGCCCCTTCGTTACGGGCAAGCTCGAAGGCTTGGCCCACGGCACTGGGTAGTCCAGCAACAATACCGGCGAAAATCAGCAGCGAAATACCGTTGCCGATGCCCTTCTCGGTAATCTGCTCACCTAGCCACATCATAAACACCGCGCCCGATACGAATGTAATCACGGCGGTGAAATAGAAGCTTAAGTCAGCAGTGTACGCGATGCCTTGGCTAGCCAGACCGACGGACATGCCGGTAGCCTGGACAAACGCCAGTATCACCGTGCCGTAGCGGGTGTACTGGCTAATCTTGCGGCGGCCAGCCTCACCCTCTTTCTTGAGCTGTTCAAGATGAGGGGAGACCGCAGTCATGAGCTGCATGATAATTGACGCCGATATATAGGGCATTATACCCAGGGCGAGAACACTCATGCGCTCCAGGGCGCCACCCGAGAACATGTTAAACATGCCCAGGATGGTGCCCTGTTGCTCCCTAAACAAGGCAGCAAGCTGGTCAGGATTGATACCGGGAACGGGAATGTGGGCACCGATACGGTACACCACGATGGCGAGGAGCACGAAGCGCAAACGCGCCCACAGTTCACTCAGACCGCTGCCCATCGCCGGCATGTTTCCTGACTTGGCCATTTAGTCCTCTACCTTGCCGCCAGCGGCTTCGATCGCTTCACGGGCACCTTTGGTGACCTTGATTCCGCGAACGGTTACCGCTGTTTTCAGTTCGCCAGAAAGGATGATCTTCGCGTGTAGCGTAGAATCCTTCAGCACGTTGGCTTCTTTCAAAGATGCCATGGTGACTTCACCACCGGCAACTTTAGCAAGTTCAGCCAGGCGTACTTCTTCAGAGACCAGAGACTTTGCAGACGTAAAACCGAATTTCGGCAAACGACGCTGCAAAGGCATCTGACCGCCTTCGAAACCGGGCTTAACACTGCCGCCACTACGTGCTTTCTGACCTTTGTGACCACGGCCACCGGTCTTACCAAGACCGGAACCGATGCCACGACCAACACGCTTTGCGGCGTGCTTGGAGCCCGGAGCCGGGCTTAGGCTATTAAGTTTCATGGATTACTCTCCCTCAACGCGCACAAGGTAGTTCACCTTGTTGATCATGCCGCGTACGGCGGGGGTGTCTTCCAGTTCAACCGTATGACCGATGCGACGCAGACCCAAGCCCTTCATAGTAGCTTTGTGCTTGGGCATGATGCCGATGGTGCTCCGGATCTGGGTAAACTTGATCGTTGCTGCCATGGTGTCTTACCCCGTGATCGCTTCGACAGACAGACCGCGCTTAGCGGCCACGTCTTCCGGTGCTTGCATGGAGGAGAGACCTTTAACAGTCGCCCGTACCACGTTAACCGGGTTAGTGGAACCGTAGCACTTGGCCAGTACATCGTGGACACCGGCGAGCTCTAGTACAGAGCGCATGGCGCCACCGGCGATAATACCGGTACCTTCAGAAGCCGGCTGCATGTACACCTTGGAAGCACCGTGACGGGCTTTGACCGGGTACTGCAGCGTATGGCCAGCAAGGTTCACCTTGACCATGTTGCGACGAGCTTGATCCATCGCTTTCTGGATTGCGACAGGCACTTCACGCGCCTTGCCACGACCGAAACCGACACGACCTTTACCATCACCAACGACGGTCAGTGCGGTGAAGCCGAAAATACGACCACCTTTGACCACCTTGGCGACGCGGTTGACCTGCACTAACTTCTCTTGCAGATCACCGCTTTGCTGTTCGTTCTTCGCCATCGTAAAACCCTTTAGAATTCCAGGCCGCCTTCACGTGCGGCGTCGGCCAGCGCCTTGACGCGGCCGTGATACTTAAAGCCAGCACGGTCGAAGGCCACCTGGGTGATGCCTGCTTCTTTAGCGCGTTCAGCAATCAGAGCACCTACTTTAGAGGCCGCATCTGAGTTGCCGGTCGCACCCTCGCGCAGTGCTTTGTCCAGCGTAGAAGCACTGGCTAGCACTTTGCCACCATCCGGCGAGATAATCTGCGCATAGATGTGACGCGGGGTACGGTTGACGCACAGGCGATACACGCCCAGCTCGCGGATCTTTGCGCGAGCGCGGCGGGCACGACGGAGACGAGATTCTTTCTTCGCGTTCATAACCCTGCCTTACTTCTTCTTGGCTTCTTTGCGACGCACCTGCTCGTCGGCGTACCGAACACCCTTGCCTTTATACGGCTCGGGGGGACGGAAGGCGCGGATTTCCGCGGCGCACTGGCCGAGCTGCTGCTTATCGGCGCTTTTCAGCACGATAACGGTGTTCTTCGGCGTTTCCGCTGACACACCTTCAGGCAGTTCGTAGTCGACCGGGTGCGAGAAGCCCAGTGAAAGATTGAGCGTCTGGCCCTTAGCTTGGGCACGATAACCGACGCCAACAATTTCGAGAGTTCGTGTAAAACCCTCGGATACGCCCGTTACCAGGTTCTGAACTAAGGCGCGGGTAGTACCGGCCATTGCCCAGCTCTTGGCAGATTCGCTCGGGGCGAAGGTCAGCTGGCCATCTTCCTGACCTACCACTACATCAGAGTGGATGGTCATAGATAGCGTGCCCTGGCCGCCTTTGGCGGTCAGCTGGTCAGCATTGATTTTAATATCAACGCCGGCAGGCACTTTAACCGGATATTTCGCTATGCGGGACATTCCAGCCTCCTAGAATACGGTGCAGATGACTTCGCCACCGACACCCGCTTGGCGCGCGGCACGATCGGTCATGACACCATTAGATGTGGTGACAATCGCGATACCCAGGCCATCGGCAACCTTAGGCAAGTTGTCCTTGCCCATGTAGCGGCGCAGGGACGGCTTGGAAACCCGCTGAATGTGCTCAATGACCGGCTTACCCTCAAAGTACTTGAGAGTTACGGTTAGCTCGGGCTTAACGCCCTCCGCTACCGCAAAGTCGGCAATGTAGCCTTCTTCCTTTAGCACTCGGGCCACTTGCACTTTCAGCTTGGAGGACGGCATGGTTGCCGTCTCCTTGGTGGCCATCTGCGCATTGCGGATACGGGTAAACATATCCGCCAGAGTGTCTTGCATGCTCATTTAATGTGCGCTCCTGATAATACTACGTGGCGTTACCAACTGGATTTTTTCAACCCAGGAACGTCGCCACGCATGGCGGCTTCACGCAGCTTGTTACGGCCAAGGCCGAACTTGTTGTAAAAACCGTGCGGACGACCGGTGATACGGCAGCGGTTACGCTGACGCACCGGGCTTGAGTCGCGCGGCAGTTGCTGCAGCTTCAGCGTCGCCTCGAAGCGGTCTTCCTCAGTCGTGTTCACGTCTGAGATGATCTTCTTGAGTTCAGCGCGCTTGGTCGCATACTTCGCGACCAGCTGAGTACGCTTAAGCTCACGCTCTACCATACTTTTCTTAGCCATGATCCCAGCCCTATTTCTTGAACGGGAAGTTCAGCGCGGCTAGCAGCGCACGACCTTCCTCGTCGGTTTTGGCGGTCGTCGTGATAGTGACATCCAACCCCCGGATGCGATCGATTTTATCATACTCGATCTCCGGGAAGATGATCTGCTCACGCACACCCATAGAGTAATTGCCACGACCGTCGAAAGACTTCGGGTTGAGACCACGGAAGTCACGCACGCGGGGAATCGCGATGTAAACCAGACGGTCCAAGAAGTCCCACATACGCTCTGCGCGCAGTGTTACTTTGATGCCGATTGGCCAACCTTCGCGTACCTTAAAGCCCGCGATGGACTTACGTGCCTTGGTCACCAACGGTTTTTGACCAGAGAGTTTCTCTAGATCGCCGATGGCATTGTCAATCAACTTTTTATCGTTGACTGCTTCGCCGATACCCATATTCAGAGTCACTTTCGTGATCCGTGGTACCTGCATAACGTTGGCATAGCTGAACTCTTCTTTGAGTTGAGCTGCTACCTCGTTTTGATAACGTTCTTTCAAGTTCGCCATTTTGCTACCCGACTCGCGTTAGGCGTCGATCTGCGTCTGCGTCGACTTGTAGATACGTACCTTGGTACCGTCTTCCTTCACTTGGAAGCCGACGCGATCCGCCTTACCGGTCTCCGAATTGAAGATGGCTACGTTGGACGCGTGAATCGGAGCCTCACGCTCGACGATACCGCCCTGATTACCCGCCATGGGATTTGGCTTGGTGTGACGTTTAATCATGTTCACACCGGACACCAAGAAGCGGTTTTCTAATACCCGCTTAACGGTGCCACGTTTGCCTTTATCCTTCCCGGCGATGACGATGACTTCATCGTCACGTTTGATCTTTTGCATATCCGCCTCGCTCCTTACAGCACTTCAGGCGCTAAGGAAATGATCTTCATGAACTTTTCATTACGAAGTTCACGAGTCACCGGCCCAAAAATACGGGTACCGATGGGCTGTTCGTTGGTGTTATTCAACAAAACTGCCGCATTTCCATCGAAACGGATGAGCGAACCGTCGGGACGACGGACGCCACTACGGGTCCGGACCACGACCGCTTTTAGCACCTGGCCTTTTTTGACCTTGCCACGCGGAATCGCTTCCTTAACCGTGACCTTGATGATATCACCAACGCGAGCGTAACGACGGTGTGAACCGCCTAACACCTTGATGCACTGCACCCGGCGCGCTCCGCTGTTGTCGGCGACATCCAGCATTGTCTGAGTCTGAATCATCGGTTTTCTCCAAACCTAATCTGACTGCACTGATTGACAAGCCTCAGGATTAACCCTTGGCGTGTTCAACCACCTCGACCAGCGTCCAAGCTTTTTTCTTGGAAAGCGGACGGCACTCTTGAATAGAGACCGTATCGCCTGCCTTAGCCTGGTTCGCCTCATCATGGGCGTGCAGCTTGGTGGAGCGCTTAACGTATTTTCCGTAGATCGGGTGACGCTCGCGCCGCTCGATCATGACGACGATGGACTTGTCCATCTTATCGCTCACCACTTTACCGGTGAGCGTACGCTTTGTGTTTTCTTCGGCCATCTCAATCACCTGCCTTCTCGTTGAGCAAAGTCTTAACGCGGGCGATATCCCGGCGGACCTGCTTGAGCAGATGAGTCTGGCTCAGTTGGCCAGTGGCCTTCTGCATGCGCAGGTTAAACTGCTCGCGGAGGAGTTCGAGGAGTTGCTCCTGGAGCTCTCCTGCGGACTTTTCACGAATTTCCTGGGCTTTCATCACATCACCGTCCGTTTCGCAAAGGTGGTGGATAAGGGCATTTTCTGTGCGGCAAGCTCAAACGCTTCACGAGCGAGCTCTTCCGACACGCCTTCAATTTCATACAGGACCCGACCCGGTTGGATCTGGGCAACCCAGTACTCAACAGAACCTTTACCTTTACCCATACGAACTTCGAGCGGCTTCTTAGAGATCGGCTTATCAGGGAAGACGCGGATCCAGATTTTACCGCCACGCTTAACGTGACGTGTGATCGCACGACGGCCTGCTTCGATCTGACGCGCAGTAATGCGGCCGCGACCAGTAGCTTTAAGGCCGTATTCCCCGAAGCTGATCTTGCTTCCGCGATGCGCCAGGCCACGGTTGCGGCCTTTCATCATCTTGCGGAATTTCATACGCTTGGGCTGTAACATCGACTCGCTCTCCCCTTACCTGGAACCTTTCTTCTTGGGCGCGTTGCCGGCAGGCTGTTGTTTCGCCTTGGCACGTACTTCCTCGATACCGCCGAGGATTTCACCCTTGAAGATCCACACTTTGACGCCGATAACGCCATAGGTGGTGTGAGCTTCGTAAGTGGCGTAGTCGATATCCGCACGCAACGTGTGCAGCGGAACGCGACCTTCGCGGTACCATTCGGTACGTGCGATTTCAGCGCCACCAAGACGACCTGACAGCTGAATCTTGATGCCACCAGCGCCAAGACGCATTGCGTTCTGTACCGCGCGCTTCATAGCACGACGGAACATCACGCGACGCTCAAGCTGACCCGCTACGTTAGCAGCGACTAGCTTGGCATCCAGCTCCGGCTTGCGAACTTCTTCGATGTTCACATGCACGGGAACACCCATCATCTGGGTAAGATCGCGACGCAAACGGTCGACATCTTCACCTTTCTTACCAATCACGATACCCGGACGGGCAGTGTGAATGGTGATGCGGGCATTGTTCGCCGGACGCTCGATGTGGATGCGGCTAACAGAGGCGCTTTTAAGACGCTCTTCCAGGAAGCTACGCACTTCGAGATCGTTATTGAGCTTATCGGCGTAAGCGCCGCGCTCAGCATACCAGACAGAAGCATGGTCTTTGACGATGCCCAGTCGAATGCCTGTTGGATTGACTTTCTGACCCATCGGTCGACTCCTACTTCTCGGCTACCTTGACGGTGATGTGGCACGTGCGCTTCAAGATACGATCCGCACGCCCCTTGGCACGCGGCTTGATACGCTTGAGCGTCATGCCCTCATCGACGCAGATGGTCGAGACACGCAGCTCGTCAATATCCATGCCGTTATTTTCTTCCGCGTTTGCAATCGCGGATTGCAGCACCTTCTTAACCAGCTTGGCAGCCTTCTTCGGTGAGAAGGTCAGCAGGTCGAGTGCCTCGGCGACAGGTTTACCGCGCACCTGGTCAGCCACCAAACGGGCCTTCTGGGCGGATAAACGAGCGCCAAGCAGCTTAGCTGTGACTTCCATCTCTCAATCCTCTCTGGCTTACCGTTTGGCTTTTTTATCCGCTGCATGCCCGCGATAAGTGCGAGTAGCAGCGAATTCGCCCAATTTGTGGCCAACCATTTCCTCGGATACGTGCACCGGGACGTGTTGGCGACCATTATGGACCGCGATAGTGAGGCCTACCATATTGGGCAGGATCATAGAACGACGCGACCAAGTCTTGATCGGTTTGCGATCGTTCTTCTCCACTGCAGCCTCTACCTTCTTCAAAAGATGAAGGTCAATGAAGGGACCTTTCTTTAGTGAACGTGGCACAGCCGTTACCTCTTAATGTCTTGGCAATTTAGATCAACGCGTCTTATTACGACGACGAATGATCAGCTTGTCGGTGCGCTTGTTCTTACGCGTCTTGTGACCCTTAGTCGGCACACCCCATGGGGATACCGGGTGACGACCACCACTGGTGCGGCCTTCGCCACCACCGTGCGGGTGATCGACTGGGTTCATCGCGACACCGCGAACAGTCGGACGCACACCTCTCCAGCGCTTCGCACCGGCCTTGCCAAGTTGACGCAGGCTGTGCTCGGAGTTGCTCACTTCACCCAAGGTCGCGCGGCACTCGGCCAACACTTTACGCATTTCGCCAGAGCGAAGACGCAGGGTGGCATAGTTACCTTCACGAGCAACCAACTGGGCGCTTGTACCGGCACTGCGAGCAATCTGCGCGCCTTTACCCGGCTTGAGTTCGATGCAGTGCACCGTAGAACCCAGCGGGATGTTGCGCAGCGGCAAGGCATTGCCTTTCTTGATTGACGCGTTAACACCAGATTCCAGCACGGTACCCGCGCTGACACCTTTCGGTGCAATGATGTAACGACGCTCACCATCGGCATACTTCAGCAGCGCAATGTGCGCACTGCGATTGGGATCGTGCTCAAGGCGCTCAACGGTGGCAGGAATGCCATCCTTGGTGCGTTTGAAATCGATCAACCGATAGTGTTGACGATGACCACCGCCCACGTGGCGGGTGGTGATACGACCGTAGTTGTTACGGCCGCCGGACTTGGACTGTTTTTCTAAAAGCGGTGCATAGGCACGGCCTTTGAACAGTTCCTCGCCAACGATCTTGACGACGTGGCGACGACCGGCGGAAGTGGGTTTGGTCTTGACGATTGCCATTATCCGTACTCCTGCCCTTATTCGGCGCCAGAGAAGTCTTCGAGCGTTTCACCCGCAGCCAGGGTCACATACGCTTTGCGGTAACCCTTACGCAGGCCAACGCCGTTCGCAGTACGTTTTGTCTTACCCTTCATGTTCAGTACCTGAACACTGCCGACCTTTTTGCCGAAGAGTGCTTCAACGGCCTTTTTGATCTCGGGCTTGGTAGCATCAGATGCCACCTTGAAAACGTACTGGTTGCGCTCGGCTGCCATTGCGGCCTTTTCGGTCACGTGCGGCCCAAGCAGAACCTTAAATACGCGTTCCTGGTTCATGCCAGCTTCTCCTCGAATTTACGCAGGGCGGAGACGGTAATCAGGACCTTATCAAAGGCTACCAGGCTTACCGGGTCAGCTGCCGCGACATCCACCACGTCAACGTGGGGAAGGTTGCGTGCGGCCAAATAGAGCTTCTCGTCGATTTCTTCAGTGACGATCAACACTTTTTCAAGGTTGAGCTCTTTCAGCTTGGCAGCTACCTGCTTGGTCTTAGGCGCATCGACGACGAACTCTTCAATCGCGACTAAACGCTCTTGACGTACCAGCTCTGACAAGATGGAGCGCATCGCTGCACGGTACATCTTGCGGTTAACCTTCTGGGTGTAGTCTTGCGGACGCGCCGCGAAGGTTACGCCACCACTACGCCATAGCGGAGAGCGGATGGTACCGGCACGTGCACGACCGGTGCCTTTCTGACGCCACGGTTTTTTACCACCACCACGAACGTCGGAACGACTCTTTTGTGCGCGGGTTCCCTGACGACCAGCCGCCAAATAGGCAGTGACAACCTGGTGAACGAGCGCTTCGTTGAATTCTTTGCCAAAAGTGGCGTCGGCTACTTCAACGGTACCCGTGCCTGCAGCAAGATTCAGATTCATTGGTAATTATCCCCTTCAGCCTGCTTTCACGGCGCTGCGAACGATAACGTCACTACCGGGAGCACCCGGTACGGCGCCTTTAATCAGCAGCAGGTTACGCTCGGCGTCGACACGGACGATCTCAAGGCTCTGCACGGTGCAACGGGCGTTACCCATTTGACCGGCCATCTTTTTGCCTTTGAAAACGCGACCCGGAGTCTGACACATGCCGATAGAACCCGGCGCGCGATGCGACAGAGAGTTACCGTGAGTCATATCTTGGGTACGGAAGTTCCAGCGCTTAACAGCACCCTGGAAGCCTTTACCCTTAGAGGTGCCAGTCACGTCAACCATTTGACCAGCTTCGAAGAGGGATACGGTGATTTCGCCGCCCACTTCAGGAATCTCTTCGCCTTCTGCAAGACGAAATTCCATCAGTGCACGACCAGCCTCGACACCTGCCTTGGCAAACTGACCCGCTTGCGCTTTGGTGAGGTGCTTAGCTTTACGAGAGCCAGATGTGACCTGAATCGCTGCGTATCCGTCAGATTCGACAGATTTAACGCGTGTAACACGATTAGGATCAACTTCAATAACGGTTACGGGCACAGACGCGCCGTCTTCGGTAAAGACACGGGTCATCCCGGCCTTTTTACCGACTAAACCGATAGTCATACTCAGTCTCCTATAGTGTACGGGGCTATCACCCGCTATGGCTGCCCTTTCCAGAGCATTCCACTAGCACATTGTGTGGCGCCTCACGGCGCGGCGGCTGCTGCTCATACCAACCCTTTACAAAGAGCGATGAGCGCTGGGCCGCAAAGTGACTAGTGTAATTAGTTGAGTTTGATTTGCACGTCTACGCCTGCGGCGAGATCAAGTTTCATCAAAGCATCAACAGTTTTTTCGGTCGGCTCAACAATGTCGAGCACACGCTTGTGCGTACGAATCTCATACTGGTCACGCGCATCTTTATTGACGTGCGGCGAGATCAGAATGGTGTAACGCTCGCGGTTGGTCGGCAGCGGAATCGGACCACGAACCTGAGCACCAGTACGTTTAGCGGTTTCAACAATCTCCGCTGTAGACTGATCGATCAGGCGATGGTCGAAAGCTTTCAACCGAATGCGAATCTTTTGGTTCTGCATTTGCCTTAAACTCCAATGGATGTCGACGGCGCGAGCCGTCTACCCACGCATTCAAAGGATGCGCATTATAGGCACGCCAAAAGCCCATGTCAAACATTTGCTGTTGGTGCGCAGAAAAGGGGGCTCATCAGAGCCCCCTTCATCATTCAAGCATGCTGCTTACTTGACGATTTTGGCCACAACGCCAGCACCGACAGTACGGCCGCCTTCACGAATAGCGAAGCGCAAGCCTTCGTCCATTGCGATCGGAGCGATCAAGGTAACAACCATCTGAACGTTGTCACCCGGCATGACCATTTCAACGCCTTCCGGCAGTTCACAAGTACCGGTTACGTCGGTGGTACGGAAGTAGAACTGCGGACGGTAGCCCTTGAAGAACGGCGTGTGACGACCACCCTCTTCTTTGGACAGTACGTAAACTTCTGCTTCGAAGACAGTGTGCGGAGTGATGGTGCCCGGCTTAGCCAGTACCTGACCACGCTCTACGTCATCACGCTTGGTACCACGCAGCAGGGCGCCAACGTTCTCACCAGCACGACCTTCGTCGAGCAGTTTACGGAACATTTCAACACCGGTAACGATCGTTTTGGTGGTGTCGTGGATACCCACGATTTCCACTTCTTCGCCCGCTTTAACGATGCCGCGCTCTACACGACCGGTAACAACAGTACCGCGACCAGAGATAGAGAACACGTCTTCGATCGGCATCAGGAACGGCTGATCAATAGCACGCTCCGGCTCGGGGATGTACTCATCCAGAGCTTTGATCAGATTAGCAACGGCGGTAGTACCCATACCCTTGTCATCTTCACCGTTCAGTGCCATTAGCGCAGAACCAGTGATGATCGGCGTGTCGTCACCCGGGAAGTCGTACTGGTCTAGAAGTTCGCGAACTTCCATTTCTACCAGTTCGAGCAGCTCTTCGTCATCGACCATGTCCGCTTTGTTCAGGAACACAACGATGTACGGTACGCCAACCTGACGAGACAGCAGGATGTGCTCGCGAGTTTGCGGCATCGGGCCATCTGCGGCAGAACATACCAGGATAGCGCCGTCCATCTGCGCAGCACCGGTGATCATGTTCTTGACGTAGTCAGCGTGTCCTGGGCAGTCAACGTGAGCGTAGTGACGCTCTTCAGACTGATATTCCACGTGAGAAGTGGCGATTGTGATACCGCGCTCGCGCTCTTCAGGAGCGTTATCGATGGTATCAAACTCACGCCAGTCGCCGCCGAAAACCTCAGCAGACACGCGGGTCAGGGCCGCCGTCAGAGTCGTTTTACCGTGGTCGACGTGACCAATGGTGCCGACGTTGACGTGCGGTTTGGAACGTTCAAATTTTTCCTTAGCCACTGCTATAACCTCTTTACGTTAGCTAACGGTTAACCGTTTTGATTGATGACGGCTTCAACGACGCTGGAGGGCGCCTCGTCGTACTTCGAGAACTCCATAGAGTAGCTCGCACGGCCCTGGGTTTGTGAGCGCAGATCGGTTGCATAACCGAACATCTCACCCAATGGCACCGTCGCACGAATGACTTTACCAGAAGAGGAGTCATCCATACCCTGCACCAGGCCGCGACGACGGCTCAGGTCACCCATGACGTCACCCATAAATTCTTCGGGGGTCACGATTTCGACCTTCATCACCGGCTCCAGCAGCACGGCCTTGGCCTTCCTGGCACCTTCTTTTACTGCCATAGAAGAAGCAATCTTAAACGCAGTCTCGTTGGAGTCTACGTCGTGGAAGGAGCCGTCGAACAGCGACACTTTAACGTCGATCATCGGGTAACCCGCGATAACGCCGTTTTTAAGCTGCTCGTAAGCACCCTTCTCAACCGCAGGAACGTATTCCTTAGGAACCGCGCCACCTACGATCTCAGAGTTGAATTTGAAGAAGATCTCTTCGTCGCCTTCACCCTTTTCTTCTTTAGTCAGCGGCTCGATACGTAGCCAAACGTGACCGTACTGACCACGACCACCGGACTGACGTACGAACTTGCCTTCTTGCTCAATGCTGCCGCGGATCGTTTCGCGGTAGGCAACCTGAGGCTTACCGATATTGGCTTCAACCTTAAACTCGCGACGCATACGGTCAACGAGGATATCCAGGTGCAGCTCGCCCATACCAGAAATAATCGTCTGGCCGGTCTCTTCGTCGGTTTTAACCTGGAAGGAAGGATCTTCTTGAGCAAGCTTGCCCAATGCAACACCCATCTTCTCTTGGTCTGCCTTAGACTTAGGCTCTACGGCAACCGAGATAACCGGATCCGGGAACTCCATGCGCTCGAGAACAATTTTGTTATCGATATCGCACAGGGTATCACCCGTGGTGACGTCTTTCAGGCCGATACAAGCAGCGATGTCGCCTGCCAGAACCTCTTTGATCTCTTCACGGGAGTTGGCGTGCATCTGAACGATACGGCCAACGCGCTCTTTCTTCTGCTTAACGGAGTTATATACACCGTCACCAGATTTCAGAACCCCGGAGTAGACGCGGATAAAGGTCAGTGTACCAACGAAGGGGTCGGTGGCGATTTTAAACGCCAAGGCCGCAAACGGTGCACTGTCATCAGCTTCACGCGTATCAACGGTGCCGTCTTTATCGTCGAGCTCACCCTCGATCGCCTTAACTTCAGTCGGCGAAGGCATGAATTCGATAACGCCATCCAGCACTGCCTGAACACCTTTGTTCTTAAACGCAGAACCACAGGTAACCAGAACGATATCGTTAGCCAGGGTGCGGGCGCGCAGACCGGCTTTGATCTCTTCAATCGTTAGCTCGCCGCCTTCAAGGTACTTCTCCATCAGCTCGTCAGAGCCTTCGGCAGCTGCTTCGACCATTTCTTCGCGGTACTTTTCTGCTGTTTCTTGTAGCTCAGCAGGAATATCCACGAGGTCATAGGTCATACCCAGACTTTCTTCATCCCACAGGATGGCTTTCATCTGAATAAGGTCGATAACGCCTTTAAAGTCCTCTTCTGTGCCCCAGTTAATCTGGATCGGCACAGCTTTGGCACCTAGGCGCTCTTTCAACTGCTCAACAACCATGAAGAAATCAGCGCCAGTACGGTCCATCTTGTTGACGAATACCATACGCGGCACTTCGTACTTGTTAGCTTGGCGCCATACGGTTTCGGTCTGCGGCTGAACGCCGGAAGAGCCGCACAGTACAACAACCGCACCATCGAGTACGCGTAGCGAACGCTCAACTTCGATTGTGAAGTCAACGTGCCCTGGGGTGTCGATAATATTAATGCGGTGCTCAGGGAACTGTTTGTTCATGCCCTGCCAGAAACAGGTCGTAGCAGCGGAGGTGATCGTAATACCACGCTCCTGCTCCTGCTCCATCCAGTCCATGGTCGCAGCACCGTCGTGCACTTCGCCCACTTTATGGGAAAGGCCGGTGTAGAACAGTACACGCTCAGTCGTCGTGGTTTTACCCGCGTCAACGTGAGCGACGATACCGATATTACGATAGCGATTTAGTGGAGTCTTGCGTGCCACGGTGAAACTCCCGTTTGTTGGCGATGCTCGTTAATTTAGCGGCGTATGCAAGCGAGGCTTATGCGACCGCCGCCACCCCTACAGGGTAGCGGTTGGGTATTGCAACAGAGCGACTCAGCAAACACTTCGCCATGCTGAACAACGTGCATATAAAAACCATAAAGCCGTACTTAAAAACGCCGTGCTTAGAAACGCAGATTCTAGAAACGCCGATTTTAGAAACGGTAGTGCGAGAAGGCCTTGTTGGCTTCTGCCATACGATGCACGTCTTCGCGCTTCTTAACGGCAGAACCCTTGCCTTCAGCTGCATCCAGCATTTCACCTGCCAGACGCTGCACCATGGTTTTCTCACCGCGACGACGCGCCGCGTCTACCAGCCAGCGCATTGCCAGCGCTTGACGGCGAGACGGACGTACTTCTACCGGCACCTGATAGGTCGCACCACCAACGCGGCGCGACTTCACTTCGACCATAGGCTGGATGGCTTCCAGCGCCTTGTCGAAGATCTCCAGCGGATCTTCTTTACTACGCTCGGCAACCTTGTCCAACGCACCGTAGACGATACGCTCAGCTATGGACTTCTTGCCGCTGACCATCAGGTGGTTCATGAACTTCGCCAGACGCTCACTTCCGAACTTAGGATCCGGCAGGATTTCGCGTTTAGCTACTACTCTTCTTCTAGGCATGATAAGCCCTCAATTAAGGATCTTTCAGGTAAACCCGGAACTTGTGCAGCCTGTGTACGAACTTCAAATACGACAAGCGCCGCCCGACCTTACTCTTATCAGACCGTCAAATTCGTGATAATCGTTACTCGGCATACCCTGTTGACAGGGAAATGCCGTATAGCTTACCGATTCCCAACAACCTATCCCTTAGGATTTGTTTATTAGGACTTCGGACGCTTAGTACCGTATTTAGAACGACCCTGACGACGATTTTGAACGCCAGAGGTGTCAAGGGCGCCACGAACGGTGTGATAACGCACACCTGGCAAATCCTTTACACGACCGCCGCGAATCAAAACGACAGAGTGTTCTTGAAGGTTGTGACCTTCACCACCAATGTAAGAAGACACTTCAAAGCCGTTGGTAAGGCGCACACGGCAAACCTTACGCAGAGCCGAGTTAGGCTTCTTCGGGGTAGTGGTATAAACGCGCGTGCAAACGCCGCGTTTTTGCGGGCAGGCCTGCAGCGCTGGCACGTCACTTTTGGTGACGGGGCGCTTGCGCGGCTTGCGCACTAGCTGATTAATCGTTGCCATGGTGTTTAGCTGACTCCAATGGTTGCCTTGGCCTTTTAACAAATACGGGCGGCGGATGCGGGCGCACCCACCCCACTGTTAAAGGCTGCGCATTCTAAAGGCTGACCCTAGGTCGCGTCAAGCCTTGCCGGCGGTTTTACCGGCAAGGTGACGCTTTTTCAGGTCAGCCACTCGTTTTACTTACTCATGTTACCTACTGCTTTTGGCACCCGACCTACAACTCGTCATCAGAATCGAGAGCGGTCAACTGAGCACCCAGCTCCTGTTCGACTTCGGTAGCCGAAGGATTGAACAGTTGCTCGACGTCTTCGCGCTTGCGACGACGCTCTGCGTGGTGAGTCAAGCCCGTACCTGCTGGTATCAGGCGACCAACCACCACGTTTTCTTTCAGGCCGCGCAGGTAATCGCGCTTGCCAGTCACCGCTGCTTCGGTCAGTACGCGGGTTGTCTCCTGGAAGGAGGCCGCGGAAATGAACGACTCGGTGGCCAAGCTGGCCTTGGTGATACCCAGCAGCATACGCGAATACTTGGCCGGGAATTTCTTCTCTTTTTCAAGGCGTTCGTTCTGTTCCAGCACGCGAACCAGCTCTGCCTGGTCGCCGGTGATGAAGTCAGAGTCGCCCGAATCAGTAATCTCTACCTTGCGCAGCATCTGACGCACGATCACTTCGATGTGCTTGTCGTTAATGCCTACGCCCTGCAGACGATAAACGTCCTGTACTTCGGCAGTGATGTACTTGGCGAGTTCCTCAACACCTAGCAAGCGCAGGATATCGTGAGGGTTGCTCGGGCCGTCGGAAATCACCTCGCCCTTCTCGACAGTTTCGCCTTCGAAGACGGCGATTTGACGCCATTTCGGAATCAGCGCCTCAAACGGATCGCCAGATTCCGGGGTAATCGTCAGACGACGTTTACCTTTGGTCTCTTTGCCGAAGCTGATCACACCGCTGATCTCGGCCAGGATAGAGGACTCTTTCGGCTTACGTGCTTCGAACAAGTCAGCAACCCGTGGCAGACCACCGGTGATGTCTTTGTTCGCCGAGGCTTCTACCGGGATACGGGCAACCACTTCACCCACCCCGATCGTCACGCCATCGTCGACCGAAATAATCGAGTTGCCTGGCAGCAAGTACTGCACCGGAGTATTAGAGCCGGATACAGAGACGTACTCGCCCGCGTTGTCTTGCAGCATAACCATCGGGCGCTTATCGCGACCGGCCATGGGACGTGCTGCGGACTCGATCACCTCAATAGAGGAGAGGCCGGTCATCTCATCGACGCTACGGTGCATGGTGACACCCTCGTCGAGATCGATGAACTGCGCCTTACCTTCTACTTCGGCAACGATCGGGTGAGTGTGCGGGTCCCATTTGGCGACCGTTGCACCGGCATCGACCACGTCGCCGTCACGTACGGAAAGCTCAGCACCGTAAGGGAGCTTATAGTACTCACGCTCACGGCCATGGTCGTCAGCAACGGCCAGGGCGCTAGAACGCGACACCACGACCAGCTTTCCGTCAGCACGCTCAACGTGCTTGATGTTGTGCAGACGAACCTTACCGCCGTGCTTAACCTGTACGCTGTCGACAGCAGACGAACGCGATGCCGCACCACCGATGTGGAAGGTACGCATGGTCAGCTGGGTACCCGGCTCACCGATGGACTGTGCAGCGATAACGCCGACGGCTTCACCGATGTTGACCTGATGGCCACGCGCCAAGTCACGACCGTAACAGGAGGCACACACACCGTGCGCGGTCTCACAGGTAATCGTAGAGCGCACGATGATCTCGTCGACACCCATGGTGTCGAGCTCGGCACACCACTTCTCGTCGAGCAGGGTGCCTTTAGCGAGCTGCACTTCACCGCTGCCCGGATGAATGACATCCTGAGCCACCACGCGGCCTAGTACGCGCTGGGAAAGCGGTACAATGATGTCACCGCCTTCGATGATTGGGTGTAGCGTCAGGCCATTTTCAGTACCACAGTCAACTTCAGTGATGACCAAGTCTTGCGCCACGTCTACCAAGCGACGCGTCAGGTAACCGGAGTTGGCGGTTTTCAGGGCCGTATCCGCAAGACCTTTACGTGCACCGTGGGTCGAGATGAAGTACTGAAGTACGTTCAGACCTTCACGGAAGTTAGCGACGATCGGCGTTTCGATGATCGAGCCATCCGGCTTGGCCATCAGGCCACGCATACCGGCAAGCTGACGAATCTGGGCAGCAGAACCACGCGCACCGGAGTCGGCCATGATGAAGACGCTGTTGAACGAATCCTGCTCAACCTCGTTGCCATCACGATCGATGACGGTCTCTTTAGAGATACCCACCATCATCGCCTTGGCGACTTTATCGTTGGCCTTGGACCAGATATCGATAACCTTGTTGTACTTCTCGCCCGCTGTTACCAGGCCAGAAGAGAACTGGTCTTCGATCTCTTTAACTTCGGCTTCCGCCGCGTCAACGATTTCGGTTTTCGCTTCAGGGATAACGAAGTCGTTAACACCGATAGATGCACCCGACCAGGTCGCCAGACGGAAGCCGGTATACATCAGCTGGTCAGCAAAGATGACGGTCGGCTTAAGGCCGGCACGACGATAGACTTCGTTGATCAGGCTGGAGATCGCCTTCTTCTTCATCGGCTGATCGATCAGCGCGAAGGGCACGCCTTCGGGCAGAATACGGAACAGCAGTGCACGACCTACCGTCGTATCGTAAATACGGCGGTGGAAGCTACGCTCGCCGCTCTCTTCTTCGATATCGATTTCGTCCAGACGCACTTTGACCCGTGCGTGCAGCGATACTGACTGAGTACCAAACGCGCGCTCAACTTCATTAAGGTCAGAGAACACCATGCCTTCGCCTTTGGCGTTGATCTTTTCGCGGGTCATGTAATAGAGACCCAGAACAACGTCTTGCGACGGTACGATGATCGGCTCGCCGTTGGCAGGCGACAGCACGTTATTGGTCGCCATCATCAGCGCACGGGCTTCAAGCTGGGCTTCCAGCGTCAGCGGTACGTGTACCGCCATCTGGTCACCGTCAAAGTCGGCGTTGTAGGCGGCACACACCAGCGGGTGCAGCTGGATCGCTTTACCTTCGATCAACAGCGGCTCAAACGCCTGGATACCCAGACGGTGAAGCGTAGGCGCACGGTTAAGCAGTACCGGGTGCTCGCGGATAACATCGGCGAGGATGTCCCACACTTCCGGCAGCTCGCGCTCGACCATCTTCTTGGCGGCTTTGATCGTTGAGGCGTAGCCCAGCGACTGCAGCTTGGAGTAGATAAACGGCTTGAACAGCTCAAGCGCCATTTTCTTGGGCAGACCACACTGGTGCAGGCGCAGGGTCGGACCTACGGTAATAACCGAACGGCCCGAGTAGTCGACGCGCTTACCCAGCAGGTTCTGACGGAAACGACCCTGCTTACCTTTGATCATGTCGGCGAGCGATTTCAGCGGACGCTTGTTAGAGCCCGTGATCGCACGGCCACGACGACCGTTATCCAGCAGTGCATCGACCGCTTCCTGAAGCATACGCTTCTCGTTACGCACAATAATATCCGGCGCATTGAGGTCAAGCAGACGTTTCAGGCGGTTGTTACGGTTGATCACACGACGGTAAAGGTCGTTGAGATCTGAGGTCGCGAAACGGCCACCGTCGAGCGGTACCAGCGGACGCAGGTCCGGCGGCAGCACGGGCAACACTTCCATGACCATCCACGCCGGCGCATTGCCGGAGTGGTAGAAGGCTTCAAGCAGCTTGAGGCGCTTGGAGAGCTTCTTGATCTTGGTTTCAGAGTTAGTCTGCGGAATTTCTTCACGCAGGTGGTTAATCTCTTCTTCCAGATCGATGTCTTTGAGCAGCTCCTGAACGGCTTCGGCACCCATGCGGGCATCGAAGTCATCACCGAACTCTTCCAGCGCTTCAAAGTACTGCTCGTCGTTCATCAGCTGACCACGCTCCAGCGTGGTCATACCTGGATCGATAACGACAAAGCTTTCGAAGTACAGCACGCGCTCGATATCACGCAGGGTCATATCGAGGAACATGCCGATCCGCGATGGCAGTGACTTCAAAAACCAAATGTGGGCTACCGGCGAGGCGAGTTCGATGTGCCCCATGCGCTCACGGCGCACGGCGGCTTTGGTCACTTCTACGCCACACTTTTCGCAGATAATACCGCGGTGCTTCATGCGCTTATACTTGCCGCACAGGCACTCGTAGTCCTTTACCGGGCCAAAAATCTTGGCGCAGAACAGACCGTCCCGCTCCGGTTTAAAGGTACGGTAGTTGATGGTCTCAGGCTTCTTCACCTCGCCAAACGACCAGGAGCGAATCATGTCCGGCGACGCCAGGGTAATCTTGATCGCGTCAAACTCTTCGGACTGAGACTGCGATTTGAGTACTTTCACCAAATCTTTCATGTGACGGCTCCTAGCTCTCTAACTCGATATCGATGCCCAGCGAGCGGATTTCCTTCACGAGTACGTTGAAGGATTCCGGCATGCCTGCCTGCATGGTGTGGTCGCCATCCACGATGTTTTTATACATCTTGGTGCGGCCTTCGACGTCGTCCGACTTGACGGTGAGCATCTCTTGAAGCGTATAAGCGGCGCCGTAAGCTTCCAACGCCCACACTTCCATCTCACCGAAGCGCTGACCACCGAATTGTGCCTTACCACCCAAGGGCTGCTGGGTAACCAGCGAGTAAGAACCGGTAGAACGCGCGTGCATCTTGTCGTCTACCAAGTGGTTAAGCTTCAACATGTACATGTAGCCGACGGTAACCGGACGATCAAAGGCGTCACCGGTACGGCCATCGAATAGGGCCATCTGGCCCGACTCGGGAATGTCCGCCAGCTTCAGCAGGTGCTTGATTTCGTGCTCTTTGGCACCGTCAAACACCGGCGTGGCCATCGGCACACCACCTTTGAGATTCTTCGCCAGAGCGATGATCTCATCGTCGGTCAGGGAGTCGAGATCTTCGACTCGCGTACCTTGCGTATTGTAGATCTGCCCCAGGAAGTCACGAATCTCGGCCACTTGCTGCCCACGTGCATCGCGCAGCATGGCTTCGATCTTGACGCCCAAGCCACGTGCCGCCATACCCAGGTGGGTTTCCAAAATCTGACCGACGTTCATACGCGACGGCACACCCAGCGGGTTAAGCACTACGTCAACTGGCTCGCCCTTCTCGTCAAACGGCATATCTTCAATGGGCATAATCGCCGAGATAACACCTTTGTTACCGTGACGACCGGCCATCTTGTCACCCGGCTGGATGCGACGCTTAACGGCCATGTAGACCTTGACGATTTTCAGCACGCCCGGTGCGAGATCATCGCCCTGGGTCAGCTTGCGCTTCTTATCTTCAAAGCGTTCGTCCATCTCTTTACGACGGGTTTCCAGCTGTTCGTCGGCCTGGGCCAGCAGTTCGTTGTAGGACTCATCCTGCATACGCAGTTTGAACCACTGCTGACGCGGCAATTCTTCCAGGTACGCTTCGTCGAGAACATCGCCTTTCTTGAGGTTCGGGCCACCGTTAACGGCTTGGCCGTCAAGCGTACGCTGTAGACGCTCAAAGGTAGCGTCTTCGGCGATACGGTAAGTCTCTTGGAGATCCTTACGAACTTCGTCAAGCTGAGTGCGCTCGATAGACAGGGCGCGGGAGTCTTTCTCAACGCCGTCGCGAGTAAACACCTGAACGTCGATGACCGTACCAATCATGCCGGTGGGGGCACGCAGCGAGGTATCTTTAACGTCTGACGCTTTCTCGCCGAAGATGGCACGTAGCAGCTTCTCTTCAGGCGTCAGCTGGGTTTCACCCTTCGGCGTCACCTTACCGACCAAAATATCGCCCGGGCCGACTTCGGCACCGATGTAGACCACGCCCGCCTCATCCAGCTTGGAGAGAGCAGACTCGCCCACATTAGGGATATCGGAGGTAATCTCTTCCGAGCCCAACTTGGTGTCGCGAGACACACAGGTCAGTTCCTGAATGTGAATAGTGGTGAAACGGTCTTCTTGAACGACCCGCTCGGAAAGCAGAATCGAGTCCTCGAAGTTGTAACCGTTCCAGGGCATAAACGCGATGCGCATGTTCTGACCAAGCGCAAGATCACCCATATCCACCGACGGGCCATCAGCGAGAATATCGCCACGCGCCACGTTGTCGCCAGGCCGCACGATGGGGCGCTGGTTCATACAGGTGTTCTGGTTCGAGCGGGTGTACTTGGTCAGGTTGTAGATATCAACACCGGCTTCACCGCCGATAATTTCATCTTCATTAACCCGTACCACGACACGACGCGCATCAACGGAATCAATAACGCCGCCACGATTGGCCACCGCACAGACGCCGGAGTCACGAGCAACAAAGCGCTCCATGCCGGTACCTACCAACGGCTTATCGGCACGCAGGGTCGGTACCGCCTGACGCTGCATGTTAGAACCCATCAAGGCGCGGTTGGCGTCATCGTGCTCCAGGAACGGAATCAATGCCGCTGCGACGGATACGACCTGACGTGGCGATACGTCCATTAGCGTCACTTGCTCAGGACGCATAAAGGTCGTTTCACCGCGGTGACGAACCTGAACCAGGTCATCACTTAGCTTGTTGGACTCATCTACCGCTGCTGACGCCTGGGCGATAACAAAGTCGCCCTCTTCGATCGCCGAGAGATGGACGATGTCGTCGGTCAACTGACGATCAACCACTTTACGGTACGGCGTTTCAAGGAAACCGTAGCTGTTAGTGTGGCTATAAGTGGCCAGCGAGTTAATCAGACCGATGTTCGGGCCTTCCGGCGTTTCGATCGGGCATAGACGCCCGTAGTGCGTGGCGTGGACGTCACGTACTTCGAAGCCAGCACGCTCACGGGTCAAACCACCGGGGCCGAGTGCAGACACACGACGCTTGTGGGTAACCTCTGAGAGCGGGTTGTTTTGATCCATAAACTGCGAGAGCTGGCTGGAACCGAAGAACTCTTTCACCGCCGCCGCAACGGGCTTGGCGTTGATCAAGTCTTGCGGCATCAGGCCTTCGCTTTCCGCCATGGAAAGACGTTCTTTGACGGCACGCTCTACACGCACCAAGCCAACGCGGAACTGGTTCTCGGCCATTTCACCGACGCAGCGAATACGGCGGTTACCCAGGTGATCGATATCATCGACGTCACCGAAGCCGTTACGAATACTGATCAGCTCGCGCAGCACATCAAGGATGTCTTTACGATCCAGCACGCCAGAGCCGGTATCGGTATCACGGCGCAGACGACGGTTGAACTTCATGCGGCCAACGCCCGACAGGTCGTAGCGGTCCTCAGAGAAGAACAAATTGTTGAACAGCGTCTCTGCAGACTCTTTGGTCGGCGGCTCGCCTGGGCGCATCATGCGGTAAATTTCGACCAACGCTTCCAGAGCTGAATTGGTGGCATCCAGCTTCAGCGTGTCGGAGATGAAAGAACCGCAATCCAGATCGTTGGTGTACAGGGTTTCGATCAGCGCAATGCCACCCTGAGCCATACGCTCGAGCACTTCCGGCGTGATCTCGGTATTACACGGGCAGATCAGCTCGCCAGTCTTGGAGTCGATCTGGTCTTTGGCCAGGGTTTTGCCGAACAGGTACTCCATCGGCACGTCCAGACGCTCAAGGCCGGCTTTTTCAAGCTGGCGAATGTGCTTCTGGGTAATCCGACGACCCTCTTCAACGATCACATTACCTTCGCCATCCTTGATGTCGAAAGTAGCCGTTTCTCCGCGCAGGCGCGACGGCACCAGCTCCACAGAGAAACCGGATTTCTCAATGTGGAAGACGCTGGTTTCAAAGAACTCGGCCAGGATCTCTTCGGTGTTCATGCCCAGCGCACGCATCAGTACCGAGGCCGGCAGTTTACGGCGACGGTCAATACGTACAAAGACGTTGTCTTTGGGGTCAAACTCGAAGTCCAACCAGGAACCACGATAAGGAATCACACGGGCTGAGTAGAGCAGCTTGCCGGAAGAGTGACTCTTGCCTTTGTCGTGATCGAAGAACACACCGGGCGAGCGGTGGAGCTGGGAAACGATAACCCGCTCAGTACCGTTAATCACAAAGGTACCGTTCTCAGTCATCAGGGGGATTTCCCCCATGTAGACTTCTTGCTCTTTGATATCTTTAATTGCTTTGTTCGAGGAGTCGCGATCATAGATGATCAAGCGAACCTTGACGCGCAGCGGGGCGGAGTAAGTCACGCCGCGCAGCTGGCACTCCTTAACATCGAACGCCGGCGTACCGAAGCGGTAGCTGACATACTCAAGCGCTGCATTGCCGGAGAAGCTCTCAATCGGAAACACGGACTTGAATGCCGCGTGCAGACCGACCTCGTGACGCTCGTCGGGCGAACGATCTTGCTGGAGGAAGTCGTAATAGGAATCAAGCTGGATCGCCAGCAAGTAAGGCACATCCATCACTTGGGGCAGTTTGCCGAAATCCTTGCGGATGCGTTTTTTCTCAGTATATGAGTAAGCCATCTGTATTCCCCAGCTTGTTCACCATGGGTGACCGATGCGTGGTCATCGCTGCCCGGCGGGCTTCGTCAGACGCAGACAGCAAGCTCCTAAATCGGTAGCTCGCCGTCGAAAATCTAGTTCGATAACACTGTAGTCGATAACACTATTTCAATAACGCTATATTCAATAACGCTTTTGCTTTTCTGTCGCTTCTGTCATCTGCCAGCAGCATGACTGTTTGCAAACATCAGTTACAACAGAAAAAGGCCGGCAGCGGGATATCCCGCCGCCAGCCGTGGAAGCTTACGCAGCGCGTAAAGCCGTCCGCACAAGAATTACTTGAGCTCGACGGTTGCGCCCGCTTCTTCCAGCTTAGCTTTAGCTGCTTCAGCGTCGTCTTTAGACAGACCTTCTTTGATGGTCGCCGGAGCGCCGTCAACAGCACCTTTAGCTTCTTTCAAGCCAAGGCCAGTGATCTCACGAACCGCTTTGATCACGTTAACTTTCTTGTCGCCAGCAGCGGTCAGAACGACGTCAAATTCAGTCTGTTCTTCAGCCACTTCGCCGCCAGCAGCCGGGCCAGCCATTACGGCAGCCGCTGCAGAAACGCCGAACTTCTCTTCCATTGCTTCGATCAGCTCGACAACTTCCATTACGGTCATGTCGGCTACAGCATTGATGATATCGTCTTTAGACAGTGCCATTGTTTCATTCCTAACTTTGCGGGAGCCTCGGTCAGCCGAGGACTCAGGATTCATTGCTCGGTTCAGGCAGCGTATCGATGAGATCGTTCACGCCGCCTGCAAGAAACGCTGCTTAAGCAGCTTCAGCTTCTTGCTTCTGGTCGCGCAGAGCGGCCAGAGTACGAACCAGCTTGCCAGCGGAGGCTTCTTTCATTACCGACATCAACTTGGCAATTGCTTCGTCGTGTGTCGGCAGGGTTGCCAGACGGTCGATGTCAGCAGCCGGAATCAGCTCACCTTCGTAGGCCAACGCTTTTACTTCGAAGTCCTTGTTCGTTTTGGAAAACTCTTTGAACAAACGAGCGGCAGCGCCCGGATGATCAGTAGAGAAAGCCAATAACGTAGGACCAACAAAGCTATCGTTCAAGCACTCCCACTGAGTGCCCTCGAGAGCGCGGCGAGCCAGCGTGTTACGAACAACACGTAGCTCTACACCATTCTCACGCGCCTGCTTGCGCAGATCGGTCATTTTACCAACCGTAACGCCGCGAGAATCAGCAACTACGACGGAGAGTGCGCCCTTGGCCGCTTCACTGACCTCGGCAACAATCGCTTTCTTGCCTTCAAGTGCTAGTGGCACAGTGATCACTCCTTCGTGCCGGAACCCAGGAAGGTTCCGGTGGTTACCATCTCTTCCCGCTTCGCCCTAAAAAAAGCTGCAAAGCAGGAAGCCTTGGGGATGGTGCTCACCAGAAAGCCGTCTTAAGCTTAACCAACTGGCGGCCACACCATCTGCGCAGGCGCTTATGGGGCAATTAAGCCGCCCTCGCAAGCACATAAAGCGTACTCACTAAGCGCGGCACCTGCGGTCTTTGACGATGCCCCGGCCAGTGTTAATAACCAAACGGGGGACCGCAAAGTTCTTGCTCGGTTCCTACAAAAAAACCAACGATTACCTGCTTACGCGAAAGCAGAGTGATCGATTGTCAAACCCGGGCCCATGGTAGTGGACAGAGTCATTTTTTTGAAGTAAATACCTTTCGACGCGCTCGGCTTGAGGCGCTTAAGGTCTGCAACCAGGGCTTCCAGGTTGCCGTTAATCGCTGCCACGTCAAAATCCACTTTACCCAGGGTAGTGTGGATGATGCCGTTTTTGTCGGTACGGAAACGCACCTGACCGGCTTTAGCATTTTTGACCGCTGTCGCCACATCAGGCGTTACGGTGCCAACTTTCGGGTTAGGCATCAGGCCACGCGGACCTAGAATCTGACCCAGCTGACCTACCACGCGCATGGCGTCTGGCGAAGCGATAACGACGTCAAAATCCATCACGCCTTTTTTCACTTGCTCAGCCAAGTCGTCCATACCTACGATGTCGGCGCCAGCTTCTTTAGCGGCATCGGCATTGGCACCCTGGGTGAAGACCGCAACACGTACGTCTTTACCGGTACCGTTAGGCATAACGGTAGCGCCACGCACAACCTGATCGGATTTACGCGGGTCGACGCCAAGGTTGATGGCGACATCAACCGACTCTTTGAATTTAACCGTAGACAGCTCAGAGAGCAGCGCTACCGCTTCTTCAATAGAGTAGGCTTTGGTGGTGTCTACTTTTTCGCGAATGATTTTCGCACGCTTAGACAGTTTAGCCATGATCAAAGACCCTCCACGTTTAGGCCCATGCTGCGAGCGCTGCCAGCAATGGTGCGTACAGCGGCATCGAGATTCGCAGCCGTCAAGTCAGGCTCTTTGGTTTTGGCGATCTCTTCAAGCTGTTCACGCGTCACGGTGCCGACCTTCTTCTTGTTCGGCTCACCAGAACCGGACTTGATGCCAGCCGCTTTTTTCAGCAGCACGGCAGCAGGCGGCGTCTTGGTGACGAACGTGAAGCTACGGTCAGAGTAGACAGTGATCACGACTGGCGTCGGCAGGCCCGGCTCAATTTCTTGAGTCGCGGCGTTGAACGCCTTACAGAATTCCATGATGTTCACGCCGTGCTGACCCAGCGCTGGGCCTACCGGCGGACTTGGATTGGCTTTACCTGCAGCAACCTGCAGTTTGATATAAGCCTGTACTTTCTTGGCCATCGTTTATGCTCCAATTGGGTAATAGCGCCCTAAGGCTCCCCGGTACCAGTAAGACGACTATAGAGTCGCCTCACGCGAATCAAAACTTACGCTTTCTCAACCTGAGACTTACTCTTTCTCAACCTGAGAGAACTCTAACTCAACAGGTGTAGAGCGCCCGAAGATCAGCACGCTGACATGCAGGCGACTCTTTTCATAATTAACTTCTTCGACAACACCGTTGAAATCGGCAAACGGCCCATCAACAACACGCACTGACTGCCCCGGCTCAAACATCGTTTTGGGCCGCGGCTTGTCAGTACCATCTTTAACGCGCAGCAAAATTGCATCCGCTTCGCGTGAAGTGATTGGCGCCGGCTTCTCTTTTGTGCCACCGATAAAGCCCATGACACGCGGCGTCTCGTTGACGAGGTGCCACGTCTCATCGGCCATTTCCATCTCGACCAATACATAGCCGGGATAAAATTTGCGTTCGCTCTTGCGCCGCTTACCGTCACGCATTTCGACGACTTCTTCGGTCGGCACCAGAATCTCGCCAAAACGATCTTCCATACCATACATTTTCACACGCTCAATCAGTGAACGCATGACATGCTTTTCAAAGCCGGAATAAGCGTGAACGACGTACCAACGTTTGGACATGAAAGCTCCTAACCAATGACGCCGGACATCGCCCAGCCAAGAAGAGTGTCGATCAACCACAGCATTAGCCCCACCACCAAAACGGCCACTAGCACAATGGCCGTGGTCTGAATGGTTTCGGCACGGGTCGGCCATACAACGCGCTGAATCTCTTTCTTGGCGCTTCTGGCAAGCTCTACTAAATCACGACCCTTGGTAGTGGTTAGCGCGATCAAACCCGCAATCACACACAACACCACTACGCCAAGCACGCGGTAGAGCAGGCCAATATCGGCGAAATAGGTATTACCAACAACAGCAATGACAAGCAGCGCTACGACCGCCGCCCACTTGAGCCCGTCATGGCGCGTCTGTTGCACCTCGGCGCCATGTTTTACAGAACCAGGCTTCATAAAAACGAGACTCCTCAGGGTGCGGCGAACGATAAAAGAATTTTGGAAAAAGACATACCAACCTGGGGAAGGCTGGCAGGCCAGGAGGGAATCGAACCCCCAACCTGCGGTTTTGGAGACCGCTGCTCTGCCAATTGAGCTACTGGCCTGTATCGTCGTACTGATTTTTTACAACAACTATTTACATCTGTCGATAAACGTCTTTTCAATCGCCTATACAACAGCGGGCGCCATGGTAGCGGAGAAAACCACCCCTGACAACCCCTCCTTTACGCTTAGGCATATTACAACCCCACCTAACCGCAGAGACAAAAAAAGCGAGCTTCGCTCGCTTTATCTGCAACTCTCTTCTTGCAAAATATGGAGCTCATGGACGGAATTGAACCGTCGACCTCACCCTTACCAAGGGTGTGCTCTACCCCTGAGCTACATGAGCTAAACACATCAACTGGAGCGGGCGGCGGGAATCGAACCCGCACCATCAGCTTGGAAGGCTGAGGTTCTACCGTTGAACTACGCCCGCTGAACCTGTCTGGAATGACGATCCGCTACGCGCCGCCTTATAGCCCTAGCTCACACAAGCTATAAATCGTAGACATTGCCCGCTACCGGCTTTTCATTCAACAGCACCGATCAAATCGATGCCGCTTAATCTTGGTGGAGAGGGAAGGATTCGAACCTTCGAAGCTTTCGCGGCAGATTTACAGTCTGCTCCCTTTGGCCACTCGGGAACCTCTCCAACTGTGGCGGCACATTATGCCAGCCTCCAAGTACGTGTCAAGCTCGATAACTATTTTTAAGCAACTAATTTTAAGTGACTATTGCTTTAATTATCAAAGCTTGCGGCATCAAAAGACATCTGCGCCTTGCCTTGGAACGCGCTGTATTCTGTCAAAGCAGCATGGAGAATGCAAGACCCGCGCGAATCTTTTCTAGCGCCACAGGCTCAGGCACCCGCGGCGCGCCCGACATTTTGCCAGCACGCTCGGCGAGGGTCATCGGAAAGCATGCCTCTAAACCGCCGTAGACCATATCCGGCCACACCGCGTGGGGCACCTGCACGCCTCTTGAGACAACCCGCGCATCCCCCCCAGTCAATAGCATCGGCAGCGCCACACCCTCTTGATCACATACTTCGCTATAGATACGGTTAATAGCGCTAACGGCCGCCATGTAGATACCGTGATTGACCGCATCAACGGTGCGCCGGCCAGGCTCTAACAGCTCATCGGCCTCACTTTCAGGGTCGATGGCCACATTGCGGGTGCCAAGCTTCAGACTCTCTTTCATCAGGCGAAGACCGGGGATAATAAAGCCACCAAGGTGCTGGCCGCCTGGCAGCACAAAATCGATAGTGATCGCACTGCCGCAATCCACCGCACAGCAACCGCCCGCCAAATGATAACCCGCCAGCGCCCCCATCCAACGATCAACGCCTAAACGTCCCGGCTCTTCGTAGCCGTTAACCACCCCTAACGCCTCTTGGGTAGAGTGGGCTACGTGCACATGCCGCACTCTTCGACGCAACAAAGCGACCGTCTCCTCAAGCACCGCTGCCCTGGCGACGCTTGATATACGCACCGCCTCGACCACATCAAGATCGGGAATATCGGCCCCTGGGCGCCACTCTTCCCGAGTCCAAACCGCTCCACGGGAACGTATCTCGCTGCTCTCGGCATCCTTGAGACGCCATTTAGACAGCGTGTTGCCGATATCAAGATCCAGAATCATAAACGCCTGCGTACGCTAATCTCACCGCCGGCTAGGCGTCGCGAGTGACCATTTTCGGTAACCCATAGGTTACCACTCTCATCCACTTCCCCCGCGACGGCATCGCTGGTCTGCTGCCCTTGTATCACCCGAATAGGCAACCCTGCGTAGGCGTGGCGCTGATTCCAGGCATCCCGCCAAGTGCCAAACCCGTCCTGCTCAAAGTTAGCCAGCATAGCCAGCAGGCCTGCCACCACCTCGGAGGCCAGTTGATTGCGCGAGATATTCGGCAGCCGCTCGAAAAGCGCCGCCACGGGCTGGTCGATTGCTGCCCGCTGGGCGGCGGGCAGCCACAGATTCATGCCCATACCAATGACGACTTCGCAGGGGCCTGCCGCATCCCCTGTCACTTCAATAAGAATACCCGCCAGCTTGCCTAACTCGTCGCCTGGGCCATCACCCTGTTCGGAGAGCAGGATATCGTTAGGCCACTTAAGCTTTGGCGTTACGCCATGTTGCTCGAGCACCTGGGCAACGACGACGCCTACCGCCAAGCTCAAGCCCTCCAGCACCGCGATGCCCGACTCGAAGCGCCAGCCCAGCGAGAGCATTAAACTCTGCCCCCAGGGAGTCGACCAGACACGCCCCCGACGTCCACGCCCCGACGTCTGCAGTTCAACCAGA
Organism: Halomonas alkaliantarctica; assembly: GCF_029854215.1. Classification (NCBI taxonomy): domain Bacteria; kingdom Pseudomonadati; phylum Pseudomonadota; class Gammaproteobacteria; order Oceanospirillales; family Halomonadaceae; genus Vreelandella; species Vreelandella neptunia. The sequence goes on along the minus strand of NZ_CP122961.1, from coordinate 149,130 downwards.
CACACTTCGCCATGCCCGGCACCCTGCTCAAAGCGTTGGCGCAGATACTCGTTGCTGGAGGGTAACTGATCCTCAACAAATAGGCGCGCAAGATGGTGGCGCGCCGGAGCGGGCAACTGCTCAACGATTTTGGCGCCTTCCAAAGGCTCCAGGCGCTGCGACAGTTGATAGCCACGGCCTTTCACCGCGACCACCTCCACGCCAAGCGCTTCCAGTTTTTTTAACTGCTTCCACACCGCCGCACGGGAAATACCCAGCGCTTCACCCAGCTGCTCGCCAGAGTGAACCTCGCCATCGCTTAACAAACGCATCAGGTTGCCGATGGTCATGCTCCTGCCCCAGTGGGAAAAGCGCTAGTCTAGCGGATGGAAGTTCATGGCGAAAACATTCCTAGACCAAGGTTGATATGAGAGGCAGTAATATCAGCGAAGCCTTTGGCATGGTAGAATGGCTATTGGACGCAAGCCCAGAGCCAATATGGTCGGCAAATTGCCAGCCCTTGCGACCCGCATTTTCCGACCCGTGGACGAACGGGTGTTCACAAGAGTTCTCTCTCAGCATGCAAAACCAGCAAAACTCCAGCGCGGTTAATAACCTGCGCAACGTCGCGATCATAGCCCACGTTGACCATGGTAAAACCACACTGGTCGACAAACTCCTGAGCCAGTCCGGCACCCTTGACCGTAAAGCAGAAGGTCAAGAGCGCATCATGGACTCAAACGATCAGGAAAAAGAGCGTGGCATTACCATTTTGGCCAAAAACACGGCCATTCAATGGCAAGACAGCCAAGGTAACGGCTACCACATCAACATCGTGGATACGCCTGGGCACGCCGATTTCGGTGGCGAAGTTGAGCGCGTCATGTCAATGGTCGATTCGGTGCTACTGCTAGTAGACGCCGTTGATGGCCCGATGCCGCAAACCCGCTTTGTGACTCAGAAAGCATTCGCCCAAGGCCTGCGGCCGATCGTGGTGGTCAACAAAATTGACCGTCCCGGCGCACGTCCTGACTGGGTTATCGACCAGATTTTTGATCTGTTCGACAATCTTGGCGCGTCTGACGAACAGCTCGATTTCCCGATCATCTACTGCTCTGCCCTAAACGGCATTGCCGGTATGGATCCTGAAGAGCTGGCTGACAACATGGACCCCATGTTCCAGGCCATCGTCGATATCGTTGAGCCGCCGAAAGTTGAACTTGACGGCCCTTTCCAGATGCAGATATCAGCACTGGATTACAACAGCTACGTAGGCGTTATCGGCCTGGGTCGCATCAAGCGTGGCGCGGTGAAACCGAACCAGCAGGTGTCGATCATCGGCGTTGACGGCAATGTGCGTAAGGGCAAAATCGGTCAGGTAATGACCCATATGGGCCTTGAGCGCGTGCAGACCAACGAAGCCACCGCGGGCGACATCGTCTGTGTGACCGGCATCGACGATCTATGCATTTCGGATACATTATGCGATCCGGCCAAGGTCGAAGCGCTGCCGCCGCTGTCCGTCGACGAACCGACCGTCTCAATGACCTTCCAGGTCAACGATTCACCGTTCGCCGGCAAAGATGGCAAGTTTGTGACCAGCCGCAACATCAAGGATCGCCTTGATCAAGAGCTGATTCATAACGTGGCACTGCGCGTTGAGCAGGGCGAAACCCCTGAGAAGTTCAAGGTTTCCGGGCGTGGCGAACTGCACCTCTCGGTGCTGATCGAAACCATGCGTCGTGAAGGCTTTGAGCTGGCCGTAGGCCGCCCTGAAGTTATCATCAAAGAGATCGACGGTGAGAAGCAGGAGCCCTACGAAGAGGTCATCATCGACTGTGAAGAGCAGCACCAAGGCTCGATCATGGAAGAGCTGGGCTACCGTAAAGGCGAGATGACCAACATGCTGCCGGACGGTAAAGGACGGGTTCGCCTGGACTTCATCATTCCTGCCCGCGGCTTAATCGGTTTCCGTGGCCAGTTTCTGACCCTGACTTCAGGCACCGGCATCCTGACCAGCCGCTTTGATCACTACGGCCCGCTGAAGCCTGAAGCCTCTATTGAGCGTCGTAATGGCGTATTGGTCTCAATGGTCGACGGTAAAGCCCTTGCCTATGCGCTATATGCGCTGCAAGAGCGCGGCAAGCTGATTATCGATCACGCCACGGAAGTTTACGAAGGCATGTTGATCGGTATCAACAACCGCGCTAACGACATGGTGGTTAACCCCACCAAAGGCAAGAAGCTCGACAACATGCGCTCCACCGGTAACGATGAGAACATCGTATTGACCCCACCGGTTAAGTTCTCTCTGGAGCAGGCCATCGAGTTCCTCGACTCCGACGAGCTCGTAGAAGTCACGCCGGTGCATATCCGTCTGCGTAAAAAGCTGCTGAAAGAGACCGAGCGTAAGCGTTACAGCAAGAAGTAACCCGCTCCAAGCAGTGAGTACCCAAAAACCCGCGAAAGCGGGTTTTTTTATGCCCTCTCTCTTTTGCGCTAACATCAGCCCCCAGGGTAAACCCCTTGCCAAGCTAGCGCCCTAAACGCAGCCTAAACGCTAATGCGCTGGAAAGGCGGCGCGTTCTATCGCACAGTAACGCTAAATTCAGCGCGCCCAAGGGACGCTAACATCGTCACATTCATACAGGTGTTTGGATAACACCCCATCCTGACACCCAAATACGGGCACTCTATACCCATGAGCGGTCAAAACGTCTGGACGCATAAAGGTACCTTTCTTCTCGCCGCCGTTGGCTCCGCCGTCGGCCTAGGCAATCTGTGGCGCTTCCCCTACCTCACCGGGGAAAATGGCGGCGGTGCCTTTATATTGGTCTACGCGCTGACGATCTTCGCCGTCGGCATCCCGATTCTGATTGCCGAGATCATGCTGGGTCGCACCAGCCGCCAGAGCCCGATTATGGGCATGCGGCACCTGACCAAAACCCACGGTACCTCACGGGCCTGGGAAACCATCGGCTGGCTGGGCGCCGCCTCGGCGTTTTTGATTTTAAGCTTCTATTCGGTGATTGCCGGCTGGGCGATTCACTACACTTGGCTGATGCTGACAGGCTCACTGGTCGGGGCCGATGCGCAGACCATTAGCGATGGCTTTGATGCTCTGCTGGCCGCCCCCGGCTTAATGACGCTCTATCACACCCTTTTCATTGCCGCGTCCGCGCTAATTGTCGGTATGGGCATTCATAAAGGCATCGAATCAGGCCTGCGCATTATGATGCCCGCGCTGTTTGTGATTCTGCTGGTGGTGCTGGCCTACGGCGTGGTGAATGGCGATATAGGCGCCGCCGCCAGCTTCTTGTTCACGTTTAATATCGCCGACCTCAGCCTTGAGGGCTGGCTGCAGGCCATGGGGCAGTCATTCTTCACTCTTAGCCTGGGGATGGGGGCTATCATGGCTTACGGCGCCTATATGCCCAGCAATGTGTCGCTAACCCGCACCGCCTTTGCCGTCGCCATCGTCGATACCGCCGTAGCGATGGTCGCTGGCCTGGCCATTTTTGCTTTGGTATTTGGCGCAGGGTTAGAAACCGGGCAAGGGCCTGGGCTAATGTTTGTCACCCTACCGCTAGCGTTTGCCGAGATGCCGTTTGGTGCTTTGGTCGGCGGTGTGTTCTTTATCCTGGTGCTCGGCGCGGCTATCAGTTCCTCTATTTCGCTGATTGAGCCCGTCGCCGCCTTCCTGGTGGAGCGCTTTGACATGACGCGGCCACAGGCGGTCATGATCATGGTCATCGCCGCCTGGGCAATGGGTTTGCTGACCGTGGTTAGCTTTAATATCTGGGCCGAGGGGACACTATTCCACACCTTGTTTGGGCGCAGCGCTTTCGAGCTTATCGAGCTCCTCACCAATATCTTTATGCCGGTGGGTGGTCTGCTGATAGCCCTGTTTGCCGGCTGGGCGCTAACCCAGAGTGAAGTGATGAAAGAACTGGGCAGCAGCGTCACTTGGTTTAAACTATGGCGTTTTCTGGTGCGCTTTGTTGCCCCTGCTGCAGTGGCCTTTGTTTTTTTACGAACTATTCCTCAGGTGGATGGCTATTTTATCCCCGCCCTCGGTGCGCTGCTAATGATTGGAGCCTTTGCAGCAAGCCAGCTTTGGCTAAACAAACCACGACAAACAACCTGATAACAGTGCGCAGGCGGCTTTTTAGCCGCCTGTATCGCGTGGAGACACCATGAACCCTCTTATCGATGTACAGCGAGCCAACAAAGCGTTCGGCGGCCTGCAGGTAATTAACGACTGCTCCATTCAGGTGGAGAAGGGCTCCATTACCGGCATGATTGGCCCCAACGGGGCGGGTAAATCTACCCTGTTTAACCTCATTGCCGGTGCATTGACCCCCGACAGTGGCCACGTCCTGCTTGATGGTGAAGATATTACCTCGCTTAGCGCCGACCAGCGCTTTCATCGCGGATTACTACGTACCTTTCAAATTGCCCACGAGTTCAGCCATATGAGCGCGCTGGAAAACCTGATGATGGTGCCGCCCAAACAAGCCGGCGAAAACCTTTTCAGTGCCTGGCTAAAGCCTGGCAAGGTGCAGCGGGAAGAGGCGGAAGTGCGCCGCCGTGCCCTGGAAGTCATCGATTTTGTTGGCCTGCACCATGTGCGCAATGAGCTGGCGGGTAATTTATCGGGTGGGCAAAAGAAGCTGCTGGAGCTTGGCCGCACCATGATGACCAATGCCAAGGTAGTGCTCCTTGATGAGATCGCCGCCGGGGTGAACCGCACCCTGCTGGGCGATTTAATCGGCAATATTGAGCGGCTCAACCGAGAAATGGGTTACACCTTCCTGGTCATTGAGCACGATATGGAGATGATTGCCCGCCTTTGCGACCCGGTTATCGTGCTGGCTCAGGGCAGTGTGATGGTGGAGGGTCATATCAACGACATCCAGAATAATCCTGAGGTCATCGAGGCCTACTTCGGTACCGATGCCGCTTAAGCGTGACGTTTTCTCCCATTAGCCAATTAATATAATGATGTCGCTGCCAAGCGACCTTGCTGGAATACTTTCATATGCCATTAATCGACGCACGCGATGTGCACGGCGGCTATGGCGGCATGAATATCCTTAACGGGGTAAACATGACGCTGGAAGCCGATGAGGTCGGGGTTATCGTCGGCCCTAACGGGGCGGGCAAATCCACCATGCTGAAAGCCGTCTTTGGCCTGCTGCATGTTAATCAGGGCGAGATACTGCTTAACGGCCAACCAATCCAAAACCTGCCGCCTAACCAACTGGTGCAGCGCGGCATGGGCTTCGTCCCCCAGGAGAAAAACGTTTTCCCCAGCCTTTCAGTGCAGGAAAACCTGGAGATGGGCGCCTTTTTAAAGCCGCAAAACGTCAAGCGCATGCTCGCTCAGATCTATGAGTTTTTCCCACCGCTGTACGAAAAGCGCCGCCAGCCAGCCGGTGAGCTTTCCGGTGGGCAGCGCCAAATGGTCGCCATGGGGCGCGCTTTGATGGCCGAGCCGAGCCTGCTATTGCTGGACGAACCCACCGCGGGGCTGTCGCCGCTGTATATGAATGAAATCTTTGATCGCGTCAAACAGATCAACGCCGCTGGCGTGGGCATTTTGATGGTGGAACAGAACGCCAAACAGGCACTCGCGATTGCCGATAAAGGCTTTGTGCTGGCCGCTGGCCAAAATCGCTTTACTGACACTGGGGCAGCACTGCTCGCCGACCCCGATGTCGCCAAAAGCTTTTTGGGCGGCTAGCCCCAGGGAGATACACGTGAACGAACTGGTTTTTTTCATCAATAATGTGGTGATTTCGGGCAGCGTCAGCGGCTCCATTTATGCCATCGGGGCCATTGGGGTAACGCTGATTTTCAGCATTATGCGCTTTGCCCACTTCGCCCACGCCGACATGATGACCTTCGGCGCCTTCATGGTGCTACTGCTAACCACGGCGTTCCCAGCGGCAGGCGCCAGCCTAGGCGTACCCACCGCGGTGCTAATGCTGCCGCTGGCGATGCTGCTCACCGCCGCCTTGGCCGTAGGTATCGATAAAATCTTTTATAAACCGCTGCGTGCCCATGGGGTAAAGCCGATTGTGTTGGTGATTGGCTCGCTGGGGGTAACGTTGATTCTGCAGGGCTTGATCCGCCTCTTTTCGGGCACCGGCGGACAGAGTTTATATGTCGATGACCGTAAGGAGATCTTCCGCCTTGCGCTGCCCTTCGAGGGGGCACGGGCACCGATTGTGGTGACCGAGCCGCAAATTTATCTATTTGTGATTACCATCGTCGCCGTTGTGGCACTGCACTTTTTCCTTAATCGCTCGCGGTTAGGCAAGGCGATGCGCGCTATGTCGGATAACCCTGAACTCGCCCAGGCATCGGGCATTAATACCAATACCATTGTGGCGGTGACCTGGATGATCGCCGGGGCGCTGGCCGCTATTGCCGGAACGCTGCTCTCACTGGATGTCACCTTTAAACCCGATTTAAGCTTCTTCCTGCTGCTTCCCATTTTCGCCGCCGCCATTGTGGGTGGTGTTGGCCACCCTTACGGCGCCATTGCTGGGGGTTTTGTGGTCGGCTTTGCCGAAACTCTGGCGGTGTTTAACTGGAACGTGCTGCTGCGCCCCTTCCGCGACAGCCTGCCCACTTGGCTGGAGCTACCATCGAACCTGGCCTTCGTGGGCACCGAGTACAAAATTGTGGTGCCTTTTTTCATTCTGGTAGCCATTCTGGTGTGGCGTCCCACCGGACTCTTTAAGGGCAAGGTGATCTAATGAGCAACTCAGAAAAAACGCGCAACCCTGCCTACACGCCCCAAGAGGCCGCGCCTAGTCGTCGCTTTCCGCTGCGCGAGCTACTTCTGTTTGGTGTGCTGCTGGTGGCTATTCTGGCGGTTTACGCCATCATGGGCGCCGCCTACAGCACGCGCATGCTGGTCGAAGCCGCCTGCTACGCCATTCTGGCGCTGGGGTTAACGATTCAATGGGGTTACGCGGGGCAATTCAACGCCGGGGTCATGGGCTTTGTCGCCCTGGGCGGTTTCTGTGCAATGTTCTTCAGCGTACCGGTCAACGATGCTTTCTGGGACACAGCGCTACCCGGCGAATTTGGCCGCGTATTGCTGTATGGCGCTGCCGCCATCCTGCTGATCGTTGGCGCCAGCAAGCTGGATCGATTGGGCGTACCCAAGCCCCTGCGTACGTTTATCGCGGTGATGTTGGCTGTCGTGCTTTACCTAGTGGTGATTAACCAACTACGTGAAGTCACTGATGCGATTGAAAACCAAGCAGGCTTTGTCGGTGGGCTTGGCTTACCGCCTTGGATCGGCTGGATTGTCGGTGGCGCCTTGGCGGGTGGCGTTGGCTATTTTATTGGCCATATCTGTCTGGGTTTACGCAGCGACTATCTGGCGATAGCCACCCTGGGCATAGCCGAAATCATCAAAGCATTTTTGAAAAACTCTGACTGGCTTACCCGCGGTACTGCCACGGTTTCCCCACTACCCTGGCCCACACCGGGCCCTGCCGAACTGGGATTTACGCTTTCAAGAGCCATCTACCTGTCGTTTACCGCGGTGATCATTGCGGTGATCTTTTTTCTACTCAATCGCGCCTACAACGCCCCATGGGGACGTATGATCCGGGCGATTCGCGATAACGAAGTTTCCGCTGCCGCCATGGGCAAGGATATCAATAAACGGCGCCTGGAAATCTTCGTGCTGGGCTGCATTCTAATGGGCTTAGGCGGCGGCATACTGGGCACCTTCAACAGCCTCTTCGACCCACAAGGCTACCTGCCGCTCAACCATACCTTCCTGGTCCTGGTAATGGTGATACTTGGCGGGCCGGGCAATAACCTGGGGACCATTTTTGGCGCGGTGGCGGTGTATATCATCTGGATTATGTCGGAGCCCCTGGCGCTGTTCTTAATGCAACTAGCGGTGTCCTTTGGCGAAGGCGCTTTCGGCTGGGATGCCCCCGGCAATATGGATAGCCGCGCACTGCAGGCACGAGTGCTGGTGATTGGCCTGTTGATCACCATGGTGCTGCGCTTTGCGCCTAAAGGCCTGCTACCCGAGAAGATCAAAAGCCACAGTTGATGGGGCACTTGGTATGACTGGCGAGCTAAGCCCCGCAGATAGCAGCGTTTGCGGGGCACTGCACGCAGTGGTGGTTGCCCAATCTGGCGCGATACTGGTGCTAACGATCACGCTACTTCGCTGATTGCGCTTCCAGCTCTTCGAACAATCGCGCCACTGCTTCAGCTCCAGGATCAATATACCCCCGGAGCTGTTCGGCGTTGATATAGGCAGCGCGCCCCGCGTTTGCCTTTACGATGGTAGCGGTATGAATTGCCCCTTTTCGCGCCGCTCTGGCGGCCGAGGCGAAGCTTTCGTCGAAGGCATCCAAGGCAGGTTTTAGGGCATCCACCATGGTTCTGTCGCCTAACTTCGCCCCCCCAATTTGCTGCATCCGATTGAGCCCCTGCTTCAGCGCAGCGACCCTGGGTAGTCCGCTAGATGCAGCATCTCCTGCCGCGGAGAAGAAAATAGCCAGCAGCACACCTGAGGAGCCACCCATGGTCTGGCTAAGCGCCTGCCCTATGGCGCGGTAAAGCTGGGAATGATCGGCCAGGGGCATTCTATCCAGCGCGTTTAACAAGGCTCTTGCGGCTCCAGCGAGGGTTGATCCGGTATCACCGTCACCGGACTTGGCATCCAGTGCATTCAGATCCGCTTCGGAGTCGATCAGCACCTGACAACACCTCGTCAGCAAGTTGGCGGTCTGATCATGCCAGGATGGAGTAGGTTGAATAGGCAGTAATCCGTCGGGGAGCTCGCGTATATTGATTGGCCTGATACTCTTGCAGCCAGGCCAGGCGCTGGGGCCACAAGCAGCAGCGAGCAAGGCTTCATCATCCTGGGTGAGGGGATAAACCGATACGGAAAACCCCTGCATGTCCAGTGACGTCATCATGGGCGCTGGCCCGACGATGAGTTTCAGGCTGCTGGCAATAGAGGACTTCAGAAGTTCGTTGGCGAGTACCGCCATTTCCAGTGCCGACGCGCCGCCGAGGTTGTTCAGCAGAACAGCATGGGGCTGTTTATCCATTACGGTGGCCAGCTTCTCGACGACGGCGGAAATGGCGTTTTTCGCGCTGTCGCAAGCAATTTGCTCAACCCCCGCCTCGCCATGGATGCCAAGCCCGAGTTCCGCCATCCCGGGGGGAATGCGTTGCTCTTTGGGCGAGCCAGGCACGCGACAGGTATCCAATGACATGCCGATGCTGTGGGTGTTGGTGATCACCCGTTCAGCGGCTTTGATCAGGGTTTCAAGATCGGCATTCTGTTCGGCCAATGCCCCGGCTATCTTATGAACAAAGAGTGTGCCCGCCACACCTCGTGCCTGGGGGAGGTCGGGCAAGGCAATGTCATCGTCGACCACCACCATGCCCACCTTGTGCCCTAAGGCACGGGCACGCTCGGCTGCCAGCCCGAAATTCAGGCGGTCGCCGGTGTAATTCTTGACGATCAGCAAGCATCCCGCCGATCCGGTTACCGCCAGTATTGCGGCTAGAACCGCATCGACCGATGGTGAGGCGAAGACGTCACCGCAGACAGCCGCGGTTAGCATGCCCTTGCCGACGAAGCCGGCATGGGCCGGTTCGTGACCAGAGCCACCGCCAGAAACCAACGCCACTCGCGACTTATCCCAGTCGGCACGCACCACCACTCGAATATGAGGATAGCCATCCAGGCGTGCCAACTGGCCATCGGATGCCCTGATAAGTCCGTCGATCGCGTCGGTGACAGCGTCTTCTTTGCTGTTGATAAAGTGCGTCATGATCTCGCCACCTCTCCTTGTTCGTACCGCCTCCCCCCTTGCCCCTACCCGATATAGTCGGATACCGCACGGTTGGCGCTCTGGGGCCTTGAAATTCTGTCGTTTGCCACCAGTTATTTTTTGTCAAGGGGCAACCCGAGACATTGAGTATTTCGATTTACGTCATAGGTAGCAAGATCAGATAGGAGGTGACGTATGAATTTGCAAAAACTCTCTCCTTGGAACTGGTTCAAGAGCGAAAATGCCGATACACCGACTCCGCCATCCAGCGTGGAGCCGCGCCGCAATGAGCTCTCTCCCTTCATGGGTATGCATCAGGAGCTGGATCGCTGGATGGACAGTGTCATGCGGCAGTTCGGCATGCCCTCCCTGGAGAGTCGAGTTGGCGACCTGCCGGGCCTTCTGCAGCCGCGGCTCGATATTGCCGAACACGACAGCGAGTATGTGATCAGCGTCGAGGTGCCGGGGGTCGAGGAGAAAGACCTATCTATCTCCCTGGACGATCATCGTCTGGTCATTGAAGGTGAAAAGCGCCAGGAGAGCCATAGTGAAGATAATAAGCTCCATCGTATCGAGCGCTCCTATGGTCGGTTCCAACGCGTACTGGATCTGCCTGGAGATGCCAAAGCCGAGGATATCAAAGCCTCTTTCAAAAATGGCATTCTGACGATACGGGTGCCACGTAGCGAGCAGGCCAAGGCGGCTCGCCGTGAAATCCCCATTCAGTAAAAGTAGTTGCTGGCGTCATAGGGCTCGCCGACTGGCGAGCTTTTTTTGCGCCAGGCATGGCGCTGGCTGGATTACCTGTAGTGTCGGCTCTTTAAGCGATAAACGACCACAAGGTAGGCCATGCCAAATGAAAAATGCCCGACTTTAATAAGTCGGGCATTTTTAACACTAATGCTGAGAATTAAAGATCAACCTGACCTTTGCTGGTAAAGGTGCCGTCTTCTACAGCCATTTCTACCACCACACCAGGCACGTCGCCGTTTTCATTAAACTCATGCGAACCAGACGCGCCTTCGTAGTTAATCTCGGTACCTGCGGCAATCAGCTCAACCGCTTTTTCCCACTCGCCGGGCAGAATCACCTCGCCAGGGGCGCTGGAAACACTGCGCAGCGCTTCGGAAAGCCCTTCGCGCTCAGCGTTGCCGTTCTGCTCAATCGCCAACGCGATCAGGAAGGCTGCGTCGTAGGCTTGGGCGGCAAATACCGCACTCGGGTCTAAATCAGCGGCTTCGGCGGCTTCAATAAAGATATCGGTGCCGGGCAGATCAGGACTGCCGGGGCGCGTGGCGATCATACCGTCCAAGATATCAGCGCCAATGGCCTCAATCAGGCTATCGCCGACCATGCCGTCAGCACCTACATACTGGGTAAACATTCCGCTTTCATAGGCTTGACGCAGTACCGTTTGACCAGAGGTGTCGGCATAGGCCAATACAACGAGGGTATCAACGCCACTGACTGATAGTGAGCCCAGCTCAGAGCGATAATCAGCTCGGTTATCTTCATGGGCGAGGTTTTCGGTAATCTCACCACCGCCCGCTTCAAAAGCGGTGCTAAAGGCGTCTGAAAGCCCTTGACCATAATCGTTGTTGACGTAGGTGACCGCTACCGCATCGATGCCTTTTTCAAGCAGCAGCTTAGCCAGCATTTCCCCCTGGAAGGCGTCGGACGGCACCGTACGGAAAACAAGATCATTGTCATCCAACTCGGATACCGCAGGCGCGGTAGAGGCGGGGGATACCATCAGCACACCACCGGGAATGGCGGCGTTGTTAGCCGCAGCAATCGTCGCACCGGTACACAGCGCACCGACAATCGCGGTGACATTTTCAGAGTTCACCATACGGTCGGCGGCGTTAGAGGCAGCCGATGCATCGGAACAGGTGGTATCACCCGTCGGCATTACCAGCGTTTGGCCATCAAGAATGCCGCCCTGCTCATTGATCTGCTCTACGGCTAGCTGCGCCCCGGCAAAAATCGGTGGTGTTAAACTTTCAATTCCCCGGTAAAGCCGCCCAAGAAGCCAACTTTGACCTCTGCCTGTGCGAATCCGGTCATTGCCAGGGTTGAGGCCGCCACAGCGGTGGCTAATGCGCGCTTATTGATCATGTTATTTGTCGCTCCCAGTATCTCAAGAGATTGTTTAATTTTTTAGGGTGCCTTAGCGGTCAATCGTTAAGGCTGCTATTAATCTGGAACTGGAACGGCAAAAACACAAGCATCGGTTTCTAACGCTAGTTTGCAAAAATGCACTATAACCAGCGCTCAAGCTTAAGTGTATGGCTTAACCAGGCGTTGAAATGGCGCCAAAAACTTCCGGGCTCAGTGGTTAAAACTTCCATTTCTCCATCGCGCTCTAGATGCCAGTTCAGCTCACTCTCTGAGGTAAGTTCGATGCGGTAACTCAGCGCAGGCTCTTGCCCTACGGCCACCAGATCGTGAAACGCCTGCATCAACGACTCGCTGCGCGCCAGCACGCCAATTTCGGTATTCCAGTAGATCGACCGTGGGTCAGCGTTAAACGAACCCACGAACAGTTGATCGTCAAAGCTTAACGCCTTGATATGTAGCGCTGAAGCCGAAGCGCCGGGCACACGCATGTCTTCATCCGGGCCCGCTTCCTGCTCCGGTCGCAGTTCATAAAGGGTGATACCGTGGGCTAGCAGCGTTTCACGCCAAGGCGCGTAGGCGCCGTGCACTAAGGCAGCATCTGTCGACTCCAGTGAGTTGGTAATAATCTCGACAGCGACACCCTGGTCGGCAAGATCCGTTAGGTTTTGCACGCCTTGCTCGGTGGGCACAAAGTAAGCAGAAATAATCACTAGGCGCTGGTTAAGCTCGGTGGCATCGGTTAAATCACCTAGCAGGGTATCTCGCCATTCAGGCGTACCAGACGAAAGCTTGCCGGGGGCATCCCACATCGCCAGTCCTTCGCCCCAATGCAGGGTTTCCCAGGGCGGCGCGCTGCGCGGCTGACGGCGTAGCTCGGTAAAGTATTCCGAGTCGGCATTATCATCCAGCCAATCTTCCAGCTTCGTTTCGAGCGTTTGCCAAGCGTTATCGGCGACTTGATGATAGCGCTCAATTGGCTGCGCCAAGCCGTGGTTCCAATACAGATCAAAACTGCGCGAAAGCGCCGGCACTACCTCACCAATGGTCGCGAAGTCCAAATCCGCAAAATTGCGGGCGTCGTTGGCATCGAAATATTCATCGCCCAGGTTACGCCCGCCCACAATAGCGACACTATTATCCGCTACCCACAGTTTGTTATGCATGCGGCGGTGCTGCTGAGAGGGATTGACCACAGAGGCCAAGACCCGCGTGAACATATGCCCACGCCCCACCGGGAGCGGATTATAAACCCGCACGTGGATATTCGGGTGGCTCGCCAGTGCGGCTAAGCGATCACCTTGACCAATAGCGCCGATATCATCGACCAGCAGGCGCACCCGGACGCCCGCCTTGGCGGCATCCAGCAACTGCGAAAGGATTAGTCGTGTGGTTTGGCCTTCGCCCAGTAAGTAGGTTTGGATATTCAACTCACGCTGGGCTTGGCGAATCAATCCCACCCGAGCAGCAAATGCTTCCTGCCCATTGGGTAGCAACGCAAAACCATCGGGATATGACTGTTCCGCTAACGCCTGATAAGCCTGCTCACCCAGCCAGGTAGTGCGTGCGTCATCTAAGGCTAGCGTCGTGTGGTGTTCACGCGTCACCGCGTGGGTGCATCCCGCCAGTAGGCTGCACAGTACCACTAAGCTCAGCCATTGAGCCCAACGGCAAGGGTTAGCCATTGTCATTGTCATCGAGACGTTCAGCCCAGCGCTTGCGGGCTAGATTGCGTCGGTAGAGACGCACCAGCGCAATCGTTAACGCGGTGACCAGCATGGCGGCCAACACCACGCCCTGCCAGGGGCGTGCTGCGTTTCCCATGACGGTCTCCAGGGTAATAATCAGCATTAAGCCAATCGCTTGTGAGCCGATCGCTAGCGCGCGCAGCTTATCGAAAGCGGGTGGGGGCATAACGTCTCCGTAATTGTCAGCTCGCATGATATGGTCTCCCAGTGTACCTGTTTCATGACATGCTTAACGGGAAACCTAAGTTAAAAAATCTAAGTTGAAAACCTGAACGGGATACCCATGAACGCCATTGCTCTCGGCCCACTACTGATCTCGCTACCACGCCTTTACGCCGTAGGCTGTGCACTGCTACTCCTGCTCTGCGCACGTTTCTTATTAGGATTGCCTCGCCCGATTCAGCAGCGCTGGTTTACCGGGCTTATTATTGTTTGGTTAGTCGGCGCTCGAGTGGGCCATATCCTGCTCAACCTGGATAGCTATAGCGATGCCCCGCTTGAGGCACTCAAAGTATGGCAACCCGGCTACCACGGCCTGTGGGGGATGGCCGCAGGTTTGGTATGGTCGGCCTGGACGTTGCGGGCGCGGTTATTGGCGATGGGCGGTGCGATGGCGATGCTGATCGCCGCCTCCAGCCTGTGGCTGGTGCTGGTAACCCTAGCGCCTCTGGGCAATGACTTTGCGGTTAACGTTCTGCCAGAGATTACCCTTGAAGATGTGGAAGGCAATGAAGTATATCTACCCTCGCTAACCGACAATGCTGATCTGATTATCGTCAACCTGTGGGCGACATGGTGCCCGCCCTGCCTGCGTGAAATGCCGCTGCTTGAGGAGGCCGCCCAGCGCAACGGCGTCAGCGTGGTGGTCGCCAACCAGGGTGAAGACCTGCTACCCATGGTGCGCTACTTGGATGAGCAGCAGCTTGAGTTTCGCTACGCGCTGCGTGACCCCAGCCAGCAGCTGATGGCGCTTTTTCAAGCCCCGGGGCTGCCCACCACTGTGCTGTTTGACGGCCAGGGCAACACCCTGGATGTCCACGTTGGCGAGCTTACTCGCGCCCATCTGGATCGCTGGTTAAAAGATTGATGCCGATACACCTTAATCCCCCCGCTGCTTTGCGTTAGAATCCCCCGCCCTATTGCCGCCGGTGCTCCCCTCCGGCGGCAGTCGACCCGTTTTGCAGACTCCTCCGAGGCATCATGAGCGATTTTTCTCCCGGCCAACGCTGGATTAGCGACGGTGAAGCTGAGCTTGGGCTCGGCACCGTGCTTAACTGCGACGCCCGTAGCGTTACCATTTTGTTCAGTGCCAGTCAGGAAACCCGTACCTACAATACCCGCCAGGCCCCGCTGACCCGCGTTATGTTCGGCAGCGGTGACCGCGTACTCTCCGCTGACGGCTGGCAGATCGTTGTCGATGACAGCAAAGAGTCAGGTGGCCTGATCACCTACATCGGTGAAGATAAGGAAGGCAATCTTCGCGAGCTGCCCGAGGCCAAACTCGCCGACACCATGCAGTTCGACCAGGCTCGCGACCGCCTGCTGACCGGTCAGGTCGATCGCAACGACTGGTTTGATTTGCGCTTTCGTACCCTGCACCACTATCAACGTATCGAGCAGCACAGCGCGCTGGGCTTTTCCGGGCCGCGCATCGACCTGATTCCCCATCAGCTCTACATCTCCAATGAAGTTGCCAACCGCCATGCGCCCCGCGTACTGCTGGCGGACGAAGTGGGCCTGGGTAAAACCATTGAAGCTGGCCTGATTCTGCACCGCCTGCTGCTCAACGGTCGTGTTGAACGCGCGCTAATTCTGGTGCCCGACAGCCTCACGCATCAGTGGTTGGTCGAGTTACTGCGACGCTTCTCGCTCAACGTCACGCTGTTAGATGAAACCCAAAGCCAGGCTCACGGCAGCTACAACCCTTTTGAGAGCGCCCAACTGGTGTTAGCGAGCCAGGGTTGGCTATTTGCCAACCCTCAGCGTCAGGAGCAGGCGCTGGCCAGTCAGTTCGACCTGCTGATCGTCGACGAAGCGCACCACCTCGACTGGAGTGAAGAAGGCAGCGGCCCCGGTTACCAATGTGTCGAACAGCTTTCGGCGGTGATTCCCGGCCTGCTGCTGCTCACCGCAACCCCCGAACAGATGGGCATCAAGAGCCACTTCGCCCGTCTGCGGTTGCTGGACAGCGAGCGCTACCACGATCTTGAGCGCTTCAAGGCCGAAGAGAGCCACTATACCGAGGTGGCCCGCGCCATTGACGCTCTCGAAGCGCTACCTGACGATCCCAGCGCACGTGCCCACGTCTCTGCGGTAGCCGATGACCGCGACAGCCAAGCGCTGCTGGGCATCCTGTGCAACCCGGAGGCGAGCCAAGCGCAGCAGGACGCCGCTCGCGCCCAACTGAGCGAAGCGCTGCTGGATCGCCACGGTACTGGTCGGGTGATGTTCCGCAATAGCCGCCGTCATGTGGGAGGCTTCCCAGAACGGCGCCTCAATTTAGCGCCGCTAGCGCTGCCTTCGGCTTATCGTCGCGTTGTACGCCGTCTTGAGCGCGACGATGATTATCTCGATGAGTTGCTGATCGAGACCGGCATGGATCACCCCGACGTGCTGATCTACCCCGACGCGGCCTACCGCGAGCTCAGTAATGACCCGCTCAACGGCGAAGACTGGTGGCACATCGACCCCCGGGTTAACTGGCTGCTGGAAAAGCTCAGCGACGACAGCGAGAGCGGCTTCGCCAACGAAAAAGTCCTGGTCATTGCCCACCACCGGGAGACCGCCGAAGGGCTTGCTGAAGGGCTGCGGGTGCTGGGCGGCTACCACGCACCGGTATTCCACGAAGATCTCTCCCTGATAGAGCGTGACCGCGCAGCGGCGGCGTTTGCCGATGAGGATGAAGGCGTTCAGGTGTTGGTCTGCTCAGAAATTGGCTCGGAGGGGCGCAATTTCCAGTTCTGCCGCCACCTCGTCATGTTCGATATGCCCCAGCACCCGGATCAGCTCGAACAGCGCATCGGCCGCCTGGATCGTATCGGCCAGCGCCACGCCATTGAGCTGCACATTCCCACCTTCGAAGGCAGCCCCGGCGAGCGCCTGCTGCGCTGGTACCACGAAGGTATGGATGCGTTCAGTGCCCCACATGGGGTCGGCAACGAGCTGTTTGATACCTTTGGCGACGCCCTGGCTGACGCCCTGCTGGATGATGAGGCACTTAACGAGATCATCGCCGAAACCCGTGCGATGTTTAGCGCCAAGCTGGCGGAACACGATGCGGGCCGCAACCGACTGCTTGAGCTCAATGCTTGCCGCCCCGCCCGTGCTCAGCAGGTCATCGACGCGGTGCGCGAGCTTGATGACGACGCCGCCCTGCCGCGCTACCTGGAACGGGCGCTGGATATTTTCGGCGTGGAAAGCCAGGAGATCGGCAAAGGCTTAATGCACCTGCAGCCCAGCCAACATATGCTGGATGGCTTGCCGGGTCTGGTTAAAGGCGAAGAGGGCTTTACCGCCACCTACAGCCGATCCCAGGCGCTGGCCCGTGACGATGTACAGCGGCTCTCCTGGGAGCACCCACTACTGCGGGAAATGATGGGCCGCGTGCTGGATGGCACCATGGGCAACTCGGCGCTCGCTCTGCTGCGCCACGATGCCATTCCCAGCGGCCGCTTGATGGCCGAACTCGTGTTCCGCACCCACTGCCCGGCGCCCAAGAAGCTGCACCTTAACCGCTTCTTGCCGCCCACCGCGGTGCGCTTACTGCTGGATGAATCAGGCGCCAATCTGACCAGCAAAATCTCTTTCACCGGCTTGGGCAAAAACCTGCAGAAGGTTAACAAGTCGCTGGCACGGGATTTGATCAAGAGCCGTCACGACCAGTTGCGTGAACTGCTTACCCAGGGTGAAGGCGAAGCCGAGCGCCAGCTGCCCAGCATCGTCGAGAACGCTGAAGCGCGCATGCGCGCCCAGCTGGACGCCGAGATTGCGCGCTTAACGGCACTTGCCGAGCACAATCCGGCGGTGCGCAGTGCTGAAATCGACGCGTTAAAAGATGAGCGCAAGGCACTCAGCGAAGCGATTGAGAACACCCGCCTGCGGCTGGATTCCGTGCGGGTGATTATCACCGTTGATGCTGACCGCTAAGCTATTGTTGCTTAAAGAATCGCCTCAAGCGCCTTGTCTAGAGTAGGGTATTGGAAGCTAAACCCTGCCTCTTCCAGGCGCGCGGGGCGCATATCTGCCCCGGTCAGCAGTAGCCGCGACATTTCTCCAAAGCCCGCCTTCAAGACAAAGGCGGGTACTGGGAAAATGGCCGGGCGGTTGAGGTGACTGGCCAGGGTTTTCGTAAAGGTGGCATTGGTCACCGGGTGCGGAGCGCTGCCATTGAAGGCGCCGCTCAAGCCCTCTTGATCGATGAGAAACAGGATCGCCGCGACTAAATCGTCGCGGTGAATCCACGGCATAAACTGCTCACCGCTACCAAAACGGCCACCTAACCCCATCTTAAACGGCGGCAGCATCTTCTCCAGGCTGCCTCCACCCGCCTCTAGCACCAAGCCAATGCGCACAATCGCCAACCGCACACCCATGGCCTCAATGGGTTTAGCAGCGGCCTCCCACTGCTTGCACAGCCGATGGGCGAACTCGTCGTTGGGCATTGTTTCCTCGGTTACCACGCGCTTGCCCTGATCGCCGTAGTAGCCCATCGCTGAACCCGACACCATCACCTTAGGCAGCGGCTGGCCGTTGGCCTTCAACTGTTCGCACAGCGCCACCAGTTGCTGGGTTGCCGCCACACGGGAGTTAATCAGCTTGGCTTTCTGCGCCTCGCTCCAGCGCTTGGCGGCAATCGGCTCACCGGCCAGGTTAACCAAGGCGTCCGGCGGTGACTCAATAAACGCCTGGGCACTGTCACGAATATCGCAATTGCTCGGCAATCGATCTCGCACTTGGTGGGGCGAGCGGGAAACCACCTGCACCTCGTGGCCTTGTTCGGCTAACTGTCGGCATAGACGCTGGCCGACAAAGCCACTGCCTCCGGTCACTAGTACGCGCATGGAATTACTCCTATTGAGTGGCATTGTTAGGTGTCAGTTTAGCGAGATACATTAATCGATAACTAAATTGTACGATATTTATACACAACTGCTACCATGCACTTCCACAACGATTAATTCGACCTCTTTCTGCAAGTTGCGAGTGCTCATGGCCAAACCGCTACCGCCGCTTACTACCCATCACTCAGTCGCTGTTATTGGCGCTGGCATCGCAGGACTCGCCTGTGGGCAGGTACTGACCAGCAGCGGCGCCAGCGTCACCTTATTTGATAAAGCACGCGGCCCCGGTGGGCGCATGTCGAGTAAACGCAGACCCAGCGCGACGCTCGATTTAGGCGCCCAGGCCTTTAGCGTGCGCGACGCAGATTTTCAACGCGCCGTCGATGAGTGGCTCGCCGCTGGCTGCATAGCCGCTTGGCCAGCCCGTACCTATCAGGCTAGTTCAAGCGGCTGGCAGGCGCACAATGATGGCCAAAAGCGCTACACCGGTGCGCCCAGAATGAGCGCCTTGACGCGCTATATGGCAGATTCGCTAACGGCCCAGCCCAATGCCGTGCTGCATACTGGTACACCCATCGCCAAGCTCACCCCCGCGCCCAACGGCTGGCTGCTGGTAGACGCTGCCGGGGCTCGCCACGGGCCTTATGACCAGGTCGTGATTAGCGCGCCGCCTCCCCAGGCCCATACGCTGATAGAACCATGGGACGACACGCTGGCAGCGGCGTGTTTATCACGAGAGCAGCGGGCCTGTTGGGCGGGATGGGCAATTTTTGACGGGCCACTTCCTGCCGTGCCTGGTGTTGACCCGGACTGGCAGATGGCGCGCCTCGCGCATCCAGCCCTTAATATAGTATCCCGTAATCAAACCAAACCAGGTCGCGACACACAGCCGGAAAGCGTTAGCCTTTTGGCACAGCTTGAGTGGAGCGAAACCCATTTAGAGCAGCCTGCCGAGTGGGTGGCAGAACAACTACTCACCGCCCTGAAACGTGTTTTCCCCCCTTCCACCACGCTCCCCCGGCTGATTGAAACGGGCGCTCATCGCTGGCGCTATGCGCAGCCCTCAACCCCTTGCGAACATGATTACTTATACAGTGCCAACGGATTGGCCCTATGCGGTGACGGCTTCCGTGACGGTCGCATTGAGGATGCCTGGCTATCCGGACACCGTTTAGGAGAAGCACTAGTAGGCCGGTCGGTTCAATAAGCACGGGGCTTAAATGATTAAGAAGGATTCCTATAAAGGTTGTACCGGGTAGCGACAAGTTGTACAAATGGGCATACAGTATTGTGCTAATGTTTAGTTTTTAAATCAGGCCATCTTTAAATGGAATATGAATCACCTTCGCCGCGGCGAACAATGATAAGCCCATGCAGCGCCGCGCTGCAGTTACCGACGAGGTACTGGCGCCCATGAGTCTGAAGGCGACCCACCCACCCGATACGCCACTCTATCCAATACGCGAGGTCTCTCGCTTAACAGGGGTGAATTCGGTCACGCTACGCGCCTGGGAACGACGCTACGGGCTAATTCGCCCCCAGCGCACGCCGAAAGGCCATCGTCTTTACGCTCAGGATGACATCACCCGCATCGAACGCATTCTGCAGTGGCTCAATCGTGGTGTGCCGGTCAGTCAAGTCGCCGACTTGCTTGACCAGCCAGAAACAATTGAAGCCCCGACACCTGATGCCGGTGACTGGGCGAGTCAACGCCTGAAGTTGCAAGCGATCATCGAAGCGCTGGATCTTCCCAAGCTGGAAGCGTTTTATCACCAGAGCTTGGCGCTATACCCGCTGAGCGTTGCCATTAATGAACTATGGCAACCGGTTATCTTGACCTTAGAGGCCAAGTGGGCCGTCCAAGCGGATCAGTTAGTTCGCCGCACCTTGGAAGCGTTTTTGCGCAGCCAAGTGGGTATCCGCTTGCACTATGCCAACCAGGCCACGCGTGGTCCGCTGATTCTGCTCAACGCCATGCCCGACGACCCTGGCCCGCTGTGGGTGCTGATGGCGGCGCTAATGGCCAGCGAACAGGGCTACCGGGTGCAGATGCTTGACCATTCACTGCCGCTGGAGGATCTCCCCCAGGCAGTGGCGCGGCTGCACTCATCCATGGTGTTGCTCTCTAGCGGCCAGCGGGAGAGCGATAGCTATATTAACCAAGCGCTGCCTAAAGCAGCCGAAGCGCTTAACGTGCCCATCGGCGTATGCGGTGAAGTGGCTCGTCTGCGCGAAAACGATTTGCGCGATGGACCGGTACACATGCTGGGCGATGACCTGCCCCAGGCGATTGCCCGCTTGCGCCCACTATTGCGCGAGTCTGGCGTACTCTAACCAGCGCGCTTTTTTCCTGGCCGTTCGCCCTCCGGTGACCGGCCATTTTTTTGTGCCGCAGGAGCCCCTAGGAGAGGAAGCCTATGAAACGTCAGTTGGTTTGGCTGCGCAGCGATCTGCGCATTGACGACAACAGCGCCCTCGCCGCCGCTGCGGCTAAGGGCCCTGTGATAGCGGTATTTTTGCGCAGCATTCCCCAGTGGCAAGCGCATGGCCACGGCGCCAATAAGCTGGATTTTTGGGCGCGGGGTGTGGCTGGCGTTAAAACAGCGCTCAACGGTTTGAATATCCCACTACTGCATCGCGATATTGAACGCTATGACCAGGCACCCGAGGCGCTGCTCGATATCGCTCGTGAGTACGATATTGAGCAGTTGCACTTCAATTATGAGTACGCGCTCAATGAGCGCCACCGCGATCAGGCTGTGCAAGACGCCTTTAAACAGGCTGGTATTGCCGCTCATGGCTACCACGACGCTGTAGCATTTGCCCCCGGCAGCCTGCTAACCGGCAAAGGCGACTATTACGGGGTATTTACGCCGTTCTCCAAGGCGTGGCACAAGCAGGTCAGCGCCGAACAGTTGGCGCTGCGCCCGACGCCAAAGGTGCAAGCGGCGCTGGATATTCAAAGCGACTCGCTGCCTGAACTGCCTACGCTTGATAGCTCCCCTATTGATGGACGGCTATGGCCTGCCGGTGAAAATGCCGCAGCGGATAACTTGGCGCGCTTTCTGCGCTTCCGTGGCCGACACTATAACGCTCAGCGTGACCTACCTAAGGTACGCGGAACCAGCGAACTATCGCCCTATCTGGCGCTCGGCATGATCTCCCATCGCCAGTGTTTACAAGCCGTGATGGCTGAGAACGGCGGGGACTTAGCCGATGGCGATATCGGCCTTACAACCTGGGTCAACGAGCTGGTCTGGCGGGAATTTTATCAACACGTAGCGGTGGGTTTTCCTCAAGTGTGTCGCTACCAACCCTTTCAAGAACACACTAAGCAGTTAGCGTGGCGCGATGATGACGAAGGCTTTCAAGCTTGGTGCGAGGGGCGAACGGGCTACCCCATTGTTGATGCTGCCATGCGACAGTTAGTGGCAACTGGCTGGATGCATAACCGGCTGCGCATGATCACGGCAATGTTTTTAAGTAAGCACCTGCTGATTGATTGGCGCCGTGGCGAAGCCTTTTTTATGCGTCACCTAGTTGACGGCGAATTCTGCGCCAACAACGGCGGCTGGCAGTGGGCAGCCTCAACGGGTACTGATGCCGCCCCTTACTTTCGCATTTTTAATCCAACCACCCAATCCACTCGCTTTGATGCTGAAGGTGAGTTTATTGCTCTCTGGCTGCCTGAGCTGGCCAAATTGCCCGCTAAAGCGCGCCATGCGCCGCAGCAAGATCTACTCACCGATGTCGACTACCCAGCGCCTATTGTCGACCACAAAGCGGCACGCCAGCGCGCCTTAGAGGCGTTTAAATCGCTATCTAAATAAACCTGTTGCTAGCAACTGCTAAAGGAAACCGTCATGGCTGAGCCTGCGGCGTTAGAGGCGTTCTGCGCCTTTTTCAATAAACTAGACAATACCTGTACAGAAAAACTATACGAGGTATATACTGATGATATTGTTTTTAGCGATCCGCTGCATAAGATCGAAGGGCACGAAGCGTTAGAGCGCTATTTTTCAACCATGTATCAAAATGTTGAGCAGTGCCGGTTCCATTATCACGCTCGGCAGTTACAGGGGCAGCAAGCGTTCGTTACCTGGACCATGTCTTTCGTGCATCCAAAACTAGCTTCCGGACGTAGGATAGAAGTAGAGGGATGCAGTGCACTTATATTTGCCGATGATGGTCGCGTCTCGCAGCACCGTGACTACTTCGATGCGGGCGCCATGCTCTACGAACACTTACCGTTGATGGGAAGCGTCATTCGCTGGTTAAAAAAACGCCTTGCCTAAACCTTATTGAATCGGCGGGGCGCACTAGGAGGATTGATGAGTACATGGAAAACGCCCCAACGCATTTGGTTAACCGGTGCTACTTCCGGCATTGGCGAGGCACTGGCGCGTAAACTCATCGCCCAAGGCCACCAAGTGGTGCTTAGCGCACGCAACGCTGAAGCTCTCGAAGAGCTGTGTCATGGCCATCCCAATGCCCACCCTCTGCCGCTGGATATCAGCGATCGGCAAGCAGTGCTCAAGGCGGCTAACGACATACACGACCAGCTCGGGGCATTAAACTTGGCGCTCTTCAACGCTGGCACCTGCGAGTACCTTAACGCTCAGCAGTTTGATATGGATTTAGTCGAGCGGGTTTTCAAACCTAACCTATTCGGAACTTTGTACGGCGTCGAAGCGGCACTGCCGCTGCTGCGCGCAGCGCGCAATGAGGGCCTCCCGGCTCGGTTAGCCGCCACCTCCAGCGCTTCGGCCTATTTACCGCTACCCCGTGCGGAAGCCTATGGGGCGTCTAAAGCCGCAGTGAGTTACTTTTTGGAGTCGCTGCGCTTAGACCTTGATCGGGAGGGCATTGAGGTCAGCCTGATCCATCCCGGCTTTGTGAAAACGCCGCTCACCGAACGTAACGACTTCCCTATGCCGATGCAGGTAACGGCAGAGCAAGCCGCCGATGCCATTATCGCGGGGCTGGCAAAGGGGCGGCTGGATATTCATTTCCCACGTCGGTTTACCTATCTGGTTAAATTACTGGGCATTTTGCCCCCCGCTCTGCGCCGTCAGATTGGCCTGCGCATGACTCGTAGCCAAAAGGAGTCGTCATGAGCGCCATGGCCCCACAAAGCGCTGGAGCGTCACAACGTATTGCGATTGTTGGCAGCGGTATTAGCGGCATGGCAGCCGGCTGGTACCTCTCCGCCCAGCATGAGGTCACGCTGTTTGAAGCGGACTCACGCCTGGGGGGGCACACCGCCACCATGGATGTGAACGTTGAGGGGCAATCGTACGCTATCGATACCGGCTTTATTGTTTTTAACGACTGGACCTATCCGCATTTTCAGCGCCTGATGGCCACCCTGGGTGTCGCTTCACAAGCCACCGAAATGAGCTTCTCGGTACATGAGACAGCGCGGGATTTTGAGTACAACGGGCATACCTTAGGCTCGTTGTTTGCCCAACGACGCAATCTATTTAACCCCTCTTTTTACCGCCTGCTGGGTGACATTCTGCGCTTTAACAAGCAGGCCACCAAAGCGCTGGAGAGCCAACAGCTCCCCGAACATATGACGCTGGGTGAGTACCTGGACCGCAACCACTACAACCGCGATTTTCAGCAGCGCTACTTACTGCCCATGGGGGCCGCCATCTGGTCGGCCAGCATCAGTGATTTACGCGCCTTCCCGCTGGCTTTTTTTGTGCGCTTCTTCCGCAATCACGGCCTGCTATCGGTCAACCACCGCCCCCAGTGGCACACCCTAGTAGGCGGTTCGAAAAGCTACATCCCCAGTCTGACGGCGCCCTATGCATCGCGCATTCACCTTAATACACCGGTCACCCGGATTACACGCAACAGCACCGGCGTCAGTGTTACCACGTCCTCCGGCACCCAGCGTTTTGATCAAGTCGTGCTCGCCTGCCACGCCGACCAGGCACTGGCCATGCTGGGCGACGCCAGCAACGACGAGCAAGCGATTCTCAGCGCCATGCCGTACCAGGATAACGAGGTGGTGCTGCATACCGACACCGCCCTGCTGCCGCGCCGAAAGCGCGCCTGGGCGAGCTGGAATTACCGCTTGGATCAGCGCGATAGCGAAGCACGAGTATCGGTCACTTACGCTATGAATATTCTCCAACGGATAGAGAGCGACACCACGTTTTGCGTAACCCTGAACGACAGCGCCAGCATTGATCCCAGAAAGGTGCTGGGCCGCTACACTTACGCACACCCCCAGTTCACCCTGGCAGGCCAGGCGGCTCAGGCGAGCCACGCCGACATTTCGTCTACGGCCCATCGCACCCACTTTTGCGGCGCCTATTGGCGTAACGGCTTCCACGAAGACGGCGTTTGGAGTGCGCTGCGGGTGGCGCAGGCATTAGGCTGCGATGAAGCTGCCCCGCCACCTGCAGACCCTTCCGCGCTGCCTGCCCATGAATTGCTATCACCGCAAGGTGTCGAGGGGCTGGGGTGATGGCTAGCATGCTGACTGAAATGACGGTTGGGATAACCACCCAGCCTCGCTCGCGTATTTATCGTGGCACCCTACGCCATCGGCGTTTTACGCCCAAAGCCCACGCCTTTAGTTACCAGCTATGGATGGCTTGGCTGGATCTGGACGAATTGCCCGACCTATTCGACAAGGTGCCCGGCTTTAGCGCTCGGCGGCCTGCTTTGGCACGCTTTCGCCGCGAAGACTATCTGGGCCCGGTTGACCGCCCGCTAAAAACCGCCGTTCGTGAAGAGCTTATTCGTCAATTGGGCAGCGCACCCAATGGCCGTATCTTTGTGCTCACCCAGCTACGCACGCTGGGCTGCATGTTTAACCCTATTTCCGTCTACTACGCCTACGACCATCTTGGGCGACTGACAGCCGTATTAAGTGAGGTCACCAACATGCCCTGGCGTGAGCGCACCCGCTACGCCAGCGCGGTGGACCCAACACGCCACAGTCACCAAGCATACTTCGATAAAGACCTTCACGTCTCGCCCTTTAACCCCATGGAAATGAGCTACCGCTGGAAATTTAACGCCCCCGGCGAAAAGCTCTTTCTGCACATGGAGAACTGGCAGGATCAGCAGTGCCATTTTGATGCCACCTTAACCCTTGACGCCTCACCCGCCACCCGTGGCGCGTTACTAAAAACCTTGGCGCGCCAGCCATGGATGAGCCTGAAAACCATTGCGGGCATTCATTTTGAAGCGCTTCGCCTGTGGCTTAAGCGCGTCCCCGTTTATAACCACCCCAAGCGCAAGGAGACTTCAAAGTGACCACCCTGCGTTCCACGCCTCCCAATATTCAGCCCATTGCGCAAGATCGCTTAACCAAGTGGTTAAAGCCACGCCTAATGGCCCAGCTGGACGCCTTTCGCGGCGGCCGTATCACCCTGATTGAAGGCAATCAGTGTCATCACTTAGGCCAACAAGGCCCGCTGCAAGTGACCGTGGTGATTCGCCACTCCCGCGCTTGGAAGCGCCTTGCCTTTGGCGGCACCGTGGGGGCTGCGGAATCGTACATGGACGGCGATTGGGACGCCGACGACCTGGTCGCCCTGGTGCGCCTGTTCGCCGCTAACCTTGAGCAGGTGAATACGAAAATGGAGAACGGCAGCGCCCGCTTCGCTCGTTGGTTACTGGGCGCCGCCTACCGCTTTCAGCGCAACAGTTTAAGCGGCTCAAAACGTAATATTGCCGCCCACTACGATATCGGCAACGATCTTTTTTCGACGTTTTTAGATCGCCACCACTGGATGTATTCAAGCGCCGTTTTCCCCTATCCGGAAGCCAGCTTGGAAGAGGCCTCTACCTATAAGCTTGATTTGATGCTGGAAAAGCTCGACGTACAGCCACAGCATCACCTGCTAGAGATCGGGACCGGCTGGGGAGGATTAGCGATTCATGCCGCCAAAACCCGCGGCTGCCGCGTCACCACCACGACTATCTCGGATGAGCAGCACGCCCATACCGCTCAGCGCATCAGGGAAGAGGGTCTGGAGGACAAAATCACCCTGCTTAAGCAGGATTACCGTCAATTGACGGGGCACTATGACCGGCTCATTTCGGTGGAGATGATTGAGGCGGTGGGGCATCAGTATCTTGATACCTACCTCAACAAGCTGGATAGCCTGCTCACCGACGATGGGCAGGCCATGCTGCAAGCCATCACTATTCGCGATCAGCGTTTCGAAGAAGCTAAACGCGATATGGATTTTATCAAGCGCTACATTTTTCCTGGCGGCTTTTTGCCCTCGCACCACGCCATGTTGACCAGCGTTATGCGTAAAACGTCACTGAACATCGTCGCTTTGGATGAAATTGGGCCTCATTACGCGCGCACCCTGCGCGAGTGGCGCCACCGCTTTGAAGCCAGCCTGGAGCAGGTGAGAACATTGGGCTACGACGAGCGCTTTATTCGCATGTGGCGCTACTACCTGTGCTACTGCGAGGGTGGTTTTATCGAGCGCTCCATCGGCACCTGCCACCTACTGCTGGCCAAGCCAGCGGCGAAACCCATTCCGCTCACCGGCGCGCTCTAAATGGCATCACCCAAGTGGCAGGCGCTGGTGTTGAATGCCCTACGCTTTGAGGCTGGCTGGCTACTGTGTGTGCTTGGCGGCTCTTGGGTTGCTGCCATAGCAGGCGGTAGCCTGTTGGCCTGGCACTTATGGCGCTGCGCGTGGCCCGGAGAGTGGCGATTTATCACCGGATTTGCGCTGTTGGGACTGGTGATTGATGGCGGTTTACAACGGCTGGGAGGCTTCGATTTTAACGATCAAAGGATGGTGCTAGGGCTTCTACCGCTGTGGCTGTGGATGCTTTGGCCGCTGTTTGCCACTCTGGTCTATCACTCTCTTGCATGGCTGTGGCGCTATCCACTGCTAGCCGCGCTGTGTGGCGCCATTAGCGGCCCACTCTCTTATTATGGCGGCGCACTGCTGGCAGAGGTAACGCTGGCGGCTTGGTTACTCCCCGTTCAGGCGCTCATTTGGGCGATACTTTGTGTGGGTATTAGCTATTTCAAGCCTATGAGGCAGTGGGGAGAGTGATTGGTTCGTGCACCAGGCGTTTTTCCAACTCAGCAGCGGATAGCGGCCGAGCAAAGTAGAACCCTTGTACGGATGTGCACCCTGCATTAACCAAGAACTGACACTGCTCTTTGGTCTCCACACCTTCTGCAATTACCCCTAGCCCCATGCCTTCCGCCATCGCTAAGACCGCCTTAACGATCGAGGCGTCTGCCTGATCGTGTGGCAGCTCTTTAATAAAGGCCCGATCGAGTTTAATTTTGTCCACCGGCAAGCGCTTCAAATAGCCAAGCGATGAATAGCCCGTACCAAAGTCATCGATGGCAATCGCAAAGCCTTGGTCACGCAGCGCCTGAAGGCGTGGCCCCATATCCCCCGCACGCTCATCGAGTAGCACCGACTCCGTCAGTTCCAAACCAATTTGCGAAGGCTTCAACTGATAACGCTTCAGACAGGTCGTCAGTTGGCTCTCCAGATCGCCTTGAAAAAGCTGCAGCGCCGAGATATTGACCCAAATCGTCAGCTTGGGCATAGCGCTGTTACGCCAGTGGGCCTGCTGGGCACAGGCTTTTTCGATCACCCAGGCGCCCAGTTGGCTCATTAAACCGTGCCGCTCGGCCAACGGAATAAAGTCGCCCGGGGAAATCATGCCGTCCCTGGGGTGGCGCCAACGCAGTAACGCCTCCATCCCCACCAGCTCGCTGCTGGCAGGATCATGCTGGGTCTGATAATGCAGTTCCAACTGGTCACCGGAAATAAGCGCAGCGCGTAGATCACTGACCAGCGCCAGCTGAGGATTATCCTGCTTATCCAGCGCCGGGCGAAAGCGCTGGCTTAAGTTACGCCCCAGTCGCTTGGCGCTGTAAAGCGCCGATTCTAAGCGCTGAAAGACGACACCCGAGTCGTTACCATCTTCAGGCACCCGACAGCTACCAATCGTCAATCCTAAGCGCAGCGAGTGGTCGTTGATTTCAAAGGGCCGACTCATATGCTCGCGCAGGGTGGCTATCCACTGGTCATGATCGTCGAAGGTGGTGGTGCGGATCACCATAAACTCATCGCCACCCAAGCGCCCTACCACGCTCCCGGCCACATAGCCTGTTAGTCGCTGGGCAAAGCGCGCTAACAGGCGATCACCCTGCTCAACCCCCAAGCTATCATTGACTGATTTCAACCCATCGATATCCACCAGCGCCATATCCAGACTCTCGCCTGCGCGTAAGTGGCGCAGGCGAGAGGCAAGCAGGTCGTGGAGACGGCGACGGTTGGGCAGCCCGGTAAGCGGGTCTTCATAGCCGATACGGCGTAAATCGCGCTCGCGGGCTTTTTGTGCCGAAATATCGGTAAACAGATTAATAAAATGGGTAATGTTACCGCGCTTGTCGGTGATGGCACGGACTTTTAGCCACTCGGGGTATTCGTCGCCGTGTTTACGCCGGCTCCACATTTCACCTTCCCAACGGCCGGTACTTTTCAGCGTGCTCCAAAACGTTTGATAGAAGGCCTTGTCATGGCGTGGTGCTGCCAGCGTCTCCAGCTTCAGCCCTTGGATCTCATGGCTGTCGTAGCCGGTAATTTCGGTAAATGCTGGATTAACCACCATAACGTGATTTTGCGAATCGGTAATCACCATGGCATCACTGGCGAGGCTTAACGTATCTTGCGACAGCCGCAGGCGCAAGCGCTGTTGACGCACTTGTTTCCAGGCGTCCCATAGCCCAAGCGCGACTAACATTGCAGCCACCAAGCGCAGCATCGTATCGGGTATCCAAACGCAAGCGGGAAGCGCCGTCAGTGCGACCCAAACTAACGGACGATTGAGAGAAACAGGAAGCCACATGGCGATTCGCTATACCCTATACAAATTAACCTAAATAAAAATTAGCGTTAGGTGCCATGCTGACCCTGCCGCCTAAGAAACTTGAATGCTCTATATTACGACAATGGCACATTTATTGTGCACAATCGGCAGCTGTTTATCCAAGCTGCCCACGAGAGTGCTATCGGCCAATCCGCGAAAATCTCAAGTTATTGGCGATAAATAGCCAGTTACGTGCATTCAGCGGTTTCGGGAAGTAGACTAGCCCTACAACCAATTTGATATTCGGAACGATTCAGTGACCAAGCAACATTCCTTTGATCGCGAAGAACTGCTGGCCTGCTCCCGCGGCGAGCTATTCGGCCCCGGCAATGCACAGCTCCCGGCTCCTAACATGCTGATGCTTGATCGCATCAAGCACATTCACGAAGAAGGCGGTGAGCACGGCAAGGGCGAACTGATCGCCGAGCTGGATATCACGCCTGACTTGTGGTTCTTTGATTGCCACTTTCCCGGCGACCCCGTCATGCCTGGCTGTTTAGGATTAGACGCTATGTGGCAGCTCGTTGGGTTTTATTTGGGCTGGCTAGGCCACCCAGGACGCGGACGTGCGCTTGGCTGCGGCGAAGTTAAATTCAGCGGACAGATTCTGCCTGATGCACAAAAAGTGACCTATAGCATTAATATTAAGCGTATTATTACCCGACGTCTTATCTTGGGTATCGCCGACGGTACAGTCACCGTTGACGGACGCGACATCTATCAGGCTAATGATCTGCGCGTTGGCCTATTTACCTCCACTGCGAATTTCTGAACAGGAGGCTCCCATGCGACGAGTGGTAGTCACCGGCCTTGGCATCGTATCGTGCCTTGGTAACGACCAACGACAGGTCCTGGACGCGCTCAAAACTGGGCGTAGTGGTATTCGTTTTAAAGAAGAGTATGCCGAACGAGGCTTCCGTAGCCATGTCGCGGGTAGTGTCGATATTGATCTTGACGCTCTTATTGACCGCAAACTGCGCCGCTTTATGGGCGATGCTGCGGCCTATGCGTATGTTTCTATGGCTCAGGCCATCGAAGATGCAGGGCTGAGCGAAGAGCAGGTCTCCAACGAGCGCACAGGGCTTATTGCCGGCTCCGGCGGTGCTTCAAGCGCTAACCAGGTTGAAGCAGCCGACATATTGCGTGAAAAAGGGCTACGCCGCGTTGGCCCTTATCGCGTCACCCGGACAATGGGCAGCACCGTTTCAGCGTGCTTGGCAACGCCTTTTAAAATCAAAGGCATCAATTACTCTATCTCTTCTGCCTGTGCGACCTCAGCACACTGTATTGGCAGCGCGATGGAGCAAATTCAGCTAAACAAGCAGGATGTGGTGTTTGCCGGTGGCGGCGAAGAAGAGCACTGGACTCTCTCTTGCCTGTTTGATGCCATGGGTGCGCTCTCGACCCACTACAACGACACCCCTGAGCAGGCTTCGCGCCCTTACGACCAAGCGCGCGATGGCTTTGTTATCGCCGGAGGCGGTGGCATGCTGGTGTTAGAAGAGCTTGAGCACGCCAAAGCCCGCGGTGCCAAGATCTATGGCGAACTGGTGGGCTACGGCGCTACCTCTGACGGCCATGATATGGTTGCCCCTTCAGGTGAAGGTGCTATGAGGTGCATGCGCCAGGCGATGGCAACAGTCGATGGCGCTATCGACTACATCAACACCCACGGCACCTCGACGCCCGTGGGCGATGTTGCCGAGCTCAAAGCAATACGTGAAGTGTTTGGCAATACAACGCCTGCGATGAGCTCGACCAAATCGCTCACCGGCCACTCCCTCGGGGCTACCGGTGTGCAGGAAGCGATCTATTCGCTGCTGATGATGCAAAACAACTTTGTTGCCGCCTCGGCGAATATCACCGATTTGGATGAGCAGGCCGATGGCTTTGATATTGTCACCGAACGCCGCGATGGCGTGACGATCGATCGTGCCTTATCTAACAGCTTCGGCTTTGGCGGCACTAATGCGTGCTTAGTCTTCCAACGTCTTAACGACTAACGCTACGACTACTCGTATGATGAGCATAAAAACGGCGCCCAATGGGCGCCGTTTTCATTTACAAGCGTTTTTAATTACAAACCCTGGCGGATAAACATAAGGCGGTTACCGAGAGGTAGGCCGCGGGACATCAGATATTTCTTGTAGCTGCGCTTCGATCCACGCCTCGACGTCTGCAAGCACTTCATCAGGCATGCGCCCGTCCGTCTCAATCGGCTTACCAATACGCACACGCAGTACGCCTGGCCGTTTGACCCAGTGGCGCCCTGGCCAGCGCTCGCCGGCGTTGTGGGCCACTGGCAGAACCGGCACCCCCGCACGACACGCCACCACGCTGCCGCTTTTGTTATAGCGTTTACGGACGCCGGGATCTACCCGCGTCCCTTCTGGAAAAATCAGCACCGAAAGCCCTGTCCCCAAACGCTCGACGCCCTGTGTAAGCACTTGCTTCATCGCTCGCGCCGGTTTGGAGCGATCTAGGCTGATTGGGCGAAGCAGACGCAAACCCCAGCCAAAGATCGGCAAGCGCAGTAGCTCGCGCTTCAAAACGGTACATACCGGTGGTTTCATGACCTGCAGAAACACGGTTTCCCACTCACACTGGTGGTTGGCTTGAATCACACAGGGGCCACTTGGCAGATTTTCCCGCCCTTGGATGTCGTAGCGCACTCCACAGGCAATACGAAACCACACCATCAAAAAGTAGTTATACAAATTGAGTAAGCGGTAGCGGCCAGACAGCGGAAGAAACGGCGCAATGGGCAGGAACAGAATGCCGATCATTAGCATGGCAAAAAAATAGCCGGCATAAAAAACCAAGCTGCGAACCACATTTATCAAGCCGACGCTCCTGTATCGCTGACACGGTTACTTTCACGGGTTAAACACCACGCATCTAACATACGGCCAGCCTCCAACCGCCACGGTTTCTGATGGACGCCAAACACGTCCAGCACACGTCGGCAGTTCAAAACGCGCCGCAGCTTAGCATCATGATGGTGTTTAAGCGGCTGAACCTCTCCCAGAGTAATCTGCTCGCCGCGCCCCTCAAGGTGCGTTAACAGCTGGGTGCGCACCATGGAAGTAAAGGTAAAGGCGCTGACCGGTTCGGTGCCAGCCAGATGATAAGACCCCCAGGCCTCAGCACCGCTGACCTGCTGCTGTAGCATGCCAATCAGCGCCATGGCGACGGCATCCGCGGAGGTCGGGCAAAAAATCACATCCTCCGCAGCGCGCACCGCCTTACCGTGCACCAAGTGACCGATGATGTCATTTAGCCACGCATGGCTGCCTTCCAGCGCAAACAGCGGGCCTAAACGCACAATCAAATGACGCTGAAACTCCGCACGAATGCGGTTGCCGGTCTGCACCAGGCGCCGCAAGCTGTCATCCCGCGGCGCAGGCACCACATGCTCGTCGATGGGAATTTCAAAACCGTCTTCGTAAAGCTGATCGGAGACACACCATACCAACGCCACGTCTTGCGACTGACAGGCATCCAAACAGATATCTACCGCATCGGCATGAGCCGTTACGTCCGCTGGCGCCATGTTCAGTGGGTGGGCCAACGGTGGAATAATCACGGCGTCAGGGGCTATCGCCTCAAGGCGCGAC
This sequence comes from Halomonas alkaliantarctica, assembly GCF_029854215.1. Lineage (NCBI taxonomy): Bacteria > Pseudomonadati > Pseudomonadota > Gammaproteobacteria > Oceanospirillales > Halomonadaceae > Vreelandella > Vreelandella neptunia. The sequence continues at coordinate 115,879 of NZ_CP122961.1, read as the reverse complement.
GGTGTGATGGTCGTTCCTTGCTCGATGACCAACTCTGTATCGGCACGACGGCTTGCTTCCCGGGCCAGTGCCAAGCTTAGGCAGTGTCCGGCATCCAGAATTAACAGCTTCAAGACACCCCTCCCTTATCACGCTTACTTCCACGCTGCGCAACGAATAGCACGCTCAGAATGGGATCTCATCGTCGAAATCGTCGAAGTTACCCGGATCCGGGGCGCCGTAGCTACTGTTCTGCTGGTTGGGCGGGGGAGCTTGGTTGCCCTGCTGCGGCGCTGGCTGCGCGGGGCGAGGAGGCTGCTGCGGGCTCTGCCCACCGGTGTAGTTGTTGCCACCTTGGGGCGCGCCACCCTGAGGAGGATAGCCGCTGTGGTTATTAGCGGCAGGATTATTTTGAACGGGTGCATTCTGGGGGGCGTTCTGAGGAGCGTCCTGGGAATAGTTATTTTGCGGAGCGCCGCCGCCTTGGAAGTCACCACTACGACCGTCAAGCATCTGCATATCGTTGGCGACGATTTCCGTCGAGTAGCGATCCTGCCCGTTTTGATCCTGCCATTTGCGGGTTTGCAGGCGCCCTTCAATATAGACTTTGGAGCCTTTTTTCAGGTACTGCTGGGCGATTTCGGCGGTTTTATTGAACATCACCACACGGTGCCATTCGGTGCGCTCTTGGCGCTGGCCGCTCTGACGATCCATCCAGGTATCGGTGGTGGCCAGATTTAAATTGGCCACGGCGGTGCCGCTGGGGGTGAAACGCACCTCTGGATCCTGCCCGAGGTTGCCAATCAGAATGACCTTGTTAATGCCGCGAGCCATAAGGCGCTCCTTTAATAGCTGTCATGTAGAGTTTATTGCCAACCGCCGCCACACTTCATTGGCACGGCTGGATTATGATTTTGGGGGTGCCATTAGCTTGTTCAACGCTGCCTGATCAAGCTGCTGTCGGTTCACCTTTAAATAGACCAAACGCTCTTCCGGCACCACCATGACATCTTCCACGCCGACCACATCGGCTAAGTGCTCCATCAACAGGTCGAGCGCATCGGCCTGGGTCTCGTGTAGCGCCACCACTTCGCTGGAGAGTGGTGGAGGTGCGGGCATCCACCACATAGCGATCCACCAGCATAGCGCCAGACCAGCACAGCCAATGAAGACCGCATTGAGACCGCCATAGTGAGCCAGCAAGCCACCTAGCGTACCGCCTAAAAAAGCGCCTAAAAATTGGCTGGTGGAGTACACCCCCATCGCAGTTCCTTTGGCGCCCGCCGGGGCAAGTTTACTGAGCATGGAAGGTAGCGTCGCTTCTAGCAGATTAAAGCCGGTGAAGAACACAAACAGCCATACAAACAGCCAGTAGCTTGGCAAGAGTGGCAACCCCAGCCCCGCCAAACTCAGCACAATAGCGCCGATCGCTGCCAAACACATCAAGCGCATGCGCTGCTGCTTCTCAGCCACAATAATCAGCGGCACCATAGCAACAAACGATAGCGCCATAATGCCAAGATACGCCAGCCCATGATACTCAATCGCCACACCGGCGTTCAGCAGGCGAAAAGGTACCGCCACAAATATCGCCATCAGCACTAAGTGCAGGGCAAAAATCGACACATCCAACCGCCATAAATCAGGGCGGGTTATCACGCTCTTAAACTGCTGGCGGTCCATGCCCACGTCACGGTGACGCCTTCGGCGCGGCGCTGAAGGCACCCAGCGCCACAGTACTAGCAGCCCCACCAGCGTTAGCAGTGCAGTAAACCAGAACACCCCGGCCAGTCCCGCCCAGGCGGCAAGCCACGGCCCCAGCACCATGGCAATCGCAAACGACACGCCAATAGACAGCCCAATGGTCGCCATGGCGGCGGTGCGCACCTCCTCACGGGTTTGATCCGCCAGCAGTGCCATAATAGCCGCGGCTACGGCGCCACAGCCCTGCAGCGCTCGCCCAGCGATAACGCCGGCAATGCTATCGGAGAGCGCCGCGATCACGCTACCGAATGCAAAAATTACCAGCCCTATGGCAATCACCCGCTTACGACCAATGCGGTCAGAGAGTAAACCAAACGGGATTTGCAGCGTTGCCTGGGTTAACCCATAAACACCCAGCGCCACGCCCACTAGCAGCGGGGTCGAACCCTCAAGAGTGTCGGCATACAGTGCCAACACCGGCAGCACCATAAACAGACCCAGCATGCGCGATGCATAAAGCCCGGCCAAACCACTGATCGCACGTCGTTCAGAGGCCAGCAATAGTGCGGAAACCTTGCGCATAATGCCCTTTTATATGGTGGTTAAGCATGTGGTGAGTCAGTGTGAATTGTGACAATCCGCTATTCTAGCGGTTTGGGCTGGCGCTGGAAACGTCGCGAGTTGCCGCAGGTTATGAAAGCTGTTTTGCCGGGAGGGTGCCGACAAACGTATAATCGCGCTTTTGCCGCGCGATTCGAGGTGTTGATGGACAGCATTCTGGTCAGGGGTGCCCGCACCCACAACCTCAAGCAGATCGATGTGGAGCTGCCCCGTAACAAGCTGATTGTGATAACCGGCCTCTCCGGCTCGGGTAAATCATCGTTAGCGTTCGATACCCTTTACGCCGAGGGGCAGCGCCGCTACGTGGAATCGCTCTCCACCTATGCGCGCCAGTTCCTGTCGATGATGGAAAAGCCCGATGTGGATCACATCGAAGGGCTGTCACCTGCGATCTCCATTGAGCAGAAGTCCACCTCCCACAACCCGCGCTCGACCGTGGGCACCATCACCGAAATTTACGACTACCTGCGCCTGCTGTTTGCCCGTGCCGGGACGCCCCGCTGTCCCGAACATGGCGAGGACTTGGAAGCCCAGACCATTTCGCAGATGGTCGATCAGGTCATGAATCTCGCCGAAGGCACCAAGCTGATGCTGTTGGCGCCGGTGGTCAAAGGCCGCAAAGGCGAACATTTACAGCTATTAGCCGAGCTGCGCGCCCAGGGCTTTGTGCGCGCCCTGGTCGATGGTCAAGTGCTGGAACTGGACGACATCGCACCGCTGGATAAGCGCAAAAAACACGATATCAGCGTCGTCGTTGACCGCTTCAAAGTGCGCGACGACCTTGCCCAACGCTTGGCGGAGTCCTTTGAAACCGCGCTGAATCTCGCCGACGGCACCGCCATGATTCACTTTATGGACGGTGAGCGCGAAGACATTGCCTTTTCGTCGCGCTTTGCCTGCCCGGTGTGCGGCTACTCGCTGGCGGAACTTGAGCCGCGCATGTTTTCGTTCAACAACCCGGCGGGTGCCTGCCCCACCTGCGACGGGCTCGGTGTACAGCAGTACTTCGATCCGGACAAGCTGATCAGCCACCCGGAGCTGTCGCTTGCCGAAGGCGTCATAAAAGGCTGGGATCGGCGCAATATTTACTACTTTACCCAGCTCCAGGCGCTGGCCAAACACTATGGCTTTGAGCTGGAAACCCCCTGGCAAGAGCTCGCCCACCGCGATCAGGAGGTTATCCTCAACGGCAGCGGCGACGAGCAGATTCCGTTTGCCTATGTGGGCGATCGCGGTCGTAAAGTCACCCGCGAACATGCTTTCGAAGGCGTGTTGCCCAATATGCAGCGCCGCTATCGGGAAACCGAATCCAACATGGTGCGCGATGACCTGGTCAAATATATTGCCGTGCAGCCTTGTGCGACCTGTAGTGGCTCGCGACTGCGTAAAGAGTCACGCCATGTTTACGTGGATGATCACAACATCGCCGAGATTGTGCGCTTTCCGATTGGCGAAGCGTGGCGCTACTTTGCCGACCTAAGCCTGCCGGGACGCAAAGGTGAGATCGCCGATAAAATCGTCCATGAGATCCACGCTCGATTAGAGTTTTTGGTCAATGTGGGGCTGGACTATCTCAACCTGGAGCGCAGCGCCGATACCCTTTCCGGCGGTGAAGCCCAGCGTATCCGCTTAGCCAGCCAAATTGGCGCGGGCTTGGTCGGGGTGATGTATATTCTCGATGAGCCGTCGATTGGCTTGCACCAGCGCGACAACGACCGGTTGCTAAAAACCCTTGAGCGGCTGCGCGATTTGGGCAATACCGTGATTGTGGTCGAGCATGACGAAGACGCCATTCGCGCCGCTGATCACGTGCTGGATATCGGCCCGGGCGCTGGCGTCCACGGCGGTGAAATCGTTGCCCAGGGCACCCCACAAGACGTGATGGACAATCCCAACTCGCTGACAGGGCAATATTTATCCGGTACCCGGGAAATCGCCGTACCGCCCTACCGCATCCCCGGCAATCCGGAAAAGCAGTTGATCGTGCGCGGCGCCACCGGCAACAACCTTCAGAACGTCACGCTGAGCCTGCCGCTGGGGCTGTTTATCGCCATCACCGGCGTTTCCGGCTCGGGTAAATCGACACTGATCAACGGCACCTTGATGCCCATTGCCGCTCGCGAATTAAACCGCGCCACCACGCTGACCGCCGCGCCCTATGAGAAGATCGAAGGGCTCGACCAGCTCGATAAAGTTATCGATATCGATCAGAGCCCGATTGGCCGCACACCGCGCTCCAATCCGGCCACCTATACGGGTATTTTTACACCGATTCGCGAGCTGTTTGCGGGGACCCAAGAAGCGCGTTCCCGGGGCTATAAGCCCGGCAGATTCAGCTTTAACGTTAAAGGCGGGCGCTGCGAGGCGTGCCAGGGCGAAGGGATGATCAAGGTAGAGATGCACTTCCTACCGGATATCTACGTGCCCTGCGACGTGTGTAAGGGCAAGCGCTACAACCGCGAAACCCTGGATATCCACTACAAGGGTAAAACGATCCACGAAGTGCTGGCCATGACCGTGGAAGACGCGCTGGAATTCTTCAGCCCAGTCCCGGCGATTGCCCGTCGCCTGCAAACGTTGCTCGATGTAGGACTCTCCTATATCCGCTTGGGACAGAGCGCCACCACGCTTTCGGGCGGCGAAGCACAGCGGGTTAAACTCGCCCGCGAACTCGCCAAGCGCGATACCGGTAAAACGCTGTATATTTTGGATGAGCCGACCACCGGGCTGCACTTTGAGGATATTCGTCAGCTGCTGACAGTACTCCACCGTCTGCGCGATCACGGCAATACCATCGTGGTGATCGAGCACAACCTGGATGTGATCAAAACCGCCGACTGGATTGTTGATCTTGGCCCTGAAGGGGGCTCTGGTGGCGGTCAGATCATCGCCGAAGGCACGCCTGAACAGATCGCCAAGCAGGAAGTCTCGCATACCGGCCGGTTCTTAGCGCCACTGCTGGCACGGGGAAAACGCGCAACGAAGCGCTAGCATTCGTTTTTGAAGGCGGGGTGGGCAGACGCCCACCCTCAGACTAAATGGCCATGCTAGTTGGTACCTTTGGGCAACGCAGTAGGTAGCCACATTGTTTATAGTGGCGAGCAGATTATAGTTAGCAGTATTATGCAATCCTCTGCTGGAGGGATAAGTCGTGGGTCAAGAAAAAAGTTGTATTATTAAGCACTTCAATCACTACTGTTCATTAAGCGATGATGAGAAGAGATTGCTCATGACGCTGGAGGAGAGTCCGACCGATATTAAGTCGGGCACGCTACTCTGGGAGATGGGCGACCCGGCCAATGAGTTCTGCACCCTAAAAAGCGGCTGGGCCTACTCCTACCGCCATCTGGAAAACGGTGATCGCCAGATTCTGGAAGTGTTTTTACCCGGGGACATTATTGGACTGCGCGAGTTTGCATTCTCCGAGCGTCTTGAGAATGTGCGCATGATTGATGACGGAGTGATTTGCCATTTCCCGCACAAGCGTATGCTGGAAATATTCCGCCAATCGCTATCGCTGACATCGGTCATGTTTGCCATCGGTAGCCGCCAACAGGCGCTAATGACCGAGCGGCTGGTCACCTTGGCTAGACGCAGCGCCCGTCAAAAAATGGCGCATTTTCTTTATGAAATGTACCTAAGGCTGCGCCAAACCAACCCGGACATTAGCAACCAGTTCCGCCTGCCTCTCTCCCAGGAGCAGCTGGCCGATGTGTTAGGGCTAAGCCCGGTACATGTTAGCCGTACCTTTACCGCACTTAGCGAAGATGGTTTGGTGTTTCGTGATCGCCACCGCCTGACGATACCTGACTTAAAAGCCCTCAGTAACGAAGGACAGTTTGACGACTGCTACCTTACCGACAACGTCCGCCCCCTGTTATGCGAAACGGCATAAAAAACCGCGTGCTGTTAGCACGCGGTTTTTTTAAACCAAGAGTCTAAGCTAAGACTAACCGCACTTTGACCAGCCGCAGCCTGCATAGCAGGTGGGGCAGCCATCCATCATGATCAGTTCGCCGCGGCACTCGGGGCAGTTACCCACCGTAGCTGGGCCACTGCCCTCAGGCTTTTTTCCCGGCGTTGCCTTATCACCCCCAATAGGCTCTACCGCGCCGGTTTCAATGGGAACATCATTCGCCTCTTCTTCAGCACTGGGCTGCCAAGCATGGCCGTGAGTCATACGGTGGGCATAACGTTCGACCAACTGCTCAACCGGCACCTGGTTACCATCCCGATCCAAAAAGCCGCGGCGGTAAAGAATTTGCTGAATAGACCAGGCAATCGCCGCGACTTCCGAATCGTGGAACATTGGCTTGTTCCAGCGGTTCATGCCACAGCGAACCAGCCCTTTATCCCAGGCTACTTTGCGTAGATCCGCCACCGCCTGGGTGACGTAACCGCCCCGAGCCGCCAGCGAGAGACTACGCATGGTGGCGGTAATCCACTGGTGCTCGCTGGAGAGCTGCCCTGATGGAAAAAAGAACTCCACCGGGCGCTCAATCACCACCCGCTTACCGCCAATCACGCCCTCCACCGGCATAAACGACACCAGCAGGTATACTTTCTTGCGGCCTTCCGCGCCTACGTAAGAGATCTTTTCAGATACCGCTTCCAGGGTGCCTTCCGGACGTGAAGGAATACGCACCGTCAGCGGGTTTTCATCCTGAAGCTCGGGAACGGGCGCGGCCTGTTCCTGCTGCTTGATACGGTAACCAACGATTTTTGAGGTAATTTCTACAGCCATGGTGTTCTCCACTTAGCAAAGGTGTGCGTTTAAAACAGATAGCGCTTAGCGCGGCATCACCATTTGCCGTAGGTGCCTTCTTTTAAGCCATCAAAGAGGTTGGCAGCGTTATGCTCTTCACCGTCGTAAATTACCGTTTCGCTACCATTGAGCTCAAGGGTTTCACCATTTTCCAGCTCAAACACGTAGGTGGTGTTTTTAAGATCATCTTCCCGTACCAGCACGCCCTGAAAGGCCTCGGGGTTAAAACGGAAGGTAGTACAGCCTTTTAAGCGGCTTTCGTAAGCTTGCAAATAGAGATCCTGGAACTGCTCAAAGGGAAACTCGGTAGGCACGTTGACCGTTTTTGAGATCGCCGAATCGATCCAGTGCTGGGCGGCGGCCTGAACCGCAACATGCTGTTCGGGCGAGATGGCATCGGCGGTAACAAAGTAGTCCGGCAGGTCGCTATCCACAGCGTCGTCAGCGATAAAGTGACGGTAGGCGGCCAGCTCAAAAGAAACCACTTCTACCTGCTCTTTGGTCTTCTTACCCGACTGGATAATATTGCGAAAGTAGCGATGCGAGAAGGAGGGCTCGATACCGTTGGAGGCGTTGTTACCCATCGATAACGAAATCGTGCCGGTCGGCGCAATCGAGCTGTGATGGGTAAAGCGCGCGCCGTGCTCGGCCAACTGTGCCACAAGCTCGGGCTCAAGCTCGGCCACTTGGGCCATGTACTGACTGTAGCGAGCGTGCAGGATACGCCCCGGCACTTGATCGCCCACTTCGTAACCATCTTTGGCTAGCTGCGGCCGCTCGCGCAGCATTTTAGGGGTAATGGTATGCTCCTGCTCCAGCACCGGGGCCATGCCCTTCTCTTGAGAAAGCTCCAACGCCTGCTTCCAACCCTCTATCGCCAAATGACGGCTCACCTCATCGGTGAACACCAGCGACTGCTTAGAACCGTAGGGGATTTTGAGCATAGTGAGCGTTGAGCCCAGTCCCAAGAAGCCCATGCCGTGGCGGCGTTTGGCTTCAATTTCACGCTGCTGCTGAGGCAGCGGCAAACCGGCAATCTCGACCACATTGTCGAGCATTCGCGTAAAGATCGCGACCACTTTGCGGTAGCGCTCCCAATCAAAGCGCGGCTCGGCACCGAAGGGGTCGATGACAAACTTGGTCAGATTGACCGAACCCAGGAGGCAGGCGCCTTCCGGCGGCAGAGGCTGCTCGCCACAGGGGTTGGTGGCGCGGATATCCTCGCAGAACCAGTTATTGTTCATGCGATTAACCTGGTCTATCAGGATAAAGCCCGGCTCGGCGTAGTCGTAGGTGGAGGACATAATGGTGTCCCACAACTCCCGCGCTTTAATCACTTCAACAATGCGGCAGGCAACGCGGCCTTCGGCATCCACCGTGTAGCCCTCTTCCACCACCGGCCAATCACGATAGAGCAGGTCTTCCGCTTTCACGTCCTCTTTCTCACCGGGGTGCAGCGGAAAAGCCAGCGGCCAGTCGGTATTGTTCTTGACCGCCTCCATAAACTCATCGGTGATCAATAACGACAGATTGAACTGACGAAGACGACCCGCTTCGCGCTTAGCCTGGATAAACTCGCGCACATCCGGGTGGCCCACATCGAAGGTGCCCATTTGGGCGCCGCGTCGGCCACCGGCAGAGGCGACGGTGAAACACATCTTGTCGTAGATATCCATAAACGCCAGCGGGCCGTTAGTGCCCGCGCCAGCGCCGAATACGAACGCGCCTTTGTGGCGCAGCGTCGAGAAGTCGTAGCCAATACCTGCACCGGATTTCAGCGTCATGCCCGCATCGACCACCGAGTCGAGAATATCGCGCATGGAGTCGCGAATCGTGCGCGAAACGGTGCAGTTAATCAGGCTCACCGCGGGCTTATACGCTTCAGCGCCCGCGTTGGAGAGAATACGACCGGCAGGAATAGCGCCATTTTCCAGCGCCCAACGGAATTTCGGCAGCCACTCTTCCGCTTTATCACCTTCTACCACTGCGAGGGCGCGAGCAACCCGTTCAAACGTAGCACCTACGTCCTGATCGACGGGCTGGCTATGACGGTCCTTGAGACGATATTTAGCATCCCAGATCTCCCGCGAAGGGGCCTGCATCGGGACATCGTTAGAGGTCTTCATAGCCTTAGCAGCGGTGCTCATATCGCAAAACTCCTTCACAACGGGGTGAATATAGCGCTTAAATGGGGCAATTATACGTGGCATCGGAATGAAGTATAGACTTGACTTCCCACTATATGGGGCGCTTTTTTTAAAGTTTTCTACCATATATAGAAAAATCAGCGCGTTACTCTTTTGACACTTCCCAACACGCTATAGACTGACCCTTTTAGTTAAATGGCTCAGATCATGACTGCTACTGATACCCTGCGTTTCCGCTGGCCTGCGTTAGTTACTGTGGCAATGGCTGTGTCACTGATGGTAGTAACGCCCGACACTCGCGCCGCCACGTTTAATACCAAGGACGTAACCAACCACGACCATTGGCAGTCGATGACGTTAACGCTGGGGGGCGAACGCCACTACCGTGCAGTGGAAACCCACAGCTACTCCGACGCTACGCTGAGCTTGAACGCCACCGCAGGCGTTTGCGATTTACCCTGGCTGGAGATGCGCGTCACCCTTGAGCAGCAGCAAGATGAGAGCCGTGCGGTCAACCTAGTGCCCGCTCGGCTGCGAGTCGATGAGCAGCCCGTTATCGACACCATGGCGGAATTTATTACTGAGCGCGGCGATAACGGGTTTTATGCCCACTTTTACTTAAGTGACTTGGAATCTCTAATGGCCGACATGCGCCAGGGCGAGCAGCTGTTTCTCGGCTTTGATCAGCAGGAGCGCGAGCCTTGGTATATGACTTTTAGCCTGAAAGGCGCCGACGCAGCGATTCAACGGATGCTCAGCCAGTGCAAAGGTAGTGGAAACTTTTAAGGCGTGAATGATGAGATCGGCACCATGGGCTTAGGCGCTATTTCAACGCGATTGCGTCCGCCATGCTTAGCACGGTACATGGCGTCATCGGCCCGTGAGATAATGGTTTTACAGCTGTCGCCCGGCTGCCAAACAGCAACACCGATACTCACCGTAATGGTCTGTTCAAGCCCTTCTATACGTAGCGCTGCTACCAACGAGCGCAGCCGCTCAGCCAAGCCAAGGGCAGCGTCAACGTCAGAGTGGGTTGCCAGTACAATAAACTCTTCGCCGCCCCAACGCCCCAGGTGGTCGCAGCCGCGCAGCGAGCTTTCCACTAAGCGTGCCAGCGCCACCAGCACATCGTCCCCCACGCTATGGCCGTGGGCATCGTTGATCTGTTTGAAGTTATCCACGTCGAAGAGTAATAACGCAAAGGCAGCAGCGTAGCGCTTGGCAGCCACTAGCTCCGCATTGATCGCTTCCTCAATGCGGTAGCGGTTCCACACCTTGGTTAGCGGATCAAAATGGGCCAGTTGCTCAAGTCGCTGATTAACCTCTGCAAGGGCTTTGCGCTCGTGCTCCAAATGTCTATTAAGTGAGCTAATTTCATAGGCGGAAATCGCCAGCGTCAGATCTTCACCCAAATCTACCGCCGCTAAGCGCTCTACCCGTTGCCACGCTTCGCTCTTACCCACCACCTCTTCCTGCCAGGCGGTCGAGGGAACCGCTATCGACGCCGGATGAGAGTTGGTCGTGGGTTGCATCGCCCAATATAGCGTTTCCACCTGCTCGGGGCGAAAAAACATCAGCCAGGCGCGCTGGGTTGAGTTCATCGGCAGCGGCACAGCTAAAGCTCCGCACTGTTCGGGCATGTCTAGCGAACAGGTCAACGGCTCTTTGGCGATTTCGCGCGTGCACCAAGGACCGCTATGCACATGGGTCCTTTCCAGGCGCAGCACAAACTGGCTGATCGCTTCTGGGGTCGGCGTCATGCCCGCTTGATAAGCGCCACCATTCACCCACAGCACCACGCCATGGGCACGAAATAGCTTCATCCAGATAGCCGCCTGCTCATGTAGCATTTGCTGGGGGCCTTGCGGCTCGCTGCGCACTCGTACACTGAGTACCAGGCTATCCTGAACCCGCTGCAGGTAACGGGCTTCTTGACGCGCCCGCAGCAGCAGCATGCGCTGGGTGGCCATTTGCACGAGAGTGCGAACGGCATCTCGCACGGGAGGCTCAACCGAGTACGGTGCTGACGAGTGGCAAAACACGAGCCCCCATAAGCCGGTATCCCCCTGCATAGCCAAACTAAATGACCCACGCACTCCCAGGCGGTTTAAATAGCGCTGCCGCTCCGGGGCAGGCGCGCGTAAAAAACTGCCGCTAAGGCTTGCTCCCGAATAGGCGGGCTCCAGCGTTTCAGGCGACGCATCGACGTCTTCAATTAACCGAACGGGGTAAGCTTGGTAACTTTTGCGTAGGGCGACAGGGAAGTCGCTGGCAGGAAAGCGCTGCCCCAACAGCGAGGGCAGTTGCTTTCCCTGTGCTTCGGCGACCATCAAACCATGCCAGTCGCTATCAAAATGACACACGCTGACGCGATCATAGCCGGTAAGCTGTTGAATAGCGTTAACCAAAGCCTCAAGCAGCTCTTCCTGACGCGTCGCTTCTGCTAAGTGCATCAGCCGCTCATTCACAGTACCCAGTAGGCGGCGCCTACCCTGGGGATTAAGTGGCTCAATCTCGACGATAACCTGCTCACCCGCTCGGTAAGCGTGGAGTTGAAAACGCCCATTGCTGTGTTGGGAACGATTAAACACTAGCGGGCCGGGGAGCCGCTGCTGCCCCTGCAGCTCATGACGCATCCGCTGGCTTAGTCGTTTCCCCAACACGCAGGCAAGGGTGAGCTGCCCATTTTCAGGGCGCTCAACACCGGTCAAGCGAGCTAAGTTAGTGCTACTGGTTTGGACGCGTCGACAATCGGCATCTAAAATCAGCAGGGCACCAAATGACTGCAACCGCGGGTGGTACATGGACACAAGCGTGGCCTCGCAATCTATTCACCCTCGACCTGCTGCCTTAACAACAGTTCTACGCGACGGTTGGCAGCTCGCCCATCCGCGGTTGCGTTCGGTTCCATGGGTTGGGTATCGGCATAACCGACGGCCCGCATACGAGAAATATTGAACCCTTGGCGCTCTAAATGCCTCACCACAGCGATAGCCCGCGCGGATGAGAGCTCCCAATTAGAAGGAAAGCGGGCCGTTGAAATAGGCACGCTATCGGTGTGGCCTTCCACCGAAATTTGGCCATCAAAACGGCTCAGCACATCGATAAGGCTTTCTACCACATCTTGCCCACGGGGCGTCAGTACCGCTTGGCCGCTAGGAAATAGCAGGCTGGTATCAATGCGTAGCGTAACCCCTTCACGCCCTTGCGAAACGCTCACGCCGGGAATACTGAGGCCATCAAACTGTGGCTGCAGCCCTGCATGGCGGGGCTGTATGCCGGTAGCCAACGTCGCCAGCGGCAGTGATGATACAGCGCTAGCCGAGCGCATGAAAGCAGTATCAGCTGCTTCACCACCGCCTGGCGGCGTTAGTGAAAGCAGCAGTACAAAGAGCGTGATTAGTAGCGTCAATACATCAAGATAACTGGTTAGCCAACCCTCATCACCATCGCCTGGCGATGGCGACATTTCCAGCGCATGGCGCATATCGCGGTCTAACATGCTGGTTATCCCTTGGCCGCCGAACTAACCGACGAGTCAGGCCTTGGCTTGACGCTGTTATCACGAATTTCATCGTGGTAGTTAGCCACAAACGAGTTGAGGGTTTCTTCAATAAACGACGGTAGGCGACGCTTGGTAATCAGCGAAATACCTTCCAGCACCATATTCATGGTAATCAGCCGCTCTTCGGTGCGGCGCTCGAGTTTCACGGCAATCGGCTTAAACACTAAGTTGGCGAGTAAAATACCGTAGAAAGTGGTAAGTAGAGCGACTGCCATACGCGGGCCAATCACTTGCAGGTCGCCTGCGTCCATAACTTCCAGCATATTGACCAGCCCCACTAGGGTGCCGATCATGCCAAACGCGGGTGCATAGGTCGCCATGGTACGGAATATTTGTGCCTCAGCATGCTCACGCGCTTTAAGGCGGGCGATGCGCCAACGCAGCATGTCAAAAATTTCATCCTCTTTAGTGTTGGCAATCACCAGTTGGATCCCAGTACGTAAAAACGGATTCCGGGTATGCTCCAACTCACGCTCGACCGCGCGCACATCGCCTTTAAACCACAGCCGCGACATATCTACCAGTTCGCGAATATCGTCACGCATATAGGTATTTTCGCGCCGGAAAACCAAGCCCACTAGTCGTACTACGCGGAGCACCTCTTTCAGCGGATAGCTGATAAAGGTCGCCGCTAAGGTACCGGTCACCACGATGGCTAGGCCCGGTAAATTGATAAAGCTTTCAGGGGACTCTGCGGTGAAAAACAACACACTCACCAACAGCAGTATGCTGGCAAATATGCCTATCAGCGTCGAAGGATTCATCCACGGCTCCTTGCCGGTCACAAGTGAGTAAAAAGAGGTGTTATGCCGAGTCGTGTAAACGCGCTCGTAAACGGCTGACGGCTTGGCTGTGCAGTTGAGAAACGCGTGATTCCGTTACGCCCAACACAGCCCCTACTTCCTTGAGGTTGAGTTCTTCTTGGTAGTACAGCGCCATGAGCAGCTTTTCCCTCTCTGGCAGCGCTTCAATCGCGTCAATCAGCGTTTGCCGCTGCTGGCCATCTAGCAACTGCTCGAACGGTGAAGTGCCCAGCTCATTGCTGACAGGCTCGCTGCCGTCGGCCACCAGCTCTTCAAACGGCAACAGTTGGCCACTGTTGGTGTCATTGAGAAGCTGCTGATACTCACTCAGCGGCATCTCAAGGTGGAGGGCGATTTCGTTCTCTTCCGGCGCTCGCCCGAGCTGTTGCTCTAATTGGCGAACGGCACTGTCAACCGCACGCGCTGACCGGCGCACGCTGCGGGGCAGCCAGTCACGGGTGCGTAACTCATCCATCATCGCACCGCGAATACGTTGACTGGCAAAGGTCGCGAATGTCGCGCCCTGGGTGGCATCGAAACGACCCAGCGCTTCCAGCAGTCCCACCATTCCAGCCTGAATGAGGTCATCGAGCTCAATACTTGCTGGCAACCGAACCTGTAGCGTCAAGGCCTGACGTCGCACCAGTGGCATGTATTGCGTCAATAGCTCATTTTGTTTAATTCTTCCCTGTGCTGTGTACATATTCTCGCCTCGCGGCTATCCAGCCTTCACTGATAGTTCACAATCAATTGCAACCCTTGCACGCGAACAGGCCGCTGGCCTGGGCGTAAGGCGAAGCGAAAATGCAACGGCTCTTCAGCGGCTCGCCCCGCTAGTGCCGTGGTAGAACCACGCATACCGTTTAATGCAACGCACTGATCAGGATGACATAGCCAGGCGTTTAATAGCACGCCAGGGGAATGTTGAAACTGCCACTGAATGCGCCCTAGCTGCGCCAACTGCACGTTGTTAGCGGCAGTTGGTGGGGTAGCCGCTTGGCTAGCGCTTGCCCGATCACTCATCGCCACCATTAGACTAGGTATCTGGCTGCTCCAACTACCGGCTGTTGCCTGGGCACTGCCCGCTAATCCTGTTAGTAGCCACCCTGCTACTAGTACTAAGATCAGAGGCAGTCTCTTTCTTAATTGCCAGCTTAGCATGCTTGGTATCCTCGGCAGAGTGCGATCATCGTGCAAGTACCAGTAACTCCATATTTAAGTAGTAATCAGCGGCCTGACGCAAGTTATCGAGTAACCCTTGGCGCGGTAAGTGAGGTTCATGCAGCGCCAGCAAACGACGTGGCCCACCCCGCTCATGCAACTGACGCAACGTTCCAAACATACCAGCGAAGGTATCCGCATCGCTACTGATCCATAGCGCCCAACGGCTGTATTGATCGCGTAGCTGAGCAAGATCAGAAGTTTCCGCCATTGCGATACGAATATCCCAATCGTCAGGGTCACCGGCCCAGCTTCGACCTAGCCTTGACCACTGCCCCAGACGCGCTTTGACCTTGTTCACCTGGGGTGCACCGCTACCGGGCAGCCCGACCACAATAAGTGGAATTTTGGGCTTGGGTGGCGTCATTGCCGCTGGCTCTTCCACTGTCGCTAACGCAGGCGCTAATAAAGGGGCGGTATCTTCGGGCACATGCTCTGCCGCCGCAACGTCAACCGTACCCTCAGCCTGCTGCTGTTGGCGCTGCAGACTTGCCCACTTGCGCAGCCCCGAGGCTTGATCTTGTTCGCTCACGCCACACCCTCTCGACTAACACTGCCCATCTGGCGAATCGCATCCCGCGCCATAAAGGCGTAGACCATCGCATCGAGCATGCCGGTATCACGGCGGCGACGGCTGGTGCCTAACAGGTTGAGCAGATCACCGCGCAGCGTCTGCGCCTCCTCATCATCGGCCACATCGAGATGCCCGGCGACCGACGCCACACCGCTGGCCATCAATAGGCGAACTTCGGCATTGAGATCACCGCTATCGGCTTCTTTTAACTGCTGCCACGCGCGACGCGTCAAAGCGGACAAACCTTCGCTTTGCAGCTGGGTTAACAGCAACGAGAGCACCTCTGCCCCCAACCGTGCTGGGGTAAGCCAGTAACGCCGCGCCACCACTTTGGCACTTTCCGGGTCGCGCACTTCGCCGTACCAGGCGAGTAGAGCCGTACCGTTGGCGTCCTCGACTTCGGCGTAGGCAGTCCACAGCTGCACCGGTTGCCCGCGAAAACGTACCCCTACATGATGCGTCAGCACACTGTCACTAAACAGCTGACGGATCGACTGACGTTCGTGGTGAAAGCGTACTCGATGACTGGGGGCTACTTGGCTGACCCAGGTCAAGTGCTCGGCTTCCAGCCACGCTAGTGCATCAGGTTCGGGAAAGCGCGGTAGTAGATGCACCGCGACGCCGCTTGATGAAGTCAAGGCAGCTAAGCGGGGCTGCCACCCCGCGGCGTGGCGATGCTGCAGCCAGGGAAGCGCCAGCCAGGCGCCATCGGCGTCCAGACCAATGTCCGGCATTGCCCAGTCGCAGCCGCGCTCGTTACGCCGTGCTGACCACGCCATACCTAAGGTGGTTTCCGCCGCTGGGTAACCGACAAGTAATGCATCCAAACGCGTTTCCTGCACACGGCTAGGTAGCGAAGCTAAATTCCAGACCTCTTCTAATGCCGCAAAGCCCGTGACGCGTTGGCGCAGCCGCGCCAGTAGCGACGACAAACGACGCCCCTGGCCCAGTACATCCCGCGACCAGCGCGGCATGCCCATCGGTGCGTCGGCACTTTGCGCCCGCTCCCGCTGTGGCGTCGCCGTGCTAAGCGCTTGATCCACTAGCGCATCAGGAGCGGCAATGGCCATATCTTCAGGCACCTGCTGGCCATTTGAACCAAACAGCACGCGCATTCCGTGACGCATAATAATGTCTAACACCGGCGCAAGGCGTCCCGCCTCATCCTGCTTGGTAATAATGCAGTCATCTAGCTCTGCGCCTGCAGCTCGCGCGGCCTGTCGGTAACGCAGCACGACTTCTTCGAGGGTTTCCGGCTGACTGGCGGCATTGAGCAGCAGTACCAAACGCACCCGCGAGCGTCCGCCCTGGAGGTGGGCAATCTGCTCAATCACCCGCTGGTCACGCTGACTCATACCCACGGTATCGATAATCACCCACTGCTTGCCCTGCAGGCGGCCCAACAAATCGTCGATGGGTTGCTCGGCGTCAAGCGCGTACATCGGGGTATCCAGCAGGCGCGCATAGATGCGCAGCTGCTCGTGGGCGCCAATCCGGAAGCTGTCGGTGGTGACCAGCGCCACCGGGCGCGTACCGTGGCGCATCACAAAACGAGCGGCCAGCTTGGCGGTGGTGGTGGTTTTACCCACTCCTGTCGGCCCCACCAGGGCAACAATACCGGTTTGATCGAAAAAGCTGGGCTCATCGCTCAGCACGCAGAGGCGATCCATTAACTGTTGACGAAGCCACTGCAGCGGCGCTTCGCTCTCGCCGTCTAACCTGGTGAGCGGTGCGGGCAACCCTGCCAACAGCTCATCGGCGAGCTCACTGCTAAAACCGACGTTCCATAGCAGTTGGCGCAGCCGCGCCACCGTGCCGGTAGGCGCTGTTGGTATTGGAGAAGCGGCATTGGCTGGCTGGCTATTGGCTAGCAGCGCGCGCATATCCTGCATTTCGCGCAGTAAGCGCTCACTCATCGCTTGCATGGGATCTTGCGGCGGAGGCGCTGCCGGCGTTTTGGGGGCGGTGGGTTCTGGTGAAGGTTCAAAGTGGTCAATGGCTTCATCCGCCATGGCCAAAATTTCAACGCCCCCTTCAGTGCGCCGATTGGCAACAATCAAGGCGTCTTCACCGAGCGCTTCGCGCACTTGGCGCATCACATCTCGACTGTTGGCTCCCACGAAACGTCTAACGCTCATGATTTACCTTTTGCCTATTCTGGAAATGGTCGACGCTAGCCTATCACGGCGCGTCATCATTAACGTCCGCCGACGACGGTGGTCACTCTTAATGTGCGGTCATCGGGAATTTCAGCCTGGGACAATACCGACATATGGCGTAGACGGCGGCGCAAGAAACGCGATAGCACCGCTCGCAGCGAGTGCTGCACCACCAGCACCGGCGGTTCGCCGGAGCTTTCGTGACGCTCCAGCGCCTGCTGCGCCTGGGTCATTAGCGTCTCGGCCAACCCGGGCTCCATGGCGCCGTTACCGTTCATAGCCTGTACCAGCACCTGCTCCAACTGGGCGTCCAGCCCCATGACATTGAGCGTCTCCTGCCCTGCAAACCAATGCTGGACAATTGCCCGCCCCAGCGAGACACGCACCAGCGCTGTCAGCTCGTTGGGATCTTTTTGCTGAGTAGCGTACTCTGCCAGGGTATCCAGAATAGTGCGCATATCACGAATAGAGACATCTTCGTCGAGCAGGTTTTGCAAGATACGCTGCAGCACCGTGAGCGAAATAGCCTTGGGGATCACCTCTTCGACCAACGCTTTCTGATCATCACCCATTTTATCCAGCAGCTTCTGCACTTCCTGACGACCCAGCATCTCGGGCGAATGGCGGTGCAGCAGGTGGTTCAAGTGGGTCGCTATGACGGTACTGGCATCCACCACGGTGTAGCCGTACACCTGGGCATGTTCACGCTGGTTGCTATCAATCCATACAGCGGGCAAGCCAAAGGCGGGGTCCTCGGTATGGGTGCCCTGCAGCTCGCCCGATACTTGGCCTGGATTGATCGCCAGCCATTTACCCGGCTGTGCCTCGGCGCGACCAATCTCGGCGCCTTTCATGGAGAGTACATAGGCGTTGGGCGGTAGCTCCAAATTATCGCGGATATGCACCACCGGGGGCAGGAAGCCCACTTCCTGGGCAAACTTTTTCCGCACGCTCTTAATGCGCCCCAGTAGTTCGCCTTTTTGACGCGAGTCGACCAGCGGGATTAAGCGATGACCCACTTCCAGGCCAAGGGTATCGACCAGCTGCACGTCTTCCCAGCTCGCTTCGGGGGTCTCTTGTAATGGTACAGGCGCAGTCGCAATTTCTTCCTTGACCAACGATTGCTCTTTTTGGCGCATAATAAACCACGCCAAACCCGCCAGCAGCGCGGTAAAGAGTAGAAACACTAAATTGGGCATGCCGGGCACCATGCCCAGCAGCCCCATCACTATGGCGGCCAATATCAGTACCTGGGGATTAACGAATAGTTGGCTGAGCATTTGCTGGCCAATATCCTCGTCCGTATCGGTACTTACCCGAGAAACCGTGACACCTGCTGCGGTCGAGATCACCAGGGCCGGAATTTGTGCCACCAGGCCATCGCCGATCGCCAGCAACATATAGGTCTGACCAGCAGCGCCAAAGCTCATATCGTGCTGCAGCATACCAATCAACAGCCCGCCGATGATATTGACCACCATAATCACCAAACCGGCAATGGCATCGCCACGGACGAACTTACTTGCGCCGTCCATCGAACCAAAGAAATCCGCCTCTTGCGCGACTTCCGCGCGGCGCTTTTTGGCGTCTTCTTCGCCGATTAAACCAGCGTTCAGATCGGCATCGATGGCCATCTGCTTACCGGGCATTGCATCCAGGGTAAAGCGCGCCCCCACTTCGGCAATACGACCAGCACCTTTGGTGATAACCATAAAGTTGATGATGACGAGAATAAGGAAGACCACTAGACCCACAGCGAAATTACCGCCGACCAGGAACGCCCCAAACGCTTCGATGACCTTACCCGCGGACGCACCGCCTTGGTGGCCCTCCATGAGCACCACCCGGGTAGAGGCCACATTGAGCGACAGGCGCAGCAGCGTGGTAAAAAGCAACACAGCAGGGAACGCCGCAAAGTCCAGCGGCTTCTGGGTAAACATGCTGACCATTAACACCATAATGGCCAGCGCGATATTGAAGGTGAAGAGTAAATCCAGGGCGAAGGGGGGCAACGGCACAATCATCATGCCCAAGATCATGAGGATGAGCAGCGGCCCGACCAGCAGCTTCATGCGCACATCACTCATCCAGTCGCGCCGCCCTACTAGCTGACTCAAGCCTTTCATGGTTGCGCCTCATTACCACCGGCGACATGCCCGGGGCTTTCCATCTCCGGTGGTACCGGCAGGTTATCGGGGGTTGGGGGCACCTCGCCTCCTTGGTTTGCTACTTGCTTGAGGCGATAGGCCCAGGCCATTACTTCCGCCACCGCGGTATACAGTTCGGCAGGTACTTCTGCATCTAGATCGACGTGATGATACAGGGCCCGCGCCAATGGCGCTGCCTGCAAGCGAGGCACGCCCGCCTCTTCAGCAATTTCGCGAATGCGCGCGGCCACTGCGTCGGCGCCTTTTGCCACCAGCCGTGGCGCACCCATGCTGCCTTCCTGATACGTCAGTGCTATCGCGTAGTGCGTGGGGTTGGTAATGATAACGTCGGCCTTAGGCACTTTGCTCATCATCCTGCCCCGCGCCATGGCCTGCTGCTGCTGGCGAATGCGCGCTTTCACATGCGGGTCGCCTTCGGACTCTTTATGCTCACGCTTAACCTCTTCCTGAGTCATGCGCAGCTTCTTTGCATTGTCCCAGAGCTGGAAAGGGACATCGATCAAAATGACCACGATCAACACCAGCACCATGAGCCCGGCCGCCTGAGCCGCCATGGTTAGCGCGTTGGTCAGCGCTTGCTGGATAGACTGATCCATTAGCGCCATAAATTTGTCGATATTGAAATACAAAAACGTTGCAGCGACTCCCCCTACTAGCACCGACTTGGCGATCGCTTTGGCCAATTCGATCAGTGCCTGGGTGGAGAAGATACGCTTTACACCCTTAATAGGGTTTAGCTTGGAAAACTTGGGCTGCATCGATTTACCCGATATCAGCCAGCCGCCCATCAACCCCGGGGCTACTAATGCAATCACGGCTAACAGTAAAAACAGCGGCATCATGGCAAATAGCGTGCGCTGCCCAAGATCCAGCGCATTGACCAACATCGGCGTACTTTCCATTGCTTGGCGGCGCTCAAACAGGAAAGCCTGCTCCATCACTGCACCCAGCTGGTTGTAGAGCATTTTACCCATGCTATAGAGGCCAATCACACCGCCCAGCAGCAGCAAAAACGTATTTAACTCGCGGGAACGGGCAACCTGGCCCTCTTCACGGGCTTTCTCTTGTCGCCTGGGCGTGGCCTCTTCGGTCTTTTCCTGGTCGCTATCGTTATCTGCCATACGGGTATCCGGCCAGGTTAAGCGGAGCTTATCACGTATTCAGCCGTCCATAGGGACGGCTGAATAGCGTGCTTGCGTGCCCAGAGGGCGTGTAATAACGCTTTAAAAGCCTAATTCATCCAACAAGTCGTCTACTTGGTCTTGTCCAGAGACGGTATCGGGGACATTATCCTTCACTTGTGGTCCATTCAAAAGCTCTTCGTTACGCCGTGCATTGTCGTTTTTCCACTGATCCTCGGCCTTGCGCTGCAGTGTTTCTCGTGCATGTGCCCCCGGCGCGTTATCAATGAGCACCTGAACCAGCTGATGTTCGATCTCATGGATCACGTCCATCATCTTCTTAATTACCTGGCCGGTCAGGTCTTGGAAGTCCTGGGCCATCATGATTTCCATCAGCTCTTTATTCGTCGCGGAAACCACATCAGGCACATCGCTAAGATAAGTGCGCGTCTCGACGACGAGTGCCTTGGCCTCATCCAGCTCTTTCGGCGCTTCAAACCATTCGGCCCAGCGCTTATCCAACGCTTCCGCTCGGTCTGACAACTGATCCTGCAGCGGCTGCGCACGGTCAACGGCATTGAGCGCTCGATCTGCTGCCTGCTCCGTCATGGTAGCGACATAGTGCAAGCGGTCGCGTGCATCGGGAATGGCTATTGCCGCCTTCTCAATCTCTTTATCCAGCCCTAGCTCACGCATGTTCTCACGCAACATGCGCGTCAACTTACCGATGCGATGAATTAGGTCTTCAGCGGCTTGCTCGGACAGCTGGGCAGAATCGGACTGCTCATTCTGACTCATAATGTTGTCTCCTCATTAACCAAACCCATAGGCTTGGTCGCTCACATACCCAGTTTGTCGAAGATCTTATTGAGCTTCTCTTCCAGGGTGGCGGCGGTGAACGGCTTGACGACATAGCCGTTAGCGCCCGCCTGAGCTGCCGCTATGATATTTTCTTTCTTCGCTTCTGCGGTCACCATCAGCACGGGAAGACTTTTCAAAGCGTCGTCTTGACGGATCTCCTTGAGCATCTCCAGGCCATCCAGGTTCGGCATGTTCCAATCGGAAACGACGAATTCAAACTTGCCAGCGCGCAGTTTATTGAGCGCATCTTGGCCATCTTCGGCTTCATCCACGTTGGTGAAGCCCAGCTCCTTAAGCAGACTACGCACGATCCGACGCATGGTAGGAAAGTCGTCGACAACTAGGAAACTCATATTCTTATCTGCCATGGGTCATCCTCTAATCAATCAGTATATGGCGCTGGGGTGACTGAACAGTACAGTCAGGGATTTAAAGCTGTCTCTTAGAATTTTTCCTAAGACTTTTTCTTAAAACTCATTCCTAAAACTCATTCTTAAAACTCTTCCCACTCTTCGTGGTCGCTGCGCTTGGCGGCAGGTCGATTTGCTTGCTGATGGTCGCCCCTGGGTGCAGGCATTGCATTCGTGGCTGACGATGCAGCGGGCAGCACCGGATGTGACGACCCTTGCATACCTACCAGTTTAAACACGGCGACCGCTTGCTCCAGTCGGTTGGCCTGCTCCTCGAGTGATGCAGCCGCCGCAGAGGCTTGCTGCACCAGCGCGGCGTTCTGCTGGGTGACTTGATCCATCTGACCCACGGCTTGGCTGACCTGCTCAATGCCGTCGCTCTGCTCTTGGGAGGCAGCGGAGATTTCATCCATGATATCGGTTACGCGGCGCACGGCGGTGACCACATCCGACATGGTGGTACCGGCTTGCTCGACCAGCGTTGAGCCTTGCTGAATCTGGGTCACAGAGGCATCAATCAACGTTTTGATCTCTTTGGCCGCATCCGCACTACGGCTAGCCAAATTGCGCACTTCCCCCGCCACGACCGCAAAGCCTCGGCCTTGTTCGCCGGCACGCGCGGCTTCTACTGAGGCATTCAGCGCCAAAATATTGGTTTGAAAGGCAATCGAATCAATAACGCTGGTAATATCGGCGACTTTTTTCGAGCTGGTGGAGATGCCGTGCATGGTTTGAACTACTTGCGCGACCACTTCACCACCGCGCTCTGCCGTGGTGGAGGCGTCTGCTGCCAGGGTGCTGGCTTGGCGGGCGTTGTCGGCATTCTGTTTTACCGTCGCAGTCATCTCTTCCATGCTAGCTGCGGTTTGTTGAATCGATGCCGCCTGCTGCTCGGTGCGCGAAGAGAGATCAGCGTTACCGCTGGCAATCTCGCGGGTGCCGTGATGGATCTCGTTACTACCTTCACGTACCCGG
Source organism: Halomonas alkaliantarctica (assembly GCF_029854215.1). Lineage (NCBI taxonomy): Bacteria > Pseudomonadati > Pseudomonadota > Gammaproteobacteria > Oceanospirillales > Halomonadaceae > Vreelandella > Vreelandella neptunia. The sequence goes on along the minus strand of NZ_CP122961.1, from coordinate 92,806 downwards.
CCTACAATATTGGTGAGGTTTTGCTGCATGGTGCCCATAGCGCCAAACAGACGACCAATTTCATTTTTACCCGCCTCTGGCAGCGGGTTGGTTAGGTCGGCCTCGGCAATCGCATCCAGGCGTTGAATGGCCCCTCTTAGCGGCGCAATCACCGTACGGCGTAAACCAAAGTAAATGACCAGGGTCATCAACAGGGTGAAGATCACCGCTACCGCTTTGATAATATTAAACAGATCGCTCTGGGCTGCCGCATCGGCTCGAATGGTATCTACTCGCTGGAAGCCATAGGCGACAAATGCGGTCATGCTTTCGTTCAAACTAAGTAATGGCCCTTCCAACTCCTCACGCAAGGTGTTGTAGCGGGTTAAGTCCATAGATTCGAAGGTTTCATGCTGCTGTTTAACCAGCGCCATGACAGTATTAAAATCTTCAATCAGAGCGTTTGCCAATGCCACGCCTTGGGCAGAGAATGAGTTTGACGCAAAATTCTCAAAACGCTGCTCCGTACGTTCTATGCGATTGCCTGCTATATCAACCTGCTCATTGGATTGCCGAGTCTGACCTACCATCAGGTAGTTAGAGGCAGTTTCCATCGCTAGCATGGCCTGGTTTAGCAGCGAGTCCGCGCGGTTAATCTCATTGAGCTGTTCGCTGCTAATATTATTCAATGTATCAATATTAGTTTGTGCATCGCGGTCAGCGACAACACCCAAGCCCGCAATCACCAAAATCAGCACGCCAAAGCAGCTAAGTGCCGCGACCACCGCAGCGTGTATACTCAAGTTGCGCAGTAAACGATTCATTGTGGTTTCCCTTGCGAGCTTATTAAGTTTTTATGCTTAGTGCTTATACCAAGCTATTTGTAATGATGCGTATCAATCTCACTAAACACGTTGTGCGCGACCCGATGCAGCTATCAGTGCCATCATTCGCGTGGGAATATCGTCCAAAGCCACTACTTCCACGGCACCACCCATCGCGATGGCTTCTCGCGGCATACCAAACACCACGCAGGTCTGTTCATTTTGCGCGATGGTGGGCGCCCCCGCTTGACGCATCTCAAGCAGCCCTGCCGCACCATCCTTCCCCATACCAGTAAGAATCACGCCAATGGAGTTTTTACCTGCGTGTTGAGCTGCTGAGTGGAAAAGCACGTCTACAGATGGGCGATGGCGGTTTACCGGTGGGCCGTCATCTAATCGCGCTACGTAGTTAGCGCCACTACGTGCCAACTTAAGGTGTTGATCTCCCGGTGCGATATAAGCGTGCCCCGGTAGAATCCGCTCACCATCGGTGGCTTCTTTAACCGTAATCCGGCACAGCCGGTCTAGACGCTCAGCAAACGAGCGGGTAAAACCACCTGGCATATGTTGGGTAATCAATATTGCTGGGGCATTAGCCGGTAGCGGTTCTAGTACCGCCCGAATCGCTTCAGTGCCGCCTGTGGAAGCGCCGATAATGATCAACTTTTCGCTCGACACCAGCGGTGCCTTTAAGGCCGCTGGCGGCGGCGTGTTTTTATGTCGCGCCTGGCGGGGGCGTGAGCGTGCCGCAGCACGCAGCTTTTCGGCAATTTCGTCGGCGTACTCCATCATCCCATTGCGTATTCCCAGACTCGGTTTGGCGACAAAGTCCAGCGCACCGAGCTCAAGCGCACGTAGGGTGATTTCCGAACCGCTTTGGGTTAGCGACGACACCATTAACACCGGCATAGGACGCAAGCGCATTAAGCGCTCGAGAAAATCCAAGCCGTCCATACGTGGCATTTCCACATCGAGGGTTAACACATCAGGATTGTGCTGCTTGATCAAATCCCTGGCGGCAATAGGATCAGGCGCTACCGCAACAACTTCCATATCGGGCTGGGAATTAATAATTTCTGTTAACAAATCGCGAATTAGCGCCGAATCATCGACACACAATACTTTGATCTTGGCTGCGCTCAAAGCACGCCTCCTCTTGCTGTAGACGCCTGATGTGTGATTGCAACCGCCGGAGCCACAGCGCCTAAAGCGATTATAAAGACACGATAATTGTTCATTTTTTGGCCACGGTATAAACAGTCTGGCCACGTAGCTTGAAGGCGTCACTTATATACGAGAAGTTTTCAGAGTGACCTGCAAACAGCAAGCCGTCGGGCTTCATCAGTGGCGCAAACCGTTTAAGAATTTTTGATTGTGTATCTTTATCAAAATAAATCATGATGTTTCGGCAGAACACCGCATCAAAAGGGCCTTTAATTGGCCATTGCGGCGCCAGCAAGTTTAGTGGCAAAAACTCCACCAGTGCGGAGACTTCTGGACGTACACGTGCAAAGCCCGCATGGTTACCGGTACCTTTCTGAAAAAACCGTTTTACCCGCGTCTCATCGATCTTGCGCACCTGTTCCAAGGGATAAACACCCGCACGAGCCCTGGCCAGCGCATCGGTATCGATATCGGTCGCGATCACTTTGGCTTGTGACGCTTTCGCGCCCAGCGTTTCCAGCAACGTCATTGCCAGCGAGTACGGCTCCTCCCCCGTGGAGGCAGCCGAACACCAAATGGTGACCGGGTCTTGCTTGTTCTTTATGTGTTCAGCCAACAGCGGAAAATGGTGCGCTTCACGAAAAAAAGCCGTGAGATTGGTGGTCAGCGCATTAGTAAACGCCTCCCACTCTTTGGCCTCTGGCTGGCGCTCCAGGCGTACCAAATAATCAGTAAAGCGCGTCATGCCATGGTGCCGTAGCCGCTTTGCTAAGCGGCTATAGACCATTTCACGCTTATGTTCAGCCAGCACGATACCGGCGCGCTGATAAATCAACTCGCGAATACGCGTAAAATCGGCATCTGTCAGCACCAGATCGCGTTCGATCTGACTGTTCGATGTCCACTGACCTGCGTCTACCACCCGTTCACGTTGTTCGGTCAAAACTCTTCCCACTCCTCTAATGAGGCTGTTTGCCGTTTAACGGGCGAATTATGCGACGGCGCAGTGCTAGGCAGTTGGGCAGCGTGCTTGGATGCTGTCACTGCTGGCGGACGTAGCGTCCCCTCGCTGTTTAATCGAAACGCTTCCACCGATAGCGCTAATAGCCCTGCCTGCTTCTCTAGGGAAACAGCTGCACGTGCCGTTTCCTGTACTCGCGCAGCATTACGCTGGGTGCCTTGATCCATTTCTGCTACTGCTTGGTTAACCTGGGCAATACCATGGCTCTGCTCTTCAGAGGCGGCCGATATCTCGTGCATAATTTGGGTCACACTGCGCGCTGCTTCTGCTACGTCGCTAATCGCCGTTTCGGCTTTAGACACCAAATTAGCCCCCGCACTAACTTCACGGTTCGAGCCATCAATCAGGCCGCGAATTTCTTGAGCAGCGCCTGCGCTGCGGCCAGCTAGATTACGCACTTCTTCCGCTACCACGGCAAAACCCCGCCCGTGCTCGCCAGCACGTGCCGCTTCAACTGAGGCATTCAGCGCCAAAATATTAGTCTGAAACGCAATTGAATCGATCACATTGATAATATCGGCCATCTGCTGGGAGCTTTGCGTAATCCGCTGCATATTGTCGACCAGCTGTGTCATCAACTCGCCGGTGTTTGTTACCTGAATAGCATTATTATCGGCGAGACGACGGGCTTCTTGAGCGTTATCGCTGTTTTGCCGCACGGTAGCGGTCATTTCTTCCATACTGGAAGCGGTTTGCTGCAATGAGGCCGCCTGCTGCTCGGTGCGCGACGAAAGCTCTTCGTTCCCACTGGCAATGTCCTGGGCAGCCGGGGTGACCACATCAATGCCGTTTTTGACGTCGGCAATGATACTGCTGAGGCTTTTACGCATGGTGTTCAGTGAGTCAATTAACTGGCCCACTTCATCGCGTCGTTGGTCGGGCACTTTAGCTGCCAAATTACCGCCAGCAATTTGCAGCGTAAAACCTGCGGCGCTTTTAAGCGGTCGGGTAATCGCCCGTAAGGTAACTACACCAATCAAAACAAGCAGCAGCAAGCCAACCCCAAGGACGATAGCCTGCGCGCCCAGCATCGTGGTTTGACCTTGCTGCGTTTCATCTGCCATGGCCTCAGCTGCCTGCTGCTTCAGAGCAATCAGTTGATTCACCATGCCTGACAGGACGCGGCCCTCGTTGGTCATCACGTTGATCACCGCATCCAGGCCGGTAAACGTTTGATACGCCTCTTCCGCCTGCAGGACGCTGGCCGCCTGGTTCATACCATTTTGCAAGAACACCTGCAGCGCCTGGTCAAACTCGGCGGCAAGTTCGGTCTTATTGACTTCCCGCGAGTAGTACTCCTCCCATGCAGCGGCGACCGATGCGGCGCTTTCCTGAATACTTTCGCCCGTCTCAAAACGCTGCTCAATCAGCTCCATACGCTCTGGCTGAATGATCGCTTGGCGGGATTCGGCAATAGTTTGATCGATTTTCTGCAAGCGAATAACGTCAAGCAAACCATCATTATTCAGTTGTTCCAAACGCTCGCCCGAAACATTCAAGCCGTACAAGCCTAGCCCACCACTAATTAACAGCAGCACTCCGGCCACGACAATCATGCCTACCAACTTGGCACGAATAGTATCGAGGCGTACTCGGGCCAAACGTTTGATCACACCTTTCTGGAGTAACCGACCTTTATCCAAGTAGTAGCGCTTGTTACGGCCTTCACGTATTTCAGCGTACGCCTGCTCTGCCTGCGCAATGGCTTCGCGGCTTGCCTGCACGCGCACTGAGGTATAGCCCACTACTTGCCCATCTTCGACAATCGGCGTCACGCTGGCGTTGACCCAGTAATGGTCGCCATTTTTGCAGCGATTTTTGACCAGCCCGCGCCATGTCTCGCCCGTTTTAACGGTTTGCCAGAGATTATCAAAGGCCGCTGGCGGCATATCTGGGTGACGTATCAGGTTATGCGGCGCACCTATCAGCTCTGCGTGTTCGAAGCCGCTAATATCGATAAAAGCAGGGTTGGCATAGGTAATGCGTCCCTTGGTGTCGGTACGCGAGACTAAGAAGTCGTCCTCTTTTAACTCAATTTCACGCTGAGAGACTGGCTGGTTATTACGCATAGTTTGCCTTTTTATAATGTTATATTTTTTAGAAAAAGTTGCCTGCCCTACCCAAGCAACTTAAAACGACGCCCACTCCTCTGCTTCTTCCGCTGGTTGTTTATGCCGCGCGGGAAGGCTTGGTGATATTGAAGACATAAGAGCCGGCGCTGCTGACGTGCGCTGGGCGGGGGCTTCAGTGACACGAAAGCGCTCTACAGCCTCACGTAAGCGAGCGGCTTCGCTTTCAAGTTCATTGGCACTTCGCGCGGCCTGCTGAACCAACTGAGCATTTTGCTGCACGACCTGATCCATTTGCGCTACGGCCTGGTTAACTTGGCCGATGCCGCTGCTTTGCTGCTCAGAAGCGGCGGCGATTTCATCCATAATATCGCTGACGCGCTGCACAGCACTCACCAGGTCTTCCATCGTTTGACCGGCCTGGTTGACGCGTTGCGTGCCGGTATCAACCTTATTAAGCGATGTATCGATCAGCGTTCGAATCTCTTTTGCAGCAGCGGCACTACGGCTGGCTAAACTGCGCACTTCCTGTGCCACCACAGCAAATCCCCTACCATGCTCACCGGCACGCGCCGCTTCCACCGAGGCATTTAGCGCTAGGATATTGGTTTGAAACGCAATGTTATCGATAACAGTAATAATATCAGCGACTTGATGAGAGCTTGCGCTAATATCCTGCATGGTGCTGACGATTTCACCCACTTCTTCACCACTGCGACGTGCCGTAAGGGTCGCACTCCCGGCCAGTTGGCTGGCTTGGCGAGCATTTTCAGCGTTATGGCCCACAGTGGAGGCTAACTGCTCCATGCTGGAAGCCGTTTCTTCTAGCGAGGTTGCTTGCTGCTCAGTGCGCGAAGAAAGGTCGTTATTGCCACTGGCAATTTGCTGCGAGCGTTCATAAATCGACGCACCGCTGGTACGCACAGTGCCTACCGTCTGCGAGAGAGAGCCCTGCATATGCGCCATAGCGCTATAAAGCCGGCCTATCTCATTATTACCCGGCGAGGTGATAGCCTGACTTAAATCTCCCTGCGCCATACGCTCAAAATGGCCCACCAAGCGGTCTAGTGGACGCAATACATTGGCCGTTACCCCCCAGACAACCACGACAACCGTAGCAATTGTCATCACCACAATGCCGAGCAGTGCCCAGCGAACCGTTGCGGCAAAAGCACTAAACGCGACTTGCTGTGTCTGCACGTCGTCAGATGCCTGAACAATCGCCGCGCCATGGTGTAAGGCATAAAGGCCGATACCGCTGGCAATCACGACAAGTACCGAAAGCGTCGCTAAAACTAAGCCCCAACTTAAGCGCACCGTCATATTATTCATTAATTGCCGCATTCGCTGTGTCACGCCCTTTTTCTCCACGCACAACCTGCACTCGCAAGCACTTTCCGTAGCGCGAGAATGCATCATTGGGTAAAACGGATCTGGCACACTCCCTGTGCCATGCATTTAAGCCTTAGCGGTTGCTGGTACTTTCCACTAACGCCATCTCGTCGCTAGTGAGCAACTTATCGATATCTACGAGTACCAACATGCGGTCATCGAGACTACCCAATCCACTTAGGAAATCAGACGAGAGCGTGACACCGAATTCTGGCGCCGGCTTAATCTGATCAGGGGTTAATGTCATCACGTCGGAAACACCATCCACTACGATACCGACCACCCGGTCTGCAACATTGACCACGATCACCACCGTCTGGCCGCCGTATTCAACTTTATCAAAGTGAAACTTAATACGTAGATCAACGATCGGCACAATGACGCCACGCAGATTGGTGACCCCTTTGATAAAGTCAGGCGCATTGGCAATGCGTGTTACGTTTTCGTAACCACGGATCTCCTGCACTTTCAAAATATCAATGGCGTACTCTTCATCACCTAGTGAGAACACTAGGAATTCGCGGTTTTCGGCTTCTGCGGCTAATACCGCACCACTGTTGGCTTGACTCATGACGGCTCAGCCTCCTTAAAAATTGAAAGGTTTTGATTGTTTACTACTTTTTTGCCTGCCTCTTTTTTATATCGGCTCAGGCGATGTAAACCTGTAATATCCAGAATCAACGCAACACTACCGTCGCCTAAAATGGTGGCGGCCGAAATCCCTGGTACTTTGCGGTAATTGTCTTCCAAATTCTTGACCACGACCTGCTGCTGTCCGATCAACTCATCTACCAACATGGCGTAGCGACGACCTTCGCCCTGCACAATGACAGCGATGCTTTTGGTGGGATCGGTAATCGCATTCTCGACGTTCAGCACTTCGTGAATAGCGATCACAGGGAGATACTCGTCGCGCACTTTGATCACCACGTCGTCACCGGCCATGGCATACATATCGTCTTTTGAGGGCTGCAACGACTCAAGCACGGTGGAAAGCGGAAGAATAAATGTCTCACCGCCAACTTTAATCGACATACCGTCCAAAATAGCCAGCGTCAGCGGTAATACGATACGAGTGTTGGTGCCCTCGCCTAGTTTCGACTGGATTTCAACGCGACCGCCCATGCTCTGAATATTACGCTTCACCACATCCATGCCCACGCCACGACCCGATACATCGGTCACTTCGTTAGCGGTTGAGAACCCGGGGGCAAAAATGAGCTGGAAGACCTCTTCGTCGGACATGGTGTCCGAGACGTTAAGACCATTTTCACGCGCTTTGGCAAGAAGACGATCACGATCCATACCAGCACCGTCATCGCGCACTTCAATCAAAATATTGCCGCCCTGATGGCGTGCCGATAGGGTCAACTTGCCTGTACGCGGTTTGCCAATGGCTTCACGTACATCAGGCATCTCTACGCCATGATCGAGGCTATTGCGCACCAGGTGCGTTAACGGATCGGTAATCCGTTCCACCAAGCTTTTATCTAGCTCTGTGGACTTACCTTCAGTAATCAGTTCGATCTCTTTACCCAGCTTACCGGCGGTGTCGCGCACCACACGAGGGAAGCGGCTGAATACAAACTCCATAGGAATCATTCGGATCGACATGACCGCTTCTTGGAGATCACGGGCGTTGCGCTGCAGCAAGCTCATGCCATTTTGCAGCGAGCTATTGCCAACTGACTGATCTTCTAAATCGCTAACCGTTTGATCGAGCATCGATTGGGTGATGATCAGTTCACCCACCAAATTGATAATTTGATCGACTTTATCCACAGACACACGGATTGACGACGATTCGGCGGCGGCTTTTTTGGGCTTCTCTTTAGCAGCGGCCTTTGCTGGGCTCGCCTTAGAGACCGTGTTTTCTGCAGGAGTTTGCGGTGCAGGAGTGGCAGGCGGCGGAGCTTCGGCCTCGGGGGTGGCTGACTCAACAGCAACGCCCTCGACAGCCGTAATCTCAATCTGATCAGGCTCGATAATAAAGCACATGACCGCTTCAATATCGTCAGCGCTGTCGCTGCTTTTGAGAATGACCTCATAGCGCTTCGTGTCACCGGATTGGGACTGCACTTCGCCGAGCTGCTCTAACTCTTCAACCAGCAAGATACGGTCTTTATCTTCAACATTCAGTAGCGCCACTAACAGTTGGCCGTTCACGACCTTTTCTTCGCTACTTTTTGCTTCTGTACCGTTTTCGCTTTGCCCAGGCGAAGCCTTGGACTCAGCAGCTGGAATAGCCGGCCCATCTAGCTTTTCGCCGATTTCATCCAGGGCAATTTGTTGCAGCGTGTGGCAAATGCGCTCAAATGCCTCTTGATTCGGCTCCTCTTCGCTGCGGTAGGCATCGAGTTGCTCATGCATGATGTCTTTAGCCTCTAAAAAGGTATCCACGAGATCGGCTCGCAGCGTCAGTTCGCCCTTACGTGCGTAATCGAGGAGGTTTTCCAAAATATGCGTGGTTTTCTGTAGCACGGTAAAACCAAAGGTCCCCGCTCCCCCCTTGATCGAGTGGGCGGCACGGAAAATAGCATTGAGCTGTTCACTGTCTGGATCGTCAACATCCAGTTCCAATAAATGCTGTTCCATATCCGACAGCAGCTCTTCAGCCTCTTCAAAAAAGGTGTCAAAAAAATCCGCTATATCCATTCACCGCTCCACCCTTAACGTCGCTTTTATAAAAGGCTATGACAGGCTCAGGTCACTCTGGCACTTGCACCTGAGGCTCGTCTTGTTGTGTTGATTCATTTTGCGCTTCGGTTGAAGCTTCGAGCGCCTCAATTGAAGCTTCCGGCGATGCAGCCCCCGAATCCATAACGGCAGGATCGCGAATTGCTTCAGCAATCTCAGGAAAGAGCACCACCAATTCTATGCGTCGGTTGATCGGATCAGTTGGCTCAGTCTCGGGCAACAGCACACGATCCGCAAAGCCCGACACGCGCAATAACTGATCTGGGTCAAAACCACCCGCAACAAGTTCACGACGCGATGCGTTAGCGCGATCATTGGAAAGTTCCCAGTTACTGTAGCCGCGATAGCCACCCGCATAGGGAACGCTATCGGTATGCCCACTGATACTTAGCTCATTGGGAAGCTCATTTAGCAGCGGTGCAATAGTGCGTAAGAGGCTACGCATATAAGGAACGACTTGGTCACTACCTAGCTCAAACATGGGCCGTTGGTCGGTATCCAGCAGCTGTATTCGAAGCCCTTCACGGGTTAAATCAAAACGCATCTGACTGCGTAGCTGGCGCAGCTCGGGATCTTGCTCAATGGCTCGCTCAATACGCTCTTGCAAATTCCTGAAGAAGTTTCGCTCCTGCGTGCTCGGGCGAGTGCGCTGAAGGCTGTCAATGCGAGCCCGTTCGCCATCACTATGAGTGGGATCTGGCCCGCCGCCAGGAATCGCACTGGTGCTGCCTGAACGATCGCCTCCGGTTATCGCCGTCAACAGGGGAGTGCTAAAGTACTCTGCTACCCCCCTACGCGTCTCTTCGCTGGAAACGCTCAAAAGCCATAGCACCAAAAAAAAGGCCATTAGTGCAGTCATAAAATCCGCTAGGGCAATTTTCCAGGCGCCACCGTGATGGGAATGGACGACTTTTTTGCGCCGAATGACAATCGGACGCTTGTCACCACCCTTACTCATGCGCTACCGGCCTTTTTTGCATCCTTCACGTACTCTTCAAGCTCCATAAAACTCGGGCGCTCGGCCGCAAACAGTGCCTTTCGGCCAAATTCAACAGCCAACTGCGGCGCATAGCCGTGCAAGCTAGCGAGCAGCGTAATACGTATACACTGAAGCATCTTTTCGGCTTCTTTAGCTTGTCGCTCGATGTAGCTTGACAGCGGACTGACAAAGCCATAGCCAAGCAAGATACCCAGGAAGGTCCCCACCAGCGCTTGACCGATCATAACGCCCATCTGGGCTGGCGTGGCATCAGCATAGGTGAGTGTTTTAACAACCCCCATCACGGCAGCCACAATACCGAAGGCGGGCATGGCATCGCCGACTTTGGCAATAGCATCAATGGGTACATGAGCCTCCTGCTCAAAGACCTCAATTTCATGCAACATCAGCTCATCAATTTCCATGGGCTCCATACCGCCGCTTACCATTAAGCGCAGATAATCCGTTAGGAAATTCATGATATGCGGATCGACCAGTACCGTAGGGTGCTCTTGAAACAGAGGACTTTCTTGCGGATTATCAATATCCCGCTCAATGCCTAACATCCCCTCACGGCGAATTTTTGACAGCAACTTGAACTGTAGAGCCATTAACTCCATGTAAAGTGCTTTGTCATATTTTTTGGCACGCTTGAGTCGGGGCAAAATTTTAAAGGTCGCTTTAATCGCCTTACCGTTGTTCGCTGCGATAAAAGCACCAACACCTGCGCCACCAATGATAAGCAGTTCAAGGGGTTGATACAGAGGACCTAATTTGCCACCTGCCAGCACATAGCCACCAAACACAGACAACAATACGATTACATAGCCTATAGGTATCAGCACAAGCAGAGTCCTTGCGGTATTCAGTATTAATGTAAGGAAACCAAAACTTATCCACCTGTTCTGATGTTTAAGAGGTGTTCCATCCAAAGCAAAGTTTATGCCCAATTCTAATAGGGCTGGGCTGTTGTCTAATTAAAAAGCATCGCTGACTTTTGCGGCTATCTACGCCGATACGCTCATATTTCATACCTTAAGCGCTCATCAATACGTCTTATACCCTAATTATTACTATTGGTGGCGAGATTGACGAGGTTGTTACATTTTTTCACTATTCTCCTGCTGTGACTTGCGCGTTTTTCCTGCCCTAGAAGGTGGCTGACATATGCCACATACATAGCTCTGAGCAGGGCTATGGGCATGTGCCACAAACTGCCCCTTACAACGTGTACACTGATTAAGTTGAAGCAAATCACTTTCGAAAAACCGTATCAGTGTCCAAGCTCGTGTAAGCCCAAGAACCGGCTCTACCTTTTCCAGTGACATTTGCTCATCGTAGAGTCGATACGCCTTGACAAAGGCATCGATTCGATCGCAACCTGCCGCCCCCTTCAGGCTCAAATAAATGTTGTAAAACAGTGACGAATGAACATTAGGAAGCCAAGTAATAAACCAATCCGTAGAAAAAGGCAGCATTCCCTTTGGCGGTGACATGCCACGCACTTCCTTGTACAGCTTGATCAAACGTGTACGGCTTAATTCCGTCTCTGTTTCCAGCACCTGCAGCCGCGCACCCAGCTCAATCAACTCGATTGCCAACTGAACTTGGTGCATTTCATCGATCAAGCTTTTCTGGCTCACTTCGCCTCTCCTGGCGGCATTGGCTCAAAGGTTTCTCCAGCCAACAGCAGCGAAGCATGTAAGCCAGCTAACCCCTGATCGCGCGGATTGTCAGTGAGCTGGCGAAGGCGCTCTGCACTCATCTGACTAAATCGGCACAACAGCTGGCTGGTTCGCGCCAGCTTGGTCAGTTGGCGAGCGCTAAGCGACACAATCAGCGCCGCGACGTCGCTGTCTATTTTTAAGCGAAACATAGCAGCCTCACGATCTTCATCAAGCAAGCGCTGCGCCAGAAGCAAATAAGCTAAATTTAATTCCTGAATTTCATCGAGAAAGTTGGTTTGACTCATGATGTCCCATTGAACGACTCAGGCGCGATATTGTGACCATTATACTGGCGCCATTAATGACTTTTTATTACCTGTCCTCATGGTTGCACACAACGTCTGTAAATGGCTACTCAGGGATTGCACGATGGTTCAGCCCTTCCTCTGACAGCTCGAACACCCACACCAGGAGTTCTGCGACGATTTGATAAAGGCCTGCAGGGATTTCTGCGTCCAGATCTAGCTGCATCAAAAGTGCTACCAGCTCTGGCGCGTCGTGTACATAAATGCCCTGTCGATGTGCTTCGGCCATAATCCGCTCGGCCAAGTCGCCGTAACCTTTCGCCACTACTCGGGGCGCCCGGTCGTTCTCCTGATAAGCCAAGGCAACGGCTTGGCGACGACGCTCACCCGGCGTTGCCATACGTAGCCTCCGCTTCAATATAGCGTGCGCGAAGCTGCACTTTATGTAAGTCCAAGGCGCTCAGTCGCTTCTCTAAGGCGGGCAACCCTGCATCAATGCGCTGATAAGCCTGCGTGCTTTCAGTGGTGAAATCGATACTTAACATATTTCGATAGAGCCATAGGGACGCATTGAACGACCCCAAACTGGGAACATCAAGCTGCATATCAGAGCGCCAACCGCCATCCGGCTCACCCTCCTGCTGCTTACCCTCTTTCCCTTCCTCGCGAGCGGGCAGGTTGATTACCAAGGCCATAAAAATCCCTGCCCATACATCCCCCTCCCAGCGGATAGTCGGCATCACCAACATCTCAAGCTGTTGACGCACCAGACTCTGCAAGCTTTCATGGACGATTTCGCGAGCGGGGCGGTTGGCCATCAGCTCGGCCACTTCCCTTGCCTGGCTAATCTCACGTCCTTCACCTGCCATAGCAGCAGGCGTATTCTGGGTGAGAGTAGCAGCTTGGGGTGATGCAACAGGCGAACCCGCGTTAGGAGCAGTCGTTGCAACATTGGAACGGGCCATTCCATTTTCATGGTTCACGGGTATCAGTGGTACGTTGGTCAGGATAGACATGCCACCTTGCCCCGCTCCTTGCTGCGCCCCCGGTGTGACCAATGGAGCCAACCCCGTCGTCAGCGCATGCGAGGCACCTAAACCAGGGGGTAAAAGGGGTGCTAACGGACGTGGCCCAGCCTGCATTTGTGGTTCATTTAATAACTGCTGTCGGACGCCCTCGCCCTGGAACCAGCGTTTCAAATGCGACTCATAAAACAGCCCACTGTCACGAATACTTGCTTCTAAGCGCGTCGCTACTGTACTAGCCGTTGGTGTTTCTTGGCTGGTGATTAAAGGAGCTTCTGGCCGCATCACCGAGGGGGGAGCAGGGAAACGTAACAGAACATCCGCGATCGTCCTTGCAGCAGGGCTAAAGTGCGTCTGCGTTGACCCTGGCGTAGATGGTGGTGAATCGCCGCGGGGCAATGTTCGCGCCCCATCTGCGGGAAGTGGCAACCGTTTTAAATCGCTTAACGGTGTCGCTCGCCCATCTAAATCAGCATCGCCCATCACTGCACGCGGGCCTTGGCCCGGAGGAATAGGCTTTATGGGTTGATCCAGCGCCCGCTGTAGCGACAACTCCCCCTGCCGCCCTAGCACCTGGTGCAAGAGCGTATCAATAAGCGGAGTAATACCGCTCACGAAGACCTCTTGGAATCAGCATCATCTGTTTCATAGGCAACCGCAGAGCCTTGTTGGGGCGCATAAGCGCGATGCAGATCTCGCTGACGTTGAGACACCTCTATTAGCTTACCCAGCTCATCACGACGCAATAATAAGCGACGACGAATATCCACATCATGTTCAAGAATGCGCTCAAGCAGCTCTGCTTTGCGCTTTAGAGCAGCAGAATCAAGCGATACGGTCGTATCCAACTCGCGCAGTTGCTCCACCAGCACCACATAGCTTGTACGCTGATCGATCAACTCTGCCCACTGCTCGGCATTAGCAAGTTCGTGCATGTGCTCAACGCGGCTCAATAGCGCTTCATAGCTATTAAGTAACGACTCTTGAGCACTTTTATCATGAGCAGATGTAGATGCTGACATTATTGCCTCACGCACTCTGCCGTTGACCAATATCACGCCATGCTGAAGCGATATCTTCGAGAAGGCGCTCGGCCTGATTTAAACTCTCTTCATCGTTACGAAGATTCGCCGCCAACAGCAGGCGCGAAATATAGTCATAAAGCGATGCCAAGCGCTCGGCAATTTCGCCACCTTTTTCTTGATCAAGAGCAGCGGCAAGGCCGTTATTTACAATGTTCAGCGCTTTCGATATCGACTTGCCTTTCTCGGCCGTATTGCCCGCCTGAATATGAATGCGCGCAGCACGAATAGCGGCCTGGGCGCCGTCAAACAACATCACAATCAGTTGATGAGGGTCTGCCGACATCACTCCGCTTTCTACGCCGACACGCGCATAAGCGTTAGCTCCCCGCCCATAGGCGGCGCCACCGCGAGAGTAAGTCATAAGCGGAACTCCTATGCGTGGTTTTATGCTCACCCTATAAGAGTGATAAACCACAAATATTAAAAGACAAAAACAAACAACGTACTGCACTACTAGTATCTATCGGCGCGAACTTAGGGGACTTTAACGGTCCGCAACGCTTTTTTTAGCGCTGCATATGGCAATAACTAGCTGCTCATCACTCACTAACGCCTTGTGTTCACCCCTGTCAGGTAGACACCGCGACTTCACCTACGGTTCGACCAAGCCGCTCAGTAATATTATCCCGCACAACCACGCCCACATTGTCACGCATAGGCGGCTCAACCTGGGATGCAAGCAACACTTCCGTGGGGTTGCCTTTAGCGTCGATGCGTAAGATCCAGCCCTGCTGCTGACTGGAAAAGCGCGCCAGCGAGCCAACTGGCAGCCCCTTAAAGTGATCGATGTAGCGCTTAATCCAGCGCATATCAAAGTGGTGTGGATGCTGCAATAAATGGCGATAAATTTGCTGCGCTGTTTTAGCTGAACGATCTGCCCGATCACGCCGCATTGCCTCTACGACATCGACTACAGCACTCGCTTTAGCCAACTCACTAAGGTCGGCCCCACTCAGGCCACCGGGATAACCGCTACCGTCCATTCGCTCGTTAATCCCCCCAATCACCGCCTGAGCAACACCCACCGACAGCCACTGGCAGCTATGCAAACGGTCAAGCAGCAATTGAACATGCTCACTGATCGCCTCTCGATGACTCCCCTCAAAGTGCGGGGCTTTGAATAACACCTGGGGAACCAGCGCCTTGCCAAGGTCATGGACAAGACCACTGGCCACTATCGCCTTGCGCAGCTCGCGAGGCATGCTGGCACCCACAAAATCGAGCAAATGAATGGCCACTGCAATACCGTGGCGGACTATCAACGGTTCGGGAAATAAGCAGCGAGAGGCGAATAGCAGTGCTTCACGATCCTCTTCGTGAAGATCCAGAACTCGATCAGCATAGCGGGAGAGTTGGCGTCCATCGATATCGCTACCCTGTTGCAACAACAGTAGCTGCGCATCCAGATAGGCGGCGACTTTTACCAACCGACGCGCCATAGGGGTAGCATAGCGCTGGACATCACGCCGCCCAAGAACCTCTCCGGCACCTGGTCGCTTTTTTGGCAACGCAAACAGTGGAGAGGGTTGACGCTCGTTTTGTTCTTCTTTTTTATAGCGGGCCGCTTCACGCTCTATTTCACATACGAAATACCAAATTTGCCGCTCTTGCTCTGCGCTACACTCCACGAAGTTAAAGCCGACGCGCAGCAGATGGCGCTCAGCATCTGTCTTTTGATGGCGAGCCTCTCCAAGCACTTCAAAATACGTGCCATCGGGAAAGGTAAACGCTAGCTTCAGGG
Organism: Halomonas alkaliantarctica; assembly: GCF_029854215.1. Lineage (NCBI taxonomy): Bacteria > Pseudomonadati > Pseudomonadota > Gammaproteobacteria > Oceanospirillales > Halomonadaceae > Vreelandella > Vreelandella neptunia. The sequence continues at coordinate 76,858 of NZ_CP122961.1, read as the reverse complement.
GGCTAGCGGTCTCTGCCAACAGGCCGCTAGCCGCCAATGGCAACTCAAGTTGGCAGCCGTCCTGGGACAAATCCCGTAACTCACCTGCTACCTCGGCATCACCACCCTGCAAACCTGCCGACACTACCATCCCCATGCGCAACTCAGCGCGGAATGACTCACGGCGCTGTAACACCTCCAGCGATGCAGGATAGTCGCTGCAACACAGAAAGCGCCCTCCAGCATGGCGCGTCTCCGTCAGTTGCAACAGTGGCGTTTGTACCACTTTGCCTTGCGCCTGCCCGCGCAAGTAGAAAGCGGCGCCGCCCTGAAGATGGTGAAGTAAATAATCAACTGATGAGAGATCCATCACCAGTGTTTGTCCCAAGTGCTGCTCCATCAAGACAATGGGCTCTGGGCGCGCTCCAGCCGAAGCAAGGCAGAGTGATACACCGCCCGTTTCGATCAAGGCATTCAGCAGAGACTCGATCACTGTTGTGTTTGCTATTGTTTCAAACTCATCCTGCTGCGCCACCATTCTCGCCTCACTTACTCTTATGCGTTAATTAGTTAACCGCAAAGTGGGAAAGCATATCAGATGCCGACAGCCGGGCGTATGCGCAAAAAGCCATCACTCTCATGCTTATTAGATGGATACAGAAAAGTAAGCGGAGAAGGGAAGGAGATTGTCAACGTTCTCAATATTGAGCAAACAGGTCGCTACACCGGTAAGCGTAAAGTTTTTCAGCGCCCTGCCGATAATAATCAAGAAATGATTCTTAACTGTAAAAAACCGAGCTATGGCCGCCGTTCCACGCTGCTGCATCACAATTGGCTGCCAAAGCTGACTTTAAAAAGGAACGTGCACCATGAGCTCTTTACCTACCGAAGCAATGACACCTCTGTCATCAGCCCACACTCAATTAAACCCAAGACAGCGGCTAGAAAACACACTGGCCCAGCTAACGACAACGACCACCCAGCTTAACAATGCAGATACCCCCGAGCAGGAAATCTCTGCCGTCGAGCTCGTTGAACCCATTCAACGCATTAACGAGATAATGCGTCCACATGGTTTAGAGTTCGAGTTAAGCGAAGAAACTTCACGCGTGATTACTCGGGTCATTGACAGGGAGTCTGGAGAGGTAATACGCCAGATCCCAGCAGAAGAAGTACTAGACATCGCTGAGCGACTAGAAGAAATGCAAGGACGAATAATCTCTATTGAAGCCTAACGCTTGGCGTCAAAAACCTATACTTGCATGTTCATAACATCACGATATGCAGAAACCAAGCGGTTGCGAACCTGAAGCCCCATTTGAAACGCAACGCTAGACTTCTGCATGTCGACCATCACGTCATTGAGCTGTAAATTAGGGTCACCCGCCTGAAAAGCCATCGCCTGGTTATTAGCCGTCTGTTGAAGTCGGTTGATACGCTGAATAGAGGCTTGCAGCTCACTACCAAAACCGCCTTGCCCGACAGTTGCTGACGCCTGAGCTCCACTAAGCGGCTGCGTGGATGCCGCCTGGGTCGCCATGCTTTGCATCTGCTGTAGCGTAGCTTGTATTGCGGGAGTACTCATACGCTCACCTCAATTCGCAAAAAAAGATCTAATGCGAAAAGCCTAACACCAAAGCAACCCGCCTCATACGGACAAATGCGCATAAAAAGCGGAGCTTATCTTTCCTTTAGGCTCGACTAGCCACCGGATAATGGCCGTCATCACAACTCCGCCTCATCTTTTAGGCGGATAACCGCGATTGACGGATATAGCCTATGCCTTCTTTGGTGATGCGCCTGGGCCGACACCAGTTTTGCCTGCCCCTTTGGAGGGTCGCATGAGCGAAACTGGTGCAACGGCAGGCCGTCAAAACAGTACGAATCAAGCCGCTCCCCCTGGTGGAAGCTCAGCAAGTGGAAATGCCGAACGCACAGCCAACGGCTCAGCTTTCGAGCGAACGCTGAAGCAACTGCGTGGCAATCCACTAGTCGCACTGCTTATCGCTGGTGCCGCTTCAATTGCTATTGTCGCGGCTCTCTTTATGTGGGCGAGCAGCCCTGAGTACCGGGTGCTTTACAGTAACCTTAGCGAAGCTGATGGTGGCAGCATCATCAATGAACTTGATACCCGCGGTATTCCTTATCAGTTCAGTGAGGGCGGTCAGGCATTAATGGTCCCTAGCGACCAGGTTCACACGCTGCGCCTACAGCTTGCAGAGCAAGGCCTCCCACGAGGCGGCAACCTTGGTCTGGAGTTAATGGATAGCCAGGCATTTGGGATTAGCCAGTTTGCTGAGCAGATTAATTACCAGCGGGGCTTGGAAGGCGAACTTGCACGCTCCATTGAATCGCTGGGGCCGGTTGAAGGCGTGAGGGTTCACCTCTCCATGGCCAAACCATCGGTATTTATTCGTGATCGTGAGCCAGCTAAAGCATCCGTTGTGCTAACCCTTTTACCTGGCCGCGTTTTGGGTGAAGGCCAGGTCAACGCGATCGTCCACATGGTCTCGGGTAGCGTCCCAGAGCTTGCCGCTGAAAATGTCACCGTGGTTAACCAGGATGGTCGGTTACTGTCTGCTGAAACAAGCAATGGAAACGACCTGGATGGTTCCCAGCTTGAGTACATTGCCGAGGTTGAACGCTCTTACCAACAGCGCATTGAACACATTTTAACGCCTATTTTGGGTCGCGATAACGTGCGCGCCCAAGTTGCTGCGCAGATAGATTTCTCGCGGCGCGAGCAAACGTCTGAACGCTACGGGCCAAATCAACCGCCCAACGAAGCAGCCGTGCGTAGCCGTCAGCTTAGCCTTGCATTTGATGGCGAAGACCCGTTGGCCACGGGCATTCCTGGCGCACTGAGTAATACTCCGCCTGGCACCATACCCTCCCCTATCAACCAGGCGGAAGGTGAAGAAGGTGACAATCAGCAAGAAGAAGATGTGCCTCCGGAAGCGTTGCGCAACCTGCGTCAAGACGACGTAATCAACTACGAAGTCGATCGCAGCATTGAGCATGTCCAGCACCGTCTCGGGCAGATAGAGCGGCTATCCGCGGCGGTGGTCGTAAACTACCGCTCGGAAATGAACGACGAAGGTGAATGGGTCGATGTTGCCCTAACGGACAATGAGGTGGAACAAATTGAGCGCCTGGTTCGTCAAGCAATGGGCTTCTCGCAACTTCGCGGCGATGAAGTTGAAGTCGTCAATTCCCCCTTCGCGCGCAGTACAGAGGAAACCGCCGAAGTCGAATGGTGGAAAGATCCTCATATTCTCTCAATGGCTGCCACTGTGGGTCGTTACCTACTGGTTGCGCTGGCGATTCTATTGCTTTATCTGCTGATTTTGCGTCCTTTAATTAAGCGCTATACCCAAACACCGGTTATGGCAACAGCTGCGCCTGGCGGCATGCTGTCGGCTAGAGTCGGTGGCGATGATGACGAAGAGAGTGAATCGCCTGAAGAGAGCGATGAGACCTACGCCAAGCCGAAGCGTCGGCGTAAAACCTCACTTTACGAGCACAACCTCAATGACCTGCGTGAAATGGCTCAGGAAGACCCCCGCATGGTCGCGATGATCATTCGTAGCTGGATGAATGCTAATGAGTAGTTCAATTGCTGACATGAGCGGTGCCCGCAAGAGCGCCGTCTTATTGCTTGCACTCGATGAAGACAGTGCTGCAGAGGTATTTAAGTATCTCGGCGCTGCTGAGGTGCAAGAAATTAGTATGGAGATGGCCCGTCTGAATCAGGTCTCCCATGACGACATGAAGGCAGTGCTCGAAGCGTTCCATAAAGAGACAGAAGAGTTTGTAGCGCTCAACCTTAACTCCAGCGATCACATCCGCTCGGTATTAACCAAAGCGCTGGGCAGCGAGCGCGCGACTAGCCTAATTGAAGATATTCTCGAAACAACGGGAAATAACTCGGGCATCGACGCACTCAACCTCATGGAAGCCTCCATGGTGGCCGAACTCATTCGCGACGAGCACCCGCAAATTATTGCCACGATTCTCGTTCACCTGGATCGTCATCAAGCGTCAGATATCCTTGAACTATTCGAAGAGAAACTACGCAATGATGTGGTACTTCGTATCGCTACCTTCAGCGGCGTTCAGCCCGCTGCGCTACAGGAACTGACCGAAGTACTCACCAGCATGCTGGACGGTCAGAACCTCAAGCGCAGCAAAATGGGCGGCGTAAGAACGGCTGCCGAGATTCTCAACTTAATGAACTCCTCCCAAGAGGAGACCGCTATCGAGACTGTGCGTGCTCATAGCGAAGATTTGGCCCAGAAGATCATCGACGAAATGTTCTTGTTCGAGAATCTGCTTGACCTCGACAACCGCGCTATTCAGATGGTGCTGCAAGAAGTCGAAACCAACTCGCTGGTGGTGGCCCTTAAAGGGGCCCAGGACGCTCTGGTGGACAAGTTCCTGCGCAATATGTCGCAGCGCGCTGCCGATTTAGTTCGCGAAGATATGGAAGCCCGCGGCCCTATCCGCGTCTCTCAAGTTGAAACCGAGCAGAAAGCTATCCTGCAGGTCGTACGGCGCTTAGCTGATTCAGGAGAAATCGTCTTGGCAGGTGGAGACGACGAGTATGTCTAATACTCACACGCCTAAATTTGATCGCCATGGCGATTGGCGTCGCTGGCAAATGGATGAGTTGGCAACCACCCAGAGCAACCACGCATCAGATGGCGAGGTACCCACGGCTCACCAGCGCAAAGTTCAGGCGGCACAAAAAGCCGCCGAGCTGGCACGCCAGCGTGAAGAGAGTGAACGCCAGGCACTTCACGAGCGCATACGCCAGCAAGCCGAAAAAGAGGGCTATGAGGCTGGTTTTGAACAGGGCCGCCAAGAGGGGCTTGGAAAGGGTTTAGAGGAAGCTGCTGAACAGGCAAAAAATGAGTTGGAAGCACAAATCCGCAAGACGGTTACACCGCTGGAAACCCTGGGCAAACAGTTTTCGGATGCGCTTGAACGACTTGATGACACCATCGCCTACGACTTGGTCGAGTTAGCACTAGCCACTGGCAAACAGCTTGCCAGCGATGCCCTAAAGGATACACCGGAACAAATTTTAGTCATTGTCCGCGAGCTGCTGCACACCGAGCCACCCTTGGTTGGCCAGCAGCGCCTTTGGCTCAACCCCGATGATCACGCTCTCGTAGAGGAGCACTTGGGCAATGAGCTCCGGGCCGCCAACTGGAAGCTGCAGCCGGATGACCAGCTTGCCCGTGGCGGCTGTCGGGTAACCAGTGCTCAGGGTGAAATTGATGCCACCTTCGAAAGCCGTTGGCACGCCATTCAGGCTCAATCGCGCAAACGTGGTCTCAATTCCCCACCCTCCTCTAACGCTCCTTCATCCTAGGCGGATACGCTATGGCAGATACCACCTGTCCCCATCAACATCGTTGGAATAAGGCATTGCGACGCACACAGCAGCGTGTCAGCCATCTGCCTCGCTACCGCAATAGCGGCCGCGTTATTCGTGCGACGGGTATGGTGATTGAGGTGGTTGGTCTTCGTGTAGCCGTGGGTAGCGCCTGTCGGATTGAATTGCCAGGCAGCGACGGTCGCTTAACCGACAGCGATAGGCATGCTGAAGCAGAGGTCGTCGGCTTTGCTGGCGACAAGCTATTTCTGATGCCCTTGGAAGAGGTCATTGGGCTGATGCCTGGCGCGCGCGTCGCACCTCTGGATGAGAGCGGCAACAATAGCGCACGCCGCTTTCCTATAGGCGATAACCTGCTGGGCCGTGTTCTGGATGGCAACGGTAATCCGCTTGATGATCGTGAGAGCATCGAAGAGATACCTCGGGCAACACTCAGTTCACCACCGCTCAACCCACTTTCTCGCGCGCCAATTGATGCGCAAATCGACGTCGGGATTCGCGCTATTAACGCACTGCTCTGCGTAGGTCGAGGTCAGCGAATGGGGCTTTTTGCAGGCTCTGGGGTAGGTAAATCAGTGCTGCTAGGCATGATGGCACGCTACACCAAGGCCGATGTGATTGTGGTTGGCTTGATTGGTGAGCGGGGCCGTGAAGTGCAGGACTTTATCGATAATATTTTAGGCCCTGAAGGACGACGACGCGCTGTTGTCGTCGCCGCTCCCGCTGACACCTCGCCGTTACAGCGGCTGCAGGGTGCTGCTTATGCGACACGCCTGGCAGAAGGCTTTCGTGACGAAGGTCGCGATGTTCTGCTGATTATGGACTCACTGACGCGCTATGCCATGGCGCAGCGGGAAATTGCCCTGGCCATTGGTGAGCCACCCGCTACTAAAGGTTATCCGCCGTCGGTGTTTGCCAAACTGCCTGGGCTAGTGGAGCGTGCAGGTAACGCTGAGCGTGGCGGTGGTTCCATTACGGCATTTTATACCGTTCTAACGGAGGGTGATGACCAACAGGATCCTATTGCCGATTCTGCTCGCGCCATTCTAGACGGGCACATCGTGTTATCGAGAACATTGGCGGAAGCCGGTCATTATCCGGCAATCGATATTGAAGCCTCGATTAGCCGTGCAATGACATCGATTGCCTCGTCCGATCAGCTCCTGGAAGCACGGGTCTTCAAGCAACTGTTCTCACGCTACCAGCGTAACCGAGATCTTATCAGCGTGGGGGCCTATAGCCCTGGTCATGATCCTCAGCTCGATGAGGCAGTGAAACGCTTCCCATCATTAGAAAACTTCCTGCAACAGAATATTGATGAGTGTGCGACGCTTGCCGATGCTCGCCAAGCGCTGCATGCCCTAGTAGGAGGACGCGCATGAGCAATTCACAGCTCGAAATGTTGACCGACTTAGCCAGAGGCGCCCGCGATCAAGCCGGCAAGACACTGGCTCAAGAGCGACAAACGGAGCAGCAAACGACCGCTCAGTTACAGTCGCTGTTGACCTATCGGGCAGAATACGCAGAGCGTTTGCAAAAAGCGATGAGTGACGGCATTGACCCCGCCACCATGTACAATTATCAACAGTTCCTAGCCTCTTTGGACGCAGCCCTAAGTCGCGCCCGCCAAGCGTTAGCATCTCAAAAGGCAAGTGTTGAACAGAGCAAAAAGAACTGGCAACAAGAGCAGCGAAAGCTGTCTTCCTACGATACACTGGCGTCGCGTCGTCTATTAGAAGAGCACCGTCGCAGTGAGCGTCATGAACAAAAAACTAACGATGATCTGGTGACAAGCCGCGCGGCTCGTCAGCATAACGACACTCCGCATTAGCGGTGTCAGGGAACTGAATATGAATATTCAACAGTTGCTTTCAGTCAGCCAAAGTTCGCCTCAGACGCAGTCTCAAGGCGCTTTCAGCCGACAAGACTCAACCAACGGTTTATTTCATCAAACGCTGTTACAAGCATCTGATGCTCAACGTTTACCAGCGCGGATGCTTAGTGAAACTAGCGCCTCCCAGGCGCCGCTTCAGCAAGGGCAGCTAAAAACACTCGGTACTCTTTTATCAGACGCATTAGGAGCTGACGTAGAAGATTTGAGCGCTCTACTTGAAACTCTGGGTCTTGACGTCAGTGAGAGCGACTTATCCGACCTGTTGGCTCAGCTTCAGTTATCGAACTCAGACATCCGCGTAGACACGCTAGGCCTTAGTGGAGAGGCATCAACGCCCCTTGACGAAATTGCTAGCCGTCTTGCACTGATGGCCTCCTTTTCTGAAAGTAGCCCTGAAGCGCAGCTGGAGTCCCCCTTAACTCCGGCGGCGCTGGAGGCGGTTGCCGAACAGCTAAATATTAATCAAACGGAAGCTGCCCAGCTGGTCTCAGCATTACATGTCCTGGTGGGCCAGCAACAGAGCACCAACCCACTACCTGCAGAGACGGCTCGATTAGCCAATGCGCGCTCGCCTGTCGTTGAGCTCCAGGCAGCCCCAAGACCACAGCCTGATATTTTCTTCACTCAAATCAACACTGGCAGTGCAGTCTCTCAAGTCAGTGGTGAGGCGCTCATGGGCGCTCTAATGACCGTAGAGGGAGCACCTAAAGGAACTCCAGCAGGTGAGCACTTACTCTCTGGATTCTCTTTAAGCGCCGGTGGTTCGTTACCCTCGTCGCCAGCAGCACAAGGGTTTGCTCCCACGGCCAGCCCAACAGCTGCCACTTTGACAACACCTCTAACGAACCCCGCCTGGCCACAACAGCTAAGCCAGCAGTTGGTGCAGATTTCACAGCGCGGGGGCGAACAGCATGTCCAAATGCAGTTGAACCCGGCAGAACTAGGACCACTTTCTATCTCACTAAAATTTGGCGAGCAGGGAGCTCAAGCACACTTTTTGTCGGCCCATGCACAGGTGCGACAAGTGCTCGAACACGCGATCCCCCAGCTAAGGGAAGCGCTGGCTGAGCAAGGCATATCGCTCGGCGAGACATCGGTTGGCGAGCAGCGTGACCCCAACGCCCAGGGCTTTGCCCAGTCAAGCGGTAAACAAGGCACTAAAGCGGGCGGTGACGGCGGCGATATTGGTTTGGATGAAGCAACACAAGGCGCTGGAAGCAGCCCATTGATACTGGATGGACGCGTAGACCTTTATGCTTAAGCGAAGGGCCTGAATTTGTACTCTTATTCTGGTACCAGGCACATGAGTGCTTACGTGAAATAGCTAAACCAAAAGATAGGCTTGCCAAATGAGCCTGTTCATTTCATCACCAGCATGCGCGATAGGCATAATACGTTGCTAGTGATACGCATGGAGTTCACAGGAATCGCAAATGGCAGAAAAAAGCGGCGGATCAAAAAAACTACTCTGGATAATGATTATCCTGGTCTTGCTGTCGTCAGCAGGCGCAGCAGTAGCTATATATATGGTAATGGATCAGCGTGATGACGGTTCGGAAGACGCAGAGATGCAGCAGGCAATGGAGCTTGAGTCGCCTATTTTCATGCGTATTGAACCCTTTACCGTCAATCTTGCCGATGATAGCTATGGCTCACGCTTACTCTATACAGGCGTAACTCTGCGTTTGGGTGATGAGGAAAGTAAAGCGATTCTAGAAGAACACATGCCCCAAGTGCGTAGCCGTTTGTTAATGCTACTATCCGGCAAGCAGGCTGATGAGCTGACCTCATCTGAAGGTAAGCAGCAGCTAGCACAAGCAATTGTTGATCGACTCAACGTCCCGCTGACGGAAAATCAGCCGCCGCTTGATTTGCGTGAAGTTTTATTCACCGAATTTATTGTGCAATAACCTCGGGAACTGGAGCCGTTCATGTCACAGGACGATCTACTGTCCCAGGAAGAAATTGATGCCCTGTTAAAGGGCGTTAGCGGCGATGATGAGCCATCGGCTTCATCTTCCCCTGCGTCGGATGAAACCCGAGTTCGCCCTTACGATCCGTCGACCCAGCATCGCGTTATTCGTGAGCGTTTGCATGCGCTTGATTTTATCAACGAGCGCTTTGCGCGCTACTTTCGTACTGGCCTGTTTAACCTATTGCGGCGTAGCGCGGACATTACCGTAGAGTCCGTTCGCTATCAGAGCTTTAGCGAGTTTTCGCGTAATGTTCCCGTGCCTACCAACCTGAACATTGTGTCGATGAAGCCACTGCGGGGTTCAGCGCTCGTAGTATTCCCCCCCAATCTCGTTTTTATGGTGGTGGATAACCTTTTCGGTGGTGACGGTCGCTTTGTGACTAAATCGGACGGTCGAGAATTCACCAATACTGAACAGCGTATTATCCAGCGCCTGCTCAATCTCGCTATTGAGGCATACCAAGAGGCCTGGAAAGTCGTTTATCCGCTGGATGTCAGTTTTTTACGCTCAGAAGTACAGTCAAAGTTTGCCAACATTACCAACTCACCCAATGAAATTGTGGTGAATACCAAGTTCAATATCGAAGTCGGCAACCTATCGAGTAATTTTCAGATATGTATGCCTTACGCCATGATCGAGCCATTGCGTGATTTACTGGCCAACCCGATCAATGATAGTAACCACGACCAAGATGGCAGTTGGTCGCGCCGTATGGCGAGTGAGCTACGTCAGTCAGAAGTAGAACTGGTTGCTGAATTTGCTCAAATACCCAGCCGTATCGCCCATGTAATGGGGTTGAAGAAAGGCGACGTGCTACCGTTAGACATTCCGAGCTCTATCACAGCCAGCGTTGATGGGGTTCCCGTTATGGAGTGTGAATACGGTAGTCAGCGTCAACAGCATGCACTGCGTGTTTTACATATGATTGACCATGCCGCTATGAATAACGCATCGTCCAAGGACTTTATTAAAGGGTCTACGCGACAGAAAGCCAAGGAATCCAAAGCATGACTGATCCCAATAAGCCTGATCAGAACGTCTCTGACGACGATTGGGCGGATGCCATGTCCGAGCAAGAAGAGCCTACATCCAGCGCCGATGCTGCTAGCGAAGAGGAAGATCCTTGGGCAGCCGCGATGGCGGAGCAGGAATCCGCCGAAGAGAGCGAAGAAGAAACAACCGCTACACCAGAACCAAAGGCACCTGCAGCGAAAGCAGCGAGTGAAGACATCTTCCGTCCGTTGAGTCCTGACAGCGGCTCATCGCAGGCGCGTGAGCTAGAGATGATCATGGATATCCCGGTGAAACTCACCGTGGAACTTGGCCGCACAAAACTAACTATTAAGCAGTTGCTGGAGTTGGCGCAAGGGTCTGTCATTGAGCTTGAAGGTCTTGCCGGTGAGCCAATGGATATTTTGATTAACGGTTACTTGATTGCTCAAGGCGAAGTTGTCGTGATCGAAGATAAGTACGGTATTCGTATTACTGAAATCATCACACCTTCTGAACGTATTCATAAATTGAACCGATGAGCGTTGCAACCCCCGCGTCACAAAATGGATCGCTCGATGCATTAGGTAACGGTGGCGAGGCATTGATAGGCATGGCTGTTTTAGGCAAGACAGCCGCGGCTCTAGCCCTCGTCATAGTGATCATTTTAATCTGCACGGCGCTTTTAAAGCGCTGGAGCAACCATACCACTCGCCATGGCGCTCACCTGCGCGTTGTCGGTAGCACTGCTGTGGGCAATCGTGAGCGTATTGTGATTGTCGAAGTAGAAGATACCTGGCTGGTCGTTGGTGTGGGTGGTGGGCGAATTACAAAGCTCCACGAGCGACCGGCGCCAGAAGCTCCCCCGGCAACGGCATCGACTCCGCCTTCCTCAGGCTTTTCGCGTCGCTTATCCAAAGCGCTAGCCGCAGGTCGCCGCCGCGATTCATCCGCACCCACCGAACCACATCACACGCCATGAGGCAATGGATGCACCTTTCTTGGCCCTGTGCTTGTAAGAGCATTGATTTGAAGAACATTGTTTTGAAGAGCAAAATGGCTAAGCCGCTCTCACTGTGGCTAGCCGTTGTTGTCGCGTGCTTCATCGCAGGCCCAGTGAATGCACAACAGATCCCCGGTATTATTTCGCAGCCGCTAGAAGATGGCGGACAGCAGTGGTCGCTTTCGCTGCAAACATTGCTCTTCCTAAGCTCGCTAGCGTTTTTACCCTCCATGCTGCTAATGATGACGAGCTTCACGCGTATCATCATTGTGCTTAGCCTATTACGCACGGCAATGGGTACCCAGGCAACCCCGCCCAACCAAGTACTCTTGGGGATAGCGCTATTTTTAACTTTTTTTATCATGTCGCCAGTATTGGCACAGGTGTATGACAACGCCTGGGTGCCGCTGACGAATGAAACAATTAATTTTGAAGAATTTTTGCTAATTGCCCAGCAACCATTTCGCGAATTCATGCTTGCCCAAACCCGTGAACCCGACCTGGCTCTGTTCGTTCGCTTGGCGGATATAGGGCCGATGCAAGGCCCGGATGAGTTACCCATGCGAGTGTTATTGCCCTCTTACGTCACTAGCGAGCTTAAAACAGCGTTCCAAATTGGCTTCACTATTTTTATCCCATTTTTAATCATCGACCTAGTAGTAGCCAGTACCCTGATGGCGCTAGGCATGATGATGGTGCCACCCATTACCATTTCGTTACCTTTTAAGCTAATGCTGTTCATTTTAGTGGATGGCTGGCAGCTTATTATTGGTTCGATGGCAGAAAGCTTTTACATGATATAGCGCTTCATAGAGATGGCTTTATTGCTGGAGTAGGTCGCGTCGTTTTATTTGACACGTCGTTTATACGACACAGAGGATCACAGCTATGACCCCTGAAATGGTGATGAGCATTGCTTACCAAGGTATGCGTGTAACGCTTCTCCTTGCTGGTCCCATGCTACTTGCGGCGCTATTCACCGGCCTTATCATCAGCTTGTTTCAAGCTGCGACCCAGATAAATGAAATGACGCTAACTTTTATCCCTAAAATTCTAGCGGTATTTACGGTGCTGGTATTAGCTGGCCCCTGGCTGATTGGATTGATTACCGACTTTACTCACCGCCTATTTACCAACATCCCTAGCATGGTGATGTAGCGCTATGGTGGAAGTCACTTTCGCACAACTGCAGGGGTGGTTGGTGGCTTTTTTATGGCCGTTTGCGCGCATTACTGCTTTCATGGCAGCCTCACCTTTGTGGGGCCACTCCAGCGTTCCTAACCAAGCTAAAGTGGGCCTTGCTGCCCTCATTGCCATTGTCATTGCGCCGATTTTACCGGCCATGCCTGATATTGCCATCATGTCATGGGCTGGGATCGGAGTGATGATCGAACAGATCCTAATCGGCTTAGCGATGGGTCTCGTTATGCACATCATGTTTGCGGTTGTTCAAGCTGCGGGGGATTTTATTGGCCTGCAAATGGGCCTCGCGTTTGCGAGCTTTTTTGATACGTCGAGCGGCACCAATATTATGGTGCTGTCACGTATTCTCTATATGATAACCCTGCTCATGTTTTTGGCGATGAATGGCCACCTGATGGTGCTTGAAACCCTGATTATGAGCTTCCAAACGCTGCCCATTGGTATTGGCACCTTTAACCCAGGTGCATTTGAGTTGCTCGCCCGCTATGCGGGAACAATCTTTGCCTCGGGTATGTTATTGGCGTTACCGCTGGTGGGCTCACTGCTTACCATCAATCTGGCACTGGGCATACTGAACCGTTCGGCTCCGCAGCTCACGGTATTTAATATCGGCTTTCCTACCTCTCTCCTCGTGGGGCTTATATTAATGATGGTTTTGATGACCGACATTAATCGCTTTTTGCAGAGGCTATTTACCCAGGGGCTAGGATTTATGCAGGAATTAATCGAGACATTGGCTCCTTTAAACTAAAATCCCCATGCTTAATAAAAAGCATGGGGATTTTAGTGAAAACACGTAAGAACTAGAAGTTCGTTACATATAGTTAAATAACGATAAACCTTTAATATCCACGAACGCTTTTTGCGCTGCCTGCATACCGATTTGTCGCAAACTATACTCAGAAATTGCTTCTGCGTAATCCAGGTCGACTAAATCCGATAGCGTTTGATCATAATTTAGCATTCGGTTACTGCCTACCGAATCGATAACATCAAGCTCATTCAAGCGAGCCCCTGCAGAGGCCCGCACGGTCAGGACGTTATCTAGACTATTATCCAGGTCGCGCATAGCTGTATTCAGGGTATTGCGTTGATCGGCTTTCTTAGTGGCATTGTCAGCAGGGTTTTCTAATACGCGAATAGCCTCTTCCATGGTACGGAAGAGATCAGCACCGCGAACATCACCGCCTGACTTGGCAACCAGAATTTCGTCTCCGGCCGCGGGCGTACCTTCCAGAGTAATTGAAATACCCCCAACGGCGATCTGTTGAGGGGAATCGCCACCACTATAAGTTTGGCCAGTAGGGCCAGGAGTCCAGCTATTACTATCATTATCATATGTTTCGATGCTGAACTCGCTGTCACTGGTAAAGGTGATGCGGAAGTCTGTTGCATCTTTTACATCATTGATCTGCGGCCCACGAAACGTCACATTACCTGTATTAGCATTGTCGGCTTCGGCTACGTAGCCAGCACCGCTAGCCACGCTTTTAAAGATAGTCTCGCCATTATCGGCTACCGACATCAAACGCGAGGCATCGACGCGCTGTTCACGTGTATTGCTGTCGCCCTTATATTGCACATTTTCATTACCATCTTTAGCGAATGGTGGCTCGCTGTCCTTATAACCTCCAAACAAGTACCGGCCACTACCATCGGTGGCATTGGCTTGGCCTAGCATCGTTTCATAAACGCCTTTGAGTTCACTCGCGATTGACTCACGATTGGCGTCAGTTAGCGTGTCGCTAGACGCCTGAACCAACAAAGTTTTGGCACTTGTTATCGCATCACTGATGCTGTTTAAAATACTCTCGGTTTGCGATAACGAATTGCGCGCCGAAACCCGCGAATCTGAATATTGCTCGGTCACCGCTTTCGCCTGATCCACGCCAACCGCCCGCGAGGCGGCCTGGGGGTCGTCTGATGGGTTAACCACGCGTCTGCCACTGGCGATCTGCTGACTGACTTTCATCAAATCGCTTTGCTGGCGGTTCATAGACGCCGTGCTTTGCTCGAACATGGTAACGGTACTAATACGCATCACTTAAGCTCCCGAATTAACCGCGCAGGTTCAAGATGGTATCCATCAGCGTTCCTGCGGTGTCAATCACACGCGCATTTGCCTGATAGTACTGTTGGTAACGGATCAAGTTAGCGGCTTCCTCGTCTAAATTAACCCCAGACTCGGACTGTTGCACAGCGGTCAGCTGATCCGTAAGCCCCTGCCTAGCATCCAAGTTCACTTGTGTAATATTAGTACGGTTACCGACATCACCAACCATGGATGCATACGCCCCGGTGACCGTTGCGCTAGCGCCGACTATTGATTCAGCTTGCAGGTTTTGCAGGGCCAAAGCGTTGCGGTTATCGCCGGTGTTGGCGTCGCTTAGGCCAACCGCTAGCGTTGCCGTTTCGCCCGCTTTGGGCAAGCTGTTAAAAGTAAATTCGACGCCATCGACCGCGACGCGTGCCCCAACGGGTATCGTATCGCCAACGCTTAATGCGTTCCCGTTAACGGTCATCGCTCCGTCTAACTCGGTGACTTCACCGTTTTCATCAACGCTAATAGAATATGTATCACCTTCCGGCAAAGAGGCTAATGCACCCTCGGCCATGCTGATGTTACCAATATCCAAATCACCTTCAAACTCGGCGAAGCTTGCCGCCGCAATCTTGTCGACATCAGCAATATTAATATCCATACCATTAGCAGCGCGACGAACAGGCTGAATTTCAAATTGATCGCCGTCAACCGGCGCCGGTGTGTTGCCGAACGTCAGAACCACGCCACCGAATTTTAATTGATCTTCATCATTCCAGGCGTCTTGATCGAAATCGACAACCTCACCGTTATCGTTTCGAGTCACTACAGGAACCGAAGGTGCAGTGCCCTCAAAACTGACTGTATAATCCGTAGCACGCAGCTTATCAACAGTTTCTGGATCAAACTCTAACGACGTCAGCAGATCCGGATCACTGTTACCTTTATAACCGTAACCTTGAGGGGAACGGGTGCTGAAAAAATCTTCCCCCTGATCACCATTAAGATCCACACCCTGCTTGTGCTGCTGATTGACAGCAGTCGACAGAGACACAGCTAGCTGGCCGATCTGATTTTGCGTCTTATCCAGGGTTTCTGAACGGAAGGTCATTAATCCACCTAATGCCCCACCCGTAATCGTCGATTCGTCTAGCTGGATTAAATTGCCACCACCATCGCGATAACCGACCACTGTGCGTTGTGGATCATAGTCAGCTTGCATCGCTTCAAGTTGAAACGAGTCAGTACCTGTCACCAGCGGCTGACCATTGGGCAGGCTAATGTTATAGGTTTTGCCATCCTGAATATTCAGTCGCAAATTCACGCGCTCATTAAGCTCGGAAACCATGTGGTCGCGTTGATTCAATAAGCTGTTGGGGGCTTCACCTGTACGTGCTCTGGCCAGAGCAATCTCTTTGTTTAAACCGGCGATCTGCTCGGTGGTGTTATTAATCTGGGTAATTTCATCTTTAATTTGGCCATTAATATTTCCCTGCATATCTTGCAGGTAGCCATCGAAAGAACGGAACTGTGAACTCAGCGTATTGGCTTGCCCCAGTACACCCTGGCGAGCCGCCGGATCAGAAGGGGAGCTCGCTAGATCTTCCAAAGATGAGAAGAAGCCCTGCATCAGAGGAGCTAGGCCTGCCGCGCGATCGGCTAACAGGTTATCGATTTGCGATACCTGATTATAGTAAGTGTTTAAAGCGCTTGACTGTGTTTTGGCACTATTTAACTGGTCAGCCACATACGTATTGAACTGGCGCTCTATATCATTGACACGAACCCCGCCACCGACACGCCCTTCACCCAACTGTGCCAACTCTCGGTTATAGCCAGGCGTATACACATTACTAATATTATTACTGCTTGTATTCAGGGCATTCTGGGCGGCATTGAGGCCGCTTAAGCCGATCGAAAACATGCTCATGGTTCAATTCCTTAGGCCAATACCTATATCTTCTTTAAGTATCGGCACCGCGCAGAAAAACTTGAGGAATGGGCTAGCGAGAATCGGCTAAGAAATTGCCGTCAGCGTTAAGTGGCCCCATGGTATTCATCACCGCGACTAATTTCTCAGCGTAGAGCGGGTCAGTAGCATATCCGCCTGACTGCAGTTCATGTGCTGCCTGCTCTGCGGTGGGCGCCTGAACCACACCGGCATAGCGGGGGTTATTGCCGATTAAGCCAGCATAGTCGGTAAAGGCATGCTCAAATGAGTCGTAGACGCGGAAAGTATCGACTACCTGCGTGCGGCGCCCGTTGATATATTCGTGGGTCACAATATCGGTCGTTTCGCCCTGCCACTGGCTGCCCGCTTTAATACCAAACAGATTGTGGCTATTAGCACCGCTGCGCGTTGCGATTTCATGACGCCCCCAGCCTGTTTCTAACGCTGCCTGGGCTAAAATAAGTTCCGCGGGAACGCCGGTAGCCGCACTGGCCGCTTGGGCTGGAGCTGCTAACGTTTGAATGAATTGATCTACGTGACCTAAGGCCGTCTGCTCACGCTGGTTTAGTGTCGATTCATCTGCTGTATTGCCCCTCTCCACACCTTGCCGAATGGCCTCTAGCTCTGCTAAGAATTGACCGCTGCCCTGCGCATTTGTGGTGACAATCCTGTCAGCATTAGCCGCAAATGAATCGTCAAGCACACGGGGGGTGCCACGGGGAATGCCAGCTATCAATGCTTGTAGCTCTTGATCCGAATTTGGCTGCGCTTTTGAGATGGCTCCTTGGCGCTCCAATTGCTCAACAAGCACATCGGCAAGGCCCATTCCTCGCGACGCCATCACCTGAGACCACTGTTGATCCAGCATCGATTGATAAGTATCCGTCGCACTGCTGTTTATCAGCCCAGAACTGGGCGTCGCGTCGCGCATACTCTTCATCATCATCTGAATAAATAGCGCTTCGAACTGCTGGGCTGCGCCATTCACGCCTGCTTCGGGGTCAACTCGTGCGGTATGTTGCAGGCGCTGAAAGCCATTCATATCCAGGGCGAATTGATTGGTCATATCACTCGCGCTCATTAAATAACCTCCAGCTCAGCACGCAGTGAACCCGACGCTTTTAACGCTTCCAGAATCGACATCAAGTCTTGAGGTGTAGCGCCTAACGCATTCAATGCATTGACTACTTCGTTGAGCTGCGCGCCCTCTACGATTTGCAGGTAAGCCTCTTGCTGCTCAATATCGATATCCGCATCGGGCACCACCACCGTCTCTCCCCCTCCAAAGGGATTAGGCTGGCTAACACCAAATTGGGTATCAATCATGATCGATAGACTGCCGTGAGCCACCGCCGCCTCTCGTAATGTGACGGCACTGTTCATCACTACCGAGCCGGTACGTGAATTCAGCACAACACGCGCGGGGGCCTCAGTGGGCGTCACCTGAACGTTTTCAACGCGCGCCATAAAGTTGACACGCGCGTTGTCATCCACTGGCCCATCCAGGGCAATTACTCGTCCGTTTTGCGCATAAGCAACCGACTGACCAAACTCGTTATTTATAGCCGTGACCATACGCTGAACGGTGCCAAAATCGGAATCGTTAAGCTGCAATTCAAGCATGCCACCGTTACCGCCCAGGTTGAGCGGCACTTCCCTTTCGACCAGGGCGCCATTGGGAATACGCCCCGAAGCCTGCTGATTGATCTGCACGCTGCTGCCACCCGCCTGGGCACCCGCGCCACCTACCAACATGTTGCCCTGGGCAATGGCATAGGTGTCACCATCGGCACCTTTTAAAGGTGTCATTAACAGCGTACCGCCGCGCAAACTACGCGCGTTGGCAATCGACGAAACCACTATATCCAAACGCTGACCCGGCCTTGAAAACGGTGGGAGATCGGCCGTTACCATCACTGCAGCGACGTTACGCAGTTGCAAGTTCGTTCCTGCTGGCACCGTCACCCCAAGCTGGGAAAGCATATTGATCAGACTTTGGCTGGTGAAAGGCGCTTGAGTTGTTTGGTCACCGGTACTGTCAAGGCCTACGACTAAACCATAGCCCACTAATTGGTTATCGCGGACACCGGCAAACCCGGCCAACTCACGAATACGCTCCGCATGGGCAGGAAAAGCCAATAAACACATCAGCACCAAAACACTCAACTGAATTAACCAAGTGTTGATTGTTCGATAACCACTTAACCGCATCGCTATTGCCCGCCGTAACATTGTTATTGGTCGCTTTAACATTGATAGCTCCAAATAGGGGCTAGAATGGCGAGACGTTTAAGAAGAAACGTTGTAGCCAACCCATGTGCTGCGCTTCATTGATGTAACCATCGCCCACGTACTCAATACGTGCATCAGCCACCTGCGTGGAGGGCACAGTATTTTGCGAGGTAATCGTACGCGGGTTAACCACCCCAGAAAAACGGATAAACTCCGTTCCCTGATTGATGGCAATTTGCTTTTCGCCTCGCACACGCAAATTGCCGTTATTCATGACCTCCAATACCGATACCGTGATAGTGCCCGTAAAGGAGTTATTGGCCTGCGAGCCACCACTTCCCGTAAAGTCATTTGCGCCTGCAATATCAAAACCGTACTCTGCTAGAACATCGAGTACGTCCGGCACCTGTGCTAAATCGAGACTAGCACTACCAGTACGGCCCGCATTAGATTGCGAATTTTTGCTTGCGCTCACTTCTTCATCTAAAACGATGGTTAAAATATCGCCTATTGATCGCGGACGGCGGTCTTCAAATAACGGTTGATAGCCTTGCCTAGCCTGATAAATAGATCCGTTAGGAATGGGCGGTGGACGATCAACAATGCTGATCTGCTCTTGCTCCCCCACCACTGAGGCTCTTGGAATTTGGGCGCAGCCAGCGACAATCAATAAGAAAAGCACCAGCCCCGCTAGTGCAATACGACGTGACATGTGACGCAACTCCAGCATAACGCAACCTGTAAGTAAGCCTTGTATAAAAGCTTTGTCGATAAGTAACGTTACATCTGGCTTAAGCGTGCCAACATTTCGTCACTGGTAGAGACCGCTTTACTATTAATTTCATAGGCTCGCTGGGTCTGAATCATATTGACCATTTCCTCAACAACGTTGACGTTGGAGGTTTCCACATACCCCTGGAATAAACGGCCTGCACCATTCATACCGGGCATATTTTCATTAGGTGCACCAGAGGCCCCAGTCTCCAGATAGAGATTGCCACCAATACTTTGTAAACCTGCCGGATTAATAAAGGTACTGACGGTTATTTGCCCAATCTCGTTATCAAGCGCGATACCCGGCTGGCGAACGCTTACCGTGCCATCCTCGCCAATGTTCACGGATAAAGCATTAGGCGGTAAGAAGATAGCAGGCTCAACAGGGTAGCCATTAGCGGTCACCATCTGACCGTTTTCATTTAACTGAAAGCTACCGTCACGGGTATATCCCGATGTGCCATCGGGTAATAGCACTTGAAAAAAGCCTTCACCATTGATCGCAAGGTCACGGGAGTTTTCTGTCTGCTCTAGCCCACCTTGAGTATGTAAACGCTCTGTTGCCACAGCCCTTACCCCTGTGCCAACCTGCATACCGGATGGCAATCGATCCTGGATATTATTTTGAGCGCCTGGCTGACGCATATTTTGATATAACAAGTCTTCAAACACCGGACGTGAGCGTTTGAAACCATTGGTACTCACGTTGGCCAGGTTATTTGAAATCACATCCAGCTTGGTTTGCTGCGACTCCAAACCGGTTTTAGCGGTCCATAAAGACTTAATCATTTGTCCGTTCCCTTAACCGGCTGACCAGCATCAGCCTTGAATAGATAGTATGCCATTGGCACGCTGTGCGTTTTCGTCAGCGGTCGTTATCACTTTCATCTGCATGTCATAACGGCGCGCAACATCGATCATCGAGACCATGGCATCAACAGCGCTAACGTTGCTGCCTTCCAGTGCGCCGCTAACCAACTTGGCATTTTCATCAGCAGGTAAAGCGCCAGGCTCACCTTGGTCATTCGTAGGTGCGCGAAACAGACCGTCTTCACCGCGCGTTAATGCTCCCTCTTCAGGAGTCACCAGCTTAATACGCCCTACTTCGACCAACGCTTCCGGCCCTACGCCCTCGGGTATGGCACTAATCGTTCCATCGGCACCGATGGAGACTTGCGCGCCTTGCGGGACAGCAATAGGGCCGCCTTCGCCCATTACCGGACGCCCAACGTTGAGCAGCACGCCATCGCTATCGATCTGCAGATCGCCACGCCGTGTATAGGTTTCGGTACCGTCATCCGCTTGCACCGCCATCCATGCGTCGTCTTGCATCGCGACATCAAGGGTGCGCCCCGTATACTCAACAGGGCCCTGTGAAAAATCGCTGCCGGGCGTCGTCGTCACCGCTGAGGTACGCGTTGCTAGTAACGCATCGCCCTGCACGGGCACGGAACGAGCCGCCTGTAGCTGCGCACGAAAACCGGTGGTGCTCACATTCGATAGGTTGTTACTCACCACCGACTGCTGGTCCATACTGTTTTTGGCACCACTCATGGCGGTATATAGCATTCGATCCACGGTACTTACTCCTTACCTAAATGACCGATCATTAAAGGTTAATAATGGTCTGCAGGAGCTCGTCCTGGGTACTGATGGTTTGTGAATTGGCCTGATACGCGCGCTGGGCAACAATCATATCCACAAGCTCGCGCGCCATATCCACATTGGAGGTTTCAACCGCACTCGCCTCAATCATGCCACGTAGGCCAGTACCCGCAGCCCCAACCAACTCCTGGCCAGAATCAGCGGTAGCTGTCCACAGGTTATCGCCTTCGGGCTTTAAACCTTCAGGGTTACGAAAGCTAACCAACGCTATTTGACCGGCCGCGCGCGATTGCTCATTAGAGTAGTTACGCATAACGGTGCCATCATTTTGGATGGTTACGCCTACCAGAGAGCCCGAAGTGTAGCCGTCTTGAGTTAGATCATTAACGGTTGAGCTGTCAGCAAATTGAGTAGTGTTATCAAAGTCAATTTCTACCTGCTGGCTAGTCACGGTAGCATTGAACTCATTAGTACCTGCCGTACCATCTGCATTAAGTACTGCCCCAGCAGTATCTAAATTAATGTCAAACGCAGTAAAGTTATCGTTGAGACGTCCATCCGTAGTAAAACCAAAGTTTGAGCCAGCAGCTATATTTTCAAAACCATAGTTAGGTGCTCCAGCCGGACCGCCAGACATACGTGCATCGACACGCCACTCATTAGCAGCAGTTTTGGTAAAATACATGGTTAAATTGCGGGCATTTCCTAATGAATCATAGATAGTGCCGTTCGTGGAATAAGAGTACTGACTTGTATCGAGACCATTCGCAACCGCCGCTGCATCAATTCCGGTTGGATCAATTATTTCTTCCCCAGCATCTAGGTTTAGCGAGACATCAAGGTTTTCTGTAGCGTTTGCAGGTAAGCCATCAGCGTTGACGCTAATGGCCGACACGTCGCCGCCCGCCTGAACAACACCTTCAGCATTAGCTGCATAGCCCATGATCTGCGCGCCCTGGGCGTTCACTAGGCGTCCATCGGCGGTCATGGTGAGCTGGCCATTTCGCGAATAACCTACTTCACCATTAGGCTGCTGAAAGCGAAAGAAGCCTTCACCCGAAATAGCTAGGTCCATATTTCGGTTAGTGGATTCAACATTACCCTGGCTAAAATTTTGCAGCACTGAAGCAGTACGAACCCCAAGACCTATACGCGATTCTGCATAAACATCGGCGAACTGTACATTAGAGCTTTTAAAACCAACTGTTTGCGAGTTGGCAATGTTATTACCAACGGCGCCTAATTTTTGCTGCTGAGCGTTTAGACCACTGAGTGCTTGTGAAAAACTCATGATGTTCCCCTAAGAAAGCTATGTTTAATTAAACATTGGTTTTAATTAATAGTTAAAGAATTTGTTTAACGTCATTCAGGCTAATTTGGCCGTAGATCGCGCCTAGATCCAGCCGAACGCTGCCACTGCTATCGTTAGGCGTCACACTATTTACTACGGCGTACTGCAAGGCCGTCGATTCGATTTTTTCATCTTCAGCATCGGTCGCCTCTAGCTGAACCGAATATCGACCGCTGGCAACCGATTCACCCTGAGCATTTTTTCCATCCCATTGGAAAGATTGAACACCTGCATCTAGTGCCCCTAGGTCAAGAACCCTAAGGACTTGACCGCCATCACCCACTATAGTGGCTTTAACATTCGCCGCCGGTTCGGCAAGTTCTATACCAAAGGGCGTAGTATATGAATTCCCGTCTTCATTCTGCTCCACCAAAACATCCCTACCGGACACCATAACGCCCTTGCCGATTAGACCACTCGCCTGCAGTGCCTGATTGGCATTCATTTGGCTGGTAATGCCTTCAAGCGTGCTATTTAATTCTTCAATACCGCTTACTGTATTGATTTGCGCTAACTGCGAGGTCATCTCCGAGTTTTCCATCGGCTTGAGCGGATCTTGATTCTGCAATTGGGTAATCAACAACGTCATGAAGCTTTCACGCAGTTCATCGGATTGGCGAGCAGAGAGGCCATTAGAACCACCGCTATTTATGTTATTCAATACGTTCGTATCGACATTCATGGTTTACCCCTCACCCAGCGACAGCGTCTGCATCAGCATCTGCTTACTGGTATTAAATACTTCGATATTGGCTTGATAGGAGCGTGAGGCAGAAATCATATTGACCATTTCATGCACGGGCTCAACATTGGGCTTTGCCACATACCCCTCTTCATCAGCTGCCGGGTGATTGGGCATGTACTCCATCCGCAGGGGCGAATCGTCTTCCACTACCTCGGTTACACGAACACCGCCAACGCCATAGCGGTTGCTTTGTGCCAGGGTCTCAAACATCACCTGTTTGGCTCGATAGGTTTCACCATCAGGCCCAGCAACACTGTCTGCGTTGGCCATATTGCTAGCGGTGACGTTCATTCGCTGGGATTGGGCACTCATTGCCGAGCTGGCAATATCAAACGTAGAGAACATCGACATCGTTTATTAACTCCTCACTAATTTGGTCTGGTTACTCGGGCTGCATGGCATTTTTCAGCCCTTGAATTCGGCTGTTGAGCATCGTGAGTCCGACTTGATAACGAACTGCGTTATCAGCAAACTGCGTGCGCTCACGGTCCATATCAACCGTATTCCCATCCAAACTAGGCTGATCCGGGATGCGATAAAGTAAATCGACGTTGTCCGCTCCGCGCCATGCGGGGCCTTGTCCAGCAATATGGTTCCCGGCAGTACGCGACAATGTAAGGCCTCCGCCGGTATTACTAGATCCATTCTGAACACCGTCTACTGCTTTTTTCAGTTCACTAGCAAAGTCAATGTCCCGCGCCTTATAGTTAGGCGTATCGGCATTGGCGATATTAGCCGCTAACACCTCGTGACGCGCTTGACGTAACCCTACTGCTTGCTGATGAAAATTAAAGGCAGATTCCAGTTGATCAATCATGCCGACCCTCGCTTTGAGGCAAAAAATAAAATGGATTTTGTTGATGATGAAGAATACGTCTGGAGCTGTCAGCCTAAAGCATGGAACAGCTGTCGTTTCTGCCAGCATTTCGCGTGATACGGTTACTGCCTTTTCGCTAGACTGGGCGATGAACCCTTCGCTTTGCTCTCCTTCCTTCGCTCCCAAGTAAGTGGCCTTCCCCCATGCTACGACAGCGCCTTACTAATCCCAGCACGCTTCGCTTCTGGCAAGTGATCCTCTTATTGGCCATCCTATGCGTCAGTGCTCTAACCAAGGTGCAGGCTGATGACGACCACCTTCTCCAAAAAGTGCATCAATTTCTTTACAAAGAGACACGCGCATTAGGCGAAGAAGTGGTCATTGACCTACGGCCACCGTCTCCACATTTACCACAATGTGTCCAACCGGAGCCTTTTTTACCCAACGCTAATCAAGCCCCCTTGGGCCGCGTGTCCGTTGGCGTACGTTGCGGTGAAGACAGCAGACAAGTCCGCTACTTGCAGGCCCAAATTGATGTCATTGGCAATTACGTGGTGGCAGCAAGAGACATTGAGCGGGGCACATTGATCACGTCAAATATGCTCAATGAACGCGGTGGCAACCTTGGTGATCTGTCAGCTCAAGCGCTGACAGCCGAAGAAGATATCGTAGGTAAAATAGCTCAGCGCCCAATTCGCAGTGGCAGTGCCTTCTTAGCCCATTATTTACAAGCGCCTGATTTAGTTGAACGTGGGCAGCGCGTCACGGTCATAGCTCAGGGCTCAGCTTTTCGCGTTTCTCGCGAAGGCGAAGCGCTTGAAAATGGCGCTCTTGGCGAGCAGATAAGAGTCCGTTTTGGTTCACGGGAAATCCTGACGGCTCGTGTCACTGAGCGAGGTATTTTGGTGGTGGATTTTTAGTGTGAAACCTAAAGTTATACCCAGCACTGCCGATAGTTATCTTTATACAAGCTATACTAAACGCAAAGCGCATCGACGCTGACGATGAGGCAGACGACGTGAACATTGATAACATTAATCCGCTGTTACGCTCTAACCAGGCTCAGCAGCGTGACGAAACGCAAAAAGCTAACAGCGTTACATCCGCTACACCGGGTGGCACAACACGTGAATCTACTCAACTGAGCCAATCAAGCATCGATGAATCCCAAGATATCGATAGCGCCAAAGTTGAAGAGATTCGTGACGCCATTCGTGAGGGCCGCCTTGAAATGAACGCGGAACGTATCGCCGAGGGCCTAATTGCCAATCTTAAAGATTTATAAGGGGAGCCTGTAAATGAGCCTTGCATCCTTGCTTACCAATCAACAACAGCGCCTTGATGCGCTCATATCGTTGTTGTCCAGCGAGCAAAATTTATTGACGCAAGGTGATATTGACGGTGATGCCCTATCTCAAGTTGCACTGGATAAACAGGCATTGCTGGCCGAACTAGAGCGTATTGAGACCCTGCGTCGCAATGTACAAGAACGTCTTGGCTATGCCGAGGGCGCTAACGGCGCTAGAGCGGCTGCTCAAGATGCAGGCTGTCATACAGCTTGGGAAAGCTTGCTAGAAAAGAGCGAACGAGCCTCGCGCATGAATGAGCTAACGGGGCAGATGCTGTCCGTACGCATGAAGCATAATCAAGCAATGCTGGATTATATCCGTCAAATTGCAGAAAAAACGCTTTATAAACCGGATGGTCGTAATAGCGCCCAACCGGGCAGAATCAACGCTTCCGCCTAATATATCTAATCTCTCGACAAAATCTCTGCATGACGTTTCAATGAAAGCCCTCATTGGCGGGATTTCAAAGGCTTTTCATGTTCAATTTACTGCCTCATCATTATACAGCGCTGGTTGTCGGCGCATCGGGGGGAATAGGCGCTGCCATTATTAAGCAGTTACTTTCTTCCTCGCATGTTGGCCACATTATTGCAGTTAGCCGCCAACCACCACGAATTGATGACCCCCGCCTCACTCACCTAATGCTTGATGTCTCTCAAGAGCCAGGTAGAAAGGCACTTCAAAAAGAGCTAGCGGCCCAACCCATTCACTTCTTTTTCAATGCCATCGGCATCCTTCATGATAAAGCGCAACAGCTGCTGCCTGAAAAGCGCCTAGATCAGCTTAGCGTCGAAAATCTAACCCAAACAATGAACATCAATGCTTTTACGCCGGTCTTATTGTTAGCGGCACTGCAAGACTCATTCAAAGGGACACATCCGACGGCGATCGCCAGCCTTTCCGCTCGTGTTGGCTCAATCGAGGACAATCAGTTAGGAGGCTGGTATAGCTATCGTGCCAGCAAAGCAGCGCATAACATGCTGCTCAAGACAGCATCCATAGAACTCAAGCGACTTAATAAGCAGTCCACAGTGCTATGCCTACATCCAGGCACCACCGACACGGCACTCTCCAAACCCTTTCAAGCAAGGGTTCCTCACGAGAAGTTGTTCACGACCACATTTGTAGCAGAGCAGTTGCTGTCAGTTATCGCCCAGCGAACGCCTGATGATAGCGGTACCTTTTGGGACTGGAATGGCCAACCTATTGATTGGTAAGTATGAGATGCTTTTTTCCACGCATACAAAAAACCCAGCCGGGTGGCTGGGTTTCTTGTTAAATAAGTGCCTGACGATGGCTGGGCCGGCCATCCGGGACTCTCCATGGGGAGACCCCTTGTTTTCTTCCGCACAACTAAAATACCCCAGCTTCTCTCGAAGCTGGGGTACGGTATAGGTGCCTGACGATGACCTACTCTCGCATGGGGAGACCCCACACTACCATCGGCGCTAAGCGGTTTCACTTCTGAGTTCGGCAAGGGATCAGGTGGTTCACGCGTGCTATGGTCGTCAGGCGTAACTGGCTATGTACATCATGCTGACTGTTTTTAACTCAATTGTGTGCGTCTTATCGCCTGCCGCCCTTACGTTATGTCGTTTGGGCCACACGCTGCGTATCCGGCATTCATCAACGTCATCATCACGACCAGACCCCTTGGGTGTTATAGGGTCAAGCCTCACGGGCCATTAGTACACGTTAGCTCAACGCCTTGCAGCGCTTCCACACCGTGCCTATCAACCAGCTGGTCTCGCTGGGCCCTTCAGGAGGCTCTAGGCC
Source organism: Halomonas alkaliantarctica (assembly GCF_029854215.1). NCBI lineage: Bacteria > Pseudomonadati > Pseudomonadota > Gammaproteobacteria > Oceanospirillales > Halomonadaceae > Vreelandella > Vreelandella neptunia. Next base: position 49,771 of record NZ_CP122961.1, on the reverse strand, counting down.
TCAGGGATGTCTCATCTTGAAGGGGGCTTCCCGCTTAGATGCTTTCAGCGGTTATCCCGTCCGACCATAGCTACCCGGCAATGCCACTGGCGTGACAACCGGAACACCAGAGGGTCGTCCACTCCGGTCCTCTCGTACTAGGAGCAGCCCTTCTCAAACATCCAACGCCCACGGCAGATAGGGACCGAACTGTCTCACGACGTTCTAAACCCAGCTCGCGTACCACTTTAAATGGCGAACAGCCATACCCTTGGGACCGACTTCAGCCCCAGGATGTGATGAGCCGACATCGAGGTGCCAAACACCGCCGTCGATGTGAACTCTTGGGCGGTATCAGCCTGTTATCCCCGGAGTACCTTTTATCCGTTGAGCGATGGCCCTTCCATACAGAACCACCGGATCACTAGAACCTGCTTTCGCACCTGCTCGACGTGTCTGTCTCGCAGTCAAGCACCCTTATGCTCTTGCACTCAATGCACGATGTCCGACCGTGCTGAGGGTACCTTCGTGCTCCTCCGTTACTCTTTAGGAGGAGACCGCCCCAGTCAAACTACCCACCACACACTGTCCTCGATCCGGATAACGGACCTGAGTGAGAACGCCAATGATGCCAGGCTGGTATTTCAAGGTTGGCTCCGCCCGAACTGGCGTCCGAGTTTCAAAGCCTCCCAGCTATCCTACACAGGCAACATCAGCGTCCAGTGTGAAGCTATAGTAAAGGTTCACGGGGTCTTTCCGTCTAGCCGCGGGTACACCGCATCTTCACGGCGATTTCAATTTCACTGAGTCTCGGGTGGAGACAGCGTGGCCATCATTACGCCATTCGTGCAGGTCGGAACTTACCCGACAAGGAATTTCGCTACCTTAGGACCGTTATAGTTACGGCCGCCGTTTACCGGGGCTTCAATCAAGAGCTTCGCCTTGCGGCTAACACCATCATTTAACCTTCCGGCACCGGGCAGGCGTCACACCCTATACGTCCGCTTGCGCGTTAGCAGAGTGCTGTGTTTTTAATAAACAGTTGCAGCCACCTGGTATCTTCGACCGGTTCGGGCTTAGAGAGCAAGTCTCATCACCCTACGCCGGCGTGCCTTCTCCCGAAGTTACGGCACCATTTTGCCTAGTTCCTTCACCCGAGTTCTCTCAAGCGCCTTGGGATTCTCACCCTGACCACCTGTGTCGGTTTGGGGTACGGTCGCACATGATCTGAAGCTTAGAGGCTTTTCCTGGAAGCGTGGCATCAGTGACTTCCTGACCGTGGTCAGTTCGTTTCGTGTCTCGGCCTTAAAGGATCCCGGATTTACCTAAGATCCCAGCCTACTCACTTTCACCAGGACTACCAACGCCTGGCTCACCTAGCCTTCTTCGTCCCCCCATCGCAACCATGTCCGGTACGGGAATATTGACCCGTTTCCCATCGACTACGCCTTTCGGCCTCGCCTTAGGGGCCGACTCACTCTGCTCCGATTAGCGTCGAACAGAAACCCTTGGTCTTCCGGCGAGGGAGTTTTTCACTCCCTTTATCGTTACTCATGTCAGCATTCGCACTCGTGATACCTCCAGCAGACTTCTCAATCCACCTTCATTGGCGTACACGACGCTCCTCTACCGCTCATCCTAAAAGGATGAACCCGTAGCTTCGGTACCTGGTTTAGCCCCGTTACATCTTCCGCGCAGGCCGACTCGACTAGTGAGCTATTACGCTTTCTTTAAAGGATGGCTGCTTCTAAGCCAACCTCCTAGCTGTCTAAGCCTTCCCACATCGTTTCCCACTTAACCAGGATTTCGGGACCTTAGCTGACGGTCTGGGTTGTTTCCCTTTTCACGACGGACGTTAGCACCCGCCGTGTGTCTCCCACGCGTTACTCACCGGTATTCGGAGTTTGCCTCGGGTTGGTAAGTCGGGATGACCCCCTAGCCGAAACAGTGCTCTACCCCCGGCGGTACTACGTGAGGCGCTACCTAAATAGCTTTCGAGGAGAACCAGCTATCTCCGAGCTTGATTAGCCTTTCACTCCGATCCACAAGTCATCCAAATCTTTTTCAACAGATCCTGGTTCGGGCCTCCAGTTGATGTTACTCAACCTTCACCCTGCTCATGGATAGATCGCTCGGTTTCGGGTCTATATCCAGCGACTGTGTCGCCCAGTTAAGACTCGGTTTCCCTACGGCTCCCCTATACGGTTAACCTCGCCACTGAATATAAGTCGCTGACCCATTATACAAAAGGTACGCAGTCACAGAACAAGTCTGCTCCTACTGCTTGTACGCACACGGTTTCAGGATCTATTTCACTCCCCTCTCCGGGGTTCTTTTCGCCTTTCCCTCACGGTACTGGTTCACTATCGGTCAGTCAGGAGTATTTAGCCTTGGAGGATGGTCCCCCCGTCTTCAGTCAAGGTTTCTCGTGCCCCGACCTACTCGATTTCACATGATCAGATTTTCGACTACGGGGCTATCACCCGCTACGGCCAGACTTCCCAATCTGTTCGCCTAATCATTCACATGCTTAAGGGCTGGTCCCCGTTCGCTCGCCGCTACTAGGGGAATCTCGGTTGATTTCTTTTCCTCAGGGTACTTAGATGTTTCAGTTCCCCTGGTTCGCCTCTTACACCTATGTATTCAGTGTAAGATACTGACCTTATGGTCAGTGGGTTTCCCCATTCAGAAATGTCCGGGTCACAGGTTGTTGCCACCTCACCGAACCTTATCGCAGGCTACCACGTCTTTCATCGCCTCTGACTGCCTAGGCATCCACCGTGTGCGCTTAATTGCTTGACCCTATAACCCGAAGGAGTCTGGATATCGCAATAATCACGTTTCATTTTGCCGGATACGCTGACGCGTATCACAATTTAAGACCACTTCTTGCGAAGTGTTCTTGTCAGCATGATATACATTGTTAAAGAGCGACTGCTATAAGCAGTGATAAGCGTTTTTTTCACATTAAAAAAAGAAGACCTTTTTCTTTTTCTAAGCTAGAAAAGCGTTCGCTTATCACTGCTCATATCACAGCTATCTGATCAGGTAATTCATTGTGGACGCTTACTGACTGTGACGCATCGTTTAAGGAGGTGATCCAGCCGCAGGTTCCCCTACGGCTACCTTGTTACGACTTCACCCCAGTCATGAACCACACCGTGGTGATCGCCCTCTTGCGTTAGGCTAACCACTTCTGGTGCAGTCCACTCCCATGGTGTGACGGGCGGTGTGTACAAGGCCCGGGAACGTATTCACCGTGACATTCTGATTCACGATTACTAGCGATTCCGACTTCACGGAGTCGAGTTGCAGACTCCGATCCGGACTGAGACCGGCTTTAAGGGATTCGCTGACTCTCGCGAGCTCGCAGCCCTTTGTACCGGCCATTGTAGCACGTGTGTAGCCCTACCCGTAAGGGCCATGATGACTTGACGTCGTCCCCACCTTCCTCCGGTTTGTCACCGGCAGTCTCCTTAGAGTTCCCGACATTACTCGCTGGCAAATAAGGACAAGGGTTGCGCTCGTTACGGGACTTAACCCAACATTTCACAACACGAGCTGACGACAGCCATGCAGCACCTGTCTTACAGTTCCCGAAGGCACACCAGAATCTCTTCCGGCTTCTGTAGATGTCAAGGGTAGGTAAGGTTCTTCGCGTTGCATCGAATTAAACCACATGCTCCACCGCTTGTGCGGGCCCCCGTCAATTCATTTGAGTTTTAACCTTGCGGCCGTACTCCCCAGGCGGTCGACTTATCGCGTTAACTTCGCCACAAAGTGCTCTAGGCACCCAACGGCTGGTCGACATCGTTTACGGCGTGGACTACCAGGGTATCTAATCCTGTTTGCTACCCACGCTTTCGCACCTCAGTGTCAGTGTCAGTCCAGAAGGCCGCCTTCGCCACTGGTATTCCTCCCGATCTCTACGCATTTCACCGCTACACCGGGAATTCTACCTTCCTCTCCTGCACTCTAGCCTGACAGTTCCGGATGCCGTTCCCAGGTTGAGCCCGGGGCTTTCACAACCGGCTTATCAAGCCACCTACGCGCGCTTTACGCCCAGTAATTCCGATTAACGCTTGCACCCTCCGTATTACCGCGGCTGCTGGCACGGAGTTAGCCGGTGCTTCTTCTGCGAGTGATGTCTTTCCTGGCGGGTATTAACCACCAGGCGTTCTTCCTCGCTGAAAGTGCTTTACAACCCGAGGGCCTTCTTCACACACGCGGCATGGCTGGATCAGGGTTGCCCCCATTGTCCAATATTCCCCACTGCTGCCTCCCGTAGGAGTTCGGGCCGTGTCTCAGTCCCGATGTGGCTGATCATCCTCTCAGACCAGCTACGGATCGTTGCCTTGGTGAGCCTTTACCTCACCAACTAGCTAATCCGACATAGGCTCATCCAATAGCGGGAGCCGGAGCCCCCTTTCTCCCGTAGGACGTATGCGGTATTAGCCTGGGTTTCCCCAGGTTATCCCCCACTACCGGGCAGATTCCTATGCATTACTCACCCGTCCGCCGCTCGTCAGCATCTAGCAAGCTAGATCTGTTACCGCTCGACTTGCATGTGTTAGGCCTGCCGCCAGCGTTCAATCTGAGCCATGATCAAACTCTTCAGTTTAAGATCTATGCGGTTCTTACCTGCCACCCGAAAGTGACAGAAGCGAACCAAACTTGGCTCAAGGTTCAAACGAATTCATTCAAAACAGATTCCAAAGGACGAATCCTTCAAAACCTTATTGCTTGAGTCGCTTGCCTTGATATTTGGTGATTTGTCACCAACGTCAGCAAGCGCCCACATGAATTACCTGATCAAATTGTTAAAGAGCTGTTTCGCTGGGTAGTTACTGTAAAAGTAACCGGCTTACCGTTGACTTGGCTTGCCGCAGCGAGGAAGGCGTATTCTACGCACTTCCTAGCGTTTGTCAAGGGCGTTGTTTTCGATGTGATGCTGACAACATCCAAAACCGCGAGCTATCGCAGAAGCGGTAACTGTTTGACAAACCAAGGCTTTTACACCTCATTCACCGCTGGTAACGCTAGGCGTCCCCGGCAGCGGATGCGTACTTTACGGTTTCGCTGACGGGTTGGCAAGGGGTTTTGTAAGAAAATTACAGATTAGCACCCTGTAACGAATGAAAGCCCTTCGGCACTCCCCCCATTGGCGGTTACACTAACCTTATCTACCACCTTACTGAGGTCCGCCATGAGCCACCACTTGCTAACTGTCGACTCATTAAACCGCGAAAGCGTTGATCATTTACTGCGTGTAACTGCACGCATGGAGCCAATCGCTCAGCGACGCCAAGTGACACGCGTGTTGGAAGGGGCGGTACTCGGCAATCTGTTTTTTGAAGCAAGCACCCGTACGCGGGTGAGCTTCAATGCTGCCTTTTGCCGTTTAGGCGGCAGCGTTTGCGACACCACGGGTTTCACCTTCTCCTCAATGGCGAAGGGTGAGTCACTATACGATACCAGCCGTGTAATGAGCGGCTACTGCGACGCCATTGTAATGCGCCACCCCGACCAAGGCTCAGTAGCTGAATTTGCCGCAGCGACCAATGTACCGGTGATTAATGGTGGTGATGGCCCTGGCGAGCATCCCAGCCAAGCACTACTTGACCTTTATACGATTGATAAAGAGTTTCAGCGCCTGGGTAAATCGCTGACCGGTGCGCATATCTTACTTACCGGCGACTTGAAGTACGGCCGGACCGTCCATTCACTGATTAAGCTTTTATCACTCTATGACCCGCTGCGCATTACCCTGGTGTCGCCGCCGGGCCTTGAGATGCCTTCCAAACTGATTGACTTAGTCGCCTCTCGCGGCCACCGCATTGAGCAGCGCGATTCACTCGCGAGTGATTTTGCCGATTTAGATGTGGTGTACACCACGCGGATTCAGAAGGAGCGCTTTACCGATGAGATGAATGAGAGTTTCCAAGGGCTCTCTGACGACTTTATGGTTAACCGCGATTTTCTCGATCACCGCTGCAGCCAAAGCACCATTGTGATGCACCCGCTGCCCAGGGATAGCCGCCCCGGCGCGAATGATTTAAATATCGACCTTAACGGCGACCCGCGTCTGGCGATTTTCCGCCAAACCGATAACGGTATTCCCATGCGAATGGCGATTTTCGCGACACTGCTCCAAGTCGATGAGCTAATCGAAAAAGAGCTACGCCCCGTGCGCTGGTACGTACCGGCCCAAACGGGCACGTTGGATCGTTAAAGTGCACAAGTTTAAGGGTAGAAAATTTCAAGTTAGGACTTATTAGGACTTACAAAGAAAGGCGCCCGCCAGGCAAGCCTTCCTGGTGGGCAAACCAGCCCTCAAGAATAAGAATGGCCGCAATGCCATCGACGCTGTCTTGGCGATAATTGCCTTTATGGCCCGCCTCGCGAGCAATTAGCTTAGCTTCTCGCGTGGTGCCACGCTCGTCGACCATTTCACACGGTTTACCAAAACGACCATGCAAACGATTACCGAATTTGCGAGCGCGGGTGCTCATCTCTGACTCGCTGCCGTCCATATTAAGCGGCAGCCCCACCACTAACAGATCCGGCTGCCACTCGTTAAGTAGCCGTGACACGACATTCCAATCGGGAATCCCATCCCTTGCCGTAAGCGGAGTGAGCTCGCGCGCACTGCGCAGCAGCTCGTTGCCCACCGCCACACCGATACGCCGAGTGCCGTAGTCAAAGGCCAGGATTAACCGCTGCCCCGCTTCGGCCATCAGGCGTGCCCCGCGTCTCGGGTCATCAGGTTAAGATCAATACCCAGTAAACCAGCCGCAGCGGTTAAACGCTCAACGGGCGGGGTATTGAAGAGCACACTGCTCTCGGCTTCTACCGTTAGCCAGCTGTTCTCCTTCAACTCTTCTTCCAACTGCCCAACTTCCCAGCCCGCACAGCCTAAGCAGACTAAAAAGTGCTCGGGCCCCTCGCCAGCGGCAAAGGCCTGCAGAATATCCAGCGAGGTGGTCAGCGCAATGCCATCCTCCACCTGGATACTCGAGTCCCACTGCTGGCTATCGCCGACATGCAGAATGAAGCCACGGTCTTTATGCATCGGCCCGCCGTAATAAACCGGCGCATTACGGTGTGGACTTGTTTCACCGCCTAATTCCAACTGATCAAATAGTGCCTCGAGCGTGATCTCTAACGGTCGGTTAGTAATCACCCCCATGCAACCGTTGTTATCATGATCGCAAAGATAAATCAGACTACCGGCAAAATTAGGATCTTCTAAATGCGGCATAGCCATTAGAAAGTGATGTTTCAAACTTTGCATGCGTCTCCCACTGCCTGCTGACATCCCGGCAGGCATAGCGTAATAAGTGTCATTATAAGAGTTAAGCCGTGCTTAGGCTAAGCGGCGCTCGATAGCATCCAGCAGCAAACCGGCAATATTGGTGCCCCGCTGATCATCAATTTCACGCACGCAGGTAGGGCTGGTGACGTTGATTTCAGTAATATAGTCACCGATGACATCTAGACCCACGAACATTAGCCCTTTTTCACGAATCATTGGCTGCACCTGCTGAATAAGCCAATAGTCACGCTCGGTGAGCTCGCGGCTTACCCCTCGTCCACCGGCGGCCAGATTGCCACGGGTTTCGCCGGCCGAGGGAATACGCGCCAAACCAAAGGGAACGGGCTCACCCTCGACTAACAGAATACGCGTATCGCCATCCTTAATTTCCGGCAGGTAGCGCTGAGCCATAATTTGCCGCTGGCCGCGCAAGGTAAGCTGCTCAATAACCGCGCCGATATTACGGCCTTCCGGGCCAATATGGAAAATGCCGGTACCGCCCATGCCATCCAGAGGCTTGAAGATGACATCGCCGTGCTCCGCATGGAAGGCACGCAGAACATCGTCACGGCTGGCCACAAGCGTCGGTGCGCAGCACTGTGGAAACTGCTGCGCAAACAGCTTTTCATTACACTGCAACAGCGCCGACGTGGGGTTAACCACCAGGACACCTTCACGCTCAGCAAAGCCCAGCAAGTGCACGGCGTTAGTAAAATCGGCGTCGACAGGCGGGTCTTTACGCATCAACACCACATCCAGCTCAACCAGTGGGCGCGCAGAGGGCTCGCCCAGGTCATACCAGTGGTTCGGATCGCGATGCACTGTTAAGGGGCGCATACGTGCGTAGGCCTGTCCTGCATTCAAGAAAAGGTCTTCCTGCTCCATATAGTGCAGGGTATAGCCGCGCTCCTGGGCGGCCCATAGCATGGCCATGGTGGTGTCTTTCTTGTAAGCGATGTCGCTGATGGGATCCATCACAACGCCGAGATGCAGATTTGATTGGCTCATCGGGGGCACTATCCAAACATGAACAATAGAGGACCAGTATGCCGCACTGCCCGCGAGGCTCCAACTGCCCCAGCTAACTACTCGCTGAGCGCACCAGGCACGAGGCGAATAGCGCCAGGCTCCAGAGTGATTAGCTGCTGCTTATAAAGCCGCCCAATGGCCTGTTTATAGGCGCTTTTACTCACCCCTAAACGTGCTTTAACTTCATGGGCAGGGCTTTTATCCCCTAGCGCCAAATAGCCACCGCTTTCACGCAGTGCCTGCAGTATTTTATCGCCCACCACATCTAAACGAGCAACACCTGGCGGTAGCAGCGAGATATTTAGGCGACCATCTTCTCGACGCTGCTTTACGTAGCCCTTGACTGATTGACCACGGCGCAGTGGCTGAGTGACATCGTCCTGGTAAATAAGCCCCCAGTAGCGGTGATTCACCACCACCTTCATACCCAGATCAGTACGCTCCGCCACGACGACGGCGACTTCGTCGCCTTTTTCCATGGCCCAGGCGTCATCGGTCAAAAAACGATCCAGCTTCATCGACGCCACTGGCCGACCCTGGTCGTCGCTATACAGCATGACCAGTACGCGTTTGCCGGGATCAGGGCGGAAGTGCTGCTCGCTAAACGGCAGCAACACATCTTTCGGCTGCCCCCACTGCAAAAACGCGCCGATGTTATTGACGGCCGTGACGGTCAGGTACGCCACTTCTCCCAACTGGGCGGCTGCATCGCTGGCGGATCGGGGGGATGAGTGTGACTCACGCACCATGGGTGTCGTCCTTAAAGAAATAGATAAACATTATGGTGCCTAAGATAGATAAGGCAAAGCGCGGCAGGAGGAGAGTAAAAAAAACAGCTACGCTTGATGATAGGTGGCTTTCACTAATAGTAAGTACTTACAAATCGCCAAAGTAGTGTTGCAGCAGCGAAAGGGCCACCACCGGTGCCGTCTCCGTACGTAACACCCGCGGGCCGAGTGTCAGCGGCGTAAAGTCAGCGGTTTGGGCAGCGGCGATATCGCTCTCGCTCAAACCGCCTTCCGGGCCGATAAGCAGCGCGACCGACGCCGGGCGGTCTTGGCGATCGAATGCATTGCCAGTCGCTAGATGCAGCATCAAGCGCAGCGACTCCTGGCGTTCTTCAAGCCATGTCGATAACGGCATCGGTGTATGCACTTGGGGCACCACCGCACGGCCACTCTGCTCGCAGGCGCTGGCCGCCACCGCCTGCCAATGAGCGAGCTTTTTATCTTCACGGTCGCCCTTTAAACGCACGTCACCGCGCTCGGTATACAGCGGGGTAATCGCCGAAACGCCCAACTCGACGGCTTTCTGAATGGCATAATCCATTCGGTCGCCTTTAGAGATGGCTTGGCCTAGATGGACCGACAGCGGCGATTCACCACTGCCCGACCATACCGCTTCGACACGCGCGAGCGTCTGCTTGCGGCTAACTTCTGCCAAACGCACCCCCGCCTCAAGACCTTGGCCGTCAAATAGCACCAGCGGCGCGCCTTCACCCATGCGCAGCACGCGAGTGATGTGGCGCGCTGGGCCGTCAGGCAGTACGACGTCACTGCCTGCTACGAAAGCAGCAGGCACATAGAGACGTGGCATTTTGCCATGCAAGGCATACCAATCAGCGGCGTGCGTTCCTGACATGGCTTAGTGGGTATTCTCTTCTGCTTGCTTGGCTTCGCGCTGCTTACGCTGGGCGTACATCGCTTCGAAGTTAACCGGCGCCAGCATCAGCGGCGGGAAACCACCACGGTTGACCAGGTTATCCACGCACTCGCGGGCGTAGGGAAACAACAGGTTAGGGCAGAAGGCACCTAGGGTTTGCTCCAACTGCGCACCTTCAATACCGGCAATACGGAACAGACCCGCCTGCTCAACTTCGGCCAGGAAAGAGGTGGTACCGGTTTCGTTGTCGTTCACCTGGGCAGTGACTTTGACCACCACTTCATACTGATCATCAGCAATTTTAGTGCTGGTCGTATTAAGATCCAGGTTCACTTTAGGTTTGAACGCCTGCTTAAACACCGAGGGCGAATTGGGCGCCTCAAACGAGATATCTTTTACATAAATACGCTGCAGCGAGAATTTGAGCTGCGGTTTTTCGTCTGCCGCGGCACCCGCCTGCGGGGTATTGTTATCTTCCGCCATGAGAAAACTCCTGATTGTTAATTAAATAAAGGTAACGTTGGTTACTTTTTAACCACTGGAAGGCCGTCGCCTTGCCACTGCGCCATACCGCCTCTCAACTTGTACGCGCGCTCAAAACCAGCTTTGGTGAGCTTGGCCTGTGCGGCGCCGGAACTCTGGCCGTGCTTGCATACCACAATGATCGGCTGGGCTTTCACTTTATCCAGTTCGGTCATGCGGCTATCGAGGTTGCTTTGCGGTATGTTGCGCGCCCCCGCGATATGCCCGGCTTTGAAGTCTTTGTTTTCACGGATATCCAGCACCACCGCGTCTTCGCGGTTGATAAGCTGAGTGGCCTGCGAGGCGTTCAGCGCATTCGTGGAGGCACTGCGCGTTTCATAAATAATCCACGCTATCAGCACCAGCAAAAATGCCCCAACTAGCAGGGGGTGGTTCTGTACGAATTCGAACACCTGATCGATCATCGCGAACACAATCTCTTGGTCTATGCAGAAAAAAGCGGCCTTACCGCTGCCAAAACGCGACAAGTATACACGTCAGATAGCTTCCCGCGCAGGCCTTGATCATGACGCCTGGCAGTTGCCTGCGTTATGATGCCCCAAGCGTGCGCCTGTCGCGACCCCGAATTTTCGAGTCGTTCGGCTTGCCAATCTTAACGAGGTTATTTTATGGATACTTCTCGCACCCCGCGCCCCGTGGCGCTGATTATTCTCGACGGCTATGGCCACAACCCCGAGAGCGCCCATAATGCGGTGGCCGCTGCCCATACGCCGACGATGGATAAACTGTGGGAAAACCGCCCTCACGCCTTCGTTCATACCGATGGCCTTAACGTGGGGCTTCCCGATGGCCAGATGGGCAACTCTGAAGTCGGCCATATGAATATTGGTGCCGGACGGATCGTTTACCAGGACTTCACCCGTATCAGCAAGGCAATTGAAGACGGCGACCTGGATGTTAATGACAACCTCACCCAGCCGATAGACGAAGCTGTCGCCAATGGTCGGCCGGTACATTTAATTGGCCTACTCTCCCCTGGCGGCGTCCACAGCCATGAAGACCACTTTATTGCCATGGCCGAACTTGCGGCACGCCGTGGCGCCCAGCGTATTTTTATTCACGCCTTTCTCGATGGCCGCGATATGCCACCGCAGAGTGCGTTAGCCTCGATAGAGCGCGCCAATGCTCGCCTGGCCGAGTTGGTGGGCGCTGATAACGGCTTTGTCGCCTCAGTTATTGGCAGGTTCTATGCCATGGATCGCGACAACCGCTGGGAACGGGTCGAGCAAGCGTATCGTCTGCTTACCGATGGCCAAGCGGAGTACTACGCCACCAGCGCTGAAACTGCGCTCCGTGACGCCTACCAGCGCGGTGAAACCGACGAATTCGTATCGGCTAGCAGCATACCGCTCAAAGATGGTTCCAAAGAAAATGCCATCACCCTGCAGGATGGCGATGCAGCGATTTTCCTTAACTTCCGCTCCGACCGCGCCAGGGAGCTGACCCGCGCCTTTGCCGAGCCGGATTTCAACGGCTTCGAGCGCCGGGCATGCCCCAAGCTTGCCGGTAAAGGGCTGGTAATGATGACCCAGTACGCCGCTGACATTCCTGCGCCTGCCGCCTTCCCGCCATCGGATCTCAATGACACCCTAGGGGAAGTCGTCGCCAAGCGTGGCATGAAACAGCTGCGTATTGCCGAAACCGAAAAGTATCCCCACGTGACGTTCTTCTTTTCAGGCGGCAATGAAGCCGAGTACGAAGGCGAAGAGCGCATCCTGGTGCCCTCACCGCGAGATGTGCGCACCTACGACGAAAAGCCTGAAATGAGCGCCTTTGAGATTACCGATAAGCTTGTCGACGCCATCGATGGCGGCAGCTTTGATCTGATCGTTTGCAACTACGCTAACGGCGATATGGTCGGCCACACCGGCGACTTCAATGCGGCGGTAAAAGCCATTGAGACCGTGGATACCTGCGTGGGTCGTGTCGTTGAAGCCATCGAGCGTGCAGGCGGCGCCTGCTTAATTACCGCCGACCACGGCAATGCCGAACAGATGGTTCATCCCGAAACAGGCGCACCGCAAACCGCCCACACCACCTTTGTGGTACCGCTTATTTACGTTGGCGAACGTGCGGCCTCGCTTGAAGAGGGCAAACTATGCGACCTGGCCCCCACGCTGTTGACCATGATGGATCAGAAGCAGCCCGAGGCGATGACGGGTAAACCACTGATCCATTATAAGTAATGTCTAATCGGCGCTATTTAGCAATGACTCTCCTGCTGGCGCTAAGTTATGCGCCAGCGGGCTTCGCCCAGCAGGATGAAAATGCGGCGCGCCGGCAATTGGATGCGATTGGCCAAGAGATCGAGTCCGTTGCCCAACGCCTCAGCGCCACTGGCGAGGCCCGCGATAGCGCCGAACGCGAGCTCAAGGAAGTCGAAACCAAGCTTGCCGAGACTCATCAGCGCTTGGACACGCTACAAGCTGAGCGCCGCCAGTTGAATGATGAAACGACCCAGCTCCGTCAACATCGTGACCGACTGGAGAGCGAGCGTGCCGATCAATATGCAGCCTTAGGCCAGCAGCTCTCAGCGCTTTACCGCCTTGGCCCAACGCCGCAGCTCAAACTGCTGCTTAACCAAGGAGACCCCTCCGAGCTTGATCGTATGCAGGCGTATATGAATCGGCTAACTGAAGCACGCAATCGACGCTTGAATGCTATCGCCCGCCTTGATACGGCGCTCGCCGATACCCAAAAGGAGCTCAGCGAGCGACAGGCCCGCCTCGATACGCTGGCCGACGAGCTAGAAGAGCAAAGCGCGCTGTTAGCCCAACGCACCACCGAACGGCGAGGCGTTGTTTCCAACCTGGATGACCGCTACGGCAGTGAAGAGGAGCGGCTGGCCGACCTCAATCAGAGCCGCGAAGAGGCCGAGAGGGTACTCCGTAATATCCAGGCGGAGATGGCAAAACTTGCTGAACCCACGCCTACTACGCATATTGTAAGCACCCAAGGTGATTTGCCTTGGCCGGTACAGGGTTCAATCAGTAGCAATTTTCACCATCGCGACGGCGTGCACTATAACGGTATTGTGATTCAGGCCAGCGCTGGCACCCCGGTCACTGCCGTACACACTGGCCGGGTGGTATTCGCTGACTGGATGCGCGGGTTTGGTAACTTGTTAATTATCGACCACGGCGACCAGATCATGACGCTGCATGCTCACCTGCAACAGTTTAGCGTCAGGCCTGGTCAGCAGGTCAGTCGCGGTGATGAAATTGGTCGCGTAGGGGATAGCGGTGGTCAAAACCGCGCGGCACTCTACTTTGAAGTTCGTCGCGGCGGTGAACCAATTAATCCACAGCGTTGGATTGCGCGTCGCTGACGGGATAAGCTGCATGACTATTGATGTCTCAACGCCCAACGACACATTTTCTACTCAACATTTTCAATGACAGGGTGGCGCGCATTGGCGCCACCTATCGCCCTGCGGAGTCTGCATGACGCTATCTGTTACCGGGGTATCAGCCCCCGCCAAGCGCTTCTTGGCTACCCTGCTCCCGATTGTTTTACTGTCGGCCCCGCTACCGTTGCTTGCCCAACCAGCCGGTAGCAGCGCGGCGGAAGAACCTGCCTACGACCAGCTACCCCTGGAAGATATCCAGACCTTCGCCGAGGTGTTTGAGCGTATTAAGCGTGCCTACGTTGAGGAGGTCGATGACAGCACACTTTTACGTAACGCCATGCGCGGCATGCTGAGTGAGCTAGACCCCCACTCCGCCTACTTGGATGAGGAGGAGTACCAAAGCCTGCGCGAGTCGACTCAGGGCGAATTTGGCGGCATCGGTATCGAGGTGGGCACAGAGAATGGTCAGCTCATGGTGATTACGCCTATCGATGATACACCCGCTTCCCGCGCTGGGCTGATGTCTCGCGATATTATCGTTGCCATTGACGGCACACCCACCGATAGCATGTCGCTACAAGAAGCCGTGACCCTAATGCGCGGCGACCCGGGCACCGATCTACGCATTAGCGTGCTGCGTTCAGGCGAAGATTCGCCGCGGGAATTTACCTTGACCCGTGAAGTTATTCGCAGCGAGAGCGTTAAACATGAGCTGCTCGAGCCCGGTTACGGCTACCTGCGCGTTAGCCAGTTCCAGTCGCGTACACCGGAGCAGGCCCGCGAGGCGCTTGAGCTTATGTCGAGTAACCAGGCTCTAGAAGGGTTGATACTCGATTTACGTAATAACCCCGGGGGAGTGCTACAGGCCGCCGTCGGCATTGCCGACCTGTTTCTGGATGAAGGCTTGATTGTGTATACCGAGGGGCGCCTCTCGGATACCGAGATGTCGTTCTCCGCCTCACCCACCACGCCCGCTGCCGATGTGCCGCTGGTCGTGTTGATCAATGGTGGCAGTGCGTCAGCGGCGGAAATTGTTGCCGGTGCGCTTCAGGATCAGCGGCGCGGCGTGATTATGGGCACCGATAGTTTTGGTAAGGGATCAGTGCAACAGATTATGCCGCTAGGCAATGGCGAAGGGCTCAAGCTCACCACGGCGCTCTACTACACCCCCAACGGGCGCTCAATTCAGGCCCAAGGCATTGAACCCGATGTGGACGTCGTGCGCGGCCGTCTAGAAGTGGCTGAGAGCCGTCGTGAGATTCGCGAAGCCGACCTTGAAGGCCACCTTAGCGCTCAGCAGGCGCCCCGGGATCGCCAGGAAATGGCCGAGCGGCTAGTCGATGATTACCAACTCAGCGAGGCGCTTAATCTGCTTAAAGCACTCAATGTAGTCGACCGTCAGCGGCGTTAAGGCAACCTGACTTAACGGCAAGTAAGCGGCAGGCGGCCGCGTTCCCCGGTCGCCTGCCGCATTAATACCCGCTTTAGCGGCACCAACTGGTTCATACCACTCATCCCCAAATTACGCGCTAGCGTCAACGCCGGGTCGTGGCTGCCAAACAGCACTTTAAACCCTTTCATGAGGCCCAGCATGGCGCTGTTATCAAAGCGCCGCCGACGCTCATAGCGCCGCAAGGTGCTTAGCTCCCCCCAAGGGGCGCCGCGCTGCCAGGCATGCACCACCTCTTCTGCCAAAACCGCCGCATCCATAAGGCCTAAATTGACGCCCTGGCCCGCCAGCGGATGAATGCTGTGGGCAGCGTCCCCCACCAGTGCGAAATGCGGCTGCACATAGTGGCGGGCATGGCGCTGCACTAACGGAAAACGGTGGGCCTTATCGCAGACCGTTACCTCTCCCAGGCGGTAACCAAACGCTCTACCCAACGCCTCCCCAAGCGCTTCGCGAGACAATTCACTAAGCTCAGCGGCGTGCTCCGGCGTGGTCGACCATACGATTGAGCAGTAATGATCATTCTCTTCCACGGTTAAAGGCAGAAATGCCAGCGGTCGGCCGTCAATAAACGCTTGTCGCGCCGCCCCACCATGGGGTTTGACGCACGTAACGGTGGTTACCACCGCCTCCTGCTGCATATCGTCGCTGGCCACCTCGATACCGGCCATTTCGCGCAGCACAGAGTGGGCGCCATCAGCGGCGATGATTAACGGGGCGTGCAGTTGGCGCCCATCGTCAAGTATCAGCCAGTCGCCACTTGAGGCTTGCTTTGAAGGGTTAGCGCTGGCGCGTTGCAACGCCTCTAAGCGAACGCCAAAAAAAGGGGTGACATTGGGATGGTCAACGACCTGGCTATTGAGCGCGGCCAGAGTGACCGCGTTCTCAACGATATGGCCCAGCACCGCGACCCCCGCCTCGTCGGCAGAAAAGGCAATTTCACCACTGCCTTCGGCATCCCACACCTGCATGCCTTGGTAGGGAGTCACTCGGGTTTTCTGCATCGCAGGCCAAGCGCCCAAATGGGTTAGCAAACGCTGAGAGACCGGCGTTAACGCGCTAACCCGCGGGGCTGGCAGCTTGCTAGTGGCATTTTCAAGGCTTAACGGCGCGGGCTTTGCCTCAACAAGCGCTACCTGCATGCCCGCCTGGGCTAACAGCGCACAGAGCGCACTACCGACCATTCCGCCACCCACAATGATCGCCTCAAAGCTTTCCACTGGCGGCTTCGCAATGGATGAGTCCGTATGCATAGCGTTCCTTTTTTGTGGCCTAGGATGTGTAAGCTTAACGTTCTAAGCCCATGGCGCGACGAGCTAGCCCTCGCCGCAGCGGCCCAACCAGATTCAGGCCGATTAACCCCGCTGCGCGGGCATGGGGCAATAGCGGAAAGGAGAGCCCAAATAGCCGCACCAGGCCATCGCTAAAGCGGATCACGTTGGCACGATCTCGGGAGCGCTGCTTTTCAAAGGCTTGCAGTGTGGTCATATCGCCCAACGGCCGCTTGGCCTGCTCACCCTGCTCCAGCGCTTCAACAAGATCCATTACCCCGCGCAGGGCTAAGTTAAACCCCTGCCCTGCGACCGGGTGTAAGGCATGAGCAGCGTTGCCTAATACCGCGAGGCCTGGGCGCACAGGTTCTTCAGCGGTAACCAGAGAAAGCGGATAGGCGTGTCGGGTGCCTACCTGGGTAAACCGACCCACCCGATCGCCAAAGGCACGCTGAAGTTGCAGCAGAAATTCACGTTCAGGAAGCGCCATGCGCGCTGTTTCGGTGCCGCTGGGGTGCGTCCAGATTAATTCCATGGCCTGGCCGGGCAGTGGCAACAGCGCCATTGGCCCTTGGGAGGTAAAGCGCTCGTAAGCAACCCCAAGGTGGGGCTGGCTTACCCCTACGTGTGCGATCAGCGCCGTCTGCTGGTAAGACTCATGGCGGCTGCCAATACCAAGCTGCTCTTTCAGCCCAGAACGCCCTCCATCTGCTAATACCGTTAGCCCTGCGGTTAGCTGGCTGCCGTCTGAGAGCTGCAGATCATGCCCATTCGCTACGGGGGTAAGTTGCTCAACCTTCGCCGGGCAGTGCCACTCCAGCGGCAATTGAGCAAGCCGTTGGTGCAGCACACGGCCCATCCACGCATTGGGGATTACATGGCCCAACGCTGCAACGCCCAGCTCATCAGCGCTCAGCCGTGTCGCTCCTAAGCGGCCGCGCTCACTGATATGAATATGCTTGATAGGCGTGGCCTCACCGCGCATCGCTTCCCACACGCCCAACTGCTGAAAGCGCTGGGCTGAACCTTCCGCGATCGCGCTGGCCCGGGCATCAAAGCTGGGCTGCCAGGTAGTTTGCTGCAACTGAACAGCCATAGGCGCCGACTCAATGATTGCCACACGCCAGCCATAGCGCTCAATCAGCGGTGCCAGGGCGCAACCTAAACTGGCGCCTACCAGGCCCCCACCCACAATCACGATGTCATGTGTCAGCGCTCCCTTAACCGCCTGATTAGACTGCTGCATTGGCTTCTCCCGACCACGACTCCTCTTCATACAGAGGTAACGATAACGTAACGTAATTTACATAAAGGCTACTAAAAACAGTTAAACTTGGTTACTTTTTAGCCATTAATGCTTCAATTTCGACGACCTGTTTAGGCACGTCTGCGGTCAGTACTTCATGACCTTCGTCGGTGACGACCACATTATCTTCAATTCGAATACCAATGCCCTGATAAGCATCAGGAATATCGTCATCACTAGGAATATACAGGCCTGGCTCCACCGTGAGCACCATGCCTGCGACCAGTGGCCGAGGTGTTTGCTCATCCAACCGGTAGGTGCCGACATCGTGTACGTCCAGCCCCAACCAGTGTGACGTTGAGTGTAGGTAAAAGCGCCGATAACTCTCGTCATCGATGCGCGCCTGAACCTCGCCTTCCAGCAGGCCAAGCTCAATCAGCCCGGCAGTTAAATCATGCACCACGCCCTGATGGATATCAGCAAGGGTAGCATCCGGCTGGACGGCACTCACAGCGCGCTGCTGAGCGTCAAGCACCACCTGGTAGAGCGCTCGCTGGGCATCATTAAACCGCCCAGACACCGGAAATGTGCGGGTGATATCACCGGCATATAACTCAAACTCGGCGCCCGCATCAATGAGAACCAAGCCGTCTTCACACAACGGTGCGCTATTTTCAATATAGTGCAGTACACAGGCGTTGGCACCGCTACCCACAATCGTACTGTAGGCAGGACCACTGGCCCCATGCCATACAAACTCATGCTCTAGCTCGGCCTGGAGCTGAAATTCGCTCAACCCGGGGCGCGACACCTGCATGGCGCGCCGGTGCGCATGGGCAGATATCAGCGCCGCATGCCGAAGCAGGGCAATTTCAGCGTCGCTTTTGATTAACCGCATGGCGTGAATCAACGGGCTGATATCCAGCCAACCTTTTAGCGGCGGCCGACCGCGCCTAAGCCCGGCCTGGGCTTCCTGTAAAGCATCTTCAGCCATGCTGACAGCTTCAGCATTGTCTAGTGGTAGATAAAGCAGCTCGCGACCCGTCAACAATTCGGTCAGCCGTTCATCACGTACTGCGTTTTCAAACGCCTGGTCAATTCCGTATTCAGCGACCACGCCTTCGGCGCCCAAGCGGCGCCCTGTCCAGGATTCCATGGTGGGGTCACGGTCCTGACAGAACACCACGCTTTCACCTTCAGCGCGTCCAGGGAGCAGCACCAGCAGCGCATCCGGTTCGCGTATGCCCGTCAGGTAGTAAAAATCGCTGTTCTGGCGGAAAGCAAACTCGCTGTCCCGGGAGCGGGTCATCAGTCCGGCACCGGGAAGCACCACCGCAGCGTTACCCGGCAGTTGGGCCATTAAGGCATCTCGGCGGTGGCGATACTCGCCCACGCTGATCGCAGGGGGGCGAGGTAACAACATAGGCAACACAGGGTCGGGCAGCATAGCGGCTCCTCTCTAGGCAACGTGATTAGTGAACGGGCGCGTCGCTTTGTTCGACTTGCGGCATGCCTGGGTGCTGCTCGGTGTACAGCAGCATCGCAGCCATGCGGGCATGCTCGGTAAGTGCAAACAGGTCGTTTTCGTTTTCGGGGCTGTCGTCGATATCGGTATCCATACGTCCTAACGCCTGCAAATCATCAATCGCCTCACGGAGCGCCTGGGACCAGCGCTCGCGCAGTTCGTTGTCGGCTACTTCATCGACCACTTCGATAAAGCCCAGCGTCCACTCTTTAAGGCCTTGCGCCTGCTCGCCCAATGAAAACAGTTCATCAGGTAACAGCGGCGTATAGTCCAGGTCACTGGCGCTGAGCGCCTCTACGGTTTGCCGCCGCCAGCCTAATAGCCGCTCGGCACTTGCCTGATCGCGAGGCTGCTCAACGCCAAGGCTCTGGCAGACTTCGTCCAACCAAGCCTCTGCACTGACATCACGTAGCGCCAGCAGTGCACATAAGCGGCCATCCAAAAAAGCCGGGGACTGCATGCTGCCATGCAGGAGAAAAACATCCGCCACGTCAGAGAAGTCCTGACGCTCATCAATCAATGACATCGTATTTACTAACCTCGTATTCACTGTGTGTATGGGCGATAGGGTATCGGCAATGGTGCAAGATGCTCTCGCCCGCGCGTTGACCGCACACAAGCGCCTCTCTTATAGTGAGTGGCACTTACCTTCCTATGCTGTGATGTTAACGCATTGGGCCCCTTGCTGGCCCGTGCTGGAGTCTTTGATGAGCAACGCCAAGCGGCCAACCAAAGAAATAACCCTGTTAGGGCGCGGCTATATCATCGCCTGCGACACGGGTGAAGAAGCTAAACTTGACCGCGCCGCGCGCTATTTAGACCGCGCCATGCAGGGTATCAATGCCCAAAGCAGCGTGCTGGGGAGCGAGCGTGTGGCGATAATGGCGGCTCTCAATATCACCCACGAGCTTCTCGAAGCCATGGATGAACACCGTGCCGGTGAAGAGAACCTGCACCGCTTGAATGAACGCCTTGAGCGGGCATTAGCCAAAACACGCCCGTCTTAGGCGTTACCAGAAAGCACTGTCAATGGTCTCAAGACTCGGCGAACATTTAACCCAGACCTTTGGCATTAGCTGTCGCTCTGTTAGGATGGCGGAGTTCTCTGGGGTGTACGCCAGTCGTTATAGTCCCTCGAGCCTATGCGTAATACCCAGGGGGCCAAATGCTAGCCAGGCCCGTGTGCATGTCCGTGCGTCGGAAAGCCTGACGGTCTGGCTGCGGCCACCCACCTGAACCAGTAGGTTCAGGGCCAGAATGACAGCGGCACTCTGGAGAACACCTATGTATTTGAAAGAATAGAGTATTTGAAAATATAGGGTATAAGAGAACATCTGCATGGAAAGCCTCTATTCGGACGACGATAAGAAAGCGCTACGCCGCTTTTTACGTCACCAACGCCGAGCCCTTTCTAAGCATGAGCAGCGCCTTGCAGCGCAGCGTTTGTGCCAACGATTGAAAACCCTGCCTGAAATACGCCGAGCACGGCGCTTAAGCCTTTATCTGCCTGTCAACGGCGAAATCGATCCTACCCCGCTACTTCCGTGGCTACGTCAGCGTAACGTCGAGGTCTACCTACCGGTTTTACGTCCGTTTAGCGCTAACCGTCTGTGGTTTGTTGCCTACCGCCCTGACACTCCAATGGTGAAGAATCGTTTTGGTATTTGGGAGCCTGACGTGCGATTCAGCGCCCAGCGGCGCAATCGGCTGCCTACTTGGGCACTCGATACATTGATTGTGCCGCTAGTAGGGTTTGACGCTAACGCTAACCGTATGGGCATGGGGGGGGGATTTTATGACCGCAGTTTGGCGTTTATGCATCGACCCGGGCCGTCGCCCACCTTGATTGGCGTCGCCCATGCCTGCCAGCAAGTGGCATCTCTGCCTGTGGAGCAATGGGATGTGCCTTTACAAGCCGTGGTCAGTGACCTGGGTTGCGTACGCCGCCACTATTCAACTGCCAAAGAAAAAGGGCTGACCTCATAAAGGGTCAGCCCTTCCCTAGGCTATCTGATATGTGTCGCCTTACAGATTGAAAACGTTGTTGCTGTCATTAGAGGTGTTAACTTACAAGTGCGAACCAGTAGAGATTAACTTCCTAACATTGCCTGTGCATAGCCGGTAGCAAGCACCCCTAAAGCAAACACCACCATCAACGCCATTACCATATCAGGCTTTTTCCGCCGCATGCCGTTTCTCCAACACCTTTGCCGTTGCCGAGTGTGTTAAATCCACCACCCTTTACTGTTTTAAAAGGATAGCAAACTTGATTAATTTCACTCACGACTATAGGACTATAAGGCCATCCCTGACAACTGGTTTAGCGGCATTTTCCACCCTCATTTCTGAGGATTAAGTTACGTTATGTTACCAGCCACTCTTACGCTCAAGGTAAGCAACCACTTACCCACAACTATTTACTTACACCTATTACTCACCGCTGGGCAACGCTAAGCCATAAACAGTCGGTAGGCAGGATTATCACTTTCGCGCCAGTAACGGTAGCCAATGGCGTCTAAATACTCAGCCACATGAGTTCGATCACCGTTAGGCACCTGCATACCCACCAACACTCGGCCATAAGCAGCGCCATGGTTACGATAATGGAATAGCGAGATATTCCAGTCGTGAGGTAATTGTGTCAAAAAGTTCATCAGCGCTCCCGGGCGCTCGGGGAACTCAAAACGGTACACTTCTTCTTCAAAACGCTCGCTAGGTCGGCCGCCGCTCAGGTGACGAATATGCAGCTTCGCTAACTCATTTTCGGTCAGGTCTTCCACTTGGTAGCCGCCTTCACGCAGCTTCTCGATCACTGCCAAACGGTCTTCACCACCTGGCTTCACCTGTACGCCCACGTAGATATGCGCTTCGCTGCTGTCAGCGTAGCGATAGCTGAACTCGGTCACCATGCGTTTGCCTAGCATGCGGCAAAACTTTTTAAAGCTGCCGGGTTTCTCGGCGATGGTCACCGCTAGAATCGCTTCACGCTGCTCGCCTAGCTCCGTGCGCTCGGCGATGTGCTGTAAGCGATCAAAATTGGTATTGGCGCCCGAGTTAATACACAGCAGCGTCTCACCCTCGGCACCGGTCTGCTGTACGTATTTTTTCAGCCCCGCCAGCGAAAGCGCGCCGGAGGTTTCCGCCACCGCACGGGTATCCTCAAAAATATCTTTCACCGCCGCGCACATTTCATCGGTATTGACGGTGATGACACCGTCAATCAAGTCTTTGATCAGCGAAAACGGCACCTCGCCGATTTGCGCCACCGCGACGCCTTCGGCAAATACGCCCACTTGATCGAGCACCACGCGCTCGCCCGCCTCTAATGCGGCTTTAAGGCAGGCACTGTCTTCGGCTTCGACACCGATCACTTTGATGTCCGGACGCAAGTACTTAACATAGGCCGCGACACCTGCGATCAATCCACCGCCGCCGACCGGTACGAAGATGGCATCCAAGCGCCCAGAATGTTGGCGAAGGATTTCCACGCCGATGGTGCCTTGGCCAGCCACCACATCGATATCATCAAACGGCGGAATATAGGTGTAACCGTGCTCTTTGATCAGCTCTTGAGCATGCTCGGCTGCAGCGGCGAAGGCGTCCCCTTTAAGGATGACCTTGGCGCCTCGGGCGCGCACCGCCTGCACTTTGATATCCGGTGTGATACGCGGCATCACAATCACGGCCTTGACCCCCATCAGCTTAGCGGCCATGGCCAGCCCTTGGGCATGGTTACCGGCGGAGGCGGCAATCACGCCTTTATCTTTTTGATCCTGGGTCAACTGCGCCATTTTGTTATAGGCGCCGCGAATTTTGAATGAGAAAACCGGCTGTAGATCTTCGCGCTTAATCAAAATCTGGTTGTTGAAACGACGCGACAAAAAGGGTGCAGGGGAAATCGGGGTCTCACAAGCGGCTTCATAAACGCGGGCTTGGAGGATCTTTTTGACGGTTGCTTCGAGCATGCGGGTATCCCAAGGGAAGAACGTGAACGGACAAAGCTTTTATTGGTAGCAGATTACGTATAGCGACGTCTAGCCGCGTTTTCATCGGCAGGCAACGTTTAGGTCGTTATACTAGCGCCACTGCCTCTTTTCTCTAACTCCCCTCTGACTCTCAAGGCTTTTTATGCACCAAGCTATGAACCAGGATGAATTAAAGGCCGCCGTGGCGGACGCCGCCATTGCAGAAATTAAACCTCAGCTGGAAAAGGATACCATCTTAGGCATTGGCACCGGCTCCACGGCTAACCTGTTTATTGATCGCCTGGGGCCTCTGCGGCATCAATTTAAAGGCGCGGTGGCAAGCTCTAAAGCGAGCGCCGAGCGTCTTGAGAAACTGGGCATTGAGGTTTTTGAGCTCAATAGTGTTGGCACAGTCCCTTTTTATATTGATGGCGCAGACGAAGTGAATGCTAACTTACATATGATTAAAGGCGGGGGTGCTGCGCTTACCCGCGAGAAAATCGTGGCTGCCTGTGCCAAACGCTTTATCTGCATTGCTGATGGCTCAAAATACGTTCCTACGCTTGGTAACTTTCCGCTGCCGGTAGAAGTCATTCCCATGGCGCGCTCCTATGTTGCCCGCGAGTTGGTAGCGCTTGGCGCCGAGCCGGTTTATCGCCAGGGAGTCGTCACCGACAACGGCAACCAAATTATCGACTGCTTTGAATTTATGATTGCCGACCCGGTGGCCATGGAAGCACGTATCAACGCAATTGTCGGTGTTGTGACCAATGGCTTGTTTGCCGCCCGCGGCGCCGATGTACTGCTGCTGGGCAAAGAAGATGGCGTGGAGCGCATAGCGCTTAAATAAAGGTTCTTCGATGGAGGCTCTGGCTAACGAGACAGTAACAAACCCAGTCCTGTCAGGGTGCGATCAAGTGCGCCTTTTTGCGTTTCCATCACCGCGCGGCCTGCGCGCCCAGCCTGCTGAGCGCGCTCTGGGTCAGCAAAGTAGTCCGCCAGGGCCTCTGCCAGAGTATCCGGGCTATCGACCAGCGATAGCGCTCCCGCTGCTTGAAGCGGTTCAGCCACATCGGCGAAGTTCTCAATCGATGGGCCGCTAAGCACCGGCCTGCCTAGCGCCGCCGGCTCAAGCACATTGTGCCCGCCCAATGGCACTAGGCTGCCGCCCACAAAGGCTATCTGGCCTGCTGAATACAGTGTAGCTAGTTCACCGAGCGTATCCCCGAGGTAAACCTGCGTTTGCTTTGTGGCGGGCTGCTGTTGGCTGCGACGGCTTAGTGTCCAGCCTTCTGTTTGGCAAAGTTTAGCCACGTCATCAAAGCGCTGCGGGTGGCGGGGCACCAGTACCAGCAACGCATCAGGGTGACTTTTGAGCAATTGGCGATGGGCCTTAAGCAGTAGCGCTTCTTCGTCTTCTCGAGTGGAGCCCGCTACCCAAACCGGACGCCCTTCCCATTCTTGAAGTAAGTTCTCACCCTCCTCGCACGCTCTATCTTGACTAGCTATTTCAAATTTCAGCGAGCCAACTATGCGGGTGATATCCGTACTGCAGCCGAGGGCATTAAAGCGTTCGGCGTCTGCCGTTGATTTTGCGGCTAGCCAGCTAACCTCGGCGAGCGTGCTGGCCATTAGCGGGCGCAGGCGTTGGTAGCGCTTAAAGGCCCGGGGCGATAGGCGGCCGTTCACCACGGCCACCGGCACATCCTGCTGGCGGCATGCGTGAATCAAGTTGGGCCACAGCTCGGTTTCAAACAGGATGGCGAGTTCGGGCTGAACGCTGCGTACAAAGCGTCTGGCAGCACCGGGAAAATCCAACGGTAGGAAGCAATGGGTAAGCCTTGCTTGATCACTTGGGGCTTGCTCGCTAATGAGCGCTTGGGACTGCTGGGCGCCCGTCGCGGTCATCGTGGTGAGAAGCAGGCTATGCGATGGATAACGTTCTAATAACCCCTCAATCAGCGTTCGAGCGGCGCGTACTTCTCCCACCGAGGCACAGTGCAGCCAAATGCGCGGTGCGGGAGGAAGCGGCTGAAGGCGTAACCCCAGCCGCTGAAGACGCGAGCAAGTGGGCACTTGCTCACGCCAGATACGCCAACCAATCAGCGGAGAGAGCGCATACAGCGCCGCTGAATAGGCAAGCCGAGGCCAAGCAGGTGTAGCCATTAGCGTTCGCGATCTAGAATAGAGCTAATCATCGCCGAGGTCGAAACGCCATCTTCAAAGCCCAATACTTTAACCTCACCTCCATTGGCGATAACGGCCGCGCCACCCGCGATATCTTCGGGGCGGTAATCGCCACCTTTGACCAAAATATCGGGCAGCACCGCTTCGATCAGCGCCTGGGGGGTATCGTCACTAAACGGTACGACCCAATCGACAGCGCCTAACCCCGCCAACACCTGCATACGTCGGTTTAAGGCATTAATTGGCCGCTTAGGCCCCTTTAAGCGGCCAATGGAGGCGTCATCGTTAACCGCGACGATCAAACGGTCACCCAAGCGCTTGGCCTGCTCCAGGTAAGCGACGTGGCCAGCATGCAGAATATCAAAGCAGCCGTTGGTCATTACCACTCGTTCACCGCGGAGCTGGGCGGCCCTTACAGCCTCTATCAGTACAGCAGGCTCAATTACCCCAAACTCAGCCAATTTATCGCCGTGTAGCGCGGTGTAGAGCTCAGCGATGGAAAGTGTGGCCGTGCCCGGTTTGGCTACTACCAACCCAGCCCCCAAATTCGCCAACATCATCGCTTCAGGAAAAGCATGACCCGACGCTAGCGCTAAACCCATTAGGCCAATAACGGTATCGCCCGCCCCTGTTACATCGAAAACTTCCTGCGCCCGGGTGGGTAAGTGAAGCGGCGCGTGCCCTTCACGAATCAGCGTCATGCCCTTTTCGCTGCGAGTAATCAGCAGCGCTTCTAGCTCCAACTCCGCACGTAGCGCTTCACCCCGGCGGGATAACTCAGCATCAGTCGTGCAATGGCCGACCACGGCTTCAAATTCAGTCAGATTGGGAGTGATTAAGCTCGCCCCACGGTATTTGCTGAAATCCTGCCCTTTCGGGTCTATTAGCACCCGCTTGCCCTGGGCTCTTGCGTTGGCTATCAAGTTCTCTACTTGGTTCAGAGTACCTTTCCCGTAGTCAGAAAGGATCACTACGTCGCAGTCGGAAAGCGCCTTTTCTACCTGGGTCACTAGCTCACTGGTATCAACACTGTCCAGGCGCTGCTCGAAATCCAGGCGCAGCAACTGCTGGTTACGACTCATCACACGCAGCTTCGTAATTGTGGGTATCTCTGCACTGCGCTGAAAGTAAGTACTTACACCCGAGGAGGTCAGACTGGATTGAAGAATTTGCGCGTTGTCATCGTCTCCGACCACGCCCGCCAGAACCGCATTTCCGCCTAGGGAGGTAATGTTTAGCGCCACGTTGGCCGCCCCGCCTGGTCGGTCTTCAACATCTTCTACCCGAACTACGGGCACAGGTGCTTCGGGGGAAATCCGCGAGGTGCCGCCATGCCAATAGCGATCTAGCATGACATCGCCGACCACCAGCACTCGGGCATGTTCTAAGGCGGTTAAATCAATCTTCATCAGTGCTCCCTGTGCTGCCGGCAGAGATGGTATGCGCCAGCAGTGTATCCAGTTTAGCGATAACATCGTCTGTTTTAATCAGCATCATGGCGCTTGGATGTCGCACTCGTTGGCCCCAGCTCACGTCTTCTACCGATTTATGCAGATAGGTACGCACCGCCTCTGGGTATACGTTGACGGCAAACTCGCGCCACAAATAAGGCCCCGTTCGATTCGGGTTATTTGACGCATACAAGCCTAACGCCGGAGTGCCCATAGCATTGGCCATATGAATAGGACCGGTATCTGGTGCAATTACCGCGCGCGCTTGATCAATCAGTGCCAATACGCCTTTCAAAGAAGTACCCCCAATCGCGTTAATCACACTCTCGGGCTGACAAAACGCTTCAATTTGATCACCTGTTTCACGCTCTTGCGCAGTGCCACCCCCCGTCAACACAGTTTTAAGGCCGTATTGCACCCAGGCATGTTCAATTACGCTGGCATACCCTTCCGCCGACCAGTTGCGCTTATTGCTTATTCGAGCGCTACTGCATGGATTTAAAACTAAGTAAGGCTTTTCACCGCTAATCACTTTTGCTTCATTCCGTGCCGTATCTGACACAGGTAAATTCCACTCTAAATGGTCATCCTCTATCCCAAGCACCCGGGCGAAATCCATAAAGGACTCCAGCACATGAGCCTTCGGATGAGGCGCGAGCTGATGCTGTGTGAACCAGTGCTGAGCATCTTTGGCGCGCGCCTTGTCATAGCCCACGCGAACGTCGGCCTTCAGCCCAAGCGACAGAAAGCTGGCACGAATGGCCTGCTGCATATGCAGTAGCACATCAAAGCGCGTACCGGCAAGCTGCCGCCATAACGCGCGCATACCGGCAAGGCCTGTCGACTTGTCGTAAACAACGAACTCGACCCCGGAAAGCCCCGCCAGTAGACTGTGCTCCCCCTTACCGATAATCCAGGTAATGCGCGCATTGGGCCACTGGCGCTGCAACGCCCGCACCGTGGGCACGAGATTGCACACATCTCCTAGGGCGGAGAGGCGCAAAATGGCAATGTGGTTAGGCTGAACAGGCAGAGAGGGCTTCATGCGCTTAGCGGCACTCCGGCAGAGAAATTGGCTGATTTTACATGATGTAGACAGTTTATGTGACGCGCCGGGAACACACCAAATGGATCCAGACCTATTCACTCGCGATTACTGGCGTGAACGCGGATTAATTGTGGGCGAAGCCCCCGGCCGAGGTAATAGCCTTTTCTTGCAGGCAACACCTAAAGAGCAATGGGCACTCAGGCCTTATCGCCGTGGTGGCATGGTGGCTAAACTCAGTGAAAAACGCTACCTATGGACCGGCGCGGAGCAAACCCGGGCATTTCGTGAACTGCGCTTGACCGCCAAGCTTTTTGAGCAAGGGTTGCCGGTACCCCGCCCCGTCGCAAGCTGTGTTACCCGCTATGGGCTTACTTATGAAGCTGCGTTGATTACCGTGCGCATTGCGGGTGCCAAAGCGCTGGCCGAGCTGCTAGTCAACGATCAAGCCGATGAAGCGCTATTACACCGTGTGGGGGTTATGATTCAGCGCTTTCACCAAGCAGGACTTGACCACGTTGACCTGAACGCGCGCAATATTTTGATCAATTCCAGTGGAGAACCTTGGTTAATTGATTTAGATCGTTGCCGACTGCGTAGGGCAGGTAGTTGGCAGGCGGCGAATTTGGGGCGGCTAGAGAGCTCGCTTAACAAATTTACCACACCGGAAGCTGCGGCATGCGCAGCTCAGTGTATTTATGTCGGCTATAAAGGCTGACGGCTCTGATTAATCACAAAGTGCGGCTTGACTATTTTAGCCATGAATCTTGCCCACTTACGCCGGATCTTGTGTCGACCAAGCCAAGGTATATACTCCGACAGCGGGATCAATTCGGCGGCTCCCAACCCGTCGATCAACATGACGGTGGTGGCATTCTCGCGCTCAATCACTAGCAAATTGCTCATCACCAGATCACAAGGCACCACATTATAGGTCAGCAGGTAGGTCTTCAGTGCACCAAGTCCCGCCCAGAAGTGGTCTGCCTGCTGAGGCGTCAGCGGCTTAACTAGGTAATCCGCGACATTGAGAGGCAGCTTTCCCTCGTCATCAAGTATCAACTGCTGCTCAATACCGATCATATCGCTACCTTTCACTGCACCGAAGAATTCGGGGATCAACAAGAAAGGCACACCTTGGCGCTTCAAACGGCGGAAATAGCGCAGCTCGCGGCGAGTCTGCTTGGCTTTCGCCAGTCGGCTGATCTTGACGCAGCGAGCGTGGTCGTATGGGTGCTGATAGCAGGTTCGCTCGTCTCCCCGGCCAATGATATGCCACTCGCTTACGTCCAACATTTGGCTGCTTGCTTTAGCTGGTACACATCTAAAATACATTGATAATTTTTCATCATAATGATCCCTACATCCAGCGTTAGCGCCAACTCACGACAGCGTTTCTGGAGCTCCGTATCGCCTTTGCACCCGGCCCAATAGGACATGGCATCAGTCAGTGCACCAATGTTATCAGCTCGGTCAATAACCGTTGCTATGTCCGACGTTACAACTTCTTTGGCACCGCAGCTTGCAGTAGTGATAACCGGTGTGCCGCAGGCCAGCGCCTCAAGCACGGTAAATCCGAATGGTTCGTAATGCGCTGGCAGCACGTAGCAATCGGCCAGAGAAAAATAACGCTCCGGTGACGGCTGCTCACCAAGGAAAATACATTTTTCCTCAATCCCCAACTGCCGGGCGTGCTCTTGATATTTGGCCTGCCGGGAGTCGCGGCCTACGACTATTAGGGTGGCGTTAATATCGAGCCGGGCGAATGCATTAAGCGTGGATTCAAGCCCTTTTCGCTGATAACCGGTACCCAGAAACAGAAAGACCGGCGTGTGTCCGTCAAGCCCTAGCTCAACGGCCAGGGCCCGAGCGTCATCGCCGAGTCGTTCTCGATCGAAGCGATGGGTATCCACAAAGTTGTGGATAACCGAACGTTTCTGGGAAGGAACGCCGTAAGCTTCGGCGATTTCGCTATCGCTTTGCTGGGAATTCGAGACCACGTGATAATAAGCGCCGGGGGCCATGGCTTTTGCCTCAATACGAGCGGCTATTTTGTCCTTACGCCGCCGCTGCCGACTGGATTTTGAGGCCAGGTGATGATGAACTGTGCCGCCACCGATGCGCAGCATGTCATGAGTCCAGGTCTTACCCAACCCGTAGACCAGATCATAGTCAGCCGCCTTGACGTGGCGCTCTACGGCCCGAGCAAAGCGCCAAATTCGCTGTGCTTTGCCTACGCTGAAAGGGCGCAGGCGGACAAACCGAATGGCCGGATGCGAGGGCACCACATGAGAGCGACAGATAATTGTAACTTCCTCACCGCGCTCAGCTAGGTAGCACGATAGCTCGTTGAGAAACCGCTCGGTACCACCGGAGGCTGCGTGGCGCATGTGTACTAAGGCTATTTTCACCGGAGATGCCTCATGGTTAAAAAGGACGAATATCCGTGGCGGAACACCGGTACCTCTGCAGAGGACCCCACAAAATCACTAGCCAGAAATAGTAAACCCTTATACCGCTATTATGGTTGAAGCCAGCTTGGGTAAGGCTGAAGACTACCCGAGCCATGCATATAGCCCCGAACAAGCGCAGCGGTTAGATGAAGAGCAATGTAACAAGCCCCAGGTCTCTTTACTTTTCCAAGTTAGCCAGGAAATGATTATGGGTATGCTCAAGCTGTTGTGCTCCAGAATACACCACGCCCACTCTGGCTAAGACGCGTTCACAAATCTCGGACGCGGCGTTTCATGTATTTCCAGAAAACGCCATTGGCATTAGCCACAGCGATGATTAACCCGCGCCAGCCGTCAAGAAAACCGCGCTGCAGTAGATACGCACGCCAAAAAGCAAACATCGCTTTCAAGAAAATAAACGCTACAGGATAAACCCGGAGTTTGTCTGATTCAGCACGTAGAGTGGAGTAGCGATTAATTTTATCCAGAAACTGGCCAAGCTCAGTGATTGCTAAATGCTCAACGCAACCGTCTAGGCGTACAGTTTGGGTAGTTCGATTAACTACTACCGACTCGTGTACCACGGCGTCGTTAAAGTTGTGTAGACCGCGATGAAACACGCGTATAAGCCAGTCGTTACCCCAACCCGAATGGTATACGGGTTTGCCCAGTAGTTGGTTTTCCCGATACACCTCTACTACTTGCTCGACATCCGCCTCTGGCAACCAGTCGGCCAACGATTCTAGTAATTGAAAAGTAGGCGCCTCGTCGGCATCAAGCGACAAAATCCAGTCGTTGCGGGCAAGTAGCACTGCATGTTTTTTGGTCGAGCCGAAGCCCAGAAACTCACCTTGGTGGAGAGAGACGTTAGCGTAACGCCGAGCGATATCAAGAGTCTCATCGGTGGAGCCGTTATCATAAACTACCACTTCCCCCACGGCTTCGAGCGAATCCAAAGTACGCGCAAGAGTCTCCGCCGCATTGCGTGTGATAATTACGGCACTTAACTCAGCCAACATTTTGAATGCCCTGTCAGGATAGAACTCAGATGCTACTATAGCGGCCTTTAATCCCACAAACTTTCGGTGAGACGATCTTGCACATCATCCATGTCAATCTGGCCCGTGGGTTTCGCGGTGGCGAGCGGCAAACGGTGCTGCTGATCCAGGCGCTGGCCAACAAGGTCGGTATGGCATCCCAAGTGCTGGTGTGTCGGCCCGATTCCCCCCTTCGCGCAGAGTTGGCCGAAACCCCGGGGGTAACTTTTGTGAGCGCTCGCCACCAGCTAGCAGGTCACTACAAAGCTGGGCGCGCCACGCTGGTTCACGCCCACGATGCCAAGTCGGTACACTGGGCCTGGCTGCATCGTCAGCTTTTTCGCACCCCTTACCTGATTACCCGGCGTGTGGATACGCCGGTCAAACGCAAGCTCAGCAACCGGGCCTTCTACCGAGATGCATACCGCTGTGTGGCACTCTCCCAAGTTATCGCTGATAACATACAACCGCTAAGCTCGCACTCGGTGGTGAAGATTCCCAGCGCATTTACTCCACTAATACCAAACCCCGACGTAGCACAAGCTTTCCGTGCACGCTATCCTGGGCGCTTTATAGTTGGGCACGCTGGCGCACTAGTAGACCGACACAAGGGACAGCGTGTACTCCTTGATGCCGCCCGTCGTCTGCGGAACTCACAGCCGGATATGCTTTTCGTGTTTTTCGGTCGAGGTGAAGATGAAGCCACGTTAAAGCAGGAAAGCATGGCGTTGGACAATGTCATTTGGGCCGGCTTCCAGCCCGATATAGGCCAATATCTACCGGCACTGGACGTGTTTGCCTTTCCTTCACGCAACGAAGGGCTAGGTTCAGTACTGCTAGACGCCATGCATGCCAAGGTGCCCGTGGTAGCGAGTCAGGCTGGCGGCATTCCGGATATTGTCCAACATGGTGAAACAGGGCTACTGTTTCCGCCCGGTGACGGCGAAGCATTGGCTCAGAATTTGGTCAGACTTCGCGACAAAACATTACGTAAGACACTTGCAGAAAACGCCTCTCAGCGCCTGACTTGTTATTCGCCGGAGGCCATGGCCAGTGCATACATGGCGCTTTATTCTCCTCTTGCCTCACCCAGCACTGTCCAGGACTCTCGTTCATGATGAGTGGAAAAAATGCTTATCGTTTGCACAAGTTAATATTTTATACCACGGGTCTGCTTGGCGCCTTGCCACCGAGAAGTCTTTTCCGGAATCAGCGTGAGACAATTCTGGCGGCATTCGATACCCTGCCTGCAGTCGAGCAGGAGGCGCTCATGGCGCGGGTAACGTATTACAACAAGCTTGATGGTTCGGTCGCTCTTTCCAGTAGTGCCATCAGCAACCGAGACTTTACTCTCAGCTCGCGAAAATCCACCTACCATCTGGATTTCTATCATGTAGCAAAGTACTTCCCCAAAAGTGCGGCATACCATTACCGCTTTGGCGACAAGACCTTCGTGCCAGACGTTCCCACCTTCGTCAAAAGTCGGCCCATTTACGGCGACAACCGCAACTCCATACTGCTCAAGCTCAATAGCGTGCGCCACTTTTACAAGGTAACAGACACTCACCGCTACAATGCGAAAAAGGACATGCTGGTATGGCGGGGAGCGGCTCACCAGCCCCACCGGCGTAGCTTTCTGGATCAGTGCCATGACTTGGATCGCTGCGATGTCGGTGCAACCGATAACCATGCGACAACGGCGGCATATCGAAAACCGTTTATGTCCATCGAGCAACAGTTAGAACACAAGTTTATCTTCAGTATTGAAGGCAACGATGTTGCCACCAATCTGAAATGGATCTTGGCTTCCAACTCCCTGTGTTTCATGAAGCGCCCTATTTATGAAACTTGGCTCATGGAAGGCACGCTGATTCCCGGCTACCACTACGTGGAGGTCAGCGACGACTTTTCCGATTTACACGAAAAGATCGATTACTACCTATCCCGCCCCGAAGAGGCTCAGACTATTATCCAAAACGCCAACCGCTATATTGCCGACTTTTATCACCCCTTTCGGGAAAAGCTGATTGCGCTGCGGGTATTTGAGCATTATCTGATACGCACCCACCAGACCCACTAACCCCTGCCGGTTACATATAAAAGAGCAACGCACTTCATGCAATATAGACAGGAAATTGACGGGCTAAGAGCAGTGGCCGTGCTCCCCGTAATTCTATTTCACGCCGGTTTTTCATGGTTTTCTGGCGGCTACGTCGGGGTTGACGTATTTTTTGTTATTAGTGGTTATCTAATTACGTCCATTCTTGTCGATGAGTTAGACAAGGGCACGTTCTCTATTGTGAGCTTCTACGAACGGCGGGCCCGACGTATTCTCCCCGCGCTGTTTTTTGTCATGCTGTGCTGTTTGCCTTTCGCCTGGATATGGATGGTACCCACCCAGTTCCAGGATTTTTCCAAGGCGCTCACGGCCATCAGCTTGTTTTCATCGAACCTGCTGTTCTGGAAGCAGTCCGGCTATTTCGCTCCGGCCGCTGAAGAAAACCCCTTGCTGCATACCTGGAGCCTGGGCGTCGAAGAGCAGTTCTACATCATCTTCCCTGTCCTCCTGCTCTTTCTGTGGCGCTTTGGCCGCCGGCCGGTGTTTTATTCAGTCATCGCGCTTACCGCTCTTAGCTTACTCGCTGCCGAGTGGGGCTGGCGAAATGCTCCGTCTGCCAACTTTTACCTACTGCCAACCCGAGCTTGGGAACTGGGTGCTGGCGCGCTGTGCGCGCTGTTGCTGGCAAGGCGTGCTCTTAAGCCCAGCACTACGCTCTCGCTTATTGGTCTGGGGCTCATTCTGTATAGCATCTTATTTTTCGACGAAAACGTTCCGTTTCCCTCGCTATATACGTTGGTACCGGTTATTGGTACGGCGCTGATCGTCATCTACGGCTCAGCCAGCACGTTCACCGCACGCCTGCTTTCTCAAAAAGTGCTGGTGGGCGTCGGCCTGATCAGCTTCAGCGCTTACCTATGGCACCAGCCCTTGCTTGCTTTTGCCCGCATTAAAAGCGCCTCCTCACCGGAGTGGCCATTAATGGCCGGGCTTTCTTTACTGTCGCTGGTACTCGCCCAGTTCAGTTGGAAATACGTGGAAGCACCGTTTCGCAAGCGGGGGTCAATGGGCTCACGCAAGGCCATTTTTATCGCCTCTGCTGTGGCATCATTTGGGTTTATCACTACAGGCATGTACGGCGATGCTACCAATGGCCTCCCTGCACGGCTGAACCTGACACCCATGCAACAAGATTACTTAGCCACAGCTCGAAAAAGTTCATATCGTAAGGAGTGCCACTCCAATAATTCCTATGTCATCCCCCCTGAACAAGCATGCCAATATAACCAGCTCAACGGCAGCGTCGCTGTTTTAGGTGACAGCCATGCTGTGGAGCTGGCATATGCTGTGGCGCAATCCCTTGACGCAACTACCGGTGTTCAACACTTTTCCTTCAGTGGCTGTGCTCCGGCCTATCTGTCGAACGCCGATACCCCTTGCGCAACGTGGACGCGCAAAACCGTCGACTATCTCGCTCGCCATGACACTATCCGTCAAGTAGTGGTCATCTACCGCATCCATGCCGCACTATGGGGCGATCACAGGGATTCTTACCCCGCCCTACCTAACAGCACTACCGCCGAGGAAAGGCACGAAAGCCTACGAAGCCTGGAGGCCATGCTTGACGTGCTTGTACAGGCCGGAAAACAGGTGATTTACGTAGCACAGGCACCGGAACTGCCTTTTTTCATCGATCAGGAAGTGTATCGGTTGGGTGGCTCGCCGGAGGTTATAAAGGGTGTCAATCTTGACTGGTGGGAGCGGCGGACGGCGTATTTCAAACGACACTTCTCCCCGGCAGAAGGCGTAGTAGTGATTCGCCCTGAGTCAGTACTATGTGGTATCGAAACCTGCTTCGCCGGGCAAAACGGCAAAGCATTTTATTTTGATGACGATCACCTTTCCCTGGAGGGCGCGCGAAAAGTCGCGGAGTTAATTGCTACTGCCATCAACACGCCTAAGCCATGAAAACTACGCCCGACGGGGTAATACCCGTCAGCGCTATTTTGCTGGCATTGGCGCACCGGTCGGGTTCTTTTAAGTACTGGTCGGCATGACGGCACGCATTGTTCGGCTTTTTTGCGTCCCATGATAAACTTTTGATCATTGCTAGCCGAACAGGGTGGTCACCATTAACAACCTATTGGAGAGTCATGCCCACGTTCACACGCCCCCCCCCCTCTACGTGGTTACCCCTAACGATCCTCGGTCTTTGCCTGGGTTACACTGCCACGGTAATGACCCGCCTGCCTTGGTGGACGCTATTTTTCGTAGCCGCAGTATGGATTGGTGTGGGATTAAAGCTACGCTGGGGCCGGCCTGCCAACGCCCGTTATCGTAAAATGTGGCCCTGGTCGCTGTTACCTTTAAGTCTTTGGGGTGTCTACGTTTACTTGGCTGACAGCTTTGGCATTGTCGATCTGGGAGCGGTGTTTTTTCACCTCCAAGCCGGTATTGCCGAGCATGGTGGCGCAGGAAAGATGCTAGTGGCGGTGCTCTATACGCTGATAATGATAGGCGTACTTGCAGCCGTGACGTGGTTATCACGCCATGATCAGCGCTGGCGGTTAGCCGAGCGCTTTTTCGCTATTTTGTTATTGGCTAGCAACCCGCTACTTTATGGCATAGGGCAACGCAGCGCGGCCATTGTTACCGATGACGGTGCCTGGCTGGATCGACGCTACAAGCCACCCCCCACCGAAGAACTTGGGGACGCCCCTAACTTACTCATTCTTTATTTGGAAAGCATTGAACGCACCTACTCCAATGAAATATTTGGGGATGCCTACGCCAGCCTAAACGCATTAGGGGAACGGGGTGCCGTCTTCGAGGGCGTGCGTCAGATGGATAATACGGGCTGGACGATGGCGGGCATGATTGCCAGTCAGTGCGGCGTGCCATTAATGCCCGCCGGTCTACTTCACGACAGCCAGTTCGATCCGCTTTCCAAAGTTGTGCCTGGGGTCGATTGTCTTGGCGACATACTGGCCGGGCAGGGCTACCAGCTGAGCTATCTAGGTGGCGCCAGCACACAATTTGCGGGAAAAGGTTTGTTCTACCGCGGGCATCAATTCAGCACGGTGAAAGGACGTGAAGATTTAGAGCCCCTTCTAGAAGATCCAGAGTATGTAAACAGCTGGGGGCTTTACGACGATACGCTTTATGACATCACTGCCGATGAGGTAAGGCGTTTGGATAAGCAAGATAACGGCCCCTGGGGTGTGGTTAGCCTGAATTTGGCAGGCCATGCGCCCAATGGTTACCCCTCTCAGGCGTGCGTGGAAAGGCAAGGTGAATTTGACGGTCAGGATATTCTTTACTCAGTCGAGTGCGCTACTTGGCTTGCCCGAGATTTAGTTGAACGTTTGGACTCCGAGGGCCTTCTCGATAATACCTTGGTGGTCATTCTCAGCGACCATTTGACGATGCGCGTTTCTGTGTGGGATCAACTGACGGCATTAGATCGCGACAACACGCTGATTATGCTAGGTAACAGTATTGAGCCCCAGCGCATTCGTCGGGACGCTACCATGCTGGACGTTTTTCCCACTATACTTGATGCGCTGGGCTTTCATTTGGAGCGCGACCGCGCTGGATTAGGCACTTCGCTTTTCAGCAGTAATCGTACGCTGGTAGAGGCCCACGGCATCGAAGTGCTTAATGAGCGTTTAAGAGAAGAGACGGCGCTTCAGCACCGCCTTTGGGAGGGCATCTCCCCTCAGCGGCGCAATGATCCCGATGAGCCTTCTCAAGAAACCTATCAAAAGCAAACCCTAGAGACGCCTGCTGACGTGGCAGACGAAGTTGAGCTCACCCATTAACGATCACGTTCTCCCACTGATGAGCCGCGTGAATCTGTTGATAGACTTGCTCAACGCTGAGCTGATTAAGGCAATTGGTGTGCCCTAACGGGCAGGTGCGCTGAAAGCAGGGAGAGCAGGAGAGCGCTAGGTAATGAATGACTGCGTTATCGGTCAAGGGCGGTGTGTAGGCGGGCGATGAGGAGCCGTATAGTGCATGAATACGTACACCTACCGCCGCGGCCACATGCATTAATCCCGAATCATTAGTGACTACTTGGCGACAATCCGCCAGCAGATCAACCGCATCGGCCAGCTGCGTTTTACCGCACAGATTATGGGCATGGGAAAGCCCCTGAGCAATCTCCTCTCCCGCCGGATGATCCTTTGCCCCACCGATTACGCGTACCTCAAAGCCCTCATCCACCAGTCGTTTGGCTAATGCATGAAAATAACTAACCGGCCACTGCTTGGCAGGGCCATACTCAGCGCCAGGCATCATGCCAATCGCCGAACGCGATGAAAGCGAGTGCGTCAGGCGTAAATTGACCAGATTATCGCGGTCTATCTGGAGGCGTGGCTTGGGCACCGCAAAATCACCGCTGACCGCTTCTTCAAGCGGTAGACCCAATGATACAAAGCGCTTTACCGTTTGATCGAGCACCTGTTTGTCAAGTTTGCGGCGCTCTTTAAGAAGCCCATAGCGATGTTCGCCTAAAAAACCGATACGCTCGGGAATACGTGCCATAAAAGGAACCAGCGCTGCTTTCCACGAGCGTGGTAGTACAATGGCACGATCAAAACGTCCACGCAGGCGGCTGGCGAGTTCACGGCGGCTGGCCAAGCCAAATTCACCGTGACTGACTGCCAGCGGCAGCACTTCATCCACTTCAGGCATCCGCTCTAAAATAGGCTGTGACCACGCGGGGGCAACCACGCCTATCGTCGCACCTGGCTGACGGGCTTTTAAGGTCATAAACAGGCTTTGAGCCATGACCATATCGCCCACCCACGAGGGGCCAATCACCAGCAAGCGCTGATTTGAGTTAGCCATTTAACCACTCCAAGTAGGCCTTAACCCCTTGAGCAACGGTTTTGAACTCAATATCACAGCCGCTCTCGCGTAACTGGCCAATATCGGCACGGGTATAGCTCTGATAGCGTCCTTTCAGTTCTTCGGGGAAGGCTATGTAGTCGATCTCCCCTTTACCGTAAAAGTCGATAACTGCCTCGCCAATGGCTTTAAAAGGCTCAGCCCGACCGGTGCCAAGATTGAAGATGCCGGATTGATCAGGATGATCCAAAAACCAGAGATTCACATCAACCACATCGCCGACATAAACAAAGTCCCGGCTCTGCATACCTGCCTCGTAGCCGTCATAGCCGCCAAACAGCTTGAGCGTTTCGCCATTACGAATTTGCAGATGGTTGTGATAGGCCACACTAGCCATTTTGCCCTTGTGCTGTTCACGGGGGCCGTAGACATTAAAATAACGAAAGCCCACTACTTGAGTGGTTAGCTTGCTCCAGCGTGAACGCACGTGCTGATCAAACAGCAGCTTTGAATAGCCGTATACGTTAAGCGGCTTTTCGCACTCGGGCACCTCTTTAAACACCTCGCTGCCGCCATAGGTGGCGGCTGACGAGGCGTATAAGAAGGGGATACTCTGCTGCTCGCAGTAATTAAGCAGCACTTTGGAGTACTCAAAGTTATTCTCCATCATGTAGTGACCATCCCACTCTGTAGTATCCGAGCAGGCGCCTTCATGGAAAATAGCATCGATCTTAGGTAGGTCGGCGCTATCACCGCGCAGGGCAGCTTTTACTCTGGCGAGGAAATCGTCTTTATCGAGGTAATCCCCCAGCGTGCAGTCCGCTAAATTGACGAATTTGGTACCGTCCCGAAGATCGTCAACCACCATCACGTCATTTCGACCGCGGGCGTTCAATGCCTTAACTATGTTGGCCCCGATAAAACCGGCACCGCCTGTTACCACAATCATACTGTTCTCCTTACCTAAAGCGGCTTGTTGGCATACGTGCCTATAACCCATCTGCCTAGGATTGTATACTTGACGCCTTATGAATTCATGGCCAACGGTGCTTTCCGCGATGAGTGTCTCGACAAACCAATCGACACCTGATGTGTCGACCTTTCAAGGCTTGATCCTTGCTCTGCAGCAGTACTGGGCAGAACAGGGTTGCGTCATCCTTCAGCCGCTCGATATGGAAGTCGGCGCGGGCACCTTCCACCCCGCTACCTTCCTGCGGGCGATTGGTCCCGAAACCTGGAATGCTGCCTATGTACAGCCTTCCCGCCGCCCTACTGACGGCCGCTATGGCGAGAACCCTAACCGCCTTCAGCACTACTACCAGTTCCAGGTAGTGATGAAGCCATCGCCAAGCAACCTGCAGGATCTCTACCTGGGCTCACTCAAACGCCTGGGCCTTGATCCGCTGGTTCACGATGTGCGCTTTGTCGAAGATAACTGGGAATCCCCTACTCTTGGCGCCTGGGGCCTTGGCTGGGAAATCTGGTTAAACGGCATGGAAGTTACCCAGTTTACCTACTTCCAGCAGGCAGGTGGCATCGAATGTTACCCGGTCACCGGCGAACTGACTTACGGGCTTGAGCGTATCGCCATGTACCTGCAGGACGTCGACAGTGTTTATGACCTCGTATGGGCCATTGCCCCCGATGGTAGTAAAGTGACTTATGGCGATGTCTACCTGCAAAACGAGCGCGAGCAATCCGCCTACAATTTTGAACATGCCGATGTTGACCAGCTATTTGCTAACTTTGATCACCAGGAAAAAGAGTCTGGCAAGTTGCTCGCCGCCAACCTACCGCTGCCAGCCTATGAACAAGTCCTGAAGGCATCACACACGTTCAACCTGTTGGATGCCCGTCATGCCATCTCGGTCACCGAGCGTCAGCGTTTTATCCTACGTGTTCGCACTATGGCCCGGGATGTCGCCACCGCTTACTTAGAGTCGCGTAAGGCCGAAGGTTTCCCCATGGCGCCAGAAATACTTCGCCGAGAACTGTTACAAGAGCTACTCGCCGATCAGGGAGACGACTAATGGCTGTTAATACGCTTTTACTAGAACTCGGTGCAGAAGAGCTGCCACCCACGGCTCTGGACGCTCTTTCCGATGCGTTCGCCGCGGGAATAGAGAAAGGCCTGCAAGAAGCCGATGTTCCCTTTGCCAGCGTTACCGCTTTTGCGACGCCACGGCGTTTAGCGGTACAGGTGCATGAACTGGCCGATAAACAGCCTGATCGTGACGTTGAGCGCCGTGGTCCAGCGCTCGCGGCGGCCTTTAAGGATGGCGTTGCCACTAAAGCCGCGGAAGGCTTTGCCCGCTCTTGCGGGGTAAATGTCGACGAGCTGATTCATTTAGAAACCGATAAAGGGACTTGGCTAGGCTTTCGTGAACAGCAGCAGGGAGAACCTATTCAAGCGCTGCTGCCCGAGATTATCCGCAAATCAATCAGTACCCTCCCCGTGCCTAAAAATATGCGTTGGGGTGCTTCACGCGTTGAGTTTTCCCGCCCCGTTCATTGGCTGGTCGCCATTTACGGTAGCGACGTAGTGGCCGCTGAGGCGCTTGGCCTAGAGGCTAGCTGTACGACCTACGGTCACCGCTTCCACGCTCCTGATGCTATTCAGCTGGCACACGCCGATGAGTATGTGGCTACGTTGGAAAATGCCTATGTACTGGTGGATCGAGAACAGCGGCGCGAGCGCATCCGTGAACAGGTATTAGCAGAAGCCGAAGTGCAGGAGGCCAATGCCGTTATCGACGAAGAGCTTCTGGTAGAAGTGAGCGGCTTGGTGGAATGGCCGGTCGCACTTACCGGCAGCTTTGATGAGCGCTTTCTGGAAGTGCCCGCCGAGTGCTTGATCTCCTCAATGAAGGCTAACCAGAAATATTTCCACCTGCTGGATGACGCTGGCAAGCTAAAGCCGCTGTTTATCACCATTGCCAATATCGACAGCGCTGACCCCGACCAAGTCATTGCCGGTAACGAGAAAGTTATTCGCCCGCGCTTAGCCGACGCAGCATTTTTCTACGACACCGACCGCAAGCGCACGCTTGCCTCGCGGATTCCCCAGTTAGAGAGCGTGGTATTCCAGCAGCAGCTAGGCACCCTCGCGGATAAAGCTCGCCGTAGCTCGGCTATTGCGACGTTTATTGCCGAGCGTATTAATGGCGACGTGGCTCACGCTCAGCGCGCCGTAGCGCTTGCCAAGTGTGACCTTGTGACGGAAATGGTTCTCGAATTCCCTGAACTTCAGGGCATTATGGGACGCTACTATGCGCAGCAGGATGGCGAACCCGCGGAGGTTGCCCAAGCCCTTGAAGAGCAGTACCTGCCGCGCTTTGCTACCGATACGATTCCTCAAAGTGCCACAGGCAAAGCACTAGCCTTGGCGGATCGTCTGGATACCCTGGTAGGCATCTTCGGGATTGGTCAACGCCCTACGGGTGCAAAAGATCCTTTCGCGCTACGTCGTGCTTCGATTGGCGTACTTAACATTCTGGTCAAAGGCGAACTTGATATTGACCTGCGCGAGCTGCTGGCGGTTGCCTCAGAGCAGCACCAGGGTCTGCCCAAGGCTGATGGCCTGGTTGAGGACGTGCTCACGTACATGCTTGATCGCTTCCGCGCCTGGGGCCAGGAAGAAGGCGTCAGCGCTGAAATGTACCTTGCTGTGCGTGCACGCCCCGTCACTAACCCACTCGACTTCGCCCGTCGCCTGCGCGCGGTGAAGGCCTTTGCCCAGCGGGATGAAGCCGCAGCGTTGGCGGCGGCTAACAAGCGTGTTTCAAATATTCTAAGCAAGCAGGAGCATGACGGCAGCACACCGGTCGATCAAAGCATGCTGCAGGAAGATGCCGAGCGGGCTCTGTTTGATGCGGTAACAGGTTGCCAAGCACAGGTGGCACCACTATTTGCTGCAGGTGACTACCAGCAGGCACTCGATATACTTGCCACACTTCGCGTTCCAGTGGATGCCTTCTTTGATCAAGTAATGGTGATGGCGGACGATCCAGCAATCCAGCGTAATCGTTTAGCACTTCTTGCTAACCTTCAGGCGTTGTTTTTAGAAGTCGCCGATATCTCGCTGCTCCCACAGTAGTCGACTCATTGTTCGCAACCCAAGCCCAACCCTAAAAGGTTGGGCTTTTTTTGTTCGACGCGTGTATGTGTTTCACGTGAAACACCTTTGCTAGATCGGGGTAAAATATCCATTAACCTCGTGAGTAGAAAGCATCGCCAGCAACCGAACCAATAGGATCACTATGCTAAGTGCCAATAACCTTGTCATACTGGATCGAGACGGCGTCATCAATCATGACTCTGATAACTACATCAAATCTCTCGACGAGTGGGTGCCCTACCCCTCTTCCATCACAGCCATTGCCCGACTCACGCGCGCGGGTTTCACCGTTGCCGTCGCAACGAATCAATCGGGCATTGCCCGTGGCTATTATGATGAAACAACGCTTCATGCGATGCATGATCACTTAATGACGTTAGTCGAAGCGCAAGGTGGTCATATCACACATATCGCTTACTGCCCCCATGGGCCGGATGATAAGTGCTCATGTCGTAAACCATTACCAGGAATGCTGCTGAACATTCAACAACTTCTCGGGCTCGAAAGCTTAACGGGGAGCTGGATAGTCGGTGATAGCCTGCGAGATCTACAGGCGGGCGAAGCAGTAGGCTGTAAAACAGCACTAGTCAGAACAGGAAAAGGGGTTAAGACGGAGCAAAAAGGCGTTGGTCTTAAAAAAACCAAGGTCTTCGATGATTTAGCGCAATTTGTTGAGTGGCTAATTGATAGCTAAACAGCACCGTGCAAATAACTTGATCGCTCTACATTGACTGAACGCCCTTCACCTCATCTTTCTGCCCCAGCTTATTCATACCAAAAAAGCGCCGCTATGTAATTCATAGCGGCGCTTGTCATGGCGGCATTAAATCATGTCGATGGGTAGCCCGTTAACGTAGTGTTTCACGTGAAACATCTTAACGAGCGTAATCCATCTTATACGTCTAAATTCGCCACCAGCGCATTGGTTTCGATAAAGTCGCGACGGGGTTCGACGTCGTCACCCATCAGGGTATTGAACATCATATCGGCGCCTACAGCATCTTCGATCGTTACCCGCAGCATGCGGCGGCTATCGGGATCCATGGTGGTATC
Organism: Halomonas alkaliantarctica; assembly: GCF_029854215.1. Taxonomy (NCBI): domain Bacteria; kingdom Pseudomonadati; phylum Pseudomonadota; class Gammaproteobacteria; order Oceanospirillales; family Halomonadaceae; genus Vreelandella; species Vreelandella neptunia. The sequence continues at coordinate 6,184 of NZ_CP122961.1, read as the reverse complement.
CCAAAGCTGATCCGGGTTCATTTCCCCCAAGCCCTTATAGCGCTGCACGGAAAGCCCGCGCTGGCCTTCTTGCATAAGCCACGCCAGCACTTCCGAGAAGTGCGATACAGGCTTCTGACGCTCGCCACGGGCAATAAAGGCGCCCTCTTCCAGGAAGCCATTTAGGGTTTCGCCCAGCTCGGCGATACCACGGTAATCGGCGCTTTCAAAGAAGTCGAGACCCCATCTATAATCAGTCGTCACACCATGTGCAACCAGCGATACGGTAGGTAAGAAAAGCCCACGCTCTGAATCTTCTTGAAGATGGAAGTGATAACGCGGACCGCCTTCATAGGCGACCATATCGTCCATAACCTTCTGCAACTCGGCTATCCAGTTCTCCATTGTGAGGCGATCTTTCAGGCTCTCTTCACCTTTCAATGCCGAAGCGTGAACGATCTGCTTAAGCACTTCATTAGGATAAACTCGCGACAAACGATCAATCCGCTTCATCACGTTGCGGTACTGATTTACCAGTGTTTCAAGCTGTGAACCCGAAATACCCGGTGCATTGGCATTAACATGCAGGCCTGCGCCGTCTAGAGCCGTCGTGGTTAAGTAATCCACCATCGCCTGCTCATCTTTTAGATAGAGCTCTTGCTTGCCGCGCTTGATTTTGTAAAGTGGCGGCTGAGCGATGAAGATATGACCACGTTCAATCAATTCCGGCATTTGGCGGAAGAAGAACGTCAACAGCAACGTACGAATGTGCGACCCGTCGACATCGGCATCGGTCATGATAATAACCGAGTGGTAACGCAACTTATCAGGGTTAAACTCTTCGCGACCAATACCACAGCCCAGCGCGGTGATTAGCGTGCCCACTTCTGCAGAGGAAAGCATTTTATCAAAACGCGCTTTTTCGACGTTCAGGATTTTACCTTTGAGCGGCAAAATAGCCTGAGTACGGCGGTCGCGGCCCTGTTTGGCACTGCCGCCCGCCGAGTCACCCTCCACCAAGTAAAGCTCTGACTGACTGGGGTCTTTTTCCTGGCAATCCGCCAACTTGCCAGGTAAACCGGCAATATCCAACGCGCCTTTGCGGCGAGTCATATCACGCGCTTTGCGGGCCGCTTCACGGGCACGCGCTGCATCCAGCATCTTATTGACGATAGCCTTGGCTTCATTAGGTTTTTCAACAAGATACTCGGAAAAGAGGCGACTCATTTCCTGCTCAACCGCTGTTTTCACTTCACTTGAAACTAGCTTATCTTTCGTTTGGGACGAAAACTTGGGATCCGGAACTTTCACTGAAATGATCGCGGTCAAGCCTTCACGGGCATCATCACCGGTCGTGTTGACCTTGGCCTTCTTAAGCAAGTTTTCTGCTTCAATATAGTTATTGAGCGTACGGGTAAGACCTGCCCGGAAACCCGCCAAGTGTGCGCCGCCATCTCGCTGTGGAATATTATTGGTATAGCAGAAAATGTTTTCAGTGAAGGCTTCGCTCCACTGCATGGCCACCTCTACTTCAACGCCATCATCACGGATAGCGTTAAAGTGGAATACCGGATTAATCACACTCTTATTGGTATTGAGGTGATCAACAAAGGCTCTCAAACCGCCTTCGTAGTGAAACAGCTCCTCTTTACCGCTGCGCTCATCCAATAAGCGGATAGCCACACCAGAGTTCAAAAAGGAGAGTTCGCGAAGACGTTTGGCTAAAATATCAAAATGGAACTCGATATTGCCAAAGGTTTCTGGCGATGGGCGGAAGTGAACTCGGGTGCCGCTTTTTTCGGTTTTGCCCACAACACCCAACGGCGCTTGAGGAACGCCATGGCGGTACATTTGTTCAAACACTTCACCTTGACGCCAAATGGTTAAGCGCAGTTCAGCGGAAAGCGCGTTAACAACGGAGACGCCTACGCCGTGCAACCCACCGGAAACTTTGTAGGAGTTATCATCGAATTTACCGCCTGCGTGCAGAACCGTCATGATAACTTCAGCGGCGGAAACCCCTTCCCCTTCGTGGAGTTCGGTGGGTACGCCGCGGCCGTTATCACTCACGGTGACCGACTCATCCGGGTGGATGACAACACGAATTTCACTACAATGCCCAGCCAACGCTTCGTCAATGGAGTTATCCACCAACTCGAAGACCATGTGGTGGAGCCCAGTACCGTCGTCGGTGTCACCAATATACATACCTGGCCGCTTACGCACCGCGTCCAGTCCCTTGAGCACCTTGATGCTTGATGAATCGTAAGCCTGCTCGCTCATTGACCACTCCGTTGTGAAGTCTGTCTCATCCTGTATCGTCCCTTCCCTTCCTGCGCTAGCTGAGTCTCTCTAAACCACTGAACCCCTCTTTGCTATGTTTCACGTGAAACATACTCACAGGGGTATCAGTGCGCCAGGCATTCTTTAATGCAGAAGGTTCGACACTGGTAATAAATGCTTGGCACTGCATATCTTCGAGTAGCCCACAAAACTGGTAACGGTTTTGCTCGTCAAGCTCTGCGGGTAAATCATCAATAAGATAAATACAGTGCCGCTGTGCTGTTCTTTCCAGAAACCGCCCTTGGGCAAGTTTTAATGCACTCACCACTAACTTTTGCTGGCCTCTGGAAAGCACTTCTACAGCAGGCTGTTTGTTTATTCTGATACGCAAATCTGCGCGCTGCGGACCTTGCTGAGTAAACCCCATCTGCTGATCAGTTGGCCGACTATCGTATAACACATCAGCGAGGGATCGATCTTTATCCCAACCCCTGGCGTAGTGGATCGACATGCCCGGCAATGGAAGCAACACCTTAAGTGTCTCTTCAAAGACTGGCAGAAAATCACTGAACCAAGCCCGACGCAACGTATCCATCTGTTCACCCGAAATGGCTAACTCGTGCTCCCATACCGCCATTTCTTGAGGTTGTATTCTACCACGCCTGAGCAGTGCATTCCGATGTTTCAACGCACGCCGGGTGCGCTTCCAGATTGTTAAAAAGTCATGTTCCACGTGAAACACACCCCAGTCGAGAAATTCTCGACGACCGGAGGGAGAACCTTCAAGCAATCGGAAAGCATCTGGGTTGATTAATTGAAGCGGCATTGCCTCTACCAGTTCCGCCAAGCGAGCGTTCTTATCACCCTTTAAACGAAGCTCAAGCTCCCGCTGAGCTCTTAAGCGGCGCACACCAAGGGTAACCTCCGGTTCCCCGCTTAAACGGCCGTACAGTGTCATATATGGCTCGTCTGTTTGAATTGCGTGCTTTAACTGGCGCGTACGAAAAGAGCGTCCCATGCCTAGAATATGCACACCTTCCAACAAACTGGTTTTTCCACTGCCATTAGCACCGCTGATAACATTGATGCGCGAAGAGGGCGCCAGCTCAATCGGCTGGAGATTGCGCAAGGCGTGGAAATTAAGCAGTGTCAGGCTCATCCTATTATCACCACTTAAAATATCCTTTGAAAACGGGAGTATTGCCCAAAACGAGCTAGCGGCGCTTCTGCAATCAGAAGCGCCGCTAACGTTGTCTGCTTATAGGTTGCTATGCCCCAAAACAAAGACGGTTTACAGGCGCATCGGCATAACAACATAGAGAGCATCACCGCCACCGGGCTCTTCAAGCAGTGCACTACTATTGGGATCAGCCAGAGTAATCTGCACACGGTCCTCATTAAGCACCGTCAACACATCAACCAAATAGCCTACGTTAAAACCAACTTCCATTGCCCCACCATTATATTCAACGGCGATATTCTCCTCCGCTTCTTCCTGCTCGGGGTTGTTGGCCATTACTTTAAGGTTGTTCTCCTCAAGATAGAGGCGCACACCACGGTACTTCTCATTAGAGAGGATGGCAGTACGCGAAAGCACTTGGCGCAACTCAGCACGTTCGGCAATCAGTACTTTGTCGCCATTGCGAGGCACTACACGCTCATAGTCAGGAAATTTACCGTCAATTAACTTGGAGGTGAAGGTAAAATCCCCTGTGTGGGCACGTACATGGCTGGAGCCAAGCGTTAAGCTGACAGGCTCATCGCTATCATCTAGCAGGCGCGACAGCTCTAAAATCCCTTTACGCGGCACAATCAGCTTTTGAGATTGGCTAACAGTCACGTCGATTGGGCGCGAGCACATCGCCAAACGGTGACCGTCAGTAGCGACGGTGCGCAGCAAATTGCTCTGGATTTCCAGCAGCATACCATTCAGGTAATAACGCACATCCTGCTGCGCCATGGCAAACGAGGTCGCCTCAATCAGGTGCTTAAGGGTACCGCGGGGTACACTAATCTCCTGACTGCCGTCCGCATCTTCGATATTGGGGAATTCAGCGACGGGCAGCGTCGACAGCGTAAAACGTGAACGACCGCTACGCAGTACCGCACGACCCTCTTCAACGGACAGCTGAATGTCAGACTGATCGGGCAATGATTTACAAATATCCATCAGCTTACGCGCGGGCACTGTCGCGGAACCCGCCTGATCGACTTGGCTGGCCACGGTGCGACCCACGAGCTCGACTTCTAAGTCAGTGCCGGTGAGCGATACCTGGTCACCCTCTACCTGAATCAGCACATTAGAAAGTACTGGCAGCGTTTGGCGGCGCTCAACAACACCAGCGACCAGAGTCAGCGGACGTAGCAGCGCCTCTCGGGAAATCGAAAATTTCATCAATACTCCGGTTCTATATCCTGAAAGGCCTGCGCGTAACAGGCCCGTCCCATGGGATGATTAACTGGTCAACAGGCGCAGTAAATTCTTGTAATCCTCACGAATATCCGCGCTTTCTTCCTGCAATGATTTCACTTTTCGGCAAGCGTGCAGCACCGTTGTATGGTCGCGCCCACCAAAGGCATCGCCAATCTCAGGTAAACTGTGATTGGTGAGCTCCTTAGCAAGCGCCATGGCCACCTGACGAGGGCGAGCAACTGAGCGTGAACGGCGCTTCGAAAGCAGATCCGCCACCTTAATCTTGTAATATTCGGCGACCGTACGCTGAATATTATCTACCCCCACCTGCTTATCCTGAAGCGCTAACAGGTCTTTCAGCGACTCACGAATAAAGTCCTGGGTAATCGTTTTACCCATGAAATGCGAATCAGCAATGACTTTTTTCAGCGCACCTTCCAATTCGCGCACGTTGGAACGAATTTTTTGCGCAATAAAGAAAGCCGCATCGTGAGGCAAATCGACCTTAGCTTGGTCAGCCTTTTTCATCAAGATGGCCACGCGGGTTTCAAGCTCCGGCGGCTCTATCGCGACCGTAAGCCCCCAACCAAAGCGTGATTTAAGGCGCTCCTCTACTCCACTGATCTCTTTAGGATAGCGATCAGAGGTGAGGATCATTTGCTGACCGCCTTCTAATAACGCATTGAAAGTATGAAAAAACTCTTCTTGAGACCGCTCTTTGCCAGCAAAAAATTGAATATCATCAATCAGTAACGCATCAACGCTGCGGTAAAAACGCTTAAAATCATTAATCGCATTAAGCTGTAACGCTTTGACCATATCGGCAACAAACCGCTCGGAGTGCAGGTACACCACTCGAGCGTTTTCACGCCGAGTTGCCAATGCGTTTCCCACCGCATGCATTAAGTGGGTTTTACCCAAGCCCACGCCGCCGTATAAAAATAAGGGGTTATAAGCGCCGCCTGGGTTTTCAGACACCTGACGAGAGGCAGCACGAGCCAATTGGTTCGATTTGCCTTCTACAAACGTATCGAAAGTAAAATTCGGATTAAGCCCGCTACCATGTTTCAGGCTGCCTTCTACCTGCACCTGACGCTCATTATTACGTCGACTTGGTGCTTCATCGCGCAGCTTATCGATTTCACGCTCATCGGCAATATCGCCGCGTGGCAGCGTATGAACCGCAGGCGATGCTGGTCGCGATGGAGAAGCGGATACGGGATTGCCTAAATCGCGATGCTGAGGGGCCTGGGTTGCCAAGCTGCGACTTCCCACCGTCAGGCTTACCTTTGGCGGTTTAGCCGGTGCGAGCTCACGCATCAGCTCACTAATCCGCTTGGCATACTTATCGCTCACCCAATCGCGCACAAAGCGATTCGGCGCTAATAAGCGCAGCTCGTTGGACTCTCCTTCCTCTGCCTGCAGCGGGCGTATCCAGGTATTGAACTGTTGGGAATTCAGCTCATCCTGCAGGTTGTCCAGGCACTGTTGCCAAAGCGTCAGTGACAC